>CBFHAI010000012.1:0-98057 GCA_965653565.1 uncultured Chiayiivirga sp. | reverse complement strand
TGCGCGCGCCCCTTCGGGCTTTCCTCCGCCGCCGCGCCGCGGCACAGGGGCCCCGATTGAAGAGCCAGAGCGCGCGCTTCCTGCGCGCAAGAACAAGAGCAAAGAAAACCACGAGAAGAACACGAGCCGAATAGCTTCGTGCTGCACTCTGCGGCTTCGATTCAGCCTATTCGGCGCTGGTCGCCGCCGTTGAGGCGAAGTGAAAATCAAAGCTTTGCTCGGCCCCTGATGTTGCTTTCGCTTCGCTCTTGGGGCCCCCGTGTGAAGCGGCTCCGGGCGGGTGGATAGCCCGTCAGGGTTGCGCGCATGGATGCGCGCAAGTTTGTCGTCAGACCATGGACGGTCTGTCGACAAACCCCACCCGCCCGGAGCTTCCCGAGGCCGCCAGGCCGAAGGGCGTGTAACCCGGGGTGTGTTTCTTTGTTACTTTCTTTGCACAAGCAAAGAAAGTGATTCGTCCCCCGCTGAGGGGGACGAAACTCGCGAAGTCGCAACTTCAAAACCGAGGGAAGCGGAACGCTTCAGAGTCGCTCGATTCCCACCTGCGCGGGAATGACGAGGTCTAAGGCGGGGTCGGAAAGATCAACACCATCCTCACCCCAGCCCTCTCCTTGAAGAAGAAAGAGAACTGCGCTGCCTTGCTAAAAACACAGCAATCAAAAACTACAAAACCCTCTCCGCATCCACCGCCTTGGCCGCCAACTTATCAAGCAACATCAACAACGTCTCCCTCTCCTCGGGCTCCAGCGCCTCGAGCAAGGCCCGCTCGTACGACAGCGCGATCGGCGCCACCGAATCGAAAATCGCATAACCGGCTTCGCTCAATTCCAGCACCGAACGCCGCCGGTCGTTCTCGTGCATGTCGCGCTGCAGGCGGCCGGATTCGAGCAGGCGTGCCACCGCGCGGCTGACGGCCACCTTGTCCATCGCGGTGCGTTCGGCGACTTCGTTTGCCGACAATCCGCGGAAGCGGCCGAGTACCGCGATCACGCGCCATTCCGTCACGGAGAGTTGAAATCGGGTTTCGTAGCTCTTGGCGATCGCATTGCTGAGCCGGTTCGACAGCACCGACAGGCGATACGGCAGAAATCGCTCGAGTTCCAGCACGGGGTGGTCGGTCATCTTGCGCTGCACCTTGCTTTTGGTTGCACATGAAACTATAAGGGGACGGATGGCGCGCCCGCGCCCATGAATCGCTTGGGAGACACCGATGAACGCGCAGCCTAAGAACCTCGGAATGCAGGTCACCACGTTCGAAAACCCGATGGGCATCGACGGCTTCGAGTTCGTCGAATTCGCCGCCCCGGCCGCCGCGCGCGAAAAACTGCACGACCTGTTCCGCCGCATGGGTTTCACCGCCGTGCTCAAGCATAAGGCGCGGGACATCACCGTGTATCGCCAGGGCGGGGTGAATTTCGTCGTCAACGACGATCCGGATTCGTTCGCGGCCGATTTCGCCGCCCAGCACGGGCCCTGCGCCTGCGGTTTCGCGGTGCGCTTCACCCGGCCCACCGACGAGGTGTTCGCGAAAGTGATCGGCAACGGCGGCGAACCGGTCGCGCACCGGCCGCAGACGCGCGTGATCGATGTGCCGGTGGTCAAGGGCATCGGCGATTGCATGCTGTATCTGGTGCCGAGCGGCCGCGATGTCTACGCCGACGATTTCGCCCCGATCCCGGGCGTCGATCAGAATCCGAAAGGCTTCGGGCTCACCTTCATCGACCATCTAACGCACAACCTCTACTTCGGCAACATGCAGAAGTGGTCGGACTACTACGAGCGCCTGTTCAACTTCCGCGAGATCCGCTATTTCGACATCAAGGGTGCGAAGACCGGCTTGGTGTCGAAGGCGATGACGGCGCCCGACGGCATCGTGCGCATCCCGCTCAACGAATCGAGCGACCCCAAGTCGCAGATCAACGAATACCTCGATACCTACAAGGGCGAAGGCATCCAGCACATCGCCTGCTTCACCGACGACATCTATTCGACGGTGGAAGCGATGCGCGCGCAGGGCGTCGAATTCCTCGATACGCCGTCGACCTATTTCGACGTGATCGACCAGCGCGTGCCGAACCACGGCGAAGACGTGCCGCGCCTGGCGAAGAACAAGATCCTGATCGACGCCGACCCCGAAACCAAGCAGCGCAAACTGCTGCAGATCTTCACCCAGAACGCGATCGGCCCGATCTTCTTCGAGATCATCCAGCGCAAGGGCAACGAAGGCTTCGGCGAAGGCAATTTCCAGGCCCTGTTCGAGAGCATCGAGCGCGATCAGATGCGGCGCGGAGTGTTGTAATCTGCGGCTGGACGAATCCGACGAGGCGATGTGGTCGATGGAAGCCGATCTGCTTCCATCGATGCGCCTCGAACTCACCGAACTGACCGATGAAGAGCGAGCTCGCAGCGCGCGGCGCATCGAGCCCGACGTCGCCACCGCTCCAGAACGTACGATTCGATCCCGATGAATATCCGCACCTACCAATCCGGCTTCGGCAACGAATTCGCAACGGAAGCTGTTTCCGGCGCACTGCCGCTCGCCCAGAATTCCCCGCAGCGTGTCGAGCACGGCCTGTACGCCGAGCAGATTTCCGGCACGGCATTCACCGCGCCGCGCGCGCAGAACCGGCGCAGCTGGCTGTACCGGATTCGCCCGGCTGCGATGCACGGCTCGTTCGCCCTCCACGCGCAGCCGGATTTCCACAACGACTTCGGCGACGGTCCGGTTTCGCCCGACCAATTGCGCTGGAATCCGCTGCCGATGCCGGCGCGCGACGTCGATTTCGTCGACGGTCTTTTCACGATGGCGGGCAACGGCTCGGCGGCGTCGCAGACCGGCGTTGGCATCCACGTCTACGCGGCGAATCGTTCGATGCAGGGCCGCTATTTCTACGACGCCGACGGCGAGTTGCTGATCGTGCCGCAGCACGGATCGCTGCGGCTGCACACCGAACTCGGACGCATCGATGTCGAGCCGCAGGAAATCGCGGTGATTCCGCGCGGCATCCGGTTTCGCGTCGAGTTGCCGGACGGTGCGGCGCGCGGCTACGTCTGCGAAAACTTCGGTGCGCTGCTGCGTCTGCCGGACTTGGGGCCGATCGGTTCGAACGGCTTGGCCAACCCGCGCGATTTCCTCACGCCGCACGCCGCCTACGAAGGCCTGGAAGGCGACTTCGAACTGATCGCGAAATTCCAGGGACATCTGTGGCGCGCCTCGATCGGCCATTCGCCGCTCGATGTCGTCGCCTGGCATGGCAACTACGCACCGTACAAATACGATCTGCGCCGCTTCAACACCATCGGTTCGATCAGCTTCGATCATCCCGACCCATCGATCTTCACCGTGCTCACTTCGCCCAGCGATACGCCCGGCACGGCCAATCTCGATTTCGTGATCTTCCCGCCGCGCTGGCTGGTGGCGCAGCACACGTTCCGGCCGCCGTGGTTCCATCGCAATATCGCGAGCGAGTTCATGGGACTGGTGCATGGCGCCTACGATGCGAAGGCGGAAGGTTTCGCGCCGGGCGGCGCCTCGCTGCACAACAGCATGAGCGGGCATGGGCCGGATGCGGCGACGTTCGAGAAGGCTTCGACTGCGGATCTTGCGAAGCCCGATGAAATCCGCGACACCATGGCCTTCATGTTCGAGACGCGCGCGGTGATCCGCCCGGCGCAGGCCGCGCTCGACGCGCCGCATCGGCAGCGCGATTACCAGGCCTGCTGGGCCGGCCTGCGCAAGCATTTCGTCGCTCCGTGACGCAACTCCACCTTGGTTCGGAATTCCCATGAAGCTTGGCAGTTTGAAAGAAGGCGGTCGCGACGGCACGCTGATCGTGGTGTCGCGCGATCTGACGCGCGCGGTGAAAGCCACCGGCATCGCGCCGACGTTGCAGCGCGCGCTGGAAGAGTGGAGCACCTGCGCGCCGCGTTTGAATGCGGTGTACGAGGTGCTGGAGAAAAGCCCGGCCGAAACGGTGAACGGCGAGCCGGTGTTCGCGCTCGATGCACAGGCGCTGGCGGCGCCGTTGCCGCGCGCCTACGAATTCGTCGACGGCTCGGCGTACCTGCCGCATGTCGAGCGCGTGCGACGTGCGCGCGGCGCGGAAGTGCCGGAAAGTTTCTACGTCGATCCGCTGATGTACCAGGCCGTGAGTGCCGGCTTCTACGGTCCGCGCGATGCGGTGCAGGTGGGCGATGAAAACTTCGGCATCGATCTGGAAGCCGAAGTGGTGATCGTCACCGACGATGTGCCGATGGGCGTGTTGCCGGCCGAGGCCGCCTCGCATATCCGGCTCGTGGGGCTGGTCAACGATGTGAGCCTGCGCAACCTGATTCCGAACGAACTCGCGAAGGGCTTCGGTTTCCTGCAATCGAAACCGCGTTCGGCGCTGTCGCCGGTGTTCGTCACTCCCGACGAGTTGGGCGATTCGTGGCGCGACAACAAGCTGCATCTGCCACTGCTCACCCATATCAACGGCGAATGGTTCGGTGCGCCGCAGGCCGGTGTCGACATGCAGTTCGATTTCGCGCAGCTGGTCGCGCATGCGGCGAGAACGCGGCCGTTGTCGGCCGGCACCCTCGTCGGCTCGGGCACGGTGGCGAACCAGGACACGAGTCTGGGAGCGTCGTGTTTCGCCGAGCGGCGCACGGTGGAAACCCTGGAACACGGCAAGCCGCTCACGCCTTTCATGAAGTTCGGCGACCGCGTTCGCATCGAAGTGCTCGATGCCGAAGGCCGCTCGGTGTTCGGTGCGATCGAACAGGTGATGGCTAAAGCCTGAAGCGGCCCGGCGCACGCACCTTCCCAGGCCGCGCCGCCGGGTTTAGGCTGCAAGGCGGGGAATCGCCGAGGGCAAGGCCTTGAACGAAACGCTCACGCTGTACAGCTACTGGCGCTCGAGTGCGGCTTTCCGCGTGCGCATCGCGCTCAATCTCAAGCAACTCGCGCACACCATCGTGCCGGTGAACCTGATCCGCGATGGCGGCGAGCAGCACGGCGAGGAATTCCGCGCGATCAACCCGCAGGGCGTGATCCCGGTGCTGCGCGACGGCCAGCGCGTGATTCGTCAGTCGATGGCGATCATGGAATATCTCGACGAAACCTGGCCGCAGCATCCGCTACTGCCGGCAACTTCGCGCGATCGCGCCCGCGTGCGTTCGCTGGCGCAGACGGTGGCCTGCGACATCCACCCGCTCAACAACCTGCGCGTGATGCAATACCTCGAACGCGATTTCGGCCTGTCGTCCGAGCAGCGCGATCAATGGACGCGGCACTGGATCGAAACCGGCTTCACCGCGCTCGAAGCGATGCTCGCCGACAACCCGGCCACCGGCGAATTCTGCGAAGGCGAAGACCCCGGCCTGGCCGATTGCTGCCTGATCCCGCAGGTCTACAACGCGCGCCGCTTCAAGGTCGATCTCTCGCCGTTTCCCAACATCCTGCGGATCGATGCGGCCTGCGCACAGCTGCCCGAATTCTTGGCGGCGCGGCCGGAGAATCAGGCTGACGCGCCGGCGGCGTAGCTTTGGATTTCGCCTGATGTGCGGCGCGCGGGAATCGGGAGACGGGAATCGGGGGTAGAGCGCAGCCGGTTTCGCAGATGCCTTCGGTGATTCCAAGTTGCGGCGCGCTGCGGCGAATCAGAAGGCGGCACGAGAACCCGGCTCTTCTCCCGATTTCCGTCTCCCGATTCCCAAACCGCCGCCGTACCGCCAACCGCCCCGCTCAGTAGCTGTCGGTATTCGCCGTATTGGCGTTGAACGCATCCGCATAAGGATCGTGCTCGCCGGTCGCGCCTTCGGCCAGGCGGATCTTCAACGCCAGGCCATCGCGCGAATCGGCCTTGCGCAGCGCCTCTTCGAGTTCGATCTTGCCTTCCTTGTACATGCGGAACAGCGCCTGGTCGAAGGTCTGCATGCCGTCCTGCAGCGACTTGTCCATCGCTTCTTTGACTTCATGCACCTGGCCGCGGCGGATCATGTCGCGGATCAGCGGCGTGTTGATCAGCACTTCGGTGGCGGGCAGACGCTTGCCGTCCTTGCCGATCACCAGCCGCTGCGAAATCACCGCTTTGAGATTCAGCGACAGGTTCATCAGGATGTTCTTGTGCGCCGACTCCGGGAAGAAGTTGAGGATGCGTTCGAGGGTCTGGTCGGCGTTGTTCGAATGCAGCGTTGCCAGGCACAGATGGCCGGTTTCGGCAAAGGCGATCGCGGCTTCCATCGTCACCTGATCGAGGATTTCGCCGATCAGGATCACATCCGGCGCTTCGCGCATCGCGTTCTTCAGCGCATTGTGGAAGCCGTGCGTATCGAGGCCGACTTCGCGCTGGTTGACGATCGATTTCTTGTGCTTGTGCAGGAATTCGATCGGATCCTCGATGGTGAGGATGTGGCCCGAGGTGTTCGAATTGCGGTGATCGATCATCGCGGCCAGCGAGGTCGATTTGCCCGAGCCGGTGGAACCCACCACGAGCACCAGCCCGCGCGGTTCCATGATGATGTCTTTCAGGATGTTGGGCAGTTTCAGCAGTTCGATCGTCGGGATCTCGCTCTTGATGGCGCGGATCACCATGCCGATTTCGCCGCGCTGCTTGAACACGTTGATGCGGAAGCGGCCGGCGTCCTTCACCGCGATGGCCATGTTGAGTTCCAGATCGCGCTCGAACTGCGGCACCTGGCCTTCGTCCATCAGCGAGTAGGCGATCTTCTTCACCATGCCCGCCGGCAGGCCGGTATTGCCCAGCGGGTAGAGCCTGCCTTCCACTTTGATGTTCACCGGAGCGCCGGTCGTCAGGAACATGTCCGACGCGTTCTTCTCCGTCATCAGCTTCAGGAAATAGCCGATATCCATGAACTGCTCCCCAAGTTGTGCGCGCGGCGCGTTGGACGGATGCGATGGGCGTTGCGTCGACGCCACCGGCTTCCCACAATAGCCACGATCCGACGCCGCGCGGCGTCATCACCTGCCTTCGCAATGATATGACACGAACCCGTCCGGAAATCCATGCATCGCTGCCCGGTTTCGCGCTGATCGCTTTGATTGCGCTGACGCTGGCCGGCTGCGCCAGCGCGCCGCCGCCCACCGGCCTGTTGAACGGCGCCGCCGCCGCGATCGTCGCCGCGCGCGAAGCCGGCGCCGACGAATACGCCGCGGTGGACCTGGGCTTCGCCGAGGAGAAGCTCGCACAGGCGCGCATGGCGATGGACGAGCGCGATTATTCCGAGGCCAGCGCGCTGGCCGAGCTCGCCGAACTCAACGCCGAAGTGGCCACCGCGCGCAGCCGCGCCGCCACCGGCCGCCAGGAGGTGCGCCGGCAAACCGAAGCCAACGCCCGCTTGCGGCGCGAGTTGCTCGACGAGGGTGGCCGCCCATGAGTCTGCGCCGCTGGAAATTGGCGCTCGCCGCCACCCTGATCTTCGCCGCCCCCATCTGCGTCGCGGCGCCGAAGGTCGATCCGGAACTGCAGCGGCTCGAATCGGCGCTGCGCAATCTCGAGGCCGATCCGAGCCTGGGCCCGCTGGCGCCGGTCGAGCGCCTGCGCGCGCAGCAGGCGATTGATGCGCTGCGCCTTGCCGGCCGGCGCGAACGCGAAGCGCTGGCCTATGTCGCGGGCCGTCGCGTCGATGTCGCGATCGCCGCGGCGGAAGCCGAACTGGCCGCGCGTCAGCTCGATCAGCTGTCGCGCGAGCGCGATCGCATCGAGCTCGAAGCCAGCCGCCGCGATGCGGCGCTGGCGCGCAACGAAGCCGAGAAACTGCGGCTGCAGAGCCTCGCCCGCGCCGAAGAAGCGCAGCGCGCGCAGGCCGAAGCGGCGAGCGCCATCGCGCTGAGCGAATTGTCGTCGGCCGAGGCCGAGCAATCGCGCCGCGTCGCGCAGGCCCAGGCCGAGGAAGCTGCGCTGGCGCGTCAGGAAGCGGATCTGGCGATGTCGGCGGCCGACAGTCTGCGGCTGCAACTGCAATCGATGACCGCGCGCAGCGATTCGCGCGGCCAGGTGATGACGCTGGCCGGCGATGCCTTCGCCAGCGGCCAATCGTCGTTGTTGCCGGAAGCACGCGCGAACCTGCAGCGCGTGGTGGAGTTCGTGCAGAGCCATCCGGCGCAGCAGGTGCTGATCGAAGGCCACACCGACGGCCAGGGCAGCGCGAATTCGAACCAGGTGCTGTCGCAGCGGCGTGCTGATGCGGTGCGCGCGGCGCTGATCGAAGAGGGCGTCGATGCGGCGCGTTTGAGCGCCGTGGGCGTGGGCGAGGATCGGCCGGTTTCGGACAACGCTTCGGCGGAGGGCCGGGCGCGCAACCGGCGGGTCGAAATCATCGTACGGAGCGCAGGCGGCTAGCCTTCCGGATCAAGATCTTAGTCCGTACGGTGGCGCGTACGGACGCGGCAAGTGCCTGAATTTCTGGCGCTTTCGCAGGCCCGGCCAGGCCGCGGTGAACGATCGTTCGCTTGGTCATGAAAGCCTTAAAAATCATACAGATAACATCGCGCTTGCATGGCCCGAAACGCGAGAGTAGCTTCGATTCCCCGTGCGTACCCCAACGCGCACGGCCTACCGAAGCCAGGCCGATGACCCCATCCAACGCCCACTCGGAGACCGCCGCGGCAAAGCCGCTGGCGCGTGCCGTGTGGACGCCACCGGCCCGCGCAAAGAACGAGATGGCAGGCCCGGCGCCGCACTCGATCCCGAACCTGGACGCCTCGCTCGGCTTCGCCGCGCGGGGCGTTCGTTTGTGCGCAAGAGGAGGTCAGTGATGTTCGAAGCAAATCCGAAATCCGAGATCGAAGCCCTGCTCAGCAGCGACACCGAGTTCCGGCAGCTCTACCAGCGCCACAGGGAACTCGACAAGCAGGTGCTCGATGCCGAACTGGGCGTGCTGGCGGTGGACGACGCCACGCTGGCCCGGATGAAGAAAGAGAAATTGTTCGCCAAAGACAAGCTCACCCGACTTTTCGACCAGCACGCTGCCGTGCACTGAAAAGTTCGCGTGCACTGACAAGTTTCGAAGCCGCCGCGCCGCCCGGGCGCGTCGGCCGCAACACCCCGCCGCAAGGCGAAGTTTCACCGTCGGGCCGGTGGCAGTTACCTCGTCGGCTGCCACCGGCCCGCAATCTAAGTATCATCGCGCCTCCGGCCGCTGGCCCCACCGAGATCGCGTGCGTCCAGGCCCGAGCGCCGGGCGCGCCTGCCGCGCATGACCGTCCACCACAGCGTCCTCGAACTGATCGGCCGAACCCCCATCGTGCGCGCCCAGCGCCTGGAGGCCGGCCCCTGCGAGTTGTTCCTCAAACTCGAAAGCCATAACCCCGGCGGATCGATCAAGGATCGCATCGGCCTGTCGATGATCGAGGCGGCCGAAAAGGCCGGCAAGATCAAGCCCGGCGACACGCTGGTCGAAGGCACCGCCGGCAATACCGGCATCGGGCTGGCACTGGTCGCGCAGGCCAAGGGCTACAAACTCGTGCTCGTCGTGCCCGACAAGATGAGCCGCGAGAAGATCTTCAACCTCAAGGCGATGGGCGCCGAAGTGGTGCTGACCCGTTCGGATGTCGCCAAGGGCCATCCGCAGTACTACCAGGACATGGCCGAACGCATCGCGGCCGAAACGCCGGGCGCGTATTTCATCAACCAGTTCGGCAACCCCGACAACCCACGCGCGCACGAAGAAATCACCGGTCCGGAAATCCTCGAGCAGATGGACGGCAAGCTCGACGCGATCGTCTTCGGCTGCGGGTCGTCGGGCACGATGACGGGCTTGTCGCGCTGCTTCGCGAAACTGTCGCCGGGCACCGAATTGATCCTCGCCGATCCGGTCGGCTCGATCCTCACCCAATACATCAACGAAGGCGTGCTCAGCACCAAGTCCGGCTCGTGGATGGTGGAAGGCATCGGCGAAGATTTCCTGCCGCCGATCTCCGATTTCACCCGGGTGAAAAAGGCCTATTCGATCACCGACAAAGAGAGCTTCCTGACCGCGCGCGAACTGCTGAAACTCGAAGGCATCCTCGGCGGTTCGTCGACCGGCACACTGCTCGCCGCGGCGCTGAAATACTGCCGCGAACAGACGAGCCCCAAGCGCGTGCTGGTGTTCGTCTGCGACACCGGTAACAAATACCTGTCGAAGATGTACAACGACTACTGGATGCTCGACAACGGCTTCCTGGAGCGCGAAACCAAGGGCGACCTGCGCGACCTGATCCTGCGCCCCTACGCGCAGCGCGACACGGTCGTCATCGGCCCGAACGACTTGCTCGTCACCGCCTACCAGCGCATGAAGCTCTACGACGTGAGCCAGCTGCCGGTGATGGACGGCGACCACATCGTCGGCATCCTCGACGAATCGGACGTGCTGCTGCACGTCTACGGCGACGAAACCCGCTTCCGCGACCCCGTCTCCACCGCGATGGTCACCAAGCTGGAGAAACTCAACGTCGATTCCCCGATCGAAGCGCTGCTGCCGGTGTTCGAGCACGGCCACGTGGCGATCGTGATGGATGGCGAGAAATTCCTCGGGTTGATCACGCGGATCGATTTGCTGAATTTTCTGCGGCGGCGGGTGCAGTAGTTCCATGGCGTCGACCGAGCCGACGTTCGTTCGCTGGCGTTCGAAGCGCCACTGGCTCGGCGTGCTCGTCGGACATCCGGAATACATGACGCAGGCGCGCACGCTAAGCGAACTTCAGAAGAATGTGTGCGACCTGTTGGGGCAGTTGAACCCTGAGGTCGCAATTCGCACGGACGAATCAGAAATTCTCGGTCGCGACGTGCTTCTGGAAACCGACGGAACAACCGGTTTGATCGTTGCGAGCGTGCCGGGCGTGTGCGGAGCGCACACCCAGGGCGCAACGAGTGAAGAAGCACTCGCCAATCTGCTCGAAGTGCTCGAGCTGCTCGCAGAAGAACGTCGACAATCCGATTCGTCACACTGACATCTACCGACTCAATCCCATGACCTCTTCCAAAAAACACGGCCTCGGCACCCTCGCCATTCATGCCGGCCAGAAACCCGATCCCACGACCGGTGCGGTGATGACGCCGATCTATGCGACCTCCACGTACGCGCAGAAATCGCCCGGCGTGCATCAGGGTTTCGAGTATTCGCGCAGCCACAATCCGACGCGCTTCGCGTATGAGGATTGCGTCGCCGCGCTCGAAGGCGGCAGCAAGGGTTATGCGTTCGCGTCGGGCCTAGCGGCCACCTCGACGATTCTCGAAACGCTCGACAGCGGCAGCCATGTCGTGTGCATGGACGATGTCTACGGCGGCACGTTCCGCCTGTTCGAGCGCGTGCGCCGGCGCAGCGCGGGACTCGATTTCAGCTTCGTCGATCTCAACGATCGCGCGGCGTTCGAAGCTTCTGTCCGCCCCAACACAAAGTTGATCTGGATCGAAACGCCGACCAACCCGATGCTCAAGATCGTCGACATCGCGGCGATCTGCGAATTCGCGCGCAAGCGCGGCATCCGCGTGGCGGTCGACAACACCTTCGCCACGCCGATGCTGCAGCGCCCGCTCGAACTGGGCGCGCATCTGGTGATGCACTCGGCGACGAAATATCTCAACGGCCATTCCGACATCGTCGGCGGCATGGCGGTGGTCGGCGACGATGCCGAACTGGCCGAACAGATGACCTTCCTGCAGAACGCGATCGGCGGCGTGCAGGGCCCGTTCGACAGTTTCCTCGCGCTGCGCGGCCTGAAAACGCTGCACTTGCGCATGAAGGCGCATTGCGAAAGCGCGCTCGAACTGGCGCAGTGGCTGCAATCGCACCCGTCGATCGACAGCGTGATCTATCCGGGCCTGGCCTCGCATCCGCAGCACGCGCTCGCCAAGCGCCAGATGCAGGGCTTCGGCGGCATGATCAGCATCTACGTCAAAGGCGGCCTCGACGCCGCGCGCCGCATGATGGAACGCTGCGAACTGTTCGCCGTGGCCGAATCGCTCGGCGGCGTGGAAAGCCTGATCAACCACCCCGCGATCATGACGCACGCCTCGGTGCCGCCGGAAAACCGCCAGCGCCTGGGCATCCACGACAATCTCGTGCGCCTGAGCGTCGGCGTGGAAGACGTGGCGGACCTGCGGGCGGAGCTGGATTCGGTGCTGCGCTGAATCAGCGGCGCGCGGTGCGATGCTGCCGCGCGTCCTCGAAAACCTGCAGCATCGTCGCGGCCGCGCGATCCCACGAGAATCGCGCCGCCTGCGGCCTGGCCCGGGCGGCGAGCGACTGACGCAGCCCGGGCTCTTCCACCATGCGCGCGATGGCCTGCGCAATCGAATCGACGCTGGTCGGATCGACCAGCAGCGCGGCATCGCCGCCGACCTCGGGCATCGACGATATCTTCGATGTGATCGCCGGCGTGCCCTGTGCCATCGCTTCGAGCAGCGGCAGCCCGAAACCCTCGTACAGCGATGGCATCGCCAGGCACAGTGCATGCGCGTACAGCGTCGCCAGTTGCCGATCGTCGACGCGCCCGGTCGTCCTGATTCGAGCTGCAAGCGCCGGTGTGGCGAGCGCCGCATCGAACTCGCGCTGCGATCCCCAGCCGTCGCCGCCGGCGATCACCAGCTGAAGCTGCGGAAATCGTTCGCACACCAGCGCGAACGCCCGCACCAGCCGCGCCAGATTCTTGCGCGGCTCGCGCGTTCCCACGAATAACAGATACGGCGACACGATTCCCATCGCCTGCAACACCACCTCAGCGCCCGGCGCCGGCAAGCTCTCGGCCGCCGCGGGAACGACAACCACGCGATCGGTCGCCGCCGGGAACACCGCACGCAAATCCGCACCGGTTGCTTCCGACACCGCAACGATGCGATCGGCCTGCGCCACCGCGTGCGGCATCAAGGTCGCATCGAGCCAGCGGGTGCTGGCGCGCATCGACTCGGGCACGCGCAGCCAGCACAGGTCGTGGATGGTCAGCACGCGCGCGGTTTTTGCAGGCATCCAGAGCGGGAAGCGATGCGCCGGTCCCCAGTACACCTCGGGATGCTGCTTCGCCAGGCCAGCCGGCAGCGTGGTCGCCAACGACAGGATGCGTCCGGCCTCGGCGGGCCAACGATCGCGATGGAGATGCACCGGAGCGCCGGCATGCGGCGCCGCGAGCTTGCCGCGGCCGAACAAATGCCATCGGTGCGGGCTGTCCGGCAGGCACAGGCGGTCAAGCAGGGCGTCCAGATACCGACCGATGCCGCCGGTAGGTGTCGCCAGTACCGAAGCGTCGACGGCGATCTTCATGGCGACGCCGGCGGCCTGCGGAACACGCGGTCCAGGCAGCAGGCCCACAGGACGGCGTGCGAAACCGCCACCGCGAGCGCGGCACCGCGCGTGCCGAACGCGAAGAATCCGACCGGAATCGCCAGCAGCATCAGCACGCTGGCCAAGACGAGCCGCCGCACCAGCGCGTTCTGCGCGTCGCGCGCGATCATTGCCTGTGCCAGCAGCAGGTTGCCCAGCGCGAATGGCAACATCGCCGCGCACCACGGCAGCAGGTCCGCAGCGGCGGCGTAACCAGGCCCGAAAACGGCGCTGACCAGCATGTCGCCGAGCAACAGGCTGCCGGCCACGGCCGCCGCCCCCAATGCCGTGGCCCCGATCAACCAGGGCCGCAGCAGCGCGGTGAATGTTGCCGGCGTGTTGGCGGTCCGGCGCAGGCTGCGAAGCATCACGTTCGAAACCGGGGCGAACAACAGCAGGGCGGCCTCGTTGAAGCGCGTGCAGGCGGCGAATTGCGACAGTCCGGCCGGCTCGGCACCGATCGCGCCGAGCAACGCCACGTCGCCCTTGGTGAGGAAAACCAGACAACCCTCGACCAACACGAAGGCGCCGGCGATCGGATACAACGCACGCACGCCTTGCCACCGGGGCCGCGCCAGGCGCGCGGCGCCGAAGGGCAGGACCAGCAGCAGGCCGGCCGCCCAGGCCAGAAAAATTGCCGCGATGTTGGCGCCGGCCAAGGCAACCACGGCGACAATCGCTGTGGCCGACACGAGGCGCCCACCCACTTGCCAGAGCGCCTCGAGCGTGAAGCGTCCCTCGCCGCGCAGGCGGGCCGAAATCAGATTCATCGTCGCGACCAGCCCCATGCAGCCGCAGGCGGCCGCCAGGTCGATCGAGCTGCGCGATCCCAGCAGCAGGGCCAGCGCGGCGAGGGCGAACGCCACCGCCAGCGTGTGGGCCAGCGCGAGCCCCATCAGCGGGTCGGCAGTGGGGGCTTGCCGTGCTCCGGCCGTCTCCCGGTACAGCAACGTCGGCCAGCCGCCCTCGATCAGGATCAACAACAAGACCGCGGCACCCAGCGTGGCCACATAGGCGCCGAAGTGCGCCGTCCCCAGCACGCGCGCCAGCCAGGCGAGCAGGACGAACGACAGGGCCGCAGTGACCGCTGCCCCGGCGCCCTGCACGGCAACCGAGGGGATCAGCGGCCTGTTTGCGTTCTGGGTTGCTGTTTCCAATGCCGGGCGTCCCTCGGCCTATCCGGCCAGCCGGGGATTATGCGACAGCCAGAGGAGGCTTCCGGCACCAGACAGCCGGCGGCCGGACCCCTTCCCGAACCGTAACGAAATGTCATATGCGACAATTACGTGCTTTTTTCCTCAGGTGTCGCATGACGGATTCACCCCCTCCCCATTCCTTGCCGGCCCCGCCGGCCGCCGGTTCGGACGAATTCGACCTGCGCCAGCTGGCTCACGAGGTCTGGTACTCGCGGGGATGGGTGGTCGTTACGACCGTGCTCGGTGCCATCCTGGGCGTGCTGGCCAGCTGGGCCTCCACCACCTATGTGTCGGAAGGCCTCTTTCTCACGCCCGACCTCGCCGTGGCCGACTACAAGCGCTATGAGTCGGCTTTTGGCAATCAGCCGCGCCTGCTCGAATTCCTCGAGCATGGCGGACACGCCGACGAACCTGCCGCTGCCTTGCTCGAACGCATCGTCGAGCAGCCGGCGCTGCGCGCCCGCGCCATACGTCCCGAATTCTCCTTCACCGACCGTGACGCGCGCACCTTCGGCGTCAAGGTGGAAGAGCCGGGCAGCCTTGTCGGCATTCGTTTGGCGCTCGATCACTCCGCGCCGACCGACGTCGCCCCGGTGCGATTGCTGGCCGAGTACGTGCGCGACACCATCATCAAGGTCGACCTCGAATCGCTGCTGCTCGATGCCTGCCTGGATTTCGGCAACCTCGAGCGCACCATGCGCAACCAGCAATTGCAGGCCGATTTCGACATTACCCAGAACGAAACCCGCGCCGAGGCGTTGCGCGCCATCATCGAGCGTACGCCGCAGGCCGCCGCGATCGATAGCCGCCAGGTCATCACGCTCAAGGAAGGCGACGAGCGATTCCTTTCGCCTGTCACCCAGCTGGTCGGTGCGGAAATGACTATTGCCGGGTTGCGCCTGGAGCAGCGCAAGCGCGAGCGCGATGCCGTTGCCGCCGCCATCAAGGCGCGTTATTTCTGCGATGCGCGCGACGCGTTGCAGACGCCCGCGCCGGGGCTGGATTTCCTCAACAAGCTGCCGGCGTTGCGCGAACGTGCCTTCGAAGGCCGCGACATGGCCGACAGCGTCGTGGAACACACCTTCAACGAGCTCGAAATCCAGCGCAAGAACTGGACCGACAAGTATTTCGGCCGGATGCGCTTCGTGGTGGCGCCCGAGGGCGCGCAATTGCGCGTGCGCAAGGTGGGGCTGACCCTGGGCTTCCTGCTCGGACTGGTTTTCGGCGCGTTGGGCGGAATACTGCTCGCCGCATCGCGCGGCTGGTGGCGCAGCAATCGCGCGTTGATCACGGCCGACGACGTCGGCTAGTCACATGGGCCGGCGTGCGCGCCGGCCGATTCATTCTTCGGTTTCGAATAGGCGCAGCAATGTTAGATAACAAATCCATCCTGGTGACGGGCGGTACCGGCTCGTTCGGCAAGGCTTTCGTGGCCACCGTGCTGGCGCGTTACCCGGGCGTGCGGCGCCTGGTCATCTTCAGCCGCGACGAACTCAAGCAGTTCGAGATGGCCCAGCAGTTCGACCCGCGCGAGCACCGCGCGCTGCGCTATTTCATCGGCGACGTGCGCGACGCCGACCGCGTGCGCCGCGCCATGGAAGGGGTGGACATCGTCGTGCACGCGGCCGCGCTCAAGCAGGTGCCGGCGGCCGAATACAACCCGTTCGAGTGCATCAAGACCAACATCCTGGGCGCCCAGAACGTGATCGAAGCCTGCTTCGACACCGATGTCCACAACGTCGTCGCCCTGTCGACCGACAAGGCCGCTGCGCCGATCAATCTCTACGGCGCCACCAAACTTTGTTCCGACAAGCTGTTCACGGCAGCCAACAACATCCGCGGCAAGCGCGATATCCGTTTCAGCGTCGTGCGCTACGGCAACGTGATGGGCAGCCGCGGCTCGGTGATTCCGTACTTCCTGGACAAGCGCAGCAGCGGCGTGTTGCCGATCACCGATCCGGACATGACGCGCTTCAACATCAGCCTGCAGGAAGGCGTGGATCTGGTGCTTTGGGCGCTGGAAAACGCGGCCGGCGGCGAGATCTTCGTACCCAAGATTCCGAGTTATCGCATCCTCGATGTGGCGCGCGCCATCGGTCCGTCGTGCGAGCACCGCGTCGTGGGCATCCGCCCGGGCGAAAAAGTGCACGAAGAAATGATCACCGTGAGCGACAGCTTCAACACGGTGGATCTGGGCCCGTACTTCGCCATTCTTCCGGCCGCCGGCAAACACACCGTCGAAACCTATATTGCGCAACACAGCGGTGTGGCGGTAACGCCCGGCTTCGCCTACAACAGCGGCACCAACGACAGCTTCCTGAGCGTCGATGAATTGCGCGATCTGATCCGCAACCACGTCGACGCTGGCTTCGAGGCCGCCTGATGATTCCGTACGGCCGCCAGGACATCAGCCAGGCCGATATCGACGCGGTGGTTGCCGTGCTGCGTTCGGATTTCCTGACCCAGGGCCCGCGCGTTCCACGCTTCGAACAGGCGGTGGCCGAACGTTGCGGCGCGCGCTACGCGGTGGCCGTCAACAGTGCGACTTCGGCCCTGCATATCGCCTGCATGGCGCTGGGCCTGGGACCGGGAGACTGGCTCTGGACCAGTCCGATCACGTTTCTGGCATCCGCCAACTGCGCGCTGTACTGCGGTGCGCAGGTCGATTTCGTCGATATCGATCCGCGCACCTACAATCTCAGTCCGCTGGCGCTGGAACGCAAACTCGAGCAGGCCGAACGCGAGGGGAAACTGCCGAAGATCGTCGTGCCGGTGCACCTGGCCGGGCAGTCGTGCGACATGAAGGCGATTCACGCATTGTCGCAGCGCTACGGCTTTCGCATCGTGGAAGACGCCTCGCACGCCATCGGTGGACGCTATGCCGACGAGCCGGTCGGCAGCTGCCGCTACAGCGATATCACCGTTTTCAGTTTCCACCCGGTGAAGATCATCACCACGGCCGAAGGCGGCATGGCGACGACGCAGGATGCCGCGCTCGCGCAATCGATGGCGTTGCTGCGCAGTCATGGCATGACGCGCGATCCGGAGCTGATGACGCACGCACCGGACGGCGACTGGTACTACCAGCAGATCGCGCTCGGCTACAACTACCGCATGACCGAGCTGCAGGCCGCGCTCGGCTTGAGCCAGGTCGATCGGCTCGAGGAATTCGTCGCCGCGCGCCACCGGCTGGCGCAGCGCTACGACGAGAAACTCGCGCGGCTGCCGGTGACCACACCTTGGCAACACCCGGACTCGTATTCCGGCCTGCACCTGTACATCGTGCGGCTGCAGCTCGATAGCATCGGACGCAGCCATCGACAGGTTTTCGATGCGATGCGCGCGCAGGGCATCGGCGTGAACCTGCACTACATTCCCGTGCATACGCAGCCCTTCTATCGCGCGTTCGGTTTCAAGGATGGGGATTTTCCGGAGGCGGAAAGCTACTACCGCGAGGCGATCAGCCTGCCGATGTACGCTATCTTCAGCGACGAGCAGCAAGACGAGGTGTGCGTCGCGCTCGAGCGTGCGCTGGCATGACGCTGCTGTCACCCCGCCTGATGCTGCGCCCGCTCACCGTCGCCGACGCGACGGAGCGTTACGCCGCATGGCTCAACGATCCCCAGGTCAACCGTTATCTGGAAACGCGGCACGCGCCGCAAACCGTGCAGAGCTGCGCCGACTTCATCGAAGCCATGAACCGCGATCCCGACAGTCACCTGTTCGGGGTTTTTCATCGCGAGCACGGCAACCACCTGGGCAATGCCAAAGTGGGTTTCATCAATCGCCAATACGACACGGCCGAGTTGAGTCTTTTCATCGGCGAGAAGGCCTATTGGAAGCAGGGTTTCGGGCAGGAGATCGTGCGTGCGTTGACTGCCCATGCCTTCGGTGAATTGCAGCTCGAGCGCGTGCAGGCCGGCTGCTACGAAGACAATCTGGCGTCGCTGCGTGCATTTTTGCGTGTGGGTTACGCCGTCGAAGGTTTCTATCGGCGCCACGTGGTGCTCGATGGTCGCCGCATGGGCGTGTTTCGCCTGGGCATGTTGAAAGATGAGTTCCGCTGACGCTTCGCGTCTCGTACTGGGCACCGCGCAATTCGGACTGCCGTACGGGATCGCCAACCGGACCGGTCAGATCGACCGCGAGCAGGCACAGGCGATCCTGCGCCTGGCGCGCGAGCGCGGCGTCGATACGCTCGATACCGCGATCGCCTACGGAAGCAGCGAGGCGGTGCTCGGTGAGGTTGGCGTCGCCGATTGGAACGTCATCACCAAGTTGCCGCCCGTGCCCGATGACGCGGACGATGTCGGCGGCTGGGTGCGCGCGCAGATCGAAGGCTCGCTGCAACGCCTGCGCATCGAACGATTGCACGGTGTTTTGCTGCATCGTCCGTCGCAATTGCTCGAAGCGCGTGGCGGCGCATTCGCCAACGCGCTGGCGGAAATCAAGGCCGAAGGCCGGGTACGCAATATCGGCATCTCGGTCTACCAGCCAAACGAACTCGATAGCGTGATGCCTCATCTGGCCTGCGACATCGTGCAGGCGCCCTTCAACCTGCTCGATCGCCGCATGATCGACAGCGGCTGGATGCAGCGTCTGCAAGCGCTCGGTTGCGAAGTGCACCTGCGCTCGGCTTTCCTGCAAGGTCTCCTGCTGATGCGTGCATCCGAGCGGCCCGCGCAGTTCGAACGCTGGGCGCCGCTGTGGCAGCGCTGGCAGGCCTGGTTGCAGGAACATAACATCGAGCCGCTGCAGGCCTGCCTGCGCTTCGCGCTGCAGGCCAGTGGCTCCGCAAGAATCGTGGTGGGCGTCGATAGCGCCCGTCATCTCGTGCAGATCCTGGATGCGGTGGATGGCCCGCTGCCGGCCTTGCCGGACGAGCTTCGCACCGACGATCCCGCTCTGCTCAACCCCTCGCTCTGGACCCGCTGATGAAAACTGTCGCGATCGTGCAGGCCCGCATGGGCTCGACCCGCCTTCCCAACAAAGTGATGCGTCCGATCCGCGGCACGCCGATGATCGAACTGCTGCTGGCGCGCTTGAAACGCGCGCAGCGCGTCGACGAAATCGTCGTTGCGACATCGGACGATCCGGCCAACCGTCCGCTCGTCGAGCATGTACGAAAGCTCGGCTATGCCTGCTTCAGCGGCAGCGAGAACGATGTTCTCGACCGCTTCGTCAAGGCCGCCGCGCAGGCCGGCGCCGATACCGTGGTGCGCATCACCGGCGATTGCCCGCTGATCGATCCGGCGCTGGTGGATGAGGCGGTCGATGCCTTCACCAAGCAGGGAGTCGACTACCTCACCAACTCCGATCCTGCCAGCTATCCGGACGGGCTTGATGTCGAAGTGTTTTCCTTCGCCTCCTTGCGACGCGCCGCCGATGAAACGCAAAAGCCGTTCGATCGCGAGCACGTGACGCCGTACCTGCGCGAACCCGGCCGCTTCCGCACCACCACCGTGCGCAACGCGGAAGACCTCTCCGATCTGCGCTGGACGGTCGACGAAGCCGGTGATTTCGACGTGGTGAAGAACGTCTTCGAACATTTCGCCGACCGCCTCGATTTCGGCTGGCGCGATGTGCTTGCCTTGCAGCGCGCGCAACCGGCGCTGTTCGCCGCCAACGCGCACCTGATCCGCAACCAGGGCGCCACCCTGGGTACCGGCCAGAAACTCTGGAAGCGCGCCAAGCAGGTGATTCCGGGCGGCAACATGCTGCTGTCCAAGCGCTCGGAAATGTTCCTGCCCGAGCAATGGCCGTCGTACTTCAGCCGAGCACGCGGCTGCACGGTGTGGGACCTCGACGACAACCAGTACATCGATATGTCGATCATGGGCATCGGCACCAACACCCTGGGTTATGGCCATCCGGAAGTCGATGCGGCCGTCGCGCAGGTGGTGCAGGCCGGCAATATGTCGACCTTCAATTGCCCCGAGGAGGTCTACCTCGCCGAGCAACTGGTGGCGCTGCATCCTTGGGCCGACATGGCGCGCCTGGCGCGCAGCGGCGGCGAGGCCAACGCGGTCGCGATCCGCATCGCGCGCGCGGCTTCGGGCCGCGACAAGGTCGCATTCTGCGGCTACCACGGCTGGCACGATTGGTATCTCTCGGCCAACCTCGGCGACGAGAAGAATCTCGCCGGGCACCTGCTGCCCGGGCTTGAGCCCAAAGGCGTGCCGCAGAATCTGCGCGGCACGGTGCTGCCGTTCAACTACAACGATTTCGCCGGCCTGCTGCAGTTGTGCGATGAGCACGACATCGGCGTCATCAAGATGGAAGTCTCGCGCAATCGCGGGCCGGAAGACGGCTTCCTGCAGAAGGTGCGCGACCTGGCCACCAGCCGCGGCATCGTGCTCATCTTCGATGAATGCACCTCGGGTTTCCGGCAGACCTTCGGCGGCCTGCACAAACTCTACGGCGTGGAGCCCGACATGGCGATGTTCGGCAAGGCGCTCGGCAACGGCTATGCGATCACTGCCACGATCGGCCGGCGCGAAGTGATGGAGGCGGCGCAATCGACCTTCATCAGCAGCACCTTCTGGACCGAACGCATCGGTCCGGCCGCTGCGCTCAAGACGCTCGAAGTGATGCAGCGCCTGCGCTCGTGGGACAGCATCACGCAGACCGGCCTGGCGATCCGCGAACGCTGGCAGCGGCTGGCCGAGCGGCACGGCCTGAAGATGGATCATTGGGGCTTGCCGGCGCTGACCGGCTTCTCCTTCGTCAGCCCGAACGCGCTGGCTTACAAGACGCTGATCACGCAGGAGATGTTGGCCAAGGGATATCTTGCCGGCAACTGCGTCTACGTCTGCACCGAGCACACGCCGGAGATTGTCGACGGTTACTTCGACGCGCTCGAGCCGATCTTCGCGCTGATCCGCGAATGCGAAGACGGCCGCGATGTCATGTCGCTGCTGAAAGGCCCGGTATGCCACGCCGGCTTCAAGCGGTTGAACTGATTCGTGCAAATCGTCTTCCGCACCGACGCTTCGCTGCTTATCGGCAATGGCCATGTGATGCGATGCCTGGCACTGGCCGATCGCCTGCGCGCGGGCGGTGCACAGTGTCGTTTCTTGTCGCGAGAACACGACGGCCACCTGTTCGACCTAGTCAGGCAACGCCGTTTCGAGATCACGGCTCTGGGGCCTGCGCGTACGACTTTCGAAATCGATGCGCAGCCGGTGCACGCGACGTGGCTCGGAACCGATTGGCGCACTGATGCCGATCAAACCCGCGATGCGCTGCGCGGCGAAAAAGCCGACTGGTTGATCGTCGATCACTACGCCCTCGATGCGCGCTGGGAAACCGCGTTGCGCGGCAGCTGCGAACGTTTGATGGCGATCGACGACCTGGCCGATCGCGATCACGTGTGCGATCTGCTGCTCGATCAAACCTTCGGCCGCCGCGAGTCCGACTATCTAGCGCGCGTGCCCGCTTCCTGCCGCCTGCTGCTGGGCCCGCACTATGCGTTGCTGCGTCCGGAGTTCGGCGAGTTGCGCGAGCAGGCGATGCGAAACCGTGGCGCCGACACGGTGAACGAGATATTGGTGACGATGGGAGGCGTCGATCGCGACGACGTATCGAGCCTCGTGCTCGATGCATTGCGCGAAGCGCCACTCGCAGCCGGGGCACGGATCCGCGTCGTCCTCGGCTCGACGGCGCCGGCGCTGGCCAAGGTGCGCGCACTGGCCGCCACGATGCCGCACGCCACCGAGGTATTGGTCGACGTTGCCGACATGGCACGCCTGATCGCCGACGCCGACTTGGGCATCGGCGCGGCCGGCGGAACCTCGTGGGAGCGTTGCGCGCTCGGCCTGCCGGCGATCGTGCTCGCCGTAGCCGACAACCAGAATTCGATCGCGCGCGCGCTTGGCCGTGCCGGTGCGCACTGGTATGCGGGTCGGCTCAGTGCCGGGTCGAAATCCGCGCTGACGACCTTCGTCGCGCACGCACTGCAGGATCCCGACGCCCGCCTTGCGATGAGCGTTGCTGCTGCGCAAATGTGCGACGGGCGCGGTGCGTCGCGCGTGGCGCAACGCCTGCTGCTGCCGTCGCTGCGGTTTCGCGACGCGACGCTGGCCGATGCGCGAATGCTTTACGGCTGGCGGAACGATCCAACGGTGCGCCGGCATTTTTTCGACGCACGCGAAATCGATTTCGACGGACACCGCGCCTGGATGGACTCGGTGCTGCGCGCCGAGGATCGCTTGCTGCTGATCGCGGTCGATGCGCGCGGCGATTTCGCCTGCGTTCGATTCGATCTGCACGGAGATTCGGCCGAAATCTCGCTCTACCTCGATCCGGCGCGCATCGGCGAGGGATTAGGCGCCGCGGTGGTGCAGGATGCCGTTTCGGTCGTGCGCGAACGTGTCGCCGGGTTGTCCAAAGTCGTGGCGCGGGTGATGCGCGACAACACCGCCTCGCGCGCCGTGTTCGAGCGCGCCGGCTTCGCTACCGAAAGCTTGGTTCTGTCGCTCGCCATCGAGCCCGGGTCGGCACCCGATGCGGCTGCCGCATCCGTGCGGAGAATTTCATGAAGCTGCTTTTCACCGGGGGCGGCGGCGCCGGCAACGAGGCGCTGTGGCGCAAACTCAGCGCGCAGCACGAACTGTTTTTTGCCGACGCCGATCCGCTTGCGATCGACCCGTGCATTCCGGTGGAACGGCGGCTCGCGGTGCCGTTCGCACGCGATGCGGATTTCGTTTCGCAAGTCGTGGCACTGTGCGAGCGGCATCGCATCGACGTGCTCGTACCCGGCGTCGACGAAGAGCTGCCGGCGTTGTCGCGCCTGCACGGACAAGTGCGTTTTCGCATCCTGCTGCCGCAGGCCGGGTTCGTCGAGTTGATGCTCGACAAGCTCGCCGCGATGCGCGCCATCGCGCAGGCGGGCCTGGCGGTTCCCGAAACGCGGCCGCTGCGCGATTACGCCGGCATCGAATTTCCGCTGATCGCCAAGCCGCGCTCGGGGCGCGGTTCGCGCGGCGTCATGACATTGAAAAGCGCAGCGCAGATCGACGCCTATCTGACGCTGCAGGAAGCGCCGGCAAGCGATTTCGTCGCGCAGCAACGCTGTGTCGGCGAGGAATACACGGTTTTCGTCGCTGCCGACGCCGCCGGCCGGCTGCGCGCCGTGATTCCGGTGCGAGTGCAGGTCAAGCGCGGCATCACGATCGTCGCGGTGGCCGAGTCGCAGGCCCGGATTGTGAGCTACGTGCAGTTGTTCCAGAATCATTTCCGGGCGACGGGCGTCTACAACCTGCAATGCATTCTCACCGCGGACGGCCGGGTGATGCCTTTCGAAATCAATCCGCGCGTTTCGACCACGTTCTGCCTGGCGCTCGAGACCGGTTTCGATGTTTTCACCGAATCGACGGCCACGGCGCTGTTCGTGCCCGAGCGCGCGGTCGGCCTGCGGCGGCATTGGCGCAATGACTTCCACCCTGTATCCGACTGAGCACGACAAGTGAGCGCGATCCGGTGAACACGAACACGCACAGCAATCCCGCGATGCGGGAAATAACGATCGGCACACGCAAGGTCGGCGACGGGCACCCGTGCTACGTCATCGCCGAGATCGGATCGAATCACAATCAGGATTGGGAGCTGGCGATCCGCATGATCGACGCGGCCGTCGATGGCGGGGCCGACGCGGTCAAGTTCCAGACCTTCCGCGCGCAATCGCACGTCTCGAAATTCGCGCGCATGCCGTCCTATCTGATGGAAGGCGAAAGCATCCAGGATCTGCTGCGCACGCTCGAACTCGATCGCACCTGGCATCGGCCGCTGCAGGACTATTGCCGCAAGCGCGGCGTCGATTTCTTCTCCTCGCCCTGCGATTTCGAGGCGGTCGACGAACTCGCCATGCTCGATGTGCCGGCGATGAAAGTAGCCTCGTTCGATCTGAGCGACCCGCGCCTGATCGCGCACATCGCGCGCACCGGCAAGCCGATCATCCTGTCCACCGGCCTGGCCGACTGGATGGACATCCAGCGTGCGGTCGATACCTGCCGCGCCGCCGGCAACGACCAGATCGTGCTGCTGCAATGCACCTCGCTGTATCCGGCGCCGGTCGACATGTCGAATCTGCGGGCGATGAGCAGCATGCGCCAGGCGTTCGGCGTGTTGACGGGCTATTCCGATCACACCCTGGGCGATACGGTTTCGTGCGCCGCCGCGGCGCTTGGCGCGTGCATGATCGAAAAGCATTTCACCCTCGACCGTTCGCTGCCGGGCCCGGATCATTCGTTCGCGATGGAACCGGCCGAGCTGGCCGCGATGGTGCGCCGTATCCGCGACACCGAAGCGGCGATGGGCGATGGCGTGAAGAACGGTCCGCGCGGCGCCGAAGTGGAAATGGCCGAGAAGGTGCGCCGATCGATCCACGCGGCGCGCGATATCGCCGCCGGGGAAGTGATTACCGAAGACATGCTCGCGATCAAACGTCCCGGCGCCGGCATCGCGCCGCATTTGATCGGCGCGCTGCTCGGACGCAGCGCCAGGCAGGCGATTCCTGCCGATCATCACATCGACTGGTCGATGGTTTGAGTTGTCTTGAACCAGCCATCCGCCACCGCCGAATCGAAGGCCCGCCGCATTCTGGTGACGGGCGCGCGCGGCTATCTCGGTACGCAGTTGTGCGAACGGTTGCGCGCTGTGGGTCATCGCGTCACGGCGACGGCGCGCGCGGCCGATGCAGATGAATCGTTGCCGCTCGATCTCGCCGACCGGGATGCGGTGCGCCGCGCCGTCGATCTGGTGCGGCCAGAGTTGATTGTGCACGCCGCCGCCGTGGTGCCGACGACGCTCGAAGCCTATGGCGATGACGCCGCGGCGGCCGCCAGCGTTCGGTTGCTGGAGAACGTGCTCGCCGCCTCCATGGCGCCGCTGTTGCTGATTTCGTCGATGACGGTTTACGGCGATCGCGATGACGGCCCGGCCAAGGAAAGCGACGAATGCCACCCGACCTCGGCCTACGCGCGCGGAAAGCTGCAAGCCGAAGGGCTGGCACGCGAGTCGGGTGTGGCGGGCTGGGCGATACGGATTCCCGGGCTGTACGGCGCATCGCGCCGCTCGGGCCTGGTGTACAACGCGGTCGAAGCCGTGCGCGCCGGCCGGATGCCGACACTACCGCAGCAACCGATCACCTGGGCGGCGATGGATGTGGGGGATGCGGCGGCCGGAATCGCCGATCTCGTCGACGCAGTTCCGCAACGCTTGCAACCGATCAACCTCGGCTATGCCGGACGTATTTCGATCGATGCCTTCGTCGATACGTTGGCGCAGGCCAGCGGAATGCCGATTCCGTATGACGTGAAGCATCCGGGTTTCGAATTCGACCTGTCGCGGTTCGAAGCGGTGGCCGGCCGCAAGCCGCCGCGGTTCGATGCCGTGGTGCGCCGGATGCTTGCCTGATGCACGCCGTCCTCACCGTTGCCGAACGCGCGCTGGTCGCGAGCATGCGCGCGCTCGGTCGCGATCTGCTCGACTGGCGCCGCGACGATGCCGCGCGATCGGTGTTGTCGCAGCGTGATCTGAAGTTGCAGGCCGACCGCTGGGCGCACGAGAAACTCAGCGCTGCGCTTGCCGAACAATGGCCGTCCGTGCCCATCGTCAGCGAAGAAGACGCGCAGCATTCGGAAGCCCGTCCTGCGCGTTACTGGCTCATTGATCCGATCGACGGGACCGCGAGCTGGCTGCATGGTTTCGCCGGCTTCGTCACGCAAGCCGCGCTGATCGAGGACGCGATGCCGGTGGCTGGCTTCGTGTTCGCGCCGGCGCTCGATCGTTTCTACGCAGGAATGCACGGTCGCGGTGCCTGGCTCGACGAGAGCCGAATGCAACCGTCGTCGCCGCGCGACGAACTGGTGACGGTGGACAACACTCCCGAGCCGCATGGAATCGTTGCACAGTTGATGCAGCAACTTCCGATTTCCGGCTATCTCGAAAGCGGCAGCCTGGGCTTGAAATGCTGCCTGGTGGCCAGCGGCGTGGCGGATGTGTTCGTCAAGGATGTGCGTGTGCGCGATTGGGATCTGGCGCCGGCCGCGGCCATCTTTCGCGAGATCGGCGCCAGTTTGATAACGTCCGACGGCGCCGACTATCGATTCGACGGCGCCTGGGAAAAGACCGAGGGTTTCATCGCTGCGCGCGATGCGGCGTTGGCCGCCCGCGTCGCGACGACGCTGAAGAATCTGACCGAAGCCGGAGTGTTGCGATGAGCGGTCGTTCGATCCTGGTGGTGGCCGCGCATGCCGACGACGAGGCCCTGGGCTGCGGGGGCAGCATCGCCCGCCACGCAGCGGAAGGCGACGTGGTGCGCGTGCTGTTTCTCGCCGATGGGGTGAGTTCACGCGATGCCGGCGGTGATGCGCAGGCGCAGCGTCGACTCGCCGCCGCGCAGCAGGCTGCCGAAATCCTCGGCGTGCGAGCGCAGCGTTTCCTGGCACTGCCCGACAATCGGCTCGATACCGTGGCGCTGCTCGATGTGGTGCGTCCGCTGGAAGCGGCGATCGCCGAGTGGCGGCCCGAGGTGATCTACACCCATCATCACGGCGATCTCAATGTCGATCATCGTGTCGCGCACCAGGCCGTGTTGACGGCCTGCCGGCCGCAGCCGGGCGCCTGCGTCCGCACTGTGCTTGCCTTCGAAACCGTGTCGAGCACCGAGTGGAGCGCGCACGATCTGCGCCCGTTCGCGCCGACCTGGTTCGTCGACATCAGCGCGTTTCTCGATATCAAGTTGCGCGCGCTGGCGGCGTACGCAGAAGAGATGCGCGCAGCGCCGCATGCGCGCAGCATGGAAGGGCTGCGCCATCTGGCGCACCATCGCGGCCACAGCGTGGGAATGGCTGCGGCCGAGGCGTTCATGCCGGTGCGGATTCTTCGTTAGGCAGTGAAAAACCGCGACAGCGCCGACGCGCGATCGCTTCAGAGGTGAGAGATGAGCAAGGCTTCAGCAACCGATCGGCAGTGGGAAAAGTGGGGCAGCCACAATCCCTATCGTGGCGTCCTGGGCGTCGAAACCTCACAGATGGACGATCGTTCGCGCAGCGAGTTCTTCGCCAGCGGCGAACAGCACATCGCACAGGTGTTCGACTTGCTGACGCGGCACTTCGGGCCGTTTTCGCGGCAATCGAGCGCGCTCGATTTCGGTTGCGGCGTCGGACGATTGCTGGCGCCGCTGGCATCGCGCTTCGAACGCGTAGTCGGGGTCGATATCTCGCCGTCGATGTTGCGCGAAGCGCGCGGCAATCTCGGCGAGCGGCCCTCGATCGAGCTGGTGCAAGGCCTGGAAAACGTGCCGACGACGCCGACCTTCGATCTGGTGCACACCTACATCGTGATGCAGCACATCCGCCCCAAGCAGGGCATGGCCATCATCGCGGGCCTGCTCGATCGCGTCGCCCCGGGCGGGGCCTACGCCATCCATATGACCATCGGCGACATGAAACCGTGGCGCCGCCGGCTCAATGCATTGCGTTATCGCTTTGCGCCGGCGCACTGGGCCTACAACCTGGTACGTCGGCGTCCGCTGGCCGAGCCGATCACCGAGATGAATACCTACAACCTGGCGGCGGTGTTCGATCTGTTGCGCGCGCGCGGTTGCGCGCCGGCCCTGGTGCAATCCTACGATCAGAATCGCCATATCGGCGCGATGCTGCTCGGCCGCAAGGCGCCGGCGGCGTGATGTCGCCGCGTCGGACGATAGCGCTGCGAACGCAATGAAACTCGCGTTCGTCGAGAATCGCTACAAGACCTGGTTCTGGGATGCGCTGGCGCAGGAGTTCCAGCGCGCCGGCCATCAGGTCGCCTGGCTGGTGCAGAATCCGGTGTTCATGCCGACGACGGGCGAGCGCTGCGTGCTGGAATTTCCCGCGCGCCGTGCTGGCGCCGCGGCGCGCGATGCGGTTTTCGATTTCGTCCGCGGCGCCGATCGCAACATCAACTATTTCGGCGGCGACGATCGCCACTATCCTGCTTATCGCGCCGCCATCGAGGCCTGGCTCGATCGTGCGCAGCCCGATGTGGTCATGGGCGAGAGCACGCTGTTCCATGAGCTGCTGGTCATCGACGGTTGCCGGCGGCGCAATATCGCCTATCTGCACCCATCGATGCCGGGCTATCCGGGCGGGCGTTTCAGTATCTACGCCGGCGACACCAAGCAGACGCTCGGCCGCAGCACCAATGTGCCGGACGATGCCGCGTGTCTGGCGATCGCCGAGGCCATCCGCCTGCGCGAACGCGTGCCCGAATACATGCTTGCGCCGCCGGCGCAGGACGAAGGCGAACGTGAATTCCCGACACCGCGATCACTCGGCGATCGACTGACGATCCTGCGTGGCTACCTGCGCGGCGAACGCTTCAACACGCCGGCGCCATGGCGCAAATGGCAACTCGAGCGCAGCGTACGCCGCCGCTTGCAACAATGGCCCGCGCTGGCGCGCGAGCCGGCGGCGAACGACGACGCGCCGGTGTTGCTGTATCCGCTGCAGTTGCAGCCCGAAGCGAATCTCGATGTCTGGGGCCAGCGCTATCGCGATCAGGCCGGGCTGGTGGCGGAGCTCGCGGCGGCGCTGCCCGACTATTGGCGTCTGCGCGTGAAGGCCAATCCGAAGGCGAAGTACGAACTGAGCGAAAACCTCATGCACGTGCTGCGCAATACGCCACGCGTGTCGGCGGTGCCGCTCGACGAAGACATGGGGTGCGCTCTGAAATCGGCCGCGCTGGTCTGCACCGTCACCGGCACGGCTGCCGTCGAATGCGTACTGTCGCGCAAGCCTGTGGTGCAACTGGGGCCGGGCGTGCTGGAGAACGGCAGCGGCTGCGTGCTGGCGAGCGGTATCGAATACGTCGCGGCCGCCGCGCGCCGGATCGACGCTTCCGCCTTCGCCACCGCCAGCGATGCCGAACGCATAGCCGTGGTGCGCCGGCTTTACGAAACCACGTTTCCCGGTCACATCAACGATCCGGTCTACCGCCCCTCGGTGCTGCGTCCCGACAATGTCCGGCTGGTGGCGTCCACGCTGCTCGAAGTGATCGCCGCATGTCGATGAAGGCCACGCTCGCTGCGTCGATCGCGCTGCTGATTCCGCCGGGTGCAGTCAAGAACTGGCTGCTGGCGCGCTGCGGCTGGCGGCTGGGCCACGGCTGCCGCGTCGGCTTTTCATGGGTGCGCAGCCCACGCGTGCGACTGGCGGACCGCGTACGCATCGGGCACGGCAATGTGATCGAAAGCGATGCCCTGGTGATGCGCGAAAATTCCTATATCGCGCATCTCAACCGATTGCGCGGCCCGCTGTGGATCCTGCTGCAAGCGCACGCCGGCATCGGCAACCAGAACACCGTCACGCGCGTGGCGCGCGGCATAGTCTGGGGCCGCTCGATGTTGAAGATCGGCGCCTGGTCCAAGCTGACGGTGGGGCATTTCATCGATTGCACGCGCAGCGTGAAGATTGGCGAATATTCGATACTCGCCGGTCGCGGCTCGCAGATCTGGACCCACGGTTATCTGCACGCGCCGCAAGGTATCGGACGTTTTCGCGTCGATGGGCGCGTGAGCATCGGTTCCAACGTCTATGTGGGTTCGTCCTGCGTGATCAATGCCGGGGTGGCGATCGGCGATGCGATCACCGTGGGCGCCGCAACCTGCGTACCGCAGTCGATCGAAACGCCCGGCCTTTACGTCAGCCAGCCGCTGAGAATGCTGCCGCTCGATTACGAACAGGCGCAACAGCGGCATCCGCCGGTGCAAGTCGACGGTCTGGTGGAACCTGTGTTCAACAAGCATCCCGGCGCGCGCAAGTGATACGCGCGCTCAGCCATTTCGGGGCGCACGGAGTGTTGTTCGCGCTGGCGAAGTCGTCGGTGCTGATCGCACCGTTGCTGGCCGCCGCGCAACTGGGTGCGACGCTTTACGGCAGCATCGAATGGTGGATCGCGCTGTCGCTGGCGCTGGCTCCTCTGCTCGGCATGGGCGGGCACGCACTGGTGGCGTACGGCAGCATGGGTGGCCCGGCGCGGCGGCACGCGCGCACCGCGGCGGTGTACACCTTGCAGGTGGCCGTGGTGCTGATAATGCTCGCCTGTTTCGCCGCCGTGTTCGACGTGGCGACGATGCGCGACATGCTGGCGCCGGTGAGTCTGTTGTGCGCACTGGTGATGCTGCAGTTGGTGCTGGCGGGGCGGTTGAAGGCGACGGGCAAGGGCGCCTGGGCTTCTTTCGCGGAAAGCGCGTCCTATCTGTGTCTGCTGGCGGCGTTGGGCGCGACGGCGTTGGGCGCGTCCTTCCTGTCCGCCTATCTCGGCTGTCTGGCGCTGGCATGCGTGGTTGTGACGGCCGCCCTGGTCCGGTCGATGCCGCTGGTGGCGCCGAAACGTTGGCATCGCCGCAACTACGCCGCGTTCATGGCAGCGGGCCTGCGTTTCACCGCGGCCGGGTTGGTGATCGGTGCCTTCATGGCGGCGCCGCGTGCCTGGCTCGGCTGGGATCAGTCGCCCGAAGCGGTCGCACGCTTCTCGATCGCGTTTCGGTGGCTGTCGATCGCGATCGTCGCGCATCAATTTCTCAACACCGTCTACTTCCGCCAGTTCTACGGCGATCGTCCGCTGCGCGAGCGCGACCGGCTGCTGGCAATGACGGTCGCGCTGGTAGCGCTGGCGACGCTCGTGATCGCCGTGGCGCTCGTATCACCATGGGCCACGCAACTGCCGCTGACGATTCCGGCCGCGCAGGACCGCGCCCTGGTCTGGCCGATGGCGGCGGCGATGGTGTTGTGGTCGGCCACGGCCTGCCTGGAAGGCTCGTTGTTTCGCGCCTTCGCCGCCGCCTGGCAACTGCGTGCGACGGCGGCGGGGTTGATCGTGTGGATCGTGGCCGTGACCGGCTTGCTTGCGCTCGGCCTGTCGCCTTTGTACGCGGCCGCCTGGGCCTGGATCGGCGGCTTCGCCGCGATGATTTCGATACAGCTGGTCGGCCTGGCACGGCTCGATCTGGGCTTGCCGCGGCTGGCCTCCACGGCAGCCTTGAGCGTGCTGTTGGTGCTGGCGATCGGGCAATGGTGGCCGGCGTGAATGCGCTGGCCGTCGGCAATGCGGCTGCTTTCGATTCCGCCGTCGCGCGTGGCAACGTGGCGTCGCCGGCGCTGCTGCGGATCGAATACCGTTTCTTCAATCCGGTCGTACTCGCCGCGTTGTCGATGGCGATCTGGGCCGTGCTGTTTACCTTGACGCCGGTCGAGTTGCCGTTCGCACCGCAAAACGATTCGCTATGGCTGGTGGGCGGGTTCGGTCTCGCATTCCTGCTTGGCGGCTGGCTCGGTTATCGGCGTCTGCGCAGCGTCAGGCGCACGGTGAAGATCCGTGCGCGACGACTGACCCGCATCACGCTGGCCCTGCTCGGCGTGGGAGCGCTGGGATTCGTGTTGCGACTGGTGGATCGCATCCTGATCCGCGGCGCCACCCTGACGATGAACTTCGTCGAGAATCGCGAAGCGGTGGCCGAAGGCGATACCAGCGCGCTGTCGTTCCTGGCCTCGTTGATGGTGCACGCGCTGTTCTTCGTGCCGCTGCTGGTGATGCTGCGGCGTGCCGGCGGCCGTCGGCATCACTACGATTGGCTGATCATCGCGGCCTGCTTCACCTATGCCCTGAGTGATCTGCTGCTGTTCGGATTGCGCTATCCGATGCTCGTGCTCGCGATGATGACCTTGTTCTCGTGGTTGACCGTGGGCAACCATCGGATGCGCGCCTGGCATATCGTGGCAGGCACGCTGATGCTGCTGGCTTCGACCTGGCTGATGGGCGCGATTTTTTCGCTGCGCGCCGAGCAGGCCGGGGTCGATCCGGTGCTTTCGATGAGCCGGTCGGCGTACGCCACCTTTCTGCCGCTGAGCGTCGATGGCGAGATTTTCGTGCAGACCGACGGCACCGGTATCGCCTACGGCGCGATCCATGTGAGCCAGTACTACCTTCATGGGCTGCTGGAACTGCTGTATGCCGTCGAAAACGGCAACAACGATTTCTCGCATGGCGCCTACAGTTTCTACATCCCGGCCAAAGTGGTGTGGACCTTGCTCGGCTGGGAACCCGATATCGACACGGTGGTGCAGGATGCGATGGTGCGCGACTACGTCTACACCACGCTATTCGGGCCGCTGTATTACGACTTCGGAACCACCGGCGGCATCGCCGCGGCATTTCTGATGGGCCTGGGCTGCGGCCTGGTCGCACGGCGCCTGGCGCGGCAGCGCTGGAACTACCTGCCGTTGTACGTCGTCATCTGCGCGCTGTTGCCGTTCGCCAGCGCGGTGAACATCTACGTCATGCTGCCCGGGCAATTCGTGCTCCTGGTGGCGGCGGGCCTGATCGCGGTATTGCGTTGGGTAGCCGCCCCCGGCAGCGAGCAAGCGGGCCCTAATCGATGAAAATCGCAATCGTCCACGACTGGCTCAACACGCTCGGCGGCGCAGAGAACGTGCTCGCCCAGATGGTGGCCTGCTATCCGCAAGCCGATGTTTTCACCCTGATGGATTTCCTCGACGACAAGGCGCGCGCCCGCCTGGGCGTCGGCCGCACGACGGTGAGTTTCCTGCAGCGGTTGCCGTTCGCACGCACGCGTTACCGCAGTTTCCTGCCGTTGATGCCGGCGGCCATCGAAAGTTTCGATCTGCGCGAATACGACCTGGTGTTGTCGAGCAGCCATGCGGTGGCGAAAGGCGTGATCATCGCGCCGCGTGCGGTGCATCTGAGCTACATCCACAGCCCGCCGCGCTATTTGTGGGATCTGCGCGGCCAGTATTTCCACGAGTCGGGATTCGGCGGTCTGAAGGCGATTGCTGCGGGCGTGCTGCTGTCGTGGCTGCGCAGTTGGGATGTCGCCACCAGCGTGGGCATCCATGCGCTGATCGCCAATTCGTCCTATGTGGCGGCGCGCATCCGACGCTGCTACGGGCGCGAAGCCGCGGTGCTGCACCCGCCCGTCGACACTGAGTATTTCGTGCCGGCCGAAACCCGCGGCGGCGAGTTCTTCCTCACCGGCGGACGCTTCGTCGCCTACAAGAAATTCGATCTCATCATCGATGCCTTTCGCGCACGTCCCGATCGGCAACTGGTGATCTTCGGCGATGGGCCCGATGCCGATAAACTCAAGCGTCGCGCGCCGGCCAATGTGAACTTCGTCGGGCGCGTGGCGCGCGACGAGATCCGCCGGCTGATGCAGCAGTGCGCCGCCTTCGTCTATGCGGCCGAGGAAGATTTCGGCATCGTGATGCCCGAAGCGCTCGCCACCGGCGCGCCGCTCATTGCTTTCGGCCGTGGCGGTTCGGTCGATATCCTGCCGGGCGCGCAATCGCCTGCCGGCCTGTTGTTCGAACGGCAGGATGCGGCCAGCGCGGGCGAGGCGGTCGATCGATTCCTGGCGTCGCGCGCGACGTTTTCGCCGACAGCCAGCCGCGATGCGGCGCTGCGTTTTGCATCGGAGCGTTTTCGCGCGGGCCTGAGGCAGGCCGTCGACGAGATGCTGGCGCGCGAGCAAGTTGCGCTCGACCGGCGGTGAGCGGTGCCATTCGCAACGGTCGGAAAGATGCGCCGCCCTGGCAGGCATTGGCCGCCTGGCGCGGCCTGGCCGCGGTGGTGGTGGCATGTGGACACGCGGTCCAGATCTTCGTGTCGCCCTACCTGCCGGTCACGTTCGCCGGCGCGACCCTGATCGCGCAGGCCGCGGTGATGGTGTTCTTCGTCATTTCGGGATTTTCGATCGCGGCCGCGGCGCGCCGCTCGCTCTCCGATGCCCACCCGCTGCTGCACTATGCGAACCACCGCGCTGCCCGCATCTTGCCGCCGTTGCTGATGGCCTTGCTGCTGCAGGCGTTGCTGGCCTCGCTCGCCCCGTTGATATTCCCGAGTGGCACGACGCGCTTCCTGCCGCAGGAAGGAGTGGCGCGCAGCGGGCTCGATTTCAACATCGTGCACGCCGTAGGAGCCTTGCTGTTCTTGAACGGATTCGTCACCAGCACGCCGCCGGGCAACGGGCCGTTGTGGAGTCTGTCCTACGAAGTTTGGCTGTACGCGCTTTACTTTCTTGGCCTGCTCGCCGTGGTCGAGCGCCGGCTGTACTGGGCGGCGGGAGCGGCTTTGCTGCTCGCAGCGCTGCTCTGGCTGGATCAGAGCGGGAGTTACTTCCGCTTCGCGAAATATGGCCTGGTGTGGATGCTCGGTGCCGCCGTCTACCATGTCAGGACGCTGGCGCCGGATGGGCGTTTCACTGCCGCCCGAATGCTGACGGTGGTGGCGGCCGTCGCGGTCGTGCTGCTCGGAACGCAGCGGCTGGCCTACGACGGCGAGACCGATCTGATTCGCTTCAATCTCGCCGTCGGTGCGTGCTTCGCGGCTTGGCTGCTGTGGCTGCGCGATCGAACCGGCGGGCCGACAACGCGCGGCGCCCGATCCGCCACGTCCGGCGTCGGCCGCCTGGCGGGCTTCGGATACACGCTGTATCTGATCCACTACCCGGTGATGCTTTTCGTGTTCGGCGCCTTGCAGGAATTACATTCGCAATCGTGGCCGCGCGCCGCGGCGATCGGTCTGGCGACGCTGGCCGTTACAATCGCTACCGCCCGCTGGATGGCGAAATACGCCGAAAACCGGGGATTTTTTCTGCATTCCTTGAACCGCCTGCATGCCCGTGTCGCAGCCAAACGGCCGTAGCCTCGTGCCGACCTACCATCGCGAACCCAGGCGGCCGGCATGACGCCGATCGGCTGGGTTTTTCTCGCGTTGCTGCTGCCGGTCGCGATGTTTCGCGCGCGCTGGCTGCCCGGCATGGTGGTGTTCGCTGCCACCTTGCAGGCGGCGTCGGTGATCGATGTGCCGATCGGGGCGGCGAGCTTCGGGATCACGCCGTATCAGGTGACAGCGCTCGCCGTCGGCGTGGTGCTGCTCGCGCGACTGCTGCGGGAGCGATCGCTGCACGGGCTGCAACCGGCACATCCGGCCGTGTGGTGGATTGCGGCATACGCTGTCATCGCCATCGCCGGAGCGCTTTGCCTGCCTTTGCTGTTCGAAGGATTGCCGGTCTACGAACTGCTCAATCGCCATGGTTTCGATCGACAAATGACGCCGCTGGAATTGGGCTTGTCGCAGTTTGCACAGGCCGCGAATCTGGGCACGCATCTGGTCGTACTGGCGTTCCTGCTGCATGACGCGCGCCGTTCCGGTTTGACCGGCCGTTCGATGCTCTGCGGCCTCGCGGCCGCCGTCGCCACGATGCTTCTGATCGGAGGCTACGAGCGGCTGGCGCTGACGTTCGACTGGCCGCGCAGCGTCGCGTTCTGGATGAACAACCCGGGCTACGTGCAGCAACAGCGATCGATCGTCGGTGGACTGCACCGGATTTCGGCGCCGTTTTCCGAGGTCTCCTACGGCAGCGCGTTTCTTGCGGCAGTGTTCCTCGGACTGCTCGCGGTGTGGGCGTTCGGGCAGCGTTCGCGACTCGCGCTGGCGGCCGCGGTGCTGGTCGGATTGGGCCTGGTCAACTCGCTCGGGTCGACGGGCTGGGTAGCTGCCGCGATCGGCGCCGTCGTGATCTTCGGCTGGCTCACCGTCGCGGCGGTGCGCAGCGATGCCCGTCCGGTTACGGTGCGGCGCGCCGGCGTGGCGTGGGCGGCCGTGATCTTCGCCGCGGCATTGGCCGCGTGGGGCTGGCTGTTTTCGCCCTTTTCGGGCGAGTTGCGTCATGTCGTGGACCAGGCTGTGCTCTCCAAACCGAATTCCGCCAGCGCCCACTACCGTGCGCGCTCCAACAGCCAGGCGCTGGAACTGCTGATTCAGACCCGCGGGCTGGGAGTGGGGCTGGGCAGCAATCGCGCATCGAGTTACTTCGCGAGTCTGGCGAGCAATGCCGGTCTGCCCGGCCTGATCCTGTTTCTGGGCGCGCTCTGGGCCATCATGCGCACGTATGCGAACCGGGCGTGGCCGACCGACGCGGGGTTATTCGTTTGCGGGTGCCTGGGGGGGGCGACGCTGGCGGCAGCCATTGCGATACCTGATCTGAACATTTCCTTCTACTGGACTTTCATCTTCTTGAGCCTGATCTACGCGCTCCCTCCGACAGCCACGCGGGCCGCCGCGCCATGATGGCCAACGCCAACCGCAGCCTGCTGCGCGACGGCCACGCGATTTCGGTCTATGCGCTGAAGTTCGGCGACGCCGTCGCGGTGTTGCTGGCGGCGATCGTCGCTCACCAATTGCGTTTCGAAAACGCCGGTCTGCTCGAGCCGGCGCGTTTCCTCTATGCCACCGTGGCCGGCATGCTGCTGGCCGTGTCGGTGTTCTCGGAACTGGGCGTGTACCGCACCTGGCGACGCGGCCAGACCTTCGCAATGTATGGGCGGCTGCTGCTCGGCTGGGCGGCGGTGCTCGGCACGCTCGCCACGCTGAGCTACATGAGCAAGACCGGCAGCGAATTCTCGCGCCTGTGGTTCGGCTATTGGGCAATCATCGGCCTGGTGGCGCTGGTGCTCACGCGGCTCCTGGCGGGCTTCGCGCTGGCGGCGCTCAGCCGCGCGGGCATCGGACTGCGCAATGTCGTCCTGGTGGGCCCGCCGAAGGAATGCAGCCTCACACAGCAGCACATTGCCCAAGGGCCGGCCACCGGCTTTCGTGTGATCGGCATCTGCGATGGTTCGCTCGGCGAACCGGAGGCAGACGCGAATGGCGTGCGCTCGGTCGGCAGCCTGGATTGCCTGGCCGCGTGGTTGCGCCGGCACCAGGTGCACGAAGTGTGGTTGACCTGGCCGATGCGCGATGAAAACCGCATCCGCGAAACGATGCAGGCGCTCAACGACACCGTGGTCAATATTCGCTGGGTGCCCGATATCTTCGCCTACCGCCTGATCAACCACGGCGTCACCGAACTGGCCGGCATGCCGCTGCTCGATCTGTCGATCACGCCGATTTCCGGCATCAATCGCGTGATCAAGGAAGTCGAAGACATCGTGCTGGCGAGCCTGATTCTCGTGTTGATCCTGCCGCTGATGCTGGTGCTGGCGATCGGTGTGAAGCTTTCGAGCCCCGGCCCGATCCTGTTCCGGCAGAAACGCCACGGCTGGGACGGTCGCGAAATCGAAGTCTGGAAATTTCGCAGCATGCGCGTGCATGCCGAGCACGCCGGCACCGTGACGCAGGCGCGCCGCGACGACGAACGCGTGACGCGTTTCGGCCGCTTCATTCGCCGCACCAGCCTCGATGAGTTGCCGCAGTTCTTCAACGTACTGCAGGGACGCATGTCGATCGTCGGCCCGCGGCCGCATGCGGTCGAGCACAACGATCAGTTCAAGGGTCTGATCCCGGACTATCTGCTGCGCCATCGCGTCAAACCCGGTATCACCGGATGGGCGCAGGTGAGCGGTTTGCGCGGCGAAACCGATACGATCGACAAGATGCGCGCGCGGGTCGAACTCGACCTGTACTACATCGAGCACTGGTCGATCTGGTTCGACCTTCGCATCATCCTGCAGACGGCGCTGACGGTGCCATTCGACCGCAAGGCCTACTGAGCGGCGCAACGCGTCACCCGGCGTCGGCAACCTGCACTGGAGTTGTTGCGCGCGCTGTTCTCGGCCAGGGCCGCAGCCAATGCAGGATGCGGCGGCGATCTTCGAAGAAATGCGCCGCTGTCCACGCCAGCACCACGCATGCTGTCATCGTCGCCGCGAAAGACGCGATCGACGTCGCCGTGCCGGCACCGGCGAACTTGCGCATCGCGCCGTACGCCACTACGAGCAGCGGGAAATGGATCAGGTACAGCGTGTACGAATAGGCCGCGGTGCCCGACAGAAAGCGCAGGCGCAGGCGCGACCCGTTGACTAGCAGCACCAGGCCAAGTGCGAAGGCCAGTCCGAAACAGACATTGAACAGGACGATGCTTTCATCGGCCTTGCTCCAGGCGTACTGGCGCAGCGCCCAGGCCGCTGCGGCCAACAGCGCGCCCGCTGCCAGCACGACGATGGCAGCGGCGCGCTTGTGCGCCAAGCGCGGATGCACGAACGACAGCAGCAATCCGGCGAACCACACTGGCGAATACGCGACGAAGTAGCGGCTGAAGAATGCGCCCGACGCGAACAGCGCCATCGCCGCCAGCACCAGCACCGGCCGGCGCGTGAAGCACAGTCCCGCGATGACGTAATACCAGACCTCGATCGACAGGCTCCACAGCGGTCCGTTGATCGAAAGCGTGGGCGACAGAAATCCGTTCATCAGCATCAGGCTGCCGAAGGCCTGCTCGAACGTCGAGGTGAACGCGCGCGGCACCAGGGCCTGGGTCAGCCCGATGCGTGCGAGCCAGACGAGCAGCATGGTGAAGAGCACGGCGAACACCAGCGGCGGATAGATGCGCAGGGCGCGTGCCCGGGCATAGGCGCCCAGATCGAATTCGCCGCCCCTGGCGATATTGCCGGCGATCGATTTGCCGATCAGAAATCCGCTCAGCGCGAAGAACACCATCACGCTGGCCTGGGCCGCGGTCACCAGGAAAACGTTGAGGTCGACGCCCGGCAACAGCGGCTCGATGAAGATCGCCATGCCGTGCGCCAAGGCCACCACCAGGGCGGAGATGCCGCGCAGCGAATCGAGGGTGGTGTGGTGGTGGGTCTGTACGGTGGGGTCGGTGGCCATCGCGGTTGCCGGCGTCGCAAGGCGCGTAGATTGCCATGGGCCGCGGCCGGTTCGCTGGCCCGCCGTGGCCGCCGCCGCCGGCTTGCCCGAAAGTACACGACGTTGCGGCGTCCCGAGCAGGTAAAATGCCCTGATCCGATCGGAGACAACACGCCATGACCCCGCCGCAAGCCGCCGTCTCGCCGTCTCCCACGGCGCGCAAATCCAAGGTTTACGACACTGCCGCCGCCGCCATCAGCGGACTGGTGGCCGATCGGCAGACGCTGGCCGTCGGCGGTTTCGGCCTGTGCGGGATTCCCGAAGCGCTGATCGCCGCGCTGCGAGATTCCGGCGCCAAGGGCCTCACTGTGATCTCCAACAACGCCGGCGTCGACGGCTTCGGGCTCGGCATGCTGCTGTCGACGCGGCAGATCAAGAAGATGATTTCGTCGTACGTCGGCGAGAACAAGGAATTCGAGCGGCAGTATCTGTCGAACGAACTCGAGCTCGAGTTCAACCCGCAAGGCACGCTGGCCGAGCGCCTGCGCGCCGGCGGTGCCGGCATTCCGGCGTTCTTCACGCGCACCGGCTACGGCACCATCGTCGCCGAAGGCAAGGAAACGCGCGAATTCGACGGTCATCACTACGTACTCGAAACCGCGTTGCGCGCCGATGTGTCGCTGGTGAAGGCGTGGAAGGCCGATCGCTCCGGCAACCTCGTGTTCCGCAAAACCGCGCGCAATTTCAATCCGGCCTGCGCGATGGCCGGCAAGGTGTGCGTGGCGGAAGTCGAACAGCTCGTCGAAGTCGGCGACATCGATCCGGATCATGTGCATCTGCCGGGCATCTACGTCGATCGCATCGTGGTGAATGCGACGCCGGAGAAGCGCATCGAACAGCGCACGGTGCGTGCCTGATTCAACGGTCGGACGGACGCGGCGCGGTTTGAAGCGCAACGCGTAACCAAACAATTTGAAGCTTCAGCAAGGATCTGGACATGCCCTGGACCCGCGACGAAATGGCGCAACGCGCCGCCAACGAACTCTCTGACGGCGCCTACGTCAATCTCGGCATCGGGCTGCCGACGCTGGTGGCGAACTTCATTCCGCAGGGAATGGACGTGTGGCTGCAGAGCGAAAACGGTTTGCTCGGCATCGGCCCGTTCCCCACCGAAGCCGAAGTCGATGCCGACCTGATCAACGCCGGCAAACAGACCGTCACCGCGCGCGCGGGCGCCAGCTATTTCGGCAGCCACGACTCCTTCGCGATGATCCGCGGCGGCCACATCGACCTCGCCATCCTCGGCGCAATGCAAGTCACCGACCAAGGCGACCTCGCCAACTGGATGGTGCCCGGCAAGATGGTGAAAGGCATGGGCGGCGCGATGGACCTCGTCGCCGGCGTCAAACGCGTCGTGGTGCTGATGGAACACACCGCGAAGAACGGCGAACACAAGATCGTGCCGCAGTGCACCTTGCCGCTCACCGGCGTCGGCGTGGTGAATCGCATCATCACCGAGCTGGCGGTGATGGATGTCACCGCTGAGGGTTTGGTGCTTATCGAGGCGGCGCCCGGCGTGGGAGAGGATGAGTTGCGTCAAAAGACGGGAGTGCAACTCCAACGCGTTGGTTAATCCTGTTGCGCCGGCACGCGCAGCAGCCGTGACAGCTTTTCTTCGTCGGCCATCGCACGGCCTTCCGTGGCGCGAACGTCTTTAATTGATGATTGCGTGACAGCGGCATTGAGTAAACGCGCACGCAGAGCTTGTCGACCCACTCGATCCGACCCGACTTCACCAACGGTTGGACTACAGCGTATGTTGCGCCCTCGTCGACCGCGATGAAGTTTCACAATGCAGGCACGGGTTCTTTGATTACGACGGCCAAGGCCCAACCCGCGATTCGGTGTCCGCTCAATTCGTATCTTATGGATTAGCTTTTCGGCAGAGAGCGGCGTTGCGTGCTAGTCAGGTCTTTCAATCCGGCGTTTAGAGAGGAGTGCAATCATGTCCCGTATCGTGAATAAGATGCTTGTCTTCTCGTCCCTGGCCATCGTTTCGCCGGTGTGCCGGACGAATGTAGATACAAAGACTATGTCCAGGAAGGAGGGCACAAGATAACTGCTCTACGCCCCGGAGGTGATCGCCCCTGTACACTTTTCCAGCTTGAGGGAGTAGCGATCGCAGATCCTGTGAAACCAAATTCAGCTTGGTTTGCCCTCCCGCAGACTGCGCCGGGATACGATGAAATGGTTTCGCTGTTGCTTGCCGCCAAGTTCGCGCAACGCGGAATTCACATCACCACTACTGGGCAGCTTGACGCCTCCTGTTTGAATCATGCAGGCGTGCTCATAATCTCGGCGCCGTAGTTTGCGAGTACGAGCTTTCGCTTCTCGTAATGTGCATTTGTCGATTCGTGCCCCGTCGGACGCGACGTTAGCTGGATGCGAAATTTTGGCGCGCCAATCGAGGGTGTTGGCGCGCAGTAGGTATGATCTCTGGGCCGGCCTTGGTTTCGCGCCAGAGTATGTTGACAGTTTGAGATCGTCCGCCCGTTATTGGATGCGCTTTGTGGACGACTCTCCGAGCGCGGTCGCCGGCGTCAACTAAAAAACGCGTGCATACGGCCGGGCATGCCAATGCGGTTATGTGACGACACCTGTAGAACACTGAAAGAGTGATGGTGGAACGCGCTACGTCAACTGAGTGTGCGCTCACAAATTTCGCAAGACTTGACTTGTCTGCGCCCCTGCACACTGCGTACTATCCTCCAGCACCAGCTTGAGTAGACGCGCGCCGGCTTCGCCGACCCTTACTCTTGAATAGTAATTGTTTGGGGACAGCAGAATCATCTTTTCCTACGGCAGCGCTCCGTCGCCTGTAGCTCTTCAGTACGGCCTTGAGCCGACCGGAGGCTGCGCCTTTGTCTCCGGATTCCACCAACAGCTTGCGTAGAGACGCGAGCATTCCCGTCATAACTTTTTTGGAGATAAGAATGTACCTTCGCGGCAAGTTCGCCATTGTGTGTGTTGTTTTAGGCGCGTTCCATGGGTACTCGACGTCTGTGTCGGCAGCCTCGCATACGTGCGATGTCACAATTTCCGAAGTGCTTCTCTACGGCTCGGGAGTGGTGAACGTCAAGCACTCGGGTCGCAACGACTACACTCATATCTGCAATCTCACAACATCGCGAGCGAACGTTGGCGTACAAGTCTGCGCGATGTGGGTGAGTACGTTGCTGTCAATGAAGCAGACGGGCAAGTCGGTTAGGTTTATGTATGACCTGCCCGCAGGTGTGACGTGCGCGTCTCTGCCGCTTTACGACTCGGCTCCTGCGCCGATTTACATCGGTGCCTACCAATAAGGCGCTCGTCCCTCCCCTCCCTTTTTTTGGCGCGCTCTGCTTCCGAGTGCCGCCGCATGCATCGATAAAGAGATTTGTTTGTCGGTCGACTAGGCCGGACAGTGGGCGGCACTCGACGCCATGCTTCCGTCCGGGCGCGTTCGGAAATGTGCTTTCTCCGACGAGCTGACCAGATAAGTGTTTTCACGCTTTCTCTCTATCTCCGTAGTTGGCCCCTTTATCCCGGATCTGCATGAAAGCCTATTTGCTGGCACTTTTCATAGCTTTGGCAGCATTTGCACCCACGGCGAATGCGTCGCCCGCATCAGGCGAGTTTGGACAGCTTGGGCAAAAATTCAGTTTTTCGGATAGCAGCGGCTACGCCTATGCCAAAGCCGGGCTGTCCGGAGGCCGCCGCTATCAGTTGCTTTTCAGTCCGAGTTTTGCAGTAGTCGGTGCGCTCAAGATTGCACCCGACCTTGTGCTCGATACGAGCGGCGGTACGTGGGTGCCGAACGGTTCGGTGATGACGCTCGGCGCGACAATAAACTTCATCGACGCTAATGAAATTCAGACCGTCGAATTTTTTAGTGTACGAGTCCAGGACGGGGTGGTGACGTCGCTCGGTACGACGTCGGCGGCCTTCGGTTATCAGCGGGCGGTGACTCTCAACGATACCGAGGGGGCCTATCAGCTCAAAGTACGACTGACCGATACCAACGGAACCATTACCGATTCGCCCGCTGTTTCGATTCAACTCATCAATAGCACGGTGGTCGGAGCCTTCGAAGGGATAACCGGGCCGGAGGGCGCGAGGAAGGCGGTGGGCTGGGCGTGTTCGACCGGCTACGCTCAAGCCTTGACCGTTTCGTTGGTGACCGGAGACATGCAGACGTTGGCGTCGGGTACCGCCGCCCTTGCCAGTGAGGCGGCTATCAATCAGCAGTGCAAGTCGAACGGTACGGCATTTCGGTTCGCCATCCCGATCACAAGTTCCATGGAGCAGAACTACAGCAACGCCGCCATTTTTGTAAGCGCCAATCCTGTCCCCGCCGCCCAAGCTGCGGCGCTCCTGCCGGTAGTCGGAGCCGGGTACTACGTCATCAATTGGCGGCCAATACTGCTCAGCGCAAATATTGTCGAACTCCCCAGATACACGTCCGGCTACGTGATCGGCGAGCCCATATTGGTTTCGGCGGAGCTGGCAGATGAAGACGGCGTCGTCGTCAGCGCCGACTTCTATCGAGTGGGTCAAAGCGGCACCATCTGTCCGCAATCTTTCGCTCCGGCCAGTCCGGTGGTTGTAGTTTGCGAAGTTGCCTCGTTTCCGGTTGGCACTCATCAGATCGTGGTCACGCCGACCGATAACCGCGGAGCAATCGGCAGGCAAGGGAGTTCTCCGTTGCCAGTTGCTACGGTGTCCGTGGTTTCGCCCACCCCGGTGCTGGTTTCAGCCTCCGTGACCGGTACCACGACCTACACGGTCAATGTATCGGGCTCGAATTTCTTTACCGGCGGCGTTTCGCTGCGGGTGCTGGATGCGTCTGGGTCAACGCTGGGCGACATCGCAGCCACCCCGACAAATTCAGGGTCGGTAAGCGTTCCATTGTCGAGTGCGTACAAGGCTGCGTACGACACAGGCGGGATCAAGCTCCAAGTGCTCAACCCGACGCCCGGCCACCCGGTCCAGCCGTCGTGGGCCTCGAACCTTAGCAGTCTGCTGCGCGCCAACCAGCCGCCGACGGTTTCGTTCATTTCACCCAATAGCGGTTCGACCTTCATAGCCGGTCGTGCGATTGGTTTCGAAGTGTCGGCTTTGGCCGATCAAGGCGTACAGAAAGTCGAGTTCCGCTCGGCTGCGACCAACCAACTTATTGCGCCGGCTGTTACGAGCCCGCCGTACCAGGTGACTTGGACTCCACCTCAGGGCGTACACACCGTAATCGCGCGCGCTTACAGTGGCACGCAATCCGGAGAGGCCAGTGTCCAAGTAGCCGTGGCCTCTGCTCCTGCGGTCACGCTGCCTACAAGGGATGTCGAGTCCGACAGGGTCGGTTCGACGGCGGGGGAATTCCGCATCGATGAATCGGGCAACACGACTTACCGGATTCCGATCGCCGTGGTTCCCGGAACGGCCGGGGTCGCGCCCCAGCTGGCATTGGCATACTCCAGTCAGGGAGGTACCAGCCCGATCGGAAAAGGTTGGACACTTGCGGGGCAATCCGCGATTACGCGCTGCAGGAAAACCCGTGAGGCCGGCGACTTCATCTCGAATGGCGTGGCCTTCGATGGCGATTCGCTGCCGGTGCAGTTCACCAGTGCGGACGCGTTCTGTCTCGACGGGCAGAGGCTGATTGCCGTCGACACGACCAACGTCGAGTATCGTCTCGAGCTCGATCCCTGGACGCGGATCACTGCGATCGGCGGCGGGGCCGACACCGGGCCGGCCCACTTCCGGGTCGAACGCAAGGACGGAAGCACCAGCGAGTACGGGAACAGCGACGATTCGAGAATCGCGCGAAATCAATGTTCCGGCACCTGCGCTACTACCGCGTGGGCGCTGAATCGAGTCGAAGATTCAACCGGAAACTATCTTACGTGGCACTACGCTCGGTACTTCAGTGGCATCGCCGTCGTGGGCAGCGGCCCGGTCGATGAGTTCCTGCCGAGCGAGGTGCGTTACACCGGGAAGAGAAATCTTGTCGGTCAAAGTGGCTCCGACTTGTCGCCATATGCGCGCGTTCTTTTCGGGTACGAGACACTGCCGAACGTGCAGATTGGCCGTGGCTGGCAGGGTGGCTCCACGGTGTCGCAGACACAGCGCCTAGCGTGGATCAAAGTCCAGGATCCGTTTGCGGCCGCTCCTCGCACGGTCAGGTATTACGGACTGACGTCGGAGACCTCTGAATCCAATAGCGGCATGCATCTCCTGCGCAGCGTCACCGAATGCAACAAAGGCGTCGGTGATGTTGGTGTGGATTCCAGTACCGGGACGGCTCCCGTCTGCTATCGACCGACCACATTCACTCATTCGTCGGCCAAGCATGAGTATTCCGCAAACGCGCAGACCAGCGTGTATCTGGACATCAACGACCGTCACGGAGCGCGCATCGGGGATGTCGATGGCGATGGGCGCAACGACCTTGTATGGGTCAAGAACGTCAACGAGTCGGGAACATCTCCGCCCGCGTGCACCACGAGCCGGATATTCGTCAGTTATGGCGATCGTACCTTTGCTGGCAGCACAAGCCAGTTGACGCTGATCGCACCGGCCCAACCGGGAGTCTGCACCGGGCGAGACTTACAAGATCTGGAAGACTCGTGGCAACTGCTCGACTATGACGGTGACGGCCGCGACGACCTGATGATGGCGACCGCCGCAGGTCCTTTGGGGCAATGGAAGATCCACAAGTCGTTGGGACGGCCTGAGAACGGCAGCAAAGCTTTCGACGACACAGTCGACTTGCTTGGCGGAATCAAGATTCCAGTGTCCGACGAAAAATTGAGATTGGCGCAACTGCTCGATCTCAATGGCGATGGTTTGCTTGATGTGATCTACCCAGCGGCGGTAGCCGCTGGTACGTCCGACTACGGTGCACTCAAATCCAGACTCCGCGAGCGCTATTCGACCTCGCCGACCACGAGCGCGCTCAGATTCGGTGCGGAGGCGACGATCGATTTCAGTTTTTCGGTCGGTGACGATTGCCGTATACGGCGCACGGAGCCAGATAGCCCGACGCGATGCGATCTTGCTTTCCACCAAAGCCCAGAGTCGCGTTTCGTCACATCAGACTTCGACGGCGATGGTCGAGGAGACTTGATGTTGCTGGTCGGGCGACGTTACGAGTCGGGAGGTCAACTCCCCGATGATGAGCTTGCGCTGGATACGCAGTTCGTTGACGCGCAGACCCTCGTCGAAGCTGCGGCCGACCCGGCCTCCAACTTCGTCGAATACACGATGCACTGGTATTTCTTCGCCTCGCGGACGCAGGGCGCCTCTGTGGGCTTCGAACAAGTGAGTCAATTGCCGGTCTGGGACCCGACCGGCACTCGTGGACCAGCACTGGGAGGAGATCTGCCGCTGCAATCGGGAAAAATCCGGCTTGCAGACTTCAACGGCGATGGGCTCACCGATTTGCTGTATCGTCGTATCGAATCGTCATTGCCGGATTCGTGGAGACTCCGCCAGAACACCGGTCGCGGGTTTACCTCGGTGCCCGCCGATCTGTCCGGCGTGAAGAACAGCGACTACGCGCAAGTTGCCGATGTGAACGGCGACGGACGCGCGGATTTGCTCTATCCGCCCGATAGCGACAGTTGCGCAGGCGAACCGGCCAATGGAACGAGGCCGTTCTGCGTGCGACAGGGTCTGAGCCATATGCTCGGAGTGGATGTCGCCAAACGCGTGCCCGGTGGCGGTGCAGCCTCGATTCCGGCCAATGGAAGCCTCGGCGATTTCGACCACTTTTTCGCGGACTTCGACGGCGACGGATCGTCCGACTTCTTGCGCTTGCATCATTCCAGCGGCATCAACGGCGTCTACACGAGCCGCTCTGCGACACGGCACCAGGCGCGTGACGTAATCGTCGAGATACAGGATGGTTTGGGCGCGCGGACGGTGATGACCTACGCGCCGCTTACCAATGCATCGGTCTATCGGCGGGATGCGAATTCTCTGTTATCCGCATCTTATGGCCGCGGCTCGCCGGTCCATGATCTGCTCGCACCGATTTACGTCGTGAGCAAGGTCGAAAGCAGCGCGCCGGAGTGGAACGATCCTGCGGCCATGGCTCAGGTCAGCTATCGCTACGCAGGCGGAAAGATGCAATCGGGAGGGCGCGGTTTCCTTGGATTCCGTGAAATCGCGAGTTTCGATGGTGTCTATTCCACCTCCCCGGCAAAACATGTTGCGACGTTGACGACCTATCGGCAGGACTTCCCATTCGTCGGCCGGCCGGCGCGTACCGAAACACGGGTCATTACGGGGCCCGTCAGCTATGGCGGCGCGGCGCTGGATGCCTGTCGAGACGATCCCGAAGCGTTGGCGCAGTCCTGCTTCTACCAGAATGGTCTGGTGTTCCCGGCCGCCGGTGGGCAGCGCGTCAGTGCGGCTGACAGCCATTGGAGTTGTCAGGGCAGTCAGAACGACACGTCGTGCGCGATATCCATCGTCGCGAACGTGTGTGGCGTCAGCGGCGGCGACGACAAATTGCCACTGCAGATTCAGCAACCTTTGTTCCCGTTCCTCGCCGGTTCGCGGGACGAAACGTTCTCGTTCGAAAGCGGAACTCGATTGGCGGTCACCGAGTCGGGGTTTTGCTATCAAACCGACTACGGCAACTTGACCTACTCGAAAGTCAGCCGCCGTGACGGGAACGACGCCGAGCTCGCAGTTCAAACCACGACGAACGCCTACGACAACCTGATCACTGCGGTTTCCTCGAACCGGCCTCTGTGGCGCCTGGGCAGATTGCGGTCAACGCAGGTGGACGACTCGCGCCCCGATCCGGCACAGCCCGGGCAGTGGCTGTCGAAATCGCGCCTCAGCGATTTCGAGTATGAGTTGACATCTTCGAACACCTCGTTACCAAACACGGGATTCCTCACTTCCGAGCGTGTGCAAAAAGACGTGGGTCCCGACCAGGATCTGCGCACGCTCTACACACTCGATCCGTTCGGCAACAAGACGCACGTATTTACTTGCAGTGCGTATGAAGCAGATGGTTCCAAACTGACCGATACCGAATGCCGCGCGGTTTCGCGGATCGTGCAGCGGCCGACGGGCCCTGGCGGCCCAACTGTCTCGGTGCATCGATACGCCAGGAGCACGTTCGATAGCATTGGGCGCTATGTCACCGCAGCGTATTCGCCGTACTACTCTCCTGCGGCGAGCAATCAGTTGGTCGAACGGGCATCGCTCACTGTCACGGCGCGCGATGAATTCGGACACGCCGTCCAGCAGACGGGAGCCAACGGCACCGCCTCGTTTGCGCGGTTCGGAGCACTCGGCAGGCCTTTCGCCGCCGCAGACCAGACCGGCAAGTCCAGTGTGGTTCGCTATCGTTGGTGCACCGACGTGGGGTGTCCGAGTGGCGCGATCTATCGGTCGGAAACGGTCTCGGCAGGGGCGCCGACGCAATGGGTCTATCACGATGTATTGGGCCGGGCCCAGTTGAGCGTCGCAGCGTCTTTCGAGGCTGGAATTACCGGGAAAGACTTCAGCGCCACGTGTGCATTCTTCGATCGAAAGAATCGTAGCGAGCGCACCTCGACGCCCTTCTTCCTGACCTCGCCAAGTGTCGCGGGAGCGCCGTCGTTCGGCAGCGATCCGTGCACTTCGCGCAACTGGTCCACCGTGAAATTCGATGTGCTGGGTCGCGTGATTACAACCACCGAGCCCGACGGCGCCACTACAAGCACCACCTATGACGGGCTGACCACCACGGTGGTCAACGCGAAAGGACAGATTGCAAAGGAAGAGAAGAACCCGTTGGGCGAAACGGTGCGTGTAATCCAAGCCAACCCCGATAACGGCAGCGCGCTTGGATTGATCGTCCACTCCCAGTACGGTCCGGACGGAAAAGTCATTTCGGTGACCCGCAATGCGGGTCGCGGAAACATCGTCACTTCTTATGAATACGATCTCCTGGGACGTGTGACGCGCACCATCGACCCGGATCGAGGGACGGAGCAGGCTTACTACAACGCTGCCGGCGAAGTGATTCGTGCGACGCGTGCCGCCGGCAACGATGTCTGGTCGTTCTACGACGCCAGCGGACGCTTGTGGCGGCGGGAAACCGGAGACATAACCGATGAGTGGACCTACGACACCGCAGCGAACGGGCTGGGTGCAGTCCACATGGAAGAAAGAACCGTCCCGGGTAAGCCGACGTATCGCCGTACCTTCAATTTCGACGGTTTCAGTCGGCCGAGTTCGCGTGCGACGTTGGTGGACGGCACGAGCTACGTGGAAGGGTGGTTCTACGATTCGTTCGGTCGCCAGCATCGAACGCAGGATGCGAACGGCGGCGTGCTCGAACAGGTTTACAACAGCCGCGGTTATCCGTGGCAGCTGCGCAACGCCGCGAACACTTCAGAGGTATATCAGCAGGTACTCGAGCTCAATGAGCGCGGTCAGATGACCCGGGCACTTAGAGGTTCGACTAACGTCAACTGGGTGTATAACCCGCTCCGCGGGTGGCTCGACGCGTTGCAATCCGGCTCCGGCAATTCGCTGCAAAATCTCAGTTACGGTCACGATGTGCTCGGCAACCTGGAATCGCGCACCGATCTGCGCGCGAACCAGACCGACGCGTTCACCTACGACGCATTGAACCGGCTGAAGACGGCGACTACTCACTTCAACGGCAGTGCGCCCGTCACGACACTGAATCTTCAGTACGACGTTTTGGGAAACATCTGCAGCAAGAATGGGCGGTCCTACAGCTATGCGGGACTCGACAATTGCAACAGCGTCGGAACCGATGCCGGGGCAAGCCCGCACGCTGTAACTCAGGTGGGTACCGACCTGTACCAGTACTCCGCGGGTCTGCTAACCGCGGCAACGACGCCGATCACTTCGAGCAACCGTACCTTCCAATACAACGGTCTCGAACAACTGGAAACCGTGACAGTCGGTTCCTTGTCGGCGCCGAACGCCGAGCTCGAATTGCGATACGGCCCTTCCGGAGAACGCTTCTGGCGCGAAGAGAAAGTGGGCTCTGCGACGACACTGACGCGGACGGTCGGCAACGTCGAGTACATCACCCGTCCCACCGGCGTCATCGAGACCAAACGCTATGTGGGCGGTGTGCTCATCGAGACGACCTTCAGCAATGGTGCGGCGTCCACGCAGCACTTCCTGTTCCATGACGCCCTCGGATCGATTGACGTCATCACTGATGCACTCGGGACGGTGAAGGAACGGCTGAGCTTCAACCCCCACGGTGAACGTCGAAGCGCTCTCGATTGGAGAGCGGCGGCAACCGGCTATGTGCCATCGAATACGACTCGAGGATTCACCGGGCACGAGCACCTCGATGTGTTCGGCCTGGTGCATATGAATGGGCGAGTCTATGAGCCCACGCTAGGCCGTTTTATCCAAGCGGACCCAGTATTGGATTCTGGAATTCAGGGGCTCAATCGCTTCAGCTACGTGCTCAACAATCCGCTGACGTTTACCGATCCGAGTGGGCATTGGAGCGTCCCGAATTGGGTGAGGGCGGTCGTAGCAATTGCTATCACTTACTACACTGGCGGCTACGCTGCGTCCATTTATGCAACGAACGCGGGAGGCGCTTTTGCGGTAGTTGTTGCCGGAGGTTTTGCGGCAGGAGCTGTACAGTCGGGCTCTTTGGAAGGCGGCATGTACGGAGCCTTCTCCTCCGCGATATTCTTTGGTGTTGGTCAATTGGGTGGCGGCAGCTTCGAATATGGATTTGATGCGCAAACTGCCGGAAGAATCGTAGCCCATGGTATCGCCGGTGGTGTGATGTCCGATCTCCAAGGAGGCAAATTTGGGCACGGCTTCCTGAGTGCCGGATTGGCAGACGCGGCGTCGCCATACTTGAGAAGCTCAGGTTTCGGGAAGGGCGTTGTCGCATCAGCAATCCTGGGCGGCACAGTGTCGGCCGCCACCGGCGGAAAGTTCGCAAATGGGGCCGCAACCAGCGCGTTTAGCTATGCATTTGGAAGTGTGGCGAGACGCCAGCCCGTGACGGGTGCCGCAGGAGAAGGGAATGCCGTTCCTGTAGAAGTTCCAGATAGTGTAAAAGTTGAAGCATCCGGATTTGCCACCAGGGAGGATGCTGCTCGCGCGGCTGGGGCACGATACGGCGCAGAAGGTGTTAAACGGGAGCAGGAACTGCAGATTGGATTAACGCGAATATCCAAGGGGAATTGGGGTTACTTAACGCCTGGCTGGGGCCCGAAGGGCGCCACGATAGTTGACCCAAACCCGCTTCTTGAGGTGTATCGTGATGCTCGCCTCCATGTTGGTGCTTGGATGCACGGGCACTTTGATGTGCAGTCAAATTTTTCAGCAACAGACTTCACCCATGCTTGGGAGAGACAGACGCCAACGTATTTGGTAAATAGCGCGGGTCAAGTACGTGTCCTTACGGATGCACATCTTCGCGAGGGGCTTTCAGCTATGAGGGGAAGTACCCTTCCGCAGAGCCTTCGGGGCTTGCGTGCCTACTATAGAGAGACGGGAATTCCAGGGGACGAACTGTGACGCGCGTGAGTTTGATGTTTTTTTTCATGGGGCTCATCAATGCGTGCGCGGTGCACCGCACGGCTGGCGGAAAACCGCAAACAGAGCTCGATGTGGAATCGCTGCCGGCGGACTATTTTGCAGAGCAATCTGCATGTATCAGGGATTGGGGCGCCATCATTGCCGAATGGAGACGTAACGGCGGTGGAGTAAAGGATTCAATTGCGGCTACTCGCGAGCAGATCGCATTGGATGACCGTTCAAAATTTGCCTCATTTGTGCGACGCATTTGGAGCGCGCAAGCTCACGAGCAAACTCGTACAGTCGCCGACCTCGGAGCATGGCCTATTGGCGCTGACGAGTCGCGACAACTGTCTGGAACAGTGGCGTCCACGCTGGACCCTAGTCTTCCAGAAGAATGCCAAAGTTTAGATTGGCTGGATGGATTCTTGTGGCAAGAAATCGTATCAGTGCGTGAGGGCAAGGTTACGGCTCGTCTTCTCAAGGAGACGCCAGAGGATATGAAGTGGACGTCACCGTATGCACAGCAGTGGCTAAGTTATTGGCTTTTGGTGCGTCTAGAGTAACGAAACGCCTGGTTATCTGTGCGTAGGCAGATACGGAAGCTTCGCTGAGCGGCTAGGTTTCAGCGGGCCGTGCCGAAACCTGTGAGCTTTGTGATTGCGACGCCCCGGCCAGTTTCGGACTCGACGCGCGCTTCGATCTCCGGTACAGAGTCAGAGAAAGGCTTCAGGTTCACTTGCCGTCTTGCCAACAATGACGGAAAGACCGCAAGACCCTTATTATTCAGTCGAGAACTCCGCGTTACGTGGTTTGACAATTTCGAAACAGTGTCGCCAAGGTTATGGCGTTTTTTGCAATCGAAGACTCAGCAGCTTCGCTCTCAACGCCCCCGCGGCGCCACGTTCCAAGCATCGAACGCAGCCACGGCCGCAACCACGAATGGAGTCGTGAATGTCAGTGCGGCGATCAGCGTGCTGACTTCGCGTTTCGGGCCGATCAGGGCCCAGGCGACGGGCAGGACGGCGAACAACATCACGAGCAGCCAGAGGACGAATCGCATCATCACCGAGCTGGCGGTGATGGATGTCACCAGCGACGGCCTGGTTCTCGTCGAGGCCGCGCCGGGTGTGGGGGAAGATGAACTGCGTCAGAAGACAGGAGTGGAGTTCAAGCGCGCAGTTTGAGCATGGGTGGATCGGCTAGAACTCGAACCCATTGCTGAACATTTCTTCGAACTGCACGCCTGACGACTCTCCGACCAGAATATCGTCGTAAGCGAGCACGAATTGGGGCGTCGTCCCCGACGCAATCCTAAGTTCGACTCGAGCGGACGCACTGGGGGGAATGATAGGCGAGTCGCCCTGCGCCAATCCCCACCCCCCACCCAGATTCGCCCCGACATTCAATCCAGTGACGAATGTTTCTGCGCCTTGGCATTCGGCCAATTCGAAGCCTCGCAGACGCCCTATGCTCGAGTGATCTCCACCCGCCGTGTACGCTACCGTTCTGTAGTGGAAGCGAATAAAGGCGCTTTGCCAATCTGCAATAGGAATGCATTGCGAAAGCGTCACCAGTGAGCCGGGGGCGCCGGCATGCAGTTCGGCGGCGCCTGCGTAGGCGAGCCCGAATTGGTTTGTGTGTTCGGCACTGGCGACGCCTGTTCCCTCCACGACCCAGTGTTGAAGATCGTGAGTGAATCGTGCGTTCTGCAAAGGACTGTTTTGGGCGCCGCAGCTCAAGGACAGCGCAGCCAGGGCAAAGGCCAGCAAGATACGTTTCATGGTTTCGATCTCGGCGGGGAGTGTCCTGCTTTACGCGAATAGACGCATATGCGGACAGAGTCGACGAGATGTCATTGCGTCGGTTGTTGGTCGCCCGACTGGCCCCTAGCCGCTGCGCTCCTGTCTCCCCCGCGGCGCCATATTCCAGGCATCGAATGCAGCAACGGCCGCGACTACGAGCGGCGCCGCCAATGTCAGTGCGGCGATCAGCGTGCTGACTTCGCGTTTCGGGCCGATCAGGGCCCAGGCGATGGGCAGGACGGCGAACAACATCACGACCAGCCAGAGTACGAAGAGCAGCAGCGCCGTGCCGGTGCGTCCCTGCATCGCCTGGCCCAGGCCCGGGATGAGGGCCGACAGCGCGGCGGCCAGGCGCGGCGACGGTCCTGCTTTCGCGGCCGGCGAAAGTTGTTGCGAATACTCGACGGTTGAGTCGTGAGTCGGGCTGACGCGATTGGCCTCGGCGTCGGCTGCGAGCAATTGCGTGACGCGTTTGGCGAGGCTGGCGGTGGGGAGGGTGCCGACGAGGAATTGGCCGTCGGCGAAGTTCAGTTCCAGCCAGCGGCCCGGCATCGGATCGGCGATGCGGAACAAGCCGCGCACGGGGCGCAATGCGCCGCGGCGATCAGAAACGGCGACGATGCTCGTGCGCGGAATCGCGCGTTCCAGACGGTGGCCGAAGCCGTTGAGCCGGAACACCAGCAGGCGACGATCGGTCAGCACGACCCAGCGCGGCATCGGCGCGCGCAGCACGAAGGTTTCCAGCACCGATTCGTCGGCCGCGAGCCCGAGCGCGCGCGCATCGCTCGCGACGAGGCGGCTCATCGCGAGCTGGTTCCACATCGGCTCGAATTCCGCGCTCTGCGCACGTTTGGCGCGGCGCGAGACGATCAGGCACGTGACGATGAGCAGGATTGCGACCACGGCGAAGCCGGTGATCCGCATCGAGGCCGTCGTCTCGGAACGGGGCAACAGCTTCAGCGCCAGTATCGCGATCAGCGGCACGACGAGTGCGCCGAACACATGCCACTGCATCTTCGCGATCTCGCGCCACGAGCGCAGCGGCGTGCCCAGTTGCGACAGGTCGATCGATGCGCCACGTTCGGCGCGGCGCTGCTGGAGCTGCGACCATACGGCGAGCGCGAAGGCGACGGCGAACACGCCGATCGCGCTGGCGATCGCGGCGCGATACCAGCCGCGCCAGGAATCGCGCAGCGCCAATCGGTTCGACATTTCCGTCTGCACCGCGGCATCGCCGAAGGCCGGCAGCGGATTCAGATCGACGGCCCATTGCCGGATCGAATGCGACTCGCCATCGCTCACCAGCAATCGACCTTGCAGCCAATCGGCGTCGCGCGGCTCGAACACACCGCCTTCGGTCAGCGGACGGACCGTCGCGCCTTTTTCGACGAGCACGACTTCGCCGCGCGTCATGTTGCTGGTGAAGCGGATCAAGGCCGTCCGCATCGATGTCGAACCGCTGTTTTTCTCTGCACGCGCTGCGCCGAGGAAACGACAGCAACCGGCTTCGTCCAGCGCCACCGTCTCCACCACGGCCAGGGTTTTCGCATCGAGCCGCAACAGGCGATGACGATTGGTATCCGTCGTCCAGAGCTCCGCGCCCTGCCACCACAATCCGTTGGTGAAACGATAAGTGCCCGGCGCGGTGCGCGCGAGGAAGCGGCCGTCGGCATCGAACAGCGCGACGGCGTGTCCACCGCCCGTAGCGACGGCGATGCGGCCGTCGTCGGCGAAGGCGAGATTGATGGCGCGTGCGCTGTCGCTGGCCAACGACGTCGGCCACTGCGGTCGCACACGGCGATCGACGCGCTGGCTGTCGGCGGCAAGAAAGTAGAGCGTCGCGTCGTCGCGCACGGTGGCGACGATCGCGCCGGACGGATGCCGCACCAGATTCGCGGGCGCGCCCGGCAAGCCCGTATCGCGCACATCGATGTCGCTCAGCCGCCGGCCCTCTGCATCCAGACGCCACAGGCGTTGGTCGACGGCGATCCACAACTCATCCGCCGCGGTCGCGACGAGTGCGCCCGGTCCCTGGATCGCGATCGCGCGCGACGACGCAAACAGCGCGAAGCCGGCCGCGGCGATCGACGCCGCGAGCAATGCGACCGCGAGCGCCTTGATCAGTTTCGGATTCACAGCGCGCTCAGAGCGCGGCCTCGATCTCCGGCAGCAGCTTGAACAGATCGCCCACCAGGCCGATATCGGCGATCTCGAAAATCGGTGCCTCGGCATCCTTGTTGATCGCAACGATGGTGCCGGCGTCCTTGATGCCGGTCAGATGCTGGATCGCACCGGAAATGCCGATCGCCACGTAAAGTTCCGGCGAGATGATCTTGCCGGTCTGGCCGACCTGCAGTTCGTTCGGCACGTAGCCGGCATCCACCGCCGCGCGCGAGGCGCCGACGGCGGCGCCGAGTTTGTCGGCGAGTTTGTAGATGATCGCGAAGTTGTCGGCCGAGCCGACGCCGCGGCCGCCGGAGACGACGCGGCCGGCACTCTGCAGATCGGGGCGATCGGATTTGCCCGCGGCCAGGCCGATGAAACGCGTGTGCGTCGGCAACGTGGCCTGCACCGAAACCGCTTCGACCGGTGCACTGCCGCCGGTGCCCGCCGCGGCCCACGACGCGACCCGGATCGTCGCGACGATGGTCTGGCCGGCCGGCGCTTCGACGGTGATGATCGCGTTGCCGGCGTAGATCGGGCGCTTGAAGCTGGTCGCGCTTTCCACCGTCATCACATCCGACACCTGCGCCACGCCCAGCAGCGCGGCCACGCACGGCATCAAATCCTTGCCGAAGGTGGTGCTCGGGCCGAAGACATGCGTGTAGTTCGCAGCGATCTGCGCGATCTGCGGCGCCAGAACCTGCGCGATCGGTTGCGCGTTGGCCGCGTTCGCCACCGTCAGCACGCGCGACACGCCGTCGATCTGCGCAGCCTGCGCGGCGACGGCGGCCGGGTCGGCGGCCAGTACGACGATATCGATCGCATCGGCTTTCACGGCCTTCGCCGCGGTGACGCATTTGGCCGTCGCGGCGTTGAGTTTGCCGTCGTGGTGTTCGGCGACGATGAGGATCTTCGACATGACCAATCTCCGTGAATGATGAAACGCGAGCCGCGCGTGCGAACCGTCGCGCTTCGGCTTCCCCGCGAAGGGAAGGAGAATTCCGTTACAGCAAACCTTTCGCTTTCAGCGCCGCCACCAGCTCGGCCGCGTCCTTCACCATCACGCCCTTGCTGCGCTTGGCCGGCGCCATGAAATGCGTGGTTTTCAGCTGGTCGCCGCTCTCCACGCCCAGGTCGGCGAGCTGCAGCGTTTCCATCGGCTTGGACTTGGCTTTCATGATGTCGGGCAGCTTGATGAAGCGCGGCTCGTTGAGGCGCAGGTCGGTCGTGACGACGGCCGGCAGATCGACTTCCAGCGTTTCCAGCCCGGCATCGACTTCGCGCACCACGGTGGCCTTGTTGTCGGCGATCTCGACCTTGCCGGCGAAGGTCGCCTGCGGCCGGCCCCACAGCGTGGCGAGCATCTGGCCGGTCTGGTTGGCGTCGTCGTCGATCGCCTGCTTGCCGAGGATGACGAGGCCCGGCTGTTCCTTCTCGATCAGCTTGAGCAGCACGCGCGCGGCGGTGAGCGGCTGGATCGCCTCGCTCGTGACGACGTGGATGGCGCGGTTGGCGCCCATCGCCAGCCCGTTGCGCAGATGCGCCTGCGCGTCTGCGGGGCCGATGGTCGCGACGATCACTTCGGTGGCCACGCCTTTCTCGCGCAGCCGCAGCGCTTCTTCCAGCGCGATTTCGTCGAACGGGTTGGCCGACAGCTTGACGCCTTCGGTCACCACCCCGGAATTATCCGGTTTCACCTGGATGCGAACGTTGTAATCGACGACGCGCTTGTAGCCGACCAGGATTTTCATCGGTCTGGAGTCCTGCACTGCTGGGGGAGATCCGGCGTGCGCCGGACGGGGCCGTATTGTAGCGGGTCCGCGCCGCGCAAGAAAAAGGCCCGGCAGCTTGCGCCGCCGGGCCTGAAAAGCAGCTACTTGCGGTGATCAGTCGTCGGAGGTCTCATCCTCCGAGCAGTGCTCGGCACCCAGATCGCCGATGCCGTTGTTGTACTGGTCGAGCACGCCGGCCAGTTCGATCATGCGCGGACGCGGCGCCTGGTTGCCGCGCATGGCGGCCACTTCGCGCGGCTTGTAGACCTGGAAGAACGCCTGCGCCTCGTCGAGCGCGTCGAGCACCTGCGGGGAGGCCGTTGCGCCGGCTTCGAGGTTGAGCGTGGCGGCGATGAACTGCGGCGCCAGCACGTAGTAGGCGTTGCCCTTCGGGTTGGTCCACATCATGTCGTACCAGCTCATCGGCGCGTTCTGCAGGCCGGTGGCCAGGAAGAACGGAGTGTCTTCGCCCACGGTCGCCCAGGTTTCGTCGTACTTGGCCGGCCCGTACTGCGAGTGCGTCTTCCAGTAGCCCTGCGTGCGCGTGCAGGCGGCCTGCTGGCAATCGGTGCGCACCACTTCCACCAGGGTGTCGTCGTCGACCACGGTGCCGGTGTCGTTGGTGGTGAGCGAGGCCAGGTTCGGCACGCTGAATTCGCATTCGCTTTCGGCCGTCACGGTGATCGCGCCGGTGAAGCTGCGCGTGACCGACGTGTTGCCTTCGCTGACGCAGAATTCGCCCAGATCGTGCGAGGTGCCTTCGTACACATCGCTCAGGTCGATGCATTCGTCGGTCTCTTCACCGCCGCCGGGCAGCGACGCGATCGCCTGCGTGCCGGCGTAGTCCTTGGTGCCGGCCGGCGTGGCCGTGCCATCGGGCGCGTAGGTGAACAGCTGCTGCGTCAGACGGCCCGAGACGGTGGCCGGCACTTCGCCGTTGGCCAGCGTCACCGTGAACGGACACACGAGTTTGCCGACCACGATGTTGTGTGCGGCGTCGTAGCTCGCATGCGGCACGATCAGCGACGGACAACTCACCGTGGCCTGCGTGCTGTTGATCGCCGCACCCACCGAAACCAGCACGGCGTCGGTCACCGGGTTGGTGTTGAGCGCGGTGATGGTGCCGGTCACTTCGTTGCCGCCATCGCTCGATGCGGTGGCCGTCGCGGTGATCAGGTAATCCACCTCGTAGGTCTGGCCAACCACCATCTGCAGCGCTTCGGCTTCGGCATGCGTCTTCTGGATATCCCAGGTCCAACGCTGGCCGCCGGCCGAAAGCACCGCGCGTTCCATGCGCAGCGCATGACAAGCCACGCGCGCCTGCGCCGAGTCGCTGGCGCCGGTTTCCTGGATCGTGGCGGTGTTGTCGATCGTGATCGTGTTGCCGTCGATGCAGGTCACGTCATGCACGTATTCGTGCGTGCCGCTGTCGGAGAACGGAATCGGATCGGGCAGCAGCGTATCGACCACGGTGATCGAATCGTTGGTCACCGTCGGTGCGCCGAACACCACGTCGACGCTGTCGTCGGCGCTCAGGCCGCCGTCGGCATCGACATCGATCGTCAGCGGCAACGTGTCGTCGCTGGCGGCGCTGAAGCTGATCGGACACGTCATCGAAGCGCCCGCGGCCAGCGCGCCCAGCGTGCAGCTGTGCGTGACCGCCGTCGTGCCGTGCTGGATCGTGATCGCGGTGATGTCGATCGCCGTGCCACCCGGATTGGTGATCGTGGCCGAACCGGTGACGACATAACCCGCGTCCTGCGCTTCGCCCTTCACCAGGGTCAGGGTGTAGGCCAGCTGCTGCGTCTCGCCGATGAAGCGATCGGATGATACCGGGTCGACGGTCTTCTCGATCGTCCACGGGAATTCACGCGTGAAGGCACCCGAGGCGGTGAGGTCGACGGTGAGGTCGCCTTCGCCTTCGCAATCGGTGCGCACTACCGAGAGCAGCGTGCTGTCTTCGCCGGTCGTACCGCTGTCGTTGGTCAGGAAGCTCGCGACGTTCGGCACCTCGAAGGCGCATTCGCTTTCGTTGGTGACGTTCACCGGGCCGGTGAAGGTGCGCGTGACCGTCGTGCTGCCTTCGCTGACGCAGAACTCGCCGAGGTCGTGCACGGTGCCCAGATAGGTGTCGGACAGCGTGATGCATTCGTCGGTCTCGGTGGCGCCCAGGCTGCCGGTGATCGGCTGCGTGCCGGCGTAGTCCTTGGTGCCGGCCGCCGTGGCGGTGCCGTCGGAGGCGTAGTTGAACAACTGCTGCGTCACGCGGCCGGAGACGGTGCTCGGCACGGTGCCGTCGGGCAGGGTGACGCTGAAGGGACACACCAGTTTGCCGAGCACGATGTTGTGGTTCGAGTCGTAAGTGGCGTGCGGTGCGATCAGCGCCGGACAAGTCACCACGGCTTCGATGCCGCTGATCGCCGCTCCCACGGAAACGATCGCTGCATCGACCGACGGATGCGTGTTGATCGCGGTGATCGTGCCATGCACTTCATTCGTGTCGGACGCTGCCGTCGCGGTTGCGGTGATGGTGTAGTCGACGTCGTAGGTCTGGCCGGCCGTCACTTGCAGCGGATCGACTTCGGCGTGCGTCTTCTCGATCTCCCACGACCAGTTCTGGCCGCCGTGGGTGAGCACGTTGCGCTCCATGCGCAGCGCGTGGCAGGCGACACGGGCGCGCGTGGAATCGCTCTCGCCGGTCTGGTCGATGGTCGCCTGGTTGTCGAGTTTGATGGTATTGCTGTTGATGCACGTCACGCTCTGCGTGTACTCGTGCGTGTCGCTGCCGGTGAAGGTCAGCGGCCCGGCCAGCAACGTGTCGCTCACCGTGATGCTGTCGTTCTCGACGGCACCGCCGGTGAAGGCGACCTCGACGCTGTCCTGCGCGCCGGCTACGGCGCCGGTGGTCGTCACGTTCATCGTCAGCGTTTGCGTCGCGCTGCCCGTCGCTGCGAAATCGAACTCGCAGGTCGTCGATGCGCCGGCGGCGAGGGCGCCGGTGGCGCAGTCGGTGGCGATTTCCGTGCCGCCCCAGTTCAGCGTGATCGCACTGATCGTCGCGCCGGTGCCGCCAGGATTGGCGATGCTGGCGCTGCCGGTGACCATGAAATCCGATTCCACGGCGTCGCCCTTGACGACGCTGATGGTGTAGCTCAGTTCCTGCATTTCACCGATGAAGCGATCGGCCGCAGTGGGCGTTACGCTTTTGTCGATGCTCCAGTCGTAGGCGCTGGTGTAGCTGCCCGATGCGGTCAGATCGACGGTGAGCGCGCTTTGCGCCCACGCGTTCGAGCATCCGAGGACAGCGGCCACGCCGACACCGATGATGCGGCCAATTCGGTATCCGTACATTTGTCCACCTCATGAGGAATACATCGCCGCAAAGCGATGAATTTTGCTGTCCTCGGTAGACCGGCGATCCCGCCTGTTGGAGCGGGACCCGTGCCTTTGCGACGCCGGCTTGCGCCGGGTTTGCCTTTTTCGAGACCTGTTCGTTCACGAATGGCGCGTCGCTGCGCGCCGTTCGTGCAGCGGATCATCCGGCGCTGCCGACAGGCCTTCGGTGCGCGAGGCAACACAATTGTTGCGCCGGGCGCACCGTTTGAAAGGCGTTCAATTTTGGATCATTTTCCGTTCAAGCGACGTCGAGCGTGGCGACGTTGATGAATTCGCTCGCGGAAACTTGAATGTCGACTCAGCTGCGCAGCAGCTGGCGTACGATGCGCTCGGCGGCCTGATCCGCCGCTTCGTTCGCGCCGTGCACATGCACTTCCGGCGCCGAGGGCGCTTCGTACGGCGCGCTGATCCCGGTGAAATTCGGAATTTCTCCGGCACGCGCGCGACGGTAGAGGCCCTTCACATCGCGCGCTTCGCAGATTTCTATCGGTGTATCGACAAAAACTTCGAGAAACTCGCCCGCACCGAAGCGTTCGCGCGCAAATTCGCGGTCGCTGCGATACGGCGAGATAAAGCTCACCAGTACGATGAGCCCGGCATCCACCATCAGTCGCGCGACCTCGGCCACGCGACGGATGTTCTCGACGCGATCTTCCTCGGTGAATCCCAGATCACGGTTGAGGCCGTGCCGCACATTGTCGCCATCGAGCAGATAGGTATGGTGCCCGAGCGCGTGCAGGCGCTTTTCGACGAGATTGGCGATCGTCGATTTGCCCGAGCCCGACAGGCCGGTGAACCACAGGCAGGCCGGCGCCTGCGCCTTCAGCGCGGCGCGCGCGGCGCGATCGACATCCAGGTGCTGCCAGTGCACGTTGGCCGCACGGCGCAAAGCGAAGTCGAGCGTGCCCGCCGCGACCGTCGCGTTGCTTTGCCGATCGATAAGGATGAAGCCGCCGAGCTCGTGCTCCTCCGCATACGGAGCGAACACGAGCGGGGCGTCGGTGCTCAGGTTGCAGTAGGCGACTTCATTGAGTTCCAGCCGTTTCGCCGCGAGGTGCTCCTGCGTGTCGACATCGATCTTGTGCTTGATCTCGGTGACGGTGGCGGTGAGCGAACGCGTGCCGAGCTTCAACAGATACGGCCGGCCCGGCACCAGCGCCGCATCGCCCATCCACAACAGATGCGCGGCGAACTGATCGGCCACCTGCGGCGGATCGCCACCGGCAGCGAGCACATCGCCGCGGCTCACGTCGAGTTCGTCGGCGAGTGTCAGCGTCACGGCCTGGCCGGCCTGCGCGCTTGGCACCTCGCCGTTCGCATCGAATACGCGCGCGATACGCGTGCGGCGGCCCGATGGCAGCGCCACGACGTCGTCCCCGACGCTGACGGTGCCGCCGATCAAGGCGCCGGCATAGCCGCGGAAATTCTGGTTCGGCCGATTCACCCATTGCACGGGCAGACGGAACCCGCGTGTGCGCGGCGGCGTGAGGCGCACGGTTTCCAGATGTTCGAGCAGCGCCGGGCCGTCATACCAGGGCATCGCCGCGGAGCGCTCGATCAGGTTGTCGCCGCGCAGCGCCGACAGCGGAATTGCCTGCACGCTCTGCAGCCCGAGGCGCTCGGCGAGCAACCGATACTCTTCGACGATGTAGCCGAAGATGCCTTGATCGTAATCGACCAAATCCATCTTGTTCACCGCCAGCACGACATGCTTCAGGCCAAGCAGCGACACGATGTAACTGTGCCGCCGCGTCTGCGTCAGCACGCCCTTGCGCGCGTCGATCAACACGACGGCGACGTCGGCCGTCGATGCGCCCGTCGCCATATTGCGCGTGTACTGCGCATGGCCCGGACAGTCGGCGACGATGAAGCTGCGCTTGTCGGTGGAGAAATAGCGATACGCGACATCGATCGTGATGCCCTGTTCGCGTTCGGCTTCGAGGCCGTCGAGCAGCAGTGCGTAGTCGATTTCCGCGCCCTGCGTGCCGAAACGTGCGCTGTCGGCGCTCAGCGCGGCGAGCTGATCGTCGTAGAGTCGTTTGGTGTCGTGCAGCAGGCGGCCGATCAGCGTGCTCTTGCCGTCGTCGACGCTGCCGCAGGTGATGAAACGCAGCAGCGTCTTGGCTTCGTGTGCGCGCAGGTAGGCGGCGATGTCGGTGTTGGCTTCCATGCCTGCCATCAGAAGTAACCTTCCTGCTTCTTCTTTTCCATCGAGGCGCCGCCGTCGCGATCGATCACGCGGCCCTGGCGCTCGGAACTGCGCGAGACGAGCATTTCGGCGATCACTTTTTCCAGCGAATCGGCGTCGGATTCGATCGCGCCGGTGAGCGGATAGCAGCCGAGCGTGCGGAACCGAACGCGCCTTGCGATCGGCGATTCGCCGGCATGCAACGGCAGCCGTTCGTCATCGACCAGGATCAGCGACCCTTCGCGCTCGACGATCGGCCGCTCGGCGGCGAAATACAGCGGCACCACCGGAATGTTTTCGCGCCAGATGTAGAGCCACACATCGAGCTCGGTCCAGTTCGACAACGGAAACACGCGCAGGCTCTCGCCCACGCCGAGCCGCGTGTTGTACAGATTCCAAAGTTCCGGCCGCTGCGCTTTCGGATCCCAGCGCTGCTGCGAACTGCGGAACGAAAACACGCGCTCCTTGGCGCGCGACTTCTCTTCATCGCGCCGCGCGCCGCCGATCGCGGCGTCGAATCCAAATTTCGCCAGCGCCTGTTTGAGACCCTGGGTCTTCATCACATCGGTATGCACGGCCGAGCCGTGGGTGAACGGGCCGATGCCTTCGCGCAGGCCGTCCGGGTTGATGTGCACGCGCAGATCGACGCCGGTTTCGGCCACGCGCCGATCGCGGAACGCGATCATTTCGCGGAACTTCCAGCCGGTGTCGACATGCAGCAGCGGAATCGGCGGCGGCGCCGGCGCGAAGGCCTTCAGCAGCAGGTGCAGCAGCACCGAGCTGTCCTTGCCGATCGAATACAGCAGCACCGGATGGCGGCTCTCGGCGGCGACTTCGCGCAGGATGTGCAGGCTTTCGGCTTCGAGCCGATCCAGATGGGTCAGGGCGGGGAGGGCGCTCATGCGTCCGGGGATGGGCTCGTGGATCGCGGAAAACAGCGCGCAGTTTCGGTTACGCAGCCCGGCGGCGCAAACCACGCCGCGGTATGTCGAAACAACCGTCGTGCCGATTTCGCGAAAAAAGCGCTTTTTCGCGCGGTTTTCGGCAGCGACGCCGCTCAGGCCGACGCCGCCAGCCGCGCGAGCCGATCGGCCAGCACGGTGGCGAAGCGATCGGCCGCGCCCTTCGCGGTGGCGAAGAACAGCGACGGTTCGGTCAACTCCAATTCGAGCAACTGCGGACCTTCGGCCGAGGGCAGCAGATCGACGCGCGCATAGGCCAGCCGCTCGAACGGCAATGCGGCGAGCACTTGTTTTGCGACCAGACGTTCGTGATCGGACGGCGTGCGCGACATGATCTGCTCGGGCGCGAACAGCGCGCGCGTAGCGGCCTCGCCACGGCGCAGCAGCGGGCCTTTGCGGATCGCATGCGAAAAGCGTCCATCGAAGAACAGCAGCGCGGTTTCGCCGGCATCGTCGACCTGCGCCAGATACGGCTGCACCAGCACGCTTTTACCGGCGTCGAGCAGCGAACGCGCATGCACGATCGCGGCATCGCGCTCGGCGCGCACGAACCGCTTCGCACCGCGCGAGCCGGCGCCGACGCAAGGCTTCACGACGAATTCCTCGAAATCCGGAAATTTGGCCGCATCGCCGTCAGTTTCGATGTAGTGGCTCGGAATCACCGGTACGCCGCGCTTCGCCAATTCGCCGAGATAATGCTTGTCGGTATTCCACCGCACCACTTCGAGCGGATTGAACAGCGTCGTCACCCGCGAAACGCGCTCGCACCACGCCAGGAATTCATCCAACCGCTGCGTGTAATCCCACGTCGACCGCAACAACACCGCATCGAACCGCTTCCACGACACGGTGGGATCGTCCCAGGCCACGATATCGGCTTGCAGACCTGCAGCCTGACAAGCGTCCTGCAATGGATGCAGGTCGTCGTCGAGACCGGCGGCGGAGATGGCGGTGGCGAGGGCGAGGGTGGGCATGACGGGTTGGAGAGAGTCAGGTCGAGAACAAACGTTGCGCCAGCAACGAAACCATGTCGCGCCGGCCATCCGCTATGAGGCGGATTTCCACGCGGTTTTCCAGCGTGCGATAAATGACGCGCCAGACTTTGAAATGCAACTGGCGGAAGTCGCGCACGCCCAGATCGAGCAGTTCCGGCGGAATCGAGCCGCGATCGGGATGGGTTTCAAGTTTTTCTATCAGCGCGAGCATCTGATCGAGTAGCCGCTCGCCGGCCGCGACCGATCCTGATTGCACGACGTACTCGTGAATGAGCTCCAGATCGCGCACCGCACTCGCGGTGAGGATGACCTCGAACCGCATCAGGCGTCTTTGCGGCGACGCAGGCGTTCGACTACTTCGCGCGCCGGAGTTACCGCGCCGGCTTCCACTTCGCGCTGGCCCAGCGCCAGAATCTTCAGCAGTGCCAGCGTTTCCTGTGTGCGCTCGTAGCTTGCGGCGTCCTGCAGCACGGCGCGCACTTCGCCGTTGCGCGTAATGATCAGCGGCTCGCCATCCTCGGCCAATGCATCGAGTATTTCGGCCGCATTGGCCTTCAGATAACTGAGCGGTTTGACACGTTCGAAGCCCATCTCACGGCCCTCCAGCGGTGGACCGAATTTAGTCCGAATGCGGTCCGATGGCAACGCCGCACGTCGCCGATCTAAAGATTCAGATAATTCGGCCCGGCCCCACCTTCCGGCGTCACCCAGTTGATGATCTGGTACGGATCCTTGATGTCGCAGGTCTTGCAGTGGACGCAGTTGGCGGCGTTGATCTGCAGGCGTTTGCCGGCGTCGTCCTGCACGATTTCGTAGACGGCGGCGGGGCAGAAGCGCGTGCACGGATTGCCGTATTCCTCGGCGCATTTTTCGACGCAGATGCTGGTGTCGGTGACACGCAGATGCACGGGCTGGTCTTCGTCGTGTTCGGTGGCGGCGAAGTAGACGCCGGCGAGCCGATCGCGTGGCGGCAACTTGCGCTCCAGGTAATCGCGCTTCGGCGATTCGTGCTCGCCTAGCTTATGAAGCGACGACCAATCCGCCTTGTTGCGCAGCGTCCACGGCGACCGTCCGCCGGTCACCGTTTCCCACGCCGCGTTGAACATGCCGAACCACAGGCCGCGCTTGAAGCCGGGCTTGATATTGCGCACCGATTTCAACTCGCGCATCACGTCCGAATCGCGCAGCTTCGCGTCCCAGCCGACCACCGAACCCGTGGCGACGAGATGCTCGGCCGCCAGCATCGCGCTCTTGATCGCCTGGTGCGTGCCCTTGATCTTCGGCACGTTGAGCAGGCCCGCGGTATCGCCGATCAACAAGGCGCCGGGCATTTCGACCTTCGGCAGCGATTGATAACCGCCGGTGACGATCGCGCGCGCACCGGCCGACAGCAGCGTGCCGCCTTCGAGCAATGGCGCCACCATCGGGTGGTTCTTCCATTGCTGGAAGGCTTCGTAGGGCTGATACATCGGATCGCGGTAGTCGAGGCCCGACACATAGCCCAGCGCGACGCGATCGTTGTCGAGGTGATAAAGAAAACTGCCGCCGTAAGTGCTCGTATCGGCCGGCCAGCCGAAGCTATGAACGATCTTGCCCGGCGACACGCGGCCGGCGGGCACCTGCCAGAGTTCCTTGATGCCGATCGAATAACCCTGCGGATCGCAATCGCGATCGAGCTCGTATTTCGCGACCAGTTGCTTGGTCAGATGCCCGCGCGCGCCTTCGGCCAGCACCGTGATCGGCGCGAGAATATCGATGCCCTGCGTGTAGCCGGCCTTGTGCGACCCATCGCGCGCCACGCCCATATCGCCGATGCGCACGCCGCCGACGGAACCATCCGCGTTGAAGAACGGCTCGGCCGCGGCGAAGCCCGGATAGATTTCCACACCCAGCGCCTCGGCCTGCGGCGCTAGCCACGCGCACATCGCGCCCAGCGACACGATGAAATTGCCGTGGTTCTTCATGCCCGGCGGCACCGGCAGTTTGCGGCCGCCGGTTTTCGACAGCAGCCAGAATTCGTCGTCGGTGGCCGGCACGCAGATCGGCGGCGGGCTCTTGCGCCATTCCGGCAACAGCGCGTCGAGCGCGGCCGGTTCGATCACCGCACCGGACAAAATATGCGCGCCGATGGTCGACGCCTTCTCGATCACGCACACCGAAAGTTCCGGTTTCAGCTGCTTGAGCCGGATGGCGAAGGCGAGGCCGGCCGGGCCGGCGCCCACCGTCACCACGTCGTACTGCATGCTTTCGCGCTCGCTCATGTCGCTGGCTCCGGGGAAATTTAGGGACGAACTGCAGCAGGCCGCCAATGCCGAGGCGGCGGGATCGGATCGACGCGACAGTCTGGACGCCTCGCGGCGCCCCGAACGGATTTTCCCCGGTTTGATGCCGAAGCGGCAATCGATCACCATTCGGGTTCGTCCCGCTGGAGAGTCTCATGCCCCGAACTGCCGAGCGTCTGCGCCAGGCGCCGCTATGCAGCGTGTTGCACGCCCTGGCGCGCGGTGAGATCAGCAGCGTGGAGCTCACCGAATCGTGCCTGGCCGCGATCGAGCGCGATGCGGCGCTCAATGCCTGGATCCACGTCGATGCCACCGGCGCGCTCGCCGCCGCGGCGGCCTCCGACGAACGCCGCGGCGCAGGCCAGCCCTACGGCCGCCTCGACGGCATCCCGCTCGCCATCAACGACAACATCGACGTCGCCGGCCTGCCCACCAGCGCCGGCCTGCGCGCCCGCCACGGCCGCATCGCACGCGAAGACGCCCACGTGGTGGCGCGCCTGCGCGGCGCCGGCGCCGTACTGCTCGGCAAAACCCACCTCGACGAAGCCGCCTTCGGCACCGTCGGCCGCAACGCCCACTACGGCGACGCCCGCCACCCACGCGACGCCACGCGCCTGCCCGGCGGCGCCTCGTCCGGTGCCGCCATCGCGGTGGCCGCGGGCCACGCCATCGCAGCACTCGGCTTCGACACCCTCGGCGGCGTACGCGTCCCCGCCGCCTTCTGCGGCCTGGTCGGCCTCAAACCCACCTTCGGCGAACTCTCCACCCACGGCCTCGTGCCCGTGCTGCGCCGCCTCGACTGCCCCGGCCTACTCGTGCGCAGCGTGCAGGACGCCACGCCCCTGCTGCACGTGATGGCCGGCCACGACCCGCGCGACCCGCGCTCACGCAAACGCCGCGTCCCGATGGCCCCGCCGGACTGGGTGCCCGGCGTGCTGCGCGCCGGCGTCGTCGCGGACCTCGCCGAACTCGGTGCGCAACCCGCGGTACTCGCGCGCTTCGAACGCGCGCTGGAAATCGCGCGCCCCATCTTCGGAAGCTGCGCCCCCGCCAACCTCGACCTCGCCCCGCTCGACATCGTCGCCACGCGCCGCGCCGCCCTGCTGATGATCGAAGCCGAACTCCTCGCCACCCACGGCGCCGACCTCGACGACGTCCCGCCCCGCATGCGCGCCATGCTCGACTACGCGCAACGCAAAACCGCGGTGGACTACGCCCGCGCCGACCGCCGCCTCGACGGCTTCGTCGTGCAAGTGCGCCACCTCTTCGAACGCTTCGACGTCCTGCTCCTCCCCACCACCCCGATGACCCCGCCGCCCGCCGACGCACCGGAACCCGGCAACGTCCCCGACTTCACCGCACTCGCCTCGCTGGGCGGCTGCCCCGCACTCTCGATCCCGCTGGGCGAAGGCATCGGCCTGCAACTCGTCGGCGCCCCCGGCAGCGACCTGCGCCTGCTCGAACTCGGCGAAATCCTCGCCGCCGTCCTCGACGCCACCTAACGTCATTCCCGCGAAAGCGGGAATCCAGGTGCGACCACGCCATGTCCACGCCGGCACCCAAACCCGACATCACCTACAACCCCACCTGGCTCCCACCCGACGAAGCCGACACCCTCTTCGCGACGCTGCGCACCACGATCCCGTGGGAAACCCACCGCATCAAACTCTTCGGCCGCGAAATCGACTCGCCGCGGTTGAGTTGCTGGATTGGGGATCCGGGGACTGACTACAAATACTCCGGTGCGCGCTTCGCGCCGCATCCGTGGCCCGAGGCGCTGCTGGCGATTCGCGAGCGACTTGCGCGCGAGCTAAGTGCGCCGTTCAACAGCGTCCTCGCAAACCTATACCGCGACGGCAGGGACTCGATGGGCTGGCACAGCGACGACGAACCCGAACTGGGGTCGGAGCCAGTGATTGCGTCAGTGAGCCTTGGCGCGGAACGGCGGTTTGTGTTCAAGCGAAAAGCGGATGGGCGCAAGCATGAAATGGTGCTTGGGCATGGGAGCTTGGTGGTGATGCAAGGGAGGACGCAGAAAGACTGGAGGCATGCAGTCGCACGCACGAAAGCAGTAGAAAGCGAGCGAATCAATTTGACATTTCGTTGCCTCAATCGATGATCGCTTATCGAGGTACGCCTCTCGGCGCTTCTGCAGACGCGAAGATCGAAAGGACGGTTTCCTAAAAATCGCCGGCTCTGCGTGCGCTCCAGTTCGTTGGTAGCGCAAGAAGGTTTCTTGATCGCCCATGTGCAGGAGCCCGCCTCGCAATGCTCTCAGAGCTTTGGGTCGCATAACGGAAATTTCCTACCTATCGTTAGGCGAATACACGAGATGGAGCTGGCCGAATTGGACTATGCTGGGCACGACATTTGCGTGACGGACCGCGGAATGAATTTGCCGAAGAAGTCGACACCGACAAGTACTGTAGGACGCGGCAAGGCCGTGACGCTACATGACGCGCCGACTACAGGCATCTATACCGACGACGCAGTGACGTTGTGTCTGGGTAATAGCTTAGACAGCTATTCCCGGTGGCCGGCTCCTGCGGTGATTGTCAGTGATGGAGCCTATGGGGTCTTGGGTTTTGAGGGCGACACGTCTGACCATCTTGAGATCGCGCAGTGGTACGAACCTCATGTTGAGAAGTGGAGTCAGGGCGCGACAGGGTCCACGACACTCTGGTTCTGGAACTCTGAGATCGGTTGGGCGACTGTGCACCCTGTCTTGGAGCGCCACGGCTGGAGATACGTAAACGCAAACGTCTGGAACAAGGGGAAGGCGCATATCGCGGGCAATGTAAACACCGCGAAGATTCGGCGTTTTCCCGTTGTCACCGAGTTGTGCGTGCAGTATGTCTTTGAGCCAAAGCTGGACGGCCTCACTCTGCAGCGCTGGCTGTTCCGCGAGTGGAAAAGGACCGGGCTTCCCATGCGACGAGCAAACGACGCATGCGGCGTCAAGGACGTAGCAGTTCGGAAATATCTCGATCAAGGCCACCTCTGGTACTTCCCACCGCCAGCGATGTTCGTAAAGCTGGCCACGTACGCGAACCAGCATGGTGCACCTGAGGGGAAACCGTACTTTTCAGCGAATGGTAGGACGCCACTCACTGAAGTCGAGTGGGCGTCGCTCCGAACGAAATTTCACTGCCCGATGGGTTTCACGAACGTGTGGGATCGCAATGCCTTACATGGACGTGAGCGAGTCAAGGTGCCCCACTTGGCGGGCGGCAAGGCTGCGCACCTCAATCAAAAGCCGCTCGACCTGATGAGCCTGACAATCGCCGCTTCGAGCGATGAAGGCGATGTAGTCTGGGAACCGTTTGGTGGATTGTTTTCTGCGTCTCTGGCGGCCAAGAAGCTTGGGCGTAGAGCGTATTCGTGTGAACTCGATCCAACTTACTTTCAGCTAGGGGTAGAAAGATTCAAGACTGCGCCGGAGCTCTTCTAGGGTTATTCGACCAAGGTGGTCCCATTCACATCAGTGATGTCGAACGTGTCGTGTAGCACTGCGGCAATTGCAGAGGAGTTACGGCTAGCAAGCAGTCGCCTCCATTCGCCCACTGTTCGTCCGTGAAACTGCGATGCGTACACTCGCGCTTTGAAGGCTTCGACATCTGCCTGATCCACTCGATCCATCTTGGCGAAGTTCGTATCGAGTCGGTACGGGAAGCGGCTGGTAAGTTCGCGCAATCTTGCCTGATAGGTTGCTTCAGCCGAATGGTTACGACCATCAGGCCCCCACTCCCCTATTAGTGCTGCGGCTTCCGCCTTTTGTGCGGCAGTACCTTGGAATTTGTAGCCCGCAGCATTGGTCTGCTGCAAGTTTGCGGTGCGCAAGGTCGTGTCCTCTGGCTCAATAACCAGGTAGTCCGGGACATTGTGGTAGTGCGCATCACGTGCTTGGGCCACAGCCAGTCCGGAAACCATCATCGCGCCAATGATTACTGGCTTACCGAATACGAGGAACTCTGGCAGCCAGGCGAGCACTGCAACGGAAGTGTTTCCAGCTGCAAGCTGCGTCTGACTTCCCCGGAATCGCGCCGTAATTTCTGTCGCAAGCGGCAGCCATGCCTTTATTTCTAGTCCCGGCCTAGGCTGGACATCCCCAACAAAAATATTGTCGGGAAACCCAGGGTCTTGCCTTTCCCACTTGCCGTGTGCCGCGAGCCCAGGAATGTCGTTGAGGTATTCAATGGCGTTGAATTCGATGAGGTTGCCAACCATCGGAGAAAGTTTCGAAATAATTTTGGCGAGGTTGACCGCAGCATCCGGCGACACTGGCTTGGCAACTTCAATAACATCGAACCTGTGACCGACTAGATTCTGCAAATGGGCTTCGACGGAAGCAATCACTTCCCCGGTATTCATTTGCGCACCTTGATCGCATCGGCGAGCAACCTTGGTGCGTCTACCCCGATGCAACTGCAGGCGTGGACGAATTCCACGACATCGAGTCGCCGCTCACCTTTCTCATACTTGGATACAAATGACTGCGCTCGGTTCAAGCGGGCGGCGAGTTCTGCTTGGGTCAGTCCCGCGCGCTCCCGTGCCGCGACCAACAATTGGCGCAGCTGCGTGTACTCGGGGCCGTAAAGGGTTTTCGCCACGACGCGAGGCTAAAGCCCGAAATGGAATACCCCATTTTGGGTTATTTGATGCCTGGAGTCGTTGCGAAGAGGGGACGCCAGACTTGGCGAAGAGGCCTTTCACGGTTCTTGCTGCAGAGGGTTCGGCGAGCGTAGCATCGACTCGCCGCGGCCCAATCCGCGGTCGGGTTTGACATCCCGGCACGCGCGCATCGACGCGCCACCGCATGCCCGCGAGGCGCGTTTTTCGTGCCCGCGCTCCATGCGCATGGCCATTCCGCCGGACTTACGGCGGCGGTGCGCGGGGGTCGCAAGGCCCGCCGGTCGCGTGCCGGTATGTCAACCGCGCACCGTTCGCCACCCCGGAGGCCCGCATGGCCGGTTCGCCGTTGTCTGCTGCCACGCACGCGTCGCGACGTCGACGGGAGGATGCGTTGCTCGCGCGTGCGGAGGCGATCCTGCTGCGGCGGTTGCAGCGCAGCGGTCGCATCGACAATCCGCGACAGGCGGAGCGGTTCTTGCGCCTGCGCCTGGCCGGGCGCTTGCACGAGGAACTGCACGCCGTCTGGCTCGATGGCCACCACCGCATCATCGCGTGCGAGGTGCTGGCGAAGGGCGCGGTGGATCGCGCGCAGATCGATCCGCGCGTGGTCGTGCAGTTGGCGTTGCAGCGCAATGCGCGGGCGGTGATCCTGGCGCACAACCACCCGAGCGGCGTGGCGGTGCCGAGTGCGACGGATGTCGCGCTGACCGCACGGTTGCGCGAGGCGCTGGAGCTGTTCGAGGTGCGGTTGTTGGAGCACTTCGTGGTGGGGGAGGGGGCTGCGGTCTCGGTGGATCCCGTGGCACGTCTCGCGTCGCGATGAACCGGGTGCGGCGTGCGAGGCGGCGGACGCTAAAGTCCGAGGGTCAGGACGAACCCCCGGAGTTCTTCGACAACGGTAGTCAGATCCGGCGCAGGGAGGCGGTTCCTTCGCAGGAAAGCTTCCCACTGCGCTCGCTTCTGAGCGTCTGCGGAGAAAGCTTCTGACAGGCCGAACGGTGCGCGGCGCGGCAGCTCCGTTCTGCGCCGCTCGAAGGTGGCGCGGATGGCTGTCCCGAGGACGGTCTTGTTCATCGCGCCTTCGCGCGCCAGTGCAAGCAGGTCGTAGTAGTCCTTCATCCTGCTGTTGGCGATGCCTAGCGTGGCAATCGCTTCCAGTTTCTCGGCAAAGACAGTTTCGCGCGGGTACACGCGCAGGCGAGGCCGGGGCATGTCGTCAAGCAACGCCGGGAACTCGCTTTCCAGCGGACTCGGGGTGACGGCGTCGCCGAATCCGACATCCCATTGGACGTGGCAACGCGCGGTTCCGAGCAGGGCATGCAGTCGGATGCGCAAGCCTTCGTAGCTTGCATGCTCGCGAATCGCTTCCACCTCGATGCTGCGCGGCTCGAAGTGCAGGCCGTCGTCGGATTCGATGGCGCACAGATCGCGCACGATGGTCGCGAGTCTTGCCGGGTCGGGCGTTCCGAATCCCAGAAAGTCGGCGTCGCGCGTCGGGCGGTGCGGTTGGTCGAACCAGATGGCGAATAGCGTCGCTCCCTTGAGCAACAACTGATCTCGTGCGGCGAAATGGACAGGCGGTAAAGAAGGCGCTCAACCGCAAATCGATCGAGCAGCAACTGGAAGTCTTCACTGCGCGCTCGGGCGCGATCCAGCAGGCGTTGTCGGATCGAAGCGACTCGGTTCGCCGCAGGCGACTCCGGTTTCACGCCAGCGCTTCCAGGTACGGACGCATGATCTTGGCCACGCGACATATCTGGGCGTACTTCCAGAGTTGGTCCACCGTGGTCTTGCGCGCGCGCAGGGCATCGCGCAGTGCTTCGATTGCCACGTCCAGGCCGACGAGTGAGCGGAACTTGAAGCAGTCGGCGACCGTTTTCGGAACGTTGGTCAGGCGCACAATTCTGGCCCCGAGCTTGCGGCTCTCGAGACCGGCGGTAAGGGCTGTTCCTGAGAAACGTACGACTCGAAGCGAGGGCCACTCCAGGCGGGGAGGGCGGTCCTTGTTGCCGATGGCGATCCAGACTTCGAAAGGGGCTTGCGTGGTCAGGCCATGCAGCCGCAGCGCCGTCAGCAGGCAAAGGCGCACACCGGGGATGCGTTCGGCTACTCGTTGCAGGCCATCGTCGTCGTCGGTCGATGCGGTGCCAGGCAAGGCGTAGACACCACGCGAGAGTCGAACCAGTTCGCCTATCGCTACCAGGCGCGACAGTTGCGTGCGCGCGATTCCGGCCTGGACCAGGTCACGGGAGCGCATGGCGCCCCTGCGACGGATGAGTGCCTGTGCGCTGGGAGGTCGGGTCGCCACTCATACAGTGTTCCATAGTGTCGGTAGTTTGTGAACAACTACCGACATTTTGGAACAAGCCGGCGCGGCTGCCCGCAAGTCAGAGATGGCGTTCTGGATTACCCCCCCAGACGACCCGCCACAGCGTGGCGTGCGGAGGCGATCCTGCTGCGGCGCTTGCAGCGCAGCGGTCGTATCGATAATCCGCGACAGGCGGAGCGGTTTTTGCGCCTGCGCCTGGCCGGACGGTTGCACGAGGAACTGCACGCCGTCTCCGCGCGCGGCGACCAGGCCAGCGACGTGGGTTCCATGGCCGGTAGAGGCGGGCGTGGCCATGCCGTCACCGTCCGGATCGCAGTTGCCGCCGACCGCCACGGCAATCGGCTGGGCTTCGTCCGGATTCGGCTCGATGCAGTTCCCGGCCTGCTGGCAACCCGCCAGGCCAGCGCGCCCGACATCGAACGAGAGGGACGGCAGGAAGTTTCCGCCCTGAAAAGTTGCGCCGACAAATGGCGAAAGGTCCGGGTGGGCGATCGCAATACGTTGTCAACGGTGCCAACGAGTGCCCAGCCGCCGGCGATATCCCAGATATCCGGCACACCGATCGTTCCATGCCAGTCGCCGGCTGCCTGCGCTGGCGTGCTGGCGCTTAGCGCGCGCGTCGCGACAATGCCGGGCGGAACAACGAAGTGCGCCGCTGCGGGCACGTGTGCGTGCTCGACTGCCGGGTCGGCGAGCAGGGCGTTGCGCGCTGAGGTGAGATTCGCACCCCCGGGGTACTGCACGATGATGTAACGCTCCAATCGCGCGCGCGGACTGTCGGGATACGCGCTCAAGTACTCGGCAAAAGCACCCGTGGCGCGCGTGGGAATCAGATACTCCGCGTCCTGTGGCGACTCGGCGGCCAAGCCCGGTAGCGGAGATGACCCGCCTGCGGCAAAGTCGAAGCCCTCGACGATAGAGGCGGCACTCGGCGCGTTCTGGTCAGCCGAAAGCAGCACGTGCAGAGAGTTCCTGCGCTTGCACGGCCGTTGCAAGGATATGGAACAACGACACGCACGCGAGGAAAGCTAAGCGTCGCGGTTTCGCGCCGCGGCCGCCGCTGCGATCGCGAAGATCATTGCCAGCACGACAAGGCTGGACCGGTCGGTAGCAGGTATCGTCGTCGGCGCCGCAACGGTGAACTCCACCGATCCGAAGGGCAGGGGCTGTTGATGGAAGGCGTCGCGGATGAAGAGCCGCAGCGTATACGACCCCGTCGGTAGCATTCCGATGTCGAAACGGTAGACGTAGTCGGGATAGATGCAGAACGGATGCCCAGGCTCCGGCACCGCGCCATCCGTGATGAGCTGCAATTCTGCGGGCCCCGTCACTACCAACTCCGCCTCGTCGACCTGGTCGAAAAATCCATGGCAGCCACCCGCGTGCACATTCACGGAGATTGGCGTGCGTGAGGTCGGGATCGTCGGAGTGACGAACGGGTCCTCTATGAAAGCCTTCGCGGGGCTCGACGTCAGCGCCGCAGCGAGCGCGATTGTTGCAAGGGAAGCGTGGCGTTTCATCGGTGTGCTCCATTCTGCCGTCCTTTCTAGTTCTCAGAAAGACCGCGCTTGAGCGCGGAGCGAACGCCCCCTTGTCGACGCGCAGTGCGCGTCGTTGAATGCCGGTGGTTTGGAAACCCGAGTTCTTTTGATGGCGTCTCAGCGCGGTACGCAACGACACGGAGTTATGGACAGGCGTTGCAAGTCGATGAGTGCCGCGCGACGTCGACGCCAGGATGCGCTGCTCGCGCGTGCGGAAGCGATTCTGTTGCGGCGGTTGCAGCGCAGCGGTTGCATCCACAATTCGCGACAGGCGGAGCGGTTCTTGCGCCTGCGCCTGGCCGGGCTGCTGCACGAAGAACTGCACGCCGAGTGGCTCGATGGCCACCACCGCATCATCGCGTGCGAGGTGCTGGCGAAGGGCGCGGTGGATCGCGCGCAGATCGATCCGCGCGTGGTCGTGCAGTTGGCGTTGCAGCGCAATGCGCGGGCGATGATCCTGGCGCACAACCACCCGAGCGGCGTGGCGTTGCCGAGTGCGACGGATGTCGCGCTGACCGCGCGGTTACGCGAGGCGCTGGCGTTGTTCGAGGTGCGGTTGTTGGAGCGCTTCGTGGTGGGGAGGGGGCGACTGCTGTCGGTACCGTCCTGCTTGCCGGTTAACGTTATCCGTTATACGGTTTCCCCATGATACTGGGCTTCCGCTGCGCGGACACGCAGACGCTCTTCGAGATGGGCAAATCGCGTCGGTTTGCGGGCATCGCCGCCGTCGCAAACCGCAAGCTGGGGCAGCTTGAAGCCGCCTATGAGCTTCGCGATTTGGGCTCACCACCAGGCAACCGGCTCAAAGCGCTCAAGGGCAATCGGGGCCGGGCAGCACAGCATCCGGATCAACGACCAGTTCCGCATCTGCCTCGTGTGGAGCGGTCAGCACGCCGAGCAGGTCGAGATAGTGGACTATCACTGAAGAGGTATTGGCAATGTTGAAGAACGGCATGCGACCGGTGCACCCCGGCGAAATCCTGCGCGAGGATTACCTGAAGGAGCTGGGCATGAGCGCCAATGCCCTGGCCAAGGCGCTGAACGTGCCCGCGCCGCGCATCAACGACATCGTCCGCGAGCGGCGCGGCGTGTCGGCAGACACCGCCTTGCGCCTGGCGCGTTACTTGGACAGCACGCCGCAGTTCTGGCTGAACTTGCAGGCGATGTATGACCTGCGCGTGGCCGAGATCTCGACCGGCAAGAAGATCGAGCGCGAAGTGTCCGTCATGCACAAGGCCGCCTGAGCCATAAGGAATCTGTGCCGGCTCGCGTCGGGCTGTTGCGGCTTCGCCGTGCGAGTCGTATATCTATCCCCCGGCCGCGGAGAAGGTGCTCATGTCGCGTCCCTCGGAAGCGCCGCGCAGCTGCTCAGCAAGCTGCTTGTGCCAAACGATGTAACGCCACAAAGACGCGAATAAATCCTAATTTGCGGCCCACCGGGTGGCTGACGAATCCGCAATGCGCAACGTGCTCGCATGGGCACGCGCGCCCAGTGCCAGCAGAAAGACTGCAAGCACACCGACAGCGCCGCCCCCCACGGGTATGGGTTGCGGAGCGGGCAGAACGACAAACTCAACCGCTTGGTCGTACGCAGGGTGCCAGTGGTCGACGCGTGCGATGTAGGTGCCCGCTGGTAGTGAGCCGAGGGAGACGCGAGTTTGGCCGTCGGGAGGCGGGCTGAGACAGTACGCTCCGTCCGGCAGCTGAGGCTCTACGATCTTTTGATCGACCGAGACAGTGATCACATTGCCGACCGTGGCAATGCAGATGATCCGAAGATCCATATTGCATGGATCCATGATGTAGAAATAAAAGAAAACCTCATCGTCGGAGTTCGGGATGACGGGGTGAACTCGCGTGTATAGCGTGGGAGCTTGCGCTGCAGCGGTGCGTCCACAGAGCCCAAGCTCCAGGCCAAGCGACGCGAACGCTACGGCGCATGCCAGGCGCATCCAGTGGGCGACGCGAATGTTCTTCATGTTCCAAGCATAACGGGTGAGGAAAGCTAAGCGTCGTAGTTCCGCGCCGCGTCCGCCGCGGCGATCGCCGAGATCATTGCCAGCGCGACAAAGCTGGACGGGTCGGCCGCAGGAACGTCGCCGGCGCCGCGACGGTAAGCGCGGCCGATCCGAAGGGGGCTGTTGATGAAAGACGTCGCGGATGACGAGCTGCAGCTGGGTTTGCTCCATTCTGCTGTCCGTTTCTTTTCGGAAAGATCGCGCTGAGCGGGGAGCGAAAATCCTTGTCGACATGCGGTGCGCGTCGTTGGGTGTCCGTGGTTAAGAACCCCGTGTTCTTTGCGATTGCTTGCACAAGTCCATCGTCCAGTTCGGCGCGGAAACGCAATCAGGTCGGTGCGCGCCGGCTTTCCGCGAACCGCGATCCGAGGCCAAAAAGTGGGCCGCGATTCTGCGCTAAAATGAATCACGTCGACGGAAAGGTGCGCGAGTGACTCTGCAGGACTTCATTCGCAGCGATATGGAACCCATCGTGGCGGAGTGGGAGAAATTCGCGCGCACGCTCGGGCCCGGTGCGGATTCGATGGACAAGCTGGCCTTGCGCGACCACGCCAAGGCGATGCTGACGGCCATCGCCGACGATATCGAAACGTATCAGTCCGAACGGATGCGCGGCGTGAAGTCGCGCGGTGAAACTTCGACGGCCGTTCGCGCCACGGCGGCGACGATCCACGGCGGGTTGCGATTCACCAGCCAGTTTTCGATGATCCAGTTGGCGGCGGAGTTTCGCGCACTGCGCGCCACGGTGTTGCGCTTGTGGATCGCCGCGGGCGGCGACGCGGCGCAACTGGGCGAGCCGGTGATCCGCTTCAACGAAGCGATCGACCAGGCATTGGCCGAATCGATCGACGCCTTCATGGCCAGGTCGAACGCAACACGCGATCTGTTCCTCGGCGTACTGGGACACGACTTGCGCGCGCCGCTGGCAACGATCAGCAGCGCCGCGCAGGCGCTGTCCCATCCCTCGGCAACGCCGGCTCAAACCGCCGCCCTCGGCGGTAGCGTGAAGCGCGCGGCGCGGCACATGGCGGGGATGATCGAGAACCTGATCGGCTATACGCGCGTGCAACTCGGCAGCGCCATGCCCGTGCATCGGGCTTCCACCGATGCCGTCGCTGTTTGTCGCGATGCCATCGTCGACGCAGAGTCGACGTTTGCAGGCCGCCACATCGAACTGAAGACTTCCGGCGACTGTGTGGGCGAGTTCGACGCCGTCGCGCTGCGGCAGCTGATGACCAATCTGCTCGTGAACGCGCTCCAGCACGGCACGCATGATGGTTTGGTGCTGGCCGAGTTGCACGGTTCGGTCGACAAGGTGAGGTTTTCCGTGGCGAACGACGGGACCCAGATTCCGCCCGAGTCGCTATCGAACATCTTCTTGCCGCTGGTCCGCGCGGACGGCGCGCAAGACGGCGGGGAACACACTTTGCCCAGTCGGTCGAGTTCGGGTCTTGGCCTCTACATTGCGCGCGAAATCGCGCTCAGGCATGGGGGCGCGATCACCGTCGAGTCCGCGCCCTCGGGGCGGACCGTTTTCGAGGTGGTGCTCTGCAAGAGCAGCACCGGAGACGTCGAAGCCACAGCGGTCGGGTAGCAACACTGCTGGCGAGGCGATGACATCGGGTTGGCCGGCGGGCGCGGTGTCGGCGCGGAGGGGCGCACAGACGTGTCGGCGCAATCGCCGAGCAAGCGGATGCGCAGTCCATCGTAGCTCGCTCGTCCGCGGCGCTATTCCACCGCGTTGGCGTCTGAGTCAAAGCGCCGCCGTAGGGGCTGCGCCGGAACATCCCATGCTTATCGCGTCCACGCTTCTCCAAGTTTCCCAAGGTCGGCGACGATTTCCTGCTTGTACGAATTCTGTGGCGGTCCGATCGCGTCGATTAGTCGTTGCAAGTCAGTGGGGTTGGCGGCCGCTCGGCATTCGGAAACATGCGCGGCGCAATGCGTTGTCAACGCTTCGGCGTAAGCCATCGCGCAGCCGACGCTGTTGTCACCGCCGCATTCGGTTACTGCCGTCGTGATAGCAGGCCCCGCATAGGCCCATACGATCGCGCCACGCAGCGCGGAAACCGAGTTGCCGCAGCTGCCTGGCGAACGCAGGCAGGGATCGGACTGAGGCGCTCGTTTCCCTGCACGTACGTCGGCGACAAATTCCTCGAGCGCAGCGCGATCGTCTTGCGTCAGCGAGGCGGGCATTCGCTGCAGCGACGGAATAAGCGTCGCGGCGAGTCGATCGTCGAACCCGTACTGGTAACCTTCGGGAGGCGGCTGCAGCAGCACCGTCATCTGCGCGCGAACCGTGCCCGACCGCAAATCGGCAAGAACGAGCTTGCCGCGTAGCCCGTGCAGGATTGAAACAAGCGGCATCGACGCATCGCCCTGCAGACGTTCCATCACTCGCGACAATTCGTCGATGCGTACGTCGCGGACGCAGGCATCGAAGTGCTTCTCGCAGTCGGCGAACAGGAATCTCGCGTAGGACGCCAAACACTCGGAGTCGGCGTTGCAGGTCCGGGCGGCTTCGTCGATGGAGTATCGCCACTGCATCCAGCCCGCCAGGCCTTCGAGTTGGGAGTCCGTGTCGAAAAACACAAGCTGCGGCTTGCTGGCGACGAAAGCACGAAGCGCTGCGATGTCTTCGGCCCGTGCCGGAATCTGCCCGCGCGGCAGAACGGTCAGCAAGGCCCCGGCGAGCCGGGCCGAGGCATAAAAGTACGGCGGCTGGCTTTCCCGCAGTTGTGCCAGCGTGGCGCCCAACTGTCCGGGCTGCATTCGATCCAGCGGCAACAACCATTGCGTGATCGCCGCCTCCTCGCGCGCCTCGCGCCAGTGGCGCACATCGATTGGAAACAGGAATACCAGATAGAGCGCCAGGGCCAGTGCGATCCATCCGCCCAGGCCCACCGCCAGGCCGACGAGCATGCCGCGCCCGGCACGGCGCCCGCGTCTGACCGCCAGCATGCCTCCGGCAACGAGGCTCGCCAGCAACGTCAGTGCGATCGCGCCGACCACGATCAAGCCCAGCACCACCAAACCTTCACCGATGCCTGCGCCCTCTCTGGACGCGAGCGCCGGGCCGGAGGCCAGCAGCAGGGCCGAAGCGATCGACAGGCGAAATGCGAATGATGTGCTCATTTGGATGAGCAACGTCGAAAGAGGACATTTCATTTCACTCGACCTGCGTCGGCGACTCCAACGAGTCGACAACGAGTCGACAATCCGGGCGGCTCGCAACCGTCTGCATGCGCCACATTAGTTGACAATGAGACGGGCATGACTCCGCCATTCTTGTCGTCGCCCGTGGAAAGCGCGTTGATTTAAGCAATAACGGCGTCCGCCCCCCCTTTCGCGCAGGCGTTTCAAACGCAGTGGAAAGCGTGAGCTTCCGCACTCTTTTGGTGGATGGTGGCGGCGTTCGTCGATTCACACACCGAACTGATCTGTCCGGCAAAACGCGGCCTTGCGTAGACGTGTTCGGGCGCACAAGCGAGCTGTCCGTGTTCCCACTATTCGCCTGAGCAAAAAGCTGAAATCAAGTTTTGCTCTGGGTGCCGTTGTCCCGAACGTCGACAGGCGCAGCCAAGGTGGACCGAATGTCAAAGCGCAACTTTCTGTTGTTTGCACTTCTCGCAAGCAGTTTTTGTTTGCATGCGAAAGAGTTGGAGGTTGAATTGGTGGATGAGGGCGGAAGTTTCATCGCAACGCATACCCTGGACGATTCCGAATTCCAGGCAGGGGAAAACTCTATCGTGACGTTGCCGGTCGCCGGCGACCGGCTCGAAGCTTTCCAGCTAACCGCCCGGCGCCGATCCGCCCATGCGATGGCCGTGGATCGCCAGACTGGAGAATTCGTCTCCGAGGAACGCAGCGCGCTGGTGCTGACCGGCGAATCCGGCACCGGCTGGAAGCTGCGCGGTGTTTTCGGCGGTGGGCAACTGAATCTGGAACTTTCGAGCGATTCCCAGCTCCGGTATGTGAGCACGGCAGGCGTTCCGGTGCGGCAGTTCTTCGAAGCGCTGTCGAGGGCCGATAACCCCGCATTCTCGGAAACCATTATCGGTGCCTCGCCGTCGCTTCCCGGTCCCAACCCGGGTGCGAACTCGTTGGTCGATCCCTTCACCGGCATGATGGTGCTGCGGCATGTGGGCATGTTCTTCACCATCACCGAGAATCTCTGGAAGTTTCTCGATCCGCTGTCCGACGGATTTTCGAAATCGGTGCCGGTCGACAACTTCATGATCGGGCTCAGTGCCTGGGTCGACGATGCCCTGACGGCCAATGCGGGGGTCACGATCAACGGCATCGGCGCAGGCACCGGTGCCGATCGGCCGCTTGCCTATATTTTTGCTCCCAATGCCGGATATACCGGTCAGCCTCCCCAATCGGTATTCAACAATCTTCCCTTGCTCAAGGAAGATTGGGCGATTGCAAACCAGGTATTCCAGGACTGGATTGTTTCGAACGCCGGCGCGCCGTGGCCAGCGTGGTGGGATGCGGGAATAGTGCTGGGGTTGGAGCCCCTGGATCCAATGGGCGGCTCTGCGGCGTTAGGCGCCGTTTGCTCTGCGTTCTACAAGGCAACTGCTTATGTCAGCTTGAATCCGGCGTCGATCGTTGAAGGCAAAGTCACCAACAACTGGGGCAATGCCAGCTTTCATGTGGTCCACGAAATCGGACATTTGCTTGGTGCGCACCACACGTTCAGTTCCCAAATGGGCGGTTGCGCGGGCAATGCGGCGGCGGGTCACGACCTCGAGATTGGCGGTGGTCGAACCTTCATGAGCTACCCGTTCTTGTGTGGGACTGATGACGATATCAAAGGCGGCATGCCCTTCTTCCATGCCGACAGTCTGAGTCTGATCGACACGCAGCTGACAGCGCTCGAGAACGGCGCACCACAAAGTCCTCAAAACTGCATCGGGCATCAGGTAACGGCGAACGATCCAGTAAAAGCGATCATCACGGCGCCCGCCGCGCCGCGCTGGGTGCCGCGATACGCCGGTTTCACGTTGACGGCGTACGCCAGTGATGCCGATGCGTACAGCGAAAATCCCAACAGCTTCTTCGCGCCGCCGGGCGGCTTCACCGGCTGCGGTTCAACGCTCGGGGTGGCGGAATGGAATCAGATGGACGCGCTGTCCGCCGGCGGGCTGCCGCCCTTGTTCCGCGCCGAGTACAAGCGCTGCCCTCAGGGATTCGGTATGTCCACGATAGCGCCGCCGGCGTCGTACGTAAGCAAGTCTTTTGGGCGATTTTTCCCGCCTTACAACACCGGCCTGCCGTTCGACGTCGGAACCTCGAGTGCGGGCGAACTCCACTTCCGGGCAACGGTCTGGGACATCAATGCATCCAACGGCGATGTGCCGAGCTACGACTCCGCCGACGTGACCATTGCGGTGAAACCGGAGTCCGTTCCCACCGTTTCGTCTCCACTGGCCGGTGCGCAAGTCCAGGGCGGACAAAAGCACACCATCAAATGGTCGCCCAATCCAAGCACACTCGCTACTCCGAAGTTTTCGTCGATCGCCGTTGCGCTTTGTACTCCCAGCAAAGGCAAGTGTCAGAGGTTGGCGACGCAGTACGGGGCACCGGGTGTGACGAACGCGATGGAGATTTCCGTGCCGAGTACGGGTGCCGCCTACGATGCCTACTTCGTCATCACTTATGACGTGGACGCGGTACTCGACTGGCATGTCTTTTCCGACACTTTCCAGGTAGTCCCGTAGAACCTGTTCTAAGAACTCCGGTACTGTCGGACGAGGACGCCGCGGCGAAACGCCGCGGCGTCCTTGCTTCCGTGACGAGGGCGGGCGCCGGGCATCAATCGATGCGAGCCGAGCCGTACGCACCGTGGGCCGCGCTGCATAGGGCCTTGGCCTCCGTTCCGCGCCGCTTGCGTTGGACAACGCGCCCCACCCCATCCGGAGCTTCGCAATGTCCCGTCTCCTGCTTGCCCTTTCGCTTTCGCTCGGCTGCGCTGCCGCCAGCGCCGCCACCATCACGGTCACGCGTTTCGACGATCCCGATCCGATGGATTGCGCGGTCGACGGCTGCACCTTGCGTGAAGCCGCCACCGCGGCGGGGCTGACGCCCGAGGCCGATACCATCGTGCTGGCGGCCGGCGAGTACGTGCTCGAACCGCCGTATGCCGCCACCGCCGCCACGCTGGCCCTGCCGACCGACGTGACGCTGCTCGGCGCCGGCATGAACAGCACCGCGATCCGCGGCAACGGCATCGGCTCGCTGCTGCTGATGAGCGGCGGCAAATACACGCTGCGCCGGCTCACCGTGAAGGATGGCTACGCCGACGGCAGCATCTATATTTCGACCTTCGGCGGTGCGATCCGCGGCTACCAGGCCGATATCACGCTCGACCAGGTGGCGCTGCGCGACAACCATGCCAGCCAGGGCGGCGCAATGTGGCTGCAGGAATGCACGCTCTCGTTGCGCTACACCACGATCGCCGGCAACGATTCGGGTTTCGGCGCCGGCGGCATGCAATTGCTCGACACGCCCGCGACGATTTATCGCAGCATCATCCAGGACAACATCGGCCAGGTGGGTGGCGGCATCCGCGCGCAGAACAGTCCGTTGCGCTTGCAGGGCGGTAGCCGATTGCTCCGCAATCACGCCGAGCACAGCGGCGGTGCGGTCGCGTCGAACAGCGATTTCCTTGCCGACGACGACAGTCTGGTCGCCGACAACACCGCGTCGAGCGGCGGTGCCTTCGTCGACATCGGCAAAGGCCTGGTGGTGAAAGGCGTGAAGACCACCAATGGCACCGGCCTGTTGCTGTTGTCCAACAACGATTCGGACAACGCCTACGGCTCGTTCGGGGGTGCGATGTTCATCTCGCAAGGACTGTTGATGGAGCGCGTCGAACTGATCGGCAGCGATTCGACCCACAGCGCCGGCGCCATCTATTCGATCGAAGCAAGCGTCGTCATCCGCGATTCGCGCATCGCCGACAGCCATACGCTGGTCAACGGCGGTGCCGCGTTCTTCGCCAATTCTAGCGTGCTGCTCGAACGCGTCGCCTTCGAAAACAACGTGTCCGACGGTTATGCGGGCGCAGTGAATTTCAGCGGCGCGGGCAAGAGCATCGAATTGAAGAATGTCGATTTCTACAATAATCGCGCCCCGGCGCAGGCCGCCATCACCAACAGCGCATCGCTGACGATGCGCCACGTCACCTTCTGGAGCAACATGTCGAACACCGGTCGCGATGCGGTGCACCAGGGCTCGACGGGCTCGTCGAACTATGCCAACAGCGTGGTGCTCGGCCGCTGCACCGGAACGCCTGCCCTGATCAGTGCACTGGGCAGCAATCTGCGCTCGGGCGAATCGTCTTTCGCCTGTGCCGGCGGATTCTCCCTCTGGTCGGCGTCGCTGTCGCGCGGCACGTTCGGCGGCCTGTTCCCGATCACGGGCACCACGTCGTCGACCAGTTCCATCGTCAACGCCGGCAATGCCGCGTACTGCCAATCGACCGATATCCGCAATCGTGCGCGCGATGTCAAATGCGATCTCGGAGCTTTCGAGTACGGTGCGCTGTAGCGATTGCGGCGAGAGTTATCGAAGACTTGCCCCGGCGCACTGCCGGGGCAAGGAGCGTCGGACGCTGGCGAAGACGTTCCGAATTCCCGGGACGGCAGGTCGGGACCCTTGATGGCTGCGAACAAGGGCCGACGAAAGTGGCTTGCCAATTTGGATTTTTCCGCCACTGATGTTTCACGTAGCGTCCGGTGATCCAAACCACTTGCTCAGCGCTTCTCGAAGACCCGAGTCGCCGGTCGTACCGACCCAAGCAACATAGCCGTCGGGTCGAACGAGTACCGCGCTCGGTGCAACTGCCTCGCCGATCACCGGCAGTGTCCAGGACCCGGCATAGTCGCAGCGGATTTTCCTGACGCGATCGGACCAGGGGGCGATGCCGAGCACATCGTCGGCGCCGAACTGCAGCAGGAGCGGTCGCGCGTCGTGCAACAAGGTGAAGAGCCGCACGGCGGCGTGGTCCACCACGAGATCAAGATCGGGCATGCGACGCCCCAGCAGCGGATGGCCTTCGCCGAAGTCGTAGCGAATGCCGAGTCCCGAGAGTTCCGCGGCGAGGTGTTTGCGGGGCTCGTCCATTGTCAGCAAGTCGGCGACGGTTTCCCGCAGCGCCGAGGTGCGTTCGTCGCTGCGGCGCAGTGCGACCGCCGCCATCGTGTTGCGCAACACGCGCGCGGCTACGGGATGGCGCTCTGCGTGGTAGGAATCGAGCAAGTTGTCCGGCGACTGGCCGCGCACCACTTGTGCCAGTTTCCATCCGAGGTTCACCGCATCCTGCAGTCCGGTGTTGAGGCCTTGTCCGCCATCGGGCGCGTGGATATGGGCCGCGTCGCCGGCGAGCAGCACGCGCCTCGCACGGTAGGTGTCGGCCTGCCGACTGGCGTCAGTGAAGCGCGAAATCCAGAGCGGACTGTGCGCGCCGAAGTCGGTTCCATACGCCGTCATCAACGCGGCGCGCAGATCGTCCAGTGTGGGTTCGCCCGGACCGCCGATTTCCTTTTCGGTGAGCATGATGTTCACCGGGCCGGTGTCTGCGTAAACGATCCGGCCGTTGTCGATCCTGTAGTCCACGCGTCCTATCGCGTGTTTGCCGAGCGCGTCGGTGTGGATTCCAAGTTTCGGTTGCGCGGTAATCTCGACTTGCGCGATCAGGCTGCTCGTCGTGGCATCCGATCCGGGGAAGGCGATTCCAGCCGCTTTGCGTATGAAGCTGCGGCCGCCATCGCAACCGATGAGATAGCTGGCGCGCAATGTGCGTCCGTCCGACAATTCCACGGCAACGCCGCTCGCGTCCTGCGCGAAGCTCAGCACCTCGCGGCCGAACTGAATCGACACACCAAGTTCGCCGAGCCAGCCGGCGAGGATGCGCTCGATGTGGTTTTGCCACAGCCCCAGGCCGTAGTTGTGGCGGGACGGGAAATCGGAAATATCGAGCGAAACCCCGGCAAAACCGGCTACCTGCGCGATCTGTCCTTCGGCGAAGAAGCGATCGGCGATGCCGCGCTGATCCAGGATTTCCAGCGATCGCGCGTGCAGGCCACCGGCCCGGGTGCCCGCGAGTTGCTGGTTCGGCCGACGTTCGACGATCGCCACATCGACCCCGGCCAACGCCAGTTCCCCCGCCAGCATCAGCCCCGTCGGACCCGCCCCGCCAATCACCACCTCGTACGTCGTTTGCATGCCGCGCCTCGCTCTCGTTGATGCGGCCGCGGACTGTGCACCACGACGCGGGCCTTGCCGCAAGCCCGCGGGCGGGTTATAAATTGGCAGTGGGACGAAACGTGAGTTTGCCGTTTTGTTTCTCGGGTAACGCTCCGCGCCCAAATGGCAAGTTCAACCGTATCGGCCTGCCTCGGCCACGGCGCCGCACCGCTGAGCTTCGTCGCCAACAAAATCGAGCCATCCGCCGAAACTTCGGAACGTGATCGGCCCGTTCGACCGTAGTCCGGGCATCTTCGCAACCTGTCACGCAATCAACGGATGCACCGCGCGCCGTCGCCGCAGATGTTCCGCCGGCGCCACCGGCGCCGCCGCGGCGATGCGTTCGACTGCCTGCACGAGTTGCTCTTCCGGTTTTGCATACGGAATGCGCAGCCATTGATCCATGCCGCCTTCGACGCTGAAAACCGGGCCCGGCGCGAGGTGCACGCCGGCGAGTTCGGCGTCGGCGGCGAGGCGCGTGGCGCTGCCGTGCGGGAGTTGCAGCCAGAGCGAGAGGCCGCCTTGCGGCAGGCGAAAGCGCCAGTCGGGCAGGCGGTCGCGGATCGCCTGCGCCAGTGCATCGCGGCGTTGCCGCAGTTGCGTGCGTCGCAGATCGGCGACCGCGGTGTCGTCCATCAATTCGGCCACGACCAGTTGGTCGAACAGCGAGGTACCGAGGTCGAGTTGCACGCGCGCGGCGATCAGGCGTTCGGTGAGCTCGCGCGGCGCGCGGATCCAGCCGACGCGCAGTCCGCCCCAGAACAGTTTCGACACGCTGCCGACGGTGATGGCATCCGTTGCGTGTGCGGCGAACGGCGCGGGCATCGCGATCTCGTCGTCGAGACAGGTCGCTTGCAGCGCTTCGTCGACGATCGCGACGGTGCGCGTGGCGCGCAACGCGGCGGCGTAGCGTTCGCGCGCGGCGTCCGGCATCAGGAAGCCGGTCGGGTTCTGGAAATCGGGAATCAGGTACGCGAGATGCGGCGCAGTCTGGCGCAGCGTGGCTTCGATGCCGTCGAGATCCCAGCCTGCATTGCCGAGCGCATCGCCGAGCGGCGCGCTGACCAGGCGTCCGCCGCCGAGTCGCACGGCTTCGATCGCGTTCGAGTACACCGGCGATTCGATCATCACGCGATCGCCCGGCCGCGACAGCGCGCGCGCGGCGACGGCGATGGCGGCGAGTGCGCCCGAGGTGACGATGATCTGTTCCGCTGTCGTCGGCAGGCCGCGACGCGCGTACGACTCGGCGATGCGCGCCTGCAGCGCGGGCAGGCCGGCCGGCAGGTAGCCATCGCTGGACAGATGCGCGGGCAGCGCGGCGAGTGCACGTTCGTAGGCGGCGGCGACGCCGGGCGTGGCGCCGCTGGCCGCGCAGTTCAGATCGATACTGCCGTCGGACAGCGGCGCGTTGCCGATCGAATGCAATGCGTGTTCGTGCGCGCGGCGACGATCGCCCGGCACGCTGGCAAAGGTGCCCGCGCCCTGCCTCACCGTGGCGAAGCCGGCGGCGACGAGGTCGGCGTAGGCGCGCGTCACGGTGTTGCGTGCGATGTCGAGCCGCTGCGCGACGGCCCGTTCGCTCGGCAGGCGGGTGCCGAGCGCGATGCGGCCGTCGCCGATCAATTCCTGCAGCGCGCGACGCAGGCCGCGGTAGGCCGGCGCACGGTCGAAGGCGCCGACGAGGACGGCGAGGCGATCGGAAGTCAGGGTGCGATTCATGAGGCCACTATCGCACGATTGGCTCTATTCAGTAGAGCCAATCGGCGCGAAGGTGGCTCCATGAACACTCAAGTCCGTCCTTCCGGTTTGTCCAATCTCGGCCCGCTCGCGCAGCTGCGCGCCGGCCGCCTGCCCGAACGCGTGCTGCGGCTGCTGGTCGGGCTGTGGCTCTACGGCGTCGCCATCGCGCTGATGATCGAAAGCACGCTCGGCGCCTCGCCGTGGGATGTGTTTCATCTCGGCGTGGCGCTGCATCTGCCGGTGTCGTTCGGCGTGGTGATGATCCTGGCGGCGGCGGTCGTGCTGCTCGCCTGGATTCCGCTGCGCCAGATGCCGGGCCTGGGCACGGTGGCGAATGCCTTGCTGCTCGGGCCTTTCGCCGATATCGCGCTGGGCTTTATCGGCACGCCGGAGTCGCTGCCGCTGCGTTGCGCCTACCTGATCGGCGGCGTGGTGTTGTGCGCCTTCGCCACCGCGCTGTATGTCGGTGCGCAACTCGGGCCGGGGCCGCGCGATGGATTGATGACGGGCTTCGCGCGGCGTACCGGCCGTTCGATTCGCAGCGTGCGCACGGTGATCGAGATCACCGTGCTGGCGATCGGCGTGCTGCTGGGCGGCACTGTGGGTCTGGGCACGGTGGTATTCGCGCTCGGCGTGGGGCCGGTGACGCAGTTCTTTCTGCGCTGGCTGGTGGTGCGGGTCGAGGCGCCGGTTGGCGTGAGCGAAACCGTGCGTTGAGCGAGGTGCTTTCGCGGGGATGTCGGGAGGAGAGGACAGATCGGAGGGACGGACAACCCGCCAAGATATCGTGCACGTCGGCGTCGCTCTTCATCTGTCCGCCTTTCGATTTTGTCAAAACAACATCAGCACCACGCCGCCGAGCGTCAGCGACACGCCGATCGCGCCGCGCCGGCCGAGCGGTTCGTGCAGCCACAGCCACGCCAGCACGACGATGAACACCGATGAGGTTTCGTTGAGGATCGCCGCGATCGAGGCCTGCGTGTATTTGTAGCCGGCCAGCCACAGCACCATCGCGAGGAATTGGCCGAACACCGCGGCCGCGACCAGCAGCCGCCAGTCGAATTTCGCGCCCTGCGGCCGCAATCGATGCAGGTTGCCGGTCAGCAGCGCGATCACGAACAGGCCGCCGACCGCGCAGATCAGGCGCACCGACGTCACCCACATCAGCGGCTGCGCTTCGAGCACGCGCTTGACCATCACGATCGCGACGGCCATCAATGCGATCGAGAGCACGCCGATCAGTGCGCCGCGCAATTTACGCGCGGGCGGCACCGTTTCGACCTCCGGCGCACCGACGACGATCGGCCGTTCGCGGCCGACATCGCTGGCATCGAGGCTCGGCGGCCGCGAGCGCGCGATCAGCAACACACCCGCACTCACCAGTACGAAGCCGACGCACTGCAGCACCGTGAGCCGCTCGCCGAGAAACGCGAACGACAGCAGGATAACGAGCGGCGAATACAGATTGCCGATGATGCCCATGCGGCCGGCGCCCAGTTCGTTGAGCGCACGGAAATACAGCGTGTCGGCCAGCGCGATGCCGATGAAGCCGCTCGCCAGCGCCAGGCCGATCTGCATCGCGGTGAAGCTCGGCACCTCGAAGCCGTGGAGCAGCGGCACCGCCGGCAACATCAGGCCGAGTACCAGCGAATTCTTGAGGAAATTCAGCGCCAGCGGCGGCAGCGTTTCGCCGAGGCGGCGATACAGGATCACGCCCACGGCCCAGGCGCCCGCGCTCGCCAGCGAGAAGAATTCACCGAGACCGAAATTCATTGCGGGAAGAAGGGGTGCGCGGAGACGGCGGCTAGTGTCGCATTGCGGTTGCAGGCGGCACAAAGCGGTGCGGTTTTCACGCGCCAGTGAGATAGGCAGTACTCGACGCGGTCGAAGCAATCGAGCCTCACAACTCGCCTGATCAAAAACTTCGTGCCAAGCTTGCGCGCCGCAACCTGCCCCGTGCCGATGACCGTCGCTCCCTACGCCGCCCGCATCGATTTCGTCGTCAATCTGGCGGCGCGGCTGCATGCGTACGGCACCACCGCGCAGCGTCTGGAAGGCGCGATCGCCGCGGTGGCGGCGCGGCTCGGGCTGCGCTGCGCGCCGTGGTCGAATCCGACCGGTTTGATCCTGTCGTTTTCCGATGCCTCGCGCGGCGATGCGCTGGCCGACACCACGCAGGTGATCCGGCTCGAACCGGGCGATGTCGATTTGCGCAAGCTGTGCCAGGCCGACGACATCGCCGAGCGCGTGCTCGACGGACGCCTGGGCATCGATGAAGCCACCGCCGCGCTCAAGGCGCTCGATCGTCCGCAGGGCAATCGCGCGCGCGCCTTGACCGCTTTCAGTTTCGGCCTGACGTCGGCCTCGGTCGCGGGGCTGTTGCGCAGCAGCTGGGCTGACCTCATCACCTCGGCGATCATCGGCTGGATCATCGGCATCCTGTTCGTGATGGGCAGCAAGCGGCCGCGCCTGGCCGAATCGCTGGATGCCGTGGCCGCGTTGATCGCGATGCTGCTCGCCGCGGCGGTGGCGACGTGGATCATGCCGTTGTCGCTGAAAACCGTGATCGTGGCGTCGCTGATCGTGCTGCTGCCCGGCATGATGCTCACCAACGCGGTGGCCGAGTTGACCAGCCAGCATCTGGTGTCGGGCACCGCGCGGTTCGCCGGTGCCTTCGCGGTGTTGCTCAAACTGACCTTCGGCACCGTCGCCGCCTCGCAGGCGGCGAGCCTGATGGGCTGGGTGCCGCGCGAGGCGGTTTCGCCGGAAATTCCGCCGGCGTGGGTGGAATGGGCGTCGCTCGCGGTCGGCTGCTATGCCTTCGCGGTGCTGTTCAAGGCCGACCGGCGCGACTATCCGCTGGTGATGGCCTCGGCGGCGCTCGGCTACATCGTCACGCGCTACGGCGGGCAGGCCTTCGGCAGCGGCGCTGGCGTGTTCCTGGCCGGCATGACGATCACCGCGCTGAGCAACGCCTATGCGCGCTGGGTGAACCGGCCCGGTGCCTTGATCCGCGTGCCGGGCATCATCCTGCTGGTGCCCGGCAGTGTCGGTTTTCGCAGCCTCACCTTCGTGCTCGAACGCGATGTCGCGCTCGGGCTCGATACCGGTTTCTTGCTGGTGAATCTGCTGATCGCGCTGGTCGCCGGCTTGTTGTTCGGCAACCTGCTGATTCCGGCGCGGCGCAATCTCTGACGCCGCGCGGCTGACGCGTTAGATCGCGAAATCCTCCGGCTTCTTGCCGGCCGCGATATGCGCGCGCATCCATTTCGGGAATTGTCCGCGACCGCTCCAGGTTTCCGCCGGATTCTCCGGATTGCGGTATTTCGGCGCCACTTTGCTGCCGGCGGTCGACTTGCGCGCGGTGCGTTTGCCGGGCGTGGCCGGTTTCTCGGCGCGCTCGCGCGGCCCGTTCTGGAGGCCGAACAGTTCGGTCAGCGAATAGCCTTCGGCGACCGCCATGCGCGTGAGTTTCTTGCGCACCTGCGCGATCGGCGCGCGCTTTTGCTTGCGCTTCTTTTCGCGGTTGGCGTCGCTGATCAGTTTCTCCAGCTGCTTGGGGCTCAGCGTGCTCAGATCGATCGCCATGAGGTTCCTCTCAATCGAAATACGTAAAAGGTGCGGCGCGGTGCGGCCTGCGCCGATTATGCCCGAGCGCCGTCGCCGCCGAGCCCGCAGCGGGCGCCGGTCGAACCCTTCCGTGTCCCGGCCGGCCACGCCGCGCTTGCCAGCGGCGGCCGCGGGGATTAGTTTTTCCCGATATCTTGCGGGTGAGTGACCATGGGTCTGCTGGACGAGCTCGAACAGGAAGCCGAACGGCGCCGCGGCGAAGAAGCCAAGGCGCAGGCCGATCGCGAAGCCAAGGACGCACTCTGGCGCGAGAAGCTGCGGCCCAACATGGCGGCGCTCGCGGCCTATCTGAAGAAACTCACCGACAATCTGACCTTCCTCAAGCGCCGCGTGCGCGTGGTGTATCCGCTCACCGGCTACGGCGAGGTGGTGGCCTATATCGATCCGGTCTATTCGTTGCGCGACGAACCGCAGAAGCTGCAGCACGAGATCACGCTCGAATGCCAGGCGGTGGTGGCGAGCGAGGAATGTCCGAACTTCGAAGCCGATACGCTGGGCAAGGTGCGCGCGTTGTCCGGCCTGTTCCAGACCCATCGCATCGGCGGGCCGCAGGATCCGCGCAAGAATGCCAATGGCGACGTGGTGGCCGCGCGCTTCCAGGCGCGCGGAAAAATTCCGCTGAAACTGGTGGTGTCCGCCGATCGCGACAGCGCCGTCGCACGCATGCAGTTCACCAATTTCGAAGGCCTGGCGGTGACCACGCGCAGCTTCGCGCCCGACCTGCTCGACGAGGCCCTGTTCGATTCGCTCGGCCGCTTCATCGCGCGCGAAGACACCACCTTCGCGCGCGAAGTGCTGGGCGACGACCTGCGCCGCCAGTTGCAGACCCAGATCCAGCGCCAGCAACTCAAGCGCGACTGGGAAAACAAGCTGGCGCGCCAACTGGCCGAAGACGAAGTGAAAGTGCTGTCCTACATGGGCCGGGTGGCGCCCGGCTCGATGCTCGGGAAACTGCGGCTGGCAGCGCGTAAACTGATCGGACGCTGACACCAGCGGGAAGGGCCGGAGGCGAAGGGACGGGGGTCCCGGAGCGGCGTCACCAGCTACCGGCGTGCATCGTGCAAGCCGGACGGGGCGGGATGGGGAATGATGGTCGATCGACAACGCTCGCCGGCGGCGGAGCGGGGGCGGCGCGCCTGGGTGGCCGTGGCCATCCTGCTGGCGCCCGCCTTGCTGTGCGCGGCGGCCTGGTGGCTCGACCCGCTGCGCTTCGCCGCCGAGCCGGGCCTGCTGGTGCTGAACGTGTTGCCCGTCTGGCTGGGCTGGCTGTTGATGCTGGCCGGCACGCGACGCGTGCTGTGGTCGGCCGCTTTCGCCTTGCTGTTGCTGGGCGTTTTGCAGGCGATCAACGCCAGCAAGCTGGCCGAGCTCGAAATTCCGTTGCTGCCATCGGATCTCGCCGCAGTGCGGCAAGTGGTCGAAACCGGCGATCTGTATCTGCGCTATGTCGGCGTGTCGTTATGGTGGTTGTTGCTGCTGCCGGTCGCGATCGTCGCCTATCGCTTCGAGCCGGCGTGGCGGCCGCATCTCGCGGTGCGCGCGGCGTTGGCGTCGGTCGCGATCGGCGCCCTGGTTTCGCTCGCCGCCGGCACCTCACCGTGGCTGCGTCTGTATGCCGACATCGCGCCGCCGTTCCAGCCGTGGGCGACGATGGAAACCGCGCGCACGCACGGCACGGTGGCGTATTTCGTGCGCTCGGCCTGGGACGAACCGTGGCAGGTGCGCGCGCCGGATCGGGCCGTGCTCGAAGCGTTCTGGTCGCAATCGCCGAATGGCTCGCCAGCGTCGAGGCCGCAACGCGAACGCGCGCCGGATCTGATCGTCTGGCAGAGCGAAGCCTTCTTCGATCCGGCGATCCTCGCGGGCATCGACGACGATCGTCACCTGCCCAACCTGGCCGCGCTGCGGCGCGCCAACCGGCATGGCGACCTGCGCGTGCCGACCTACGGCGGTCTGACGTCGCGCACCGAATTCGAGGTGCTCACCGGTATCGCGCTCGCCGCATTCCCGGGCGTGCAGTATCCGTATCAGCGCCTCGTGCGCCGTCCGCTGCCGGCCTTGCCGCATCTGCTGCGCGAGCATGGCTACCAGACGCTGGCGGTGCATCCGTACGATCCGCGCTTCTACCGGCGCAACAAGGTCTATCCGCTGCTCGGTTTCGAGCGCTTCCACGCCGAGAGCGAATTCGCGCTCGACGATTACCACGGGTTCTATGTGTCGGATGCCGCGCTTATGCGGCGTGTGCGCGAACTTGCCGAAGACCGTGCGCCGCAAATGGTTTTCGCGATCAGCATGGAAAACCACGGCCCGTGGACGCCGGATCGTCCGCTGCCGGCGGAAGAATTGGCGAATATCGCGGTGCCAGCGCAACTGGATGCGGCCGGTGCCGACGAGCTGCGCCGTTATCTGCATCATCTGCAGCGCGTCGATGCGGCGCTCGGCGAATTGATGCGCTGGGCGCGCGACCGCGACGAGCCGACCGTCGTGCTGTTCTACGGCGATCACCTGCCGGGCATGGATTCGGTGTTCGCCACGCTGGGATTCGACGACGGCCAAGGACCGAGCGTGCAGCCGGTGCCGTGGCTGCTGTTCGACAACGCGCGCGCGCCGAGCGAATCGGTGGCCGAGACGCGCACGAGCTACGGGCTCGCGCCAGTGCTGCTCGACACCCTCGGCATCGAGCCCGACGCGCACTTCCGCGCGATGGGGCTGTTGACCGATACGCAGACGGTGTTCGATGCCGCCGAACGCGAAACCCTGATCCACGAATTCGCGCGCGACCGCATCGAACAGCCTGCCGCGCGCCTGCAGACGCGGCCGGCGACGCCGGCGCAGTTCGTCAGTGTCGACGCCTGGGGGCCGGGCGATGTCGAAGCCGATCCCGAGCGCCGGCGCCGGCCGCCGGTCGTGTGGGTGCGTTCGGTCGAGCCGATCGCGCGCAGCACCCGCATTCGCATCGCCGGCATCGATCTGGACACGCGATTCGAGAACGAGCGCGTGATGGTGGCTCAGGTGGCGTTCGATGCGCCGGGGCAACGGCCTTTGTCGCCCGGCGACGTCGAGTTGCAGTTGTTCGATCCGATCGACAATCGCGTGCAGAGCGTCGGCCGCCTGCGTGTGCGCGAAGAGGTCGAGCGTGTGCTGTTGCCATCGGGCGCGCGCGCCGCGTCGCTGTGCGCCGTTGAAGGCTGGGGCCCGAGCGAAACCTCGCTGTCGCAGCCGGTGAACCGTCAAACCGACGGCGGCGAAGGCTTCTGGGTGCAGGCCGGCTGCCTGCCGCGCCTGGTCGAAATCGAAGTCGGCGCGCGGCGTTATCCGGCCAGCGTGATCGGGCAGCTGGCGACGGTGAGCGTGGCGTTCGACCAGTTGCCATCCGGCGAGCGGGTCGAAGTTGCGTTGATCGACGCCGAGACCAGCGAAAGGCTGGTGCTCGGCGAGACGCGGGTCGATCTGTAATTCGGCGCCTGGATCGCGTCGAAGCTGTTCGCCGTCAGTTATGCGCCGAGTTTCTGCAGCAGCGCGGCGCGGTCGAGGTTCTCGCTGTCGGCGGCATCGCGCGCGCGATATTCGAAGGTGCCGGCAGCCAGGCCGCGCTCCGACACCACGACGCGATGCGGGATGCCGATCAATTCGATGTCGGCAAACATCGCGCCCGGGCGCAGGCCGCGATCGTCGAGGCAGGGTTCGAAGCCCTGTTCGGCGAGTTCGCTGTAGAGCGCGTCGGCCGCCGCGGCGACGGCGGCATCCTTCTTCGGATTGATCACGCACACCGCCACTTTCCATGGGGCCATCGCGGCCGGCCAGCGGATGCCGTTGTCGTCGAAGTTCTGCTCGATCGCGGCCGCCACGATGCGGCTCACGCCGATGCCGTAGCAGCCCATGAACATGGTCTTGGCCTTGCCGTTTTCGTCGAGCACGGTGGCGCGCATCGCCTCGGCGTACTTCTGGCCGAGCTGGAACACATGGCCCACTTCGATGCCGCGCGCGATGCCGAGCGTGCCCTTGCCGTCGGGCGACGGATCGCCCGCGACCACGTTGCGGATGTCGGCCACCAGGTCGGGCTCGGGCAGATCGCGGCCCCAGTTCACACCGGCCAGGTGATAGCCTGATTCGTTGGCGCCGACGACGAAATCGGCCATCGCCGCGACCGTGCGATCGGCGAGCACGACGATCTTCTTCGCCGGTTTCACCGGGCCGAGGAAACCGGGCTCGCTGCCCAGGTGTTCGGCGATTTCGGCTTCGGTGGCGAGGCGGTAATCGGCCAGTCCAGCGACTTTCGCCAGCTTGATCTCGTTGGCCATGTGATCGCCGCGCACCAGTGCCAGCACGAATGCCGGCGCGCCATCGAACTCGCCCATCACCGCGATCGACTTGACCGTGCGATCGAGCGCCACGCCCATCAGCGCGGCCACTTCGTCGCAAGTCTTCTGCGTCGGCGTGTCGATGCGGCGCAGCGTTTCAGACGCGGCCGCACGTGCGCTCGAAGGCGCGAGGGCTTCGGCCGCTTCGAGATTGGCGGCGTAGTCGGAACCGTCGGAGAACGCGATCGCGTCTTCGCCCGAATCGGCCAGCACGTGGAATTCCTGGCTCGCATCGCCACCGATCGCGCCGCTGTCGGCCTGCACCGCGCGGAAACGCAGCCCCAGGCGCTCGAAAATGCGCGTGTAGGCCGCGTGCATGTTGCGGTATTCGCGCTCCAGACACTCGGCGCTCAGATGGAACGAGTACGCATCCTTCATCAGGAACTCGCGCGCCCGCATCACGCCGAAACGCGGGCGGATTTCGTCGCGGAACTTGGTCTGGATCTGATAGAAATTCAGCGGCAACTGCTTGTAGCTCGACAACTCGCTGCGCGCGAAATCGGTGATCACTTCCTCGTGCGTCGGCCCGTAGCAATACTCGGACTGCTTGCGATCCTTGATCTTGAGCAACTGCCCGCCGAACTTCTCCCAGCGACCGGTCTCTTCCCACAACTCGCGCGGATGGATCGACGGCATCGTCATCTCCATCGCCCCGGCGCGATTCATCTCTTCCCGCACCACCTGCTCCACGCGGCGCAACACGCGCAATCCGAGCGGGCTCCACGTGTAGATTCCCGCCGCGAGCTTGCGGATCAGTCCTGCCCGCAACATCAGCTGGTGGCTGACGATTTCGGCGTCGGCGGGGGTTTCTTTGGTGGTGTTGAGGTGGAAGCGCGAGAGACGCATTTGAAAAGGGGGGGTTATTTTTGGGGGAGGGGATTGTAGCGCGATCGGGTGTTGTGATTGGGGGTGTTGGTTGTTGCTGGTTTCCAGGTGCGTGGTGCGGGATTGCTTTTGTTGTCGTCGTGGCCTGGATGGAGTGGTTTCACCGCGGAATCCGGGTGGCGTCGCGTTCGGCTCTTCGCGAAGCTCGACTATTCCGTCATTTGCTTTCGCAAATCCCCCCAATCCCGGCATTCCCGCGTAGGCGGGAATCCAGTGACTCTGAAGCGTTCTGTTCTTCGCGAGGCACAACAATCTCGTCATTCCCGCATAGGCGGGAATCCAGTGACTTTGAAGCGTTCCGCTTCCCTCGGTTCTTGTTGTTGCGCCTTCGCCGGTTTCGTCCCCCTCAGCGGGGGCCGAGTCACTTTCTCTTGCTTGTCC
>CBFHAI010000011.1:0-101692 GCA_965653565.1 uncultured Chiayiivirga sp. | reverse complement strand
GAGGAAAGCCCGAAGGGGCGCGCGCATGGATGCGCGCGAGTTTGTCGTCAGGCCAGGGATGGCCTGTCGACAAACCCCGCAGCCGACGCGCGAACCTGATTTACATGGACGTAAATCAGGCGCGGCACCGGGGTGTCCTTCTCTTTGGTTACTTTCTCTTGGACAAGCAAGAGAAAGTGACTCGGCCCCCGCTGAGGGGGACGAAACTCGCGAAGGCGCAACATCATTCGCGAGGGAAGCGGAACGCTTCAAAGTCCCTGGATTCCCGCCTTCGCGGGAATGACGGGCTTGGATGGGAGTCGCGAAAACCGAACGCCTCAAAGTCATTGGGCTCCCGCCTTCGCGGCAACGACGAGATCGAAGCGCAATCGCAAGATGACAACCCATCATCACCCCTCAACTCCGCGACTGCGCATAACTGATCAATTCCTCCGGCGAAATCCGGATCGCAGCCCCGGTCGGGCACGACCGCACGCACGCCGGTCCGCCCGAAATTCCCTTGCACATATCGCACTTCACGGCTTTCTTGCCGACGCTGCCGGCATTCTTCGCGTACGGCGCTTCGCCCGGACCGTCGCCGAGGCCGAACATCAGCCACGACAGCAAGCCGGGTTTTTTCGCCTTCGGCGCCGCCATGTGGATCACGCCGTAGGGACAATTGCGTTCGCAGTTGCCGCAGCCGATGCAGTTGTCGGCGATGAAGACTTCGCCGTCGGGGGCGCGATGGATCGCGTCGGGCGGGCAGTCCTTCATGCAGTGCGGATGTTCGCAGTGGCGGCATGAGGTGGGTACGTGCACCGTCGCGTAGGTGGGGCCGGCTTCGCGATCGAGCCTCGAGGTGCCGCCGTGGGTTTCGGCGCAGGCTTTTTCGCAGTTGTCGCAGCGCACGCACAGGGCTTCGTCGATCAACAGCACGTCGGTGGCTTCGCCGACGCCCTGGCGCATCAGGAACTGGATCACATCGCCGCCCGATGGCAGCGACTGCATCGACAGATTCGCCGCCGCGCGCTGGCGATATTCGGCCTGCAGCTTCAGCCGCAAGGTGCCGTCGCGCGCGAGCAGTCGCTTGAAGGCATCGGCGCTCAGGCGGATGGTTTCGGTGGCGATCGCCGCCTTCGCCGTGGCCGAGCGTTTCGAATCACCGAGCAGCGCCATTTCGCCGACGTAGTTGCCGGCCGGCACGTACGACAGCACGATTTCCTTGCCCGACACCATGCGCGAAATCGTCAGCGAACCCACGCGCACCAGGTGCAGACAGTCGCCGTCGTCGCCTTCGCTGAAGAGAATGTCGTCGGCCTTGTAGCGGCGGATTTCCGCGTCGGCCACGATGTCGGCCAATTGTTCGGCGCTCGATTCGGGCACGAAACGCTGCTGGATCGCGCGCGTGATGAAGACCAGATCGATCTCGCGCTTGACCGCCTCCACCGAGTTGATCAGGCGGTTCATCGAACGGCGCGGCGTTTCCACCAGCACGCACTTCGGACCGGCAAGAATCGTGGCCGATCGACGGCGCCCGGAAATCAGGCTCATTTCGCCGAAGAACTCGCCCTTGCCCAGGGTGATGCGCTGGCCGGTTTCGGCATTGACCACGACATCGACCGTGCCCTCGACGATGCTGTAGAAACTGTTGGTGTAGTCGTTGCGTTCGAACACCGGCTCGCCCGGTTTCGGCGTGCGGATGTCGGAGTCGAGCATGAATTCGCGCAGTTGCAGCGGCGTGATGTGCGACAGCAGGCGCACGTTGTTCTGCACCTTGGCGAGCGCGGCTTCGACCGTGGTGAAGCCGGGCATGCTGCGGAATTTGTCGCGCAACAGCGGTTCGTCGGCCGGTTCGACTTTTTCGCCGAGAATGTATTCGACGACTTCGTAACCCTGGTTCATCGCCTGCTTGATCAGCGGATAACCGCCGAGTGCGCCGACGATGTAGAGGCCTTTGACGTTGGATTCGTATTGCGAACTGATCGCCGGCACCGAGGCCGGATCCTTGCTCGGGAACACCACGCCGCACGATTCGACGAAACCGCGCGGCGCCGTCGCGCCCAATCGCGCGATGATGCGATCGACCAGGATCTGCGCCTTGCCGTTCGGCGTCGACAGCGTGAGACGGCCCGGCTTGCGGCCGACGGTCAAGGCTTCGACCTTCTCGGGCCCGGCGTTGTAGTAGCACTCGATGACGCCGTCCTCGATCGCCTTGAGGATGCCGTCGAGATTGCCCTGCTTGGCGCGCGCGAATTCGTCGCGGCGGTTCACGATGACGACGTGGTTCTGCTTCGACAGCGCGATCGCGTTTTCGATCGCCGCATCGCCGGCGCCGACGATGACGATGGTTTCGCCGGAATATTCGTCCGGATCGTCGAGCGTGTACTGCACGAAGGGCAGGTCTTCGCCGGCCACGCCGAGTTTGCGGATATTGCCCTGCAGGCCGATGCCGAGCACGACGAAATCGGCTTCGACCGTGCCGGCCGTGCTGGTGAGCACGAAGTGGCCGGCCTCCTGCTTCTTGATCGCGGTGACTTCGGCGCCGTGCTGCACGTTCACTTTCAAGCGCGCGATGCCGTCGTCCCAGGCGCCGAGGATTTCTTCGCGGCTGCCGGCCTTGAACGCAATGGGCGAGCGCAGCGGCAGGATGCCGGGCTCGTCCATCACATGCTTGCCCTTCTGATAGCGGTAAATCGTGTTCGACAGGTGCGGCGCGGCTTCCAGCAGCACGTGCGGCAGGCCGCGCTCGGCGGCGCGCGCGGCGGCCGACAGGCCCCCCGGGCCGGAGCCCACTACCGCGATCTTGTAGCGTTGCGTCATGCGTCCCCCGTGGCGCCGGATGATACCAGCGGCCCGATTGCGCGACGGCGCGCCGCCGCAGCGATGCAGCTACGCCTTCCCCTGCCGCGAAAGGTAAACTATTGTCGCTGCAACAGGACACTCCAGGGCGCATGAACGAAGCGTATCGACGGCTGCGGGAAGAGGTGCCGGCGCGCTCGGCGCCGGACAACGCAGCGTTCGCCACCGATCCGAAGCGCGTGAAGGCGTGGGTCGATGCCTTGCCGCGCGCCAATCAGCTCGCGACCTTGCGCCAGCTCGCCGAGGCGCTCGAGTCGATGAAGGGCCTGCGGCTGGACGGCCCGCAGCGTCTGCTGGCGCTCGAAACCGTGCGCCCGTCGATCCTCGAAGGCATTGCGCTGCTCGACAAGCAATTGCAGGGCAGTTCGTTTCCGCTGCCGGCGCCGAAAGTGCAGATCGCCGAACAGATGCAAGCCTTCGAGCGCGACCTGGCACTGGCCTATCGTCTCGCCGTCGTCGAATCGTGCGCGCCGTCGGGCGGCGTGCCGTTCCTGAAGGGCGGACAGGTGGCGCTGGCGATCGAACGCGCGCTTTATCACGGTGCGCGCGAACTGGCGCAAAGTTATTTTCGCTATCGCACGCCGGCGCCGGGCACTTGGGGCGCACTGAACGCGCTGTATCGTTTTGCGCAGGGCGCCAAACTCGACGACAAGGCGGTGGAGGAACCGGCCGAGCGCCAGAATCTCACGCCGCGCCAGGTCTATGCGCAGGCGCTGTTGTTCGCGCTGTCGAATCCCTATCGTTTCAATCAGCGCGAACAGGCCGAGTTGTGGCCGGTCACGCGCGATCTGGCCGCGCATCTGGAACTGCACGCCAGGCGGCCCGACGACGATGCCTTCGCCGTCGCACAGATGGACGATCGCGGTCCGGGTTATCTGCCGGAAGAGCGCGCCGAATCCGGTTCGGCGGTGTTGTGGCTGGGCCTGGATTCGCTGCGCCACGCGCTCGAAGCGCCGCTCGCCGAGGCCGAGAACGGTCCGGTGCATATCCGTTTCCGCAATGCGCACACGGTGGTGGCGCCGGCCGATCTGCTGCGCCGCCTGCGTGCGGGCTGGAGCAACGCGGCAGCGCGCGGTCATCAGCGGCTGAGCGCAGGACACACGCTGGACACCGTGATCGGGTTGAGCGGCCTGCATTTCCATCTTGCCGGCAATCAGGATTTCGACAGCTTCATGCAACAGGTGCTCGGCGTTTCGGCGCACAGCGGCGAACGCGCTCGCGCCACCTGGACGCAGAACGATGCCTCCGCCACGCGCGTGCCGATCGCCCGCGCCCGCGTGCTCGATCAGAGCCTCGGCGGCTATCGCGTGGCCTGGAATCGCGAAGAAAGCCTGAAGGCGCGCGTCGGCGAACTGGTCGGCGTGGCGGTGCCGAGCGACGTCGATACGCGCGAGTGGATGGTCGGCGTGATCCGCTGGCTGCGCTACGACCCGCACGGCGAAGTCGATGCCGGCGTCGAACTGCTGGCGCGCCGCGCCCAGGCCGTCGGCCTACGCGCGCTGGACGCCGCCGGCATGCCGAAACCGGCGCTGCGCGCGATCCAGATCCAGACCCTGCGCGCCAACCGCAACGGCGCCTTGCACTTTCTCGCTCCCGCCGTGCTCGATACGCGCGCCGTGCGCATCGAAGTCGCGCGGGCCACCGATCCGGACGATTTCGAAAGCGAGGAAGTAGCGCTCGCCACCTGTTCGGATCTGCTCATCCTGGAAAACGCCGGCGACTATCTGCTGCTCGCCGCTCACCCCGACGCATGCCAATGAGTTCCTGTCTGCCTCCTCCCGCTGCGCCGCAGGCGCGGCGCAAAACACTAGCCGCGCGCATCGGCAGGATCGCGCTCGGCAACGGTGCGCCGGTGGTCGTGCAATCGATGACCAACACCGACACCGCCGATGTGGCCTCCACCACCAAACAGGTCGCCGAACTCTGGCGCGCCGGTTCCGAGCTGGTGCGCATCACGGTCAACACGGCGGAAGCCGCTGCCGCGGTGCCGCGCATCCGCGATCGTCTCGCGATGATGGGCGTGGAGGTGCCGCTGATCGGCGATTTCCACTACAACGGCCATCAATTGCTGACCGCCGAACCGGCCGCCGCCGAAGCCCTGGCGAAATATCGCATCAACCCGGGCAACGTCGGCTTCGGCAAGAAGCGCGACACGCAATTCGCCATGCTGATCGAACTGGCGTTGCGGCACGACAAACCGGTGCGCATCGGTGCCAACTGGGGCTCGCTCGATCAGTCGCTGGCGACGCGCTTGATGGACGAGAACGCATTGCGCGAACAACCCTGGGATGCCTCCGCGGTGCTGCGCGAAGCGCTGATCCGTTCGGCGCTCGATTCGGCGGCGCGCGCGGTGGAACTGGGCCTGCCGGCCGAACGCATCGTGCTCAGCTGCAAGGTCAGCGGCGTGCAGGAACTGATCGCGGTGTATCGCGATCTGGCCGCGCGCAGCGAATTTCCGTTGCATCTGGGTCTCACCGAAGCCGGCATGGGCAGCAAGGGCATCGTCGCCTCGAGCGCGGCGCTCGCCGTGCTGCTGCAGGAAGGCATCGGCGACACCATCCGCATCTCGCTCACGCCCGAGCCCGGGCAATCGCGCACCCAGGAAGTGATCGTCGCGCAGGAACTGCTGCAGACCATGGGCCTGCGCGCCTTCACGCCGCTCGTCACCGCCTGCCCCGGCTGCGGACGCACGACCTCGGAGTTCTTCCAGGAACTGGCGAAAGTGGTGCAGGAACACGTGCGGGGCAAGATGCCGGCGTGGAAGATCACCCACCCCGGCGCAGAAAATCTGACGCTGGCGGTAATGGGCTGCGTGGTCAACGGACCGGGCGAATCGCGCCACGCCAACATCGGCATTTCGCTGCCCGGCACCGGCGAAGCCCCGGCCGCACCGGTGTTCATCGACGGCGAAAAAGCCGTGACCTTGCGCGGAGAAAAGATCGCGCAGGAGTTCGTGGCGCTGATCGACGACTACGTGGAGCGACGCTACGCGCGGGTTGCGGTCGATTGATGGCGCGCAGCGGTTTCCCGCTTGCGCGGAAATGACGACAAGTTACTGCAGCACGCGCAATTCGGCCGCGGCGTAGCGGCCGGCGGCATCCAGCGCCAGCAAACGCTGCACGCCTTGCCGATCGAAGGTCGCCACCAGCGGCGCATCGGCCTGGGTGCGGCCGAGCAGGCGGCCGTCGAGCATCCAGCGCACTTCCTCGCGCGTGCCGAGCGCGCGCAACGTCAATGTGGGCGCGGCGGCGGAATTCGGTGCGCGGCGCAGCACGGTGCCGTCGACCAGCCCGGCGATGCGCAGCGTGGCGTCGGGTTCGCGCGCTTCGCTGCAATCGGCGGCCAGCGGCGGCAACGTCGCGAGTCGGCGCTCGCGATTACCGAGCCACGGATAGGCGAGGGCGGGCCAACGCGCGAACTCCGCGCTGGATGCCTCGTGCGTCGCGCGGCAATTCTCGGTGAGTCGCAGACCGGACTTCGCATCGTGGCGGAAGCCGATCAAGCGCGGCGGTTCGCCTTCCTCGGGGACGGCGAGGGTCGGCGGCACGGTGCCGTCGAGCACGAAAGCCTGACGCCGGCGATGACAGTGCGTCGGTGCTGTTTCCGAAGCGAGCCGGCCGAGCGGCCAGCAGATTTCCTGCGCGGCCACCGACGCCGGCATCGGCGACGGCAACGCACGCAGCGAACGCGGCAGATTGTCGGCCACCGTCAACAACAGCGGCAGCGCCGTCACCGCGCCGTACTGGCCGGGCAGCGGTGTGCCGTCGGGTCGCCCGATCCACACGCCGATGCTCGCGCCGGCCGACGAGCCGACTGCCCAGGCATCGCGAAAACCGTAGCTGGTGCCGGTTTTCCAAGCCAGATCGCTGCGCCGCGTGATGTCGATGCGTTCGCTGATCTCGCCGGGACGCGGCGCCGACTGCAGCATTTCGCGCACGATCCACGCCGCGCCGGGCGACAATAGACGACGCTCGCTCGGCGGTTGCTCGGCGAGCAGGCGCAGACCGCCGGCCATGCCTTCGCGATGCAGCGCCGCGAACGCGCCGACCAGATCTTCCAGTCGCGCTTCGGTGCCGCCGAGGATCATCGACAGATTCGGCTCGGCGCCGCGCGGCAAACGCAGCGGCAAGCCCGCGTGCGCGAGCCGGGCCGCAAAACGTTGTTCGCCGAGCGCATCGAGCAGCGTCACGGCCGGTACGTTGAGCGACTGCTGCAACGCATCCGTCGCACTCACCGGACCGCGGAAATGGCCGTCGAAATTGCCGGGGCGATAACCGTCGAATCCCTGCGGCGCATCGATCAGCAGACTCTGCGAGTGGATCAGGCCGTCGTCGAGCGCGAGGCCGAACAGAAACGGTTTCAGCGTCGAGCCGGGCGAACGGAACGCCTGCACCATGTCGAGATGGCCATAGCTCGCATCGTCGCCGAAACGCGCGGCACCGACGTAGGCGCGCACTTCGAGGGTGCGGGTGTCGGCCACGATCACGGCGGCCGAGGTGCGCGGCGGCAAGCGCGACACCCAATCGGCGACGCGCGCTTCGAGCCGGCGCTGCAGTTCGAAATCGATCGTGCTGCGGATGCGCCGTGCCTGCGGCTGTTCGGCGCGCAGGCGCTGCGCGAGCAGCGCGCCGTGCAACGGCGGCTGCAATTGCCGCGCGACGACGGCTTCGATGCGCGCGTCGCGGTCTTCGTCGGCGCTGATCACGCCTTGTTGCACGAGACGATCGAGCACCTTGTCGCGTGCACGCTGCGCCGCCTGCGGATCGCGATCCGGCCGCAAACGGCTCGGTGCCTGCGGCAGCACGGCGAGCAGTGCCGCTTCGGCCTGCGACAGTTGCGACGCCGGCTTGCCGAGATAGCCGTAGCTCGCCGCCTGCACGCCCTGCAGCGTGCCGCCGAACGGTGCGTAGTCGAGATAAAGCGTGAGGATGCCGCGCTTGTCCAGATGCCACTCGAGCTGGATCGCGCGCGCCATCTGCCGCAATTTGCCGAGCGGCGTGCGCGGGATCGGCTCGATCAGGCGCGCCACCTGCATCGTCAGCGTCGAACCGCCGGACACCACATCGCGATGCCACAGTGCCTGCCCGAACGCGCGCAACAGCGCCAGCGGGTTGACGCCGCGATGACGCCAGAACCAGCGGTCCTCGTAACCGATCAAGGCATCGAGATAACGCGGCGACACTTCCTCGATCCGCGTCGGATACCGCCATACGCCCTGCGCATCGGCGAACGCACGCAGCGGCGTGCCATCCGCCGCCAGCACGACGGTGGCGCCGTCGCGCTTCGGATCGGGCAGCGGCAGCGGAAACAACGCGTCCAGCGCTATCGCCAACCCCATCGACACCGCAAGCAACAACGCCAACCCCGCGGCTGCGGCGCGCAGCGTCAGGTGTCGGGGAGAGCGGGGCGACGGGTTCACCGCGGGTGGGCTCTGGGTGAGGGGTGGGAAAGCGGGACGCAAAGGACGCAAAGGCAAGAGAAAGGACGCAAAGGAAAAGCAAGAAGAGCGAAGGAAAGTAAAAGCAAAACAAACAGAAATAAGAAGAACAGAAAACAGGCAAGAAAAAACCGCTCTTCTTCGGGTCCTTTCTTCAAAATCTTCGCGACCTTCGTGTCCTTCTCTAAGCTCTCATCCAACGAAGCCAGGCAAGAGAAGGGCGCGAAGGGCACGAAGGTTAAAAAGAAAGTACGCGAAGTTTTCTATCTGTTTCCTTTGCGTCCTTTCTCTTGTCTTTGCGTCCTTGCGTCCCGCTCTCATCTCAAATCGCGCGGCCGTTCACCTTATCGGAGAACGGCCGCGTTTGCCGATCAAGGCTGCGGCGGTGCCACTTCCAGCGTCGCCGGCACCGAGGCGCCCAGGCCGCGCAGGCGCGGACGGTACATGTCTTCGATGGTGGGCGGCGGGACGACGAATTTGCCGGGCGATACCGCGCGCACCAGATAGAACAGGTGGGCCGGCGCGCCGCCGTACAACTTCACGGCCGCCGCGTAGCGATCGTCGCGGAATTCTTCGTGTCGCACTTCCGCCGCGTATTCGCGCTGGTTCAGCGTGATGCCGTCGAGCACCAGTTCGCCGAGCGCGCCGCGGTCGCCGAGCGCGAGGTTTTCGATTTCGATGCCGGCCGGCAGCAGATCGACGACCAGCGCATCGGGCATCGCTTCCTGCGTTTCGATAGTGAGCTTGGCGATCAGCGTGTCGCCTTCGGTAAGGCGGCCGCCTTCGAACAGGGTGCCGTCGGTGCGGTAGTAGGCGCGGCGGATGCGGATCGGATCGTCCTGCTGCGCCGGTGCCTGCAACGGCGTGCCGACGACATCTTCGGAGACCCAGAACGGGCCGTCGCCCTGCAGCGCGATGCTGACGCCGCGGCGCAGTTCTTCCAGGTTGAGTTCGCGCGAGACGAGCGGGCGATCGGCAAGCGCTTCGACCTCGTCGCCGACGCGGATTTCGCCTTGCAGGCCGGTCTGCTTGTCGGCCAGCAACACGCGACCGAGCCGGAACAATGCCACTTGTTCCTGCGTGCTCAGACCGTAGCCGATGCGAGCCGGATCGCGCACTTCGCGTGCGAGCTGGATGACGCGCGCATCGAGCGCCGGCGTGGCGAGTTTGTGCTCGTAGAGCAGGGCCACGATCAGCGCGTCGTCGCGGATGCGCGAGCCGTAGTCGCCCAGGTATTCCGGCCGTTCGTACTTCTTCTTCAACGCCTCGTCGATCGCCGCCTTGCCGCGCGGCGCGTCGCCCTGCAGATGCAGGGCCAGGCCCAGATGCACCAGCGGCAGCGCCGTTAGCGACTTCTCGCGTTCGTTCTGGTAGAGCGAGCGCAAGGTGCCGAGCGGGGCGCGGTTGGCTTTCGCGAGCACGTAACCGGCGTAGGCCTGGCCGGCGAAACGCAGGTGATCGGTGTGCTCGTAGTCGTAATAGCCTTCGCCGCCGGTGAGCAGATCGTCGTTCAAACGCTGCAGCGCCTTGTCGAGCACGGCTTGCGGCACGGTGTGTCCGGCGGCCTGCGCGGAAAGCAGCAGGTCGGCCACGTGCGGCGTCATCTGCGGCTGCGCATAACCTTCGCCGGGCCAGAACGCGAAGTGGCCGGTTTCCAACTGCATCGCGGAAAGACGCGCAAAAGCGGCGTCGAGCATGTCGCGGCGTTTGGCTTCGGCAAGCGGTTCGAGCCCGAGTTTGCGTGCGGTGGTCTCATCGAGCCACACCAGCGGCCAGGCGCGGCTGCTGGTCTGCTCGACGCAGCCGTAGGGATAACCGATCAGGCCTTTCACGGCCGCCGCGAACGGAATCGGCGGCACCGACGACACACTGATCAGCGCCGTGCCCGACTCGGCCATCAGGCCCGAGAACAGATTGGTGCCGAAGCTCAGCGTCTGCGCCGAATCGATCTTGCGCGCGCTGCTGCGACGCACGGTCGGCCAGGCCGGACGCACCGCGATCTCGAATTCGCGCTGCAGGGTTTTCTCGCCGCCCGCCGCACTGACGCGGAACTTGCCGACGCCGTAGCCCGGCAGCGCGCTCAATGGGAAGTTGATCGTGCGGCGCGCGTTGTCCGCCAGTTCGACGGTCTGCGTCGCGCCGCGCACCGACAGCGGGGCATCGGCCTGCACGCCGACCGTGTAGCTGTGCGCGGCACCGCTGAGGTTGTGCAGGTCGACGCTGATCTGGCTGGTGTCGCCCGGCGCCAGCGCGCGCGGCGTGCTCACTTCGAGCACGAGCGGCGCGCGCACGATCGATTCGGCCTCGCTCTTGCCATAGCGATCGGCCGAGTAGGCCAGCGTGGTGACGCGCAGCGCGCCGTTGAACTCCGGTGCGACGAACGACACGCTGGCCTTGCCCTGCGCATCGAATTTCACCGGCACGTGATGCAGCGCGACCGTCTGCACTTTCGCGGTCGGCCGGCGGGCCTGCGGCAGCGCGCTCAACGCCGCGTCGCCGCCGAAGCGCAAGCGCGCACGTTCGCCTTCGAGGCGTTCGATGACGCGGCCGTAGATATCGTAGGCCTCGACCCCGAGCCCGCGCTGCGCCAGGAAATAATCGGCGGCATCGGGCACCGCGTAGCCGGTGAGATTGATGATGCCCACGTCCACCGCTTCGACCACGGCATAGGCTTCCTGCCCGGCGAATTCCGGCGCGCTGATCGCGATGGCGATGCTGTCACCCGGACGCGTGAGCTTCGGTGCCTCGATCTCGACCTTCGCGCGGCGGTCGTCGCGCGCCATCGGCACGTGCGCCACACCGATCGCGCGGCCCGGTCCCGATTGCGGGCCGTCGCCGGCCGGACGGAACACCAGTGCGGTGAGGTAGACGTCGTGCCGTTCCCACTCGGCGGTGACGGGAATCTCGTAACTCGCTCCCGCGCGCGCTTCGATGTCGATGCGATGCAGCAGCTTGTCGCTTTCGACCAGCAGCACGCCCGGGCCGTCGTGCGGTGCGGTGATCGTCACCTTGAGCAGGTCGCCGGTGCGGTAGCCGGTCTTGTCGAGCGACAACTTCACCTTGTCCGGACGCGCATCGACGCCGCGGTTGTCGTCGTTCCAGCTCCAGCCGGCGGTGAAGACGTAACGCGACAACAGGCCGGTTTCCGGATCGCGGATTTCCAGGCGATATTCGCCCCATTCGACCGGCGCGGCGAAGCGTGCCGGCGATTTGCCGTCGAGCGCGACGGTGGTTTCCTGGATCGTTTCGTAGCGGCGCGTGTAGTCGGTGCGCCAGCCTTCGCCGTCGGTCCAGTTCCAGTGGTAAGCGCGCAGTTCGCGCACCAGTTTCACTTCCAGCGCGGCGGCCGGCTGCGATTCACCGGCGCGGTTGCTGCGCACGATTTCGAAGGCGGCTTCCTGGTTCGCCGGCGCACCGTCTTCGACATCGAACAACGGCCGCACACCGACCAGCACCTCGGCCGGCCAGATCGTGCGTTCGAGCGAGCGGCGCACGGCGCGGCCGCCGGATTCGAACACGCTGCCTGAAACCAACACTTTCACCGGCGCGGTGACGGCCGGGCCCTCGGCCAGCAGCGCGATGTCCTGCGCCAGCGTGCCGTCTTCGGCCAGCGCCTGATCGATCACCGATTGCGGTTCCTTCGGCAATTCGAGCGTCGGATCGCCGAAGAAATAGTCCGGCAGCGACTCCACCGGATGCAGATCGTTGCGGTAGATCACTTCGGCCGTGAAGCGGTTGCCGCCGGCCGGTGCGCCGTACAGATAATCGGCATCGACCCGCAGCGGCAGCGCCTGTTCCGGCGCCAGAGTTTCGGCCTGGCTTTCGAGCACGAGTTTCAGGCGTTCCGGCAGGAATTCCTCGATGCGGAACGCGAAGCGGCCGAGTGGTTCGGCAGCGCCCGGATCGAGCCGGTATTCCAGGGTCCAGCGGCCGGTCGCCGCGTCTTCGGCGAGCGTGCGCCGATAGTCGTAGTAGCCCAGCGCGCCGGCTTCGAGCGGCTGCGTCGAAACCGCGCGGCCATCGGGCTGGCGCAGGGTCGCGAACAGCGGCTGCGCTTGCGGCAGCGTGCGTCCGTCGTGATCGCGCAGCAGCGCCGAGACCTGCAACGGCTCGCCGGGGCGGTACAGATCGCGGCCCGACCAGGCGTAGACATCCTGCGGCGTCTGCTTGCGGCCGGCGACCGCGAATTCGGAAAGATCGAGCGCCGGCTGGCGGAACGGAATCAGCGCGAGTTCGTCGCCGCTGCGCGCCACCAGCACGTGATCGGTCTTCGGCGTGTAGGCCAGCGTCAGATCGCCGTTCGCATCGGTGCTGCCGTTGGCCAGGCTCGCGCCTTTGGCATCGAGGATTTCGATCACGACGCTCGAGCGCGACGAACCATCGGCCAGCGAAGCTGCGTGCACCCACAACTGATTGGCCTGCACGCGCGCATGCAGCCCCAGATCGCTGATATAGAAATGCGTGGTTTCCAGCCGGCCATCGAATACGCCGGGACGCTTCATCACTGCGAAATACAGGCCCGGCTCGCGCAATTCGGAAATCGTCTGCACCGGAATGAAACTGACGCTGCGCTGGTTGGCCTGCGATTGCAGCGCGAAGCGGTTGGCGTACACCGGCTCGGCGATCTTGGTGAGCTGGTCCATTTCCCAGTAGCTGCGCTGCGCCGGGCGCAGATAGGTTTCGAAGAACTGCGACAGCGAGGATTCGCGCACGCGCAGGAATTCGACGTCGACTTCCGGCACGTTCACCGAAACGATCGGCAGGCCATCGGTCTTGCGCACCGGCAGCACGCTGCCCTGGCTGGCGAAACCCACCGCCGGCGGCAGATTGCCCGAATAGACTTCGCGCGGCGGCAGCTTGGCGACGATGCGGCCGTCGGCCGCAGCCAGGTCGCCGTTGAAGGTGACGGTGTAGGTCTGATCGCCCTGCAGATAGGGAAAGCGCAGGCTGCGATTGTCTTCGTCGAGCACCCAGCCGCCGGTCTGCGGCGCGCCGCCGGGGCCGGCGACACTGAGCAACTCATCGAAATTCTGCGCCGCGGCGAGCGGCTGCGAGAACGTGAGTTTCAGCGCCGGGCGACCTTCGTAATCTTCGCTGGTCGATGCCACCAGCACGAAGTCCTCGGTGGCCGCGGCCGGCGCCTGCGTCGCCGGCGTAGTGGCGATCGGCACCGGTTCGTCCTTGCCGCATCCGGCCAGCGCGAGCGCGCCGAGCAGGCAGAGAATCCAGATCGGGCGGCCCAAGCTCGTGCGCATCGATTTCCCCTTTTTGAGTGTCGCGAGTATAGGTCAAGGCCGTGGCGGCGCAGCGGCATTTGATGGCGTATTGCAGACATGAACGAAGCGCGGCAGCGCAGGCGGAAAGTGTCACGCGCGGTGAACCCGGCCGGATCGTTCACGCGCTTTCGCCGTTGCGTCGGCTAGCGTTGCCGGATGACGATTTCCTTGCTCTGGTTCCGCCGCGATCTGCGGCTCGACGACAATCCCGCGTTGCAGGCCGCGCTGCGCGACGGCGCGGTCGTCCCGGTCTACCTCCACGCGCCGGAAGAAGAAAACCCGTGGGCGCCGGGCGCGGCGAGTCTGGCCTGGCTGCGCCGCTCGCTGGCGAAACTCGATGCCGATCTGCGGCGTCTGGGGTCGGCGCTAGTCGTTCGACGCGGCCCCAGCCTCGCAACGCTGAATCTGCTGCTCGACGAGACCGGCGCGCAGGCGGTGCACTGGAATCGTTTGTACGAACCGGCCTGCATCCGGCGCGATGCGGCGATCAAACAAGCGCTGCGCGAGCGCGGCATCGCAGCGCACAGCCACAACGCGGCGGCGTGGATCGAACCCTGGCAGATCCGGACCCAGACCGGCGATCCGTATCGCGTCTTCACGCCGTTCTGGCGCAACCTGCGCGCCCGGCTTGAAACCTTGCCGGCGCCGGATGTGCGTCCTGCGATGCTTCCGCACATAGCATTGCCGAATTCGGTATCGATCGAGGAGGTGATTGCGCCGCCGGTGCCGCGTTGGGACCGAAAGATCTTCGAACAGTGGGAGGCCGGCGAAGCCGGCGCGCTCGCATCGCTCGAGCGTTTCATCGATGACGCCGCCGCCGATTACAAGATCGCGCGCGATCTTCCCGATCGCATCGGCACCTCGCGTCTGTCGCCGCATCTGCATTTCGGCGAAATCTCGCCGCGCCGCATCCTGGCGCGTTTGCGCGAAGAACGCTGGACAGCCACGGCCGAAGCGCAAGTCGAAGCCTTCCTGCGCGAGCTCGGCTGGCGCGAGTTCGCGCAGCATCTGCTGTACCACTTCCCGCATACCGCCGAACGCAATCTCAATCCGCGCTTCGACGATTTCCCTTGGGCCGCTTTCGATCCGGCGGCTTTCGACGCCTGGTGCCGCGGCCGCACTGGCATCCCGCTGGTCGATGCCGGCATGCGCGAACTTTGGGCCACCGGCTGGATGCACAACCGGGTGCGGATGATCGTCGCCAGTTTCCTCACCAAAAACCTGCGCCAGCATTGGTCGCACGGCGCGCGCTGGTTCTGGGACACGCTGGTCGATGCCGACCTCGCCAACAACACGCAGGGCTGGCAGTGGACCGCCGGCACCGGTGCCGATGCGGCGCCGTATTTCCGCGTCTTCAATCCGGTGTCGCAGGCGCAGCGCTTCGATCCGGCTGGCAGCTACGTGCGCCGCTGGCTGCCCGGCTTCGAGGCCCTGCCCGATGCCGCCATGTTCGAGCCCTGGCGCTTCCCCGGCTTGCTCGCCCGCCACGCACCGGCGTATCCGCGCCAGCCGATCATCGACCTGAAATCCTCACGCGCAGAGGCGCTGGCCGCCTACCAGCGCTCGCGCAAAACCTGATGCGTTGACGTTGCGCACTCGGCCCGGGCACCATCGAGTTCCAACCGGGGAGACGTCGATGGCACTGCTGGGGTCACGCAAGGGCCGGCGCGAGCCGATGTCGAAAGTCGACACCGCGTGGCTGCGGATGGAGAAGCCCACCAATCTGATGATGATCACCGGCGTGCTCATGTTCGAGGAACGCCTCGACCTGCGCGCCTTCCGCAAGCTGATCGCCGATCGCTTCCTGGCCTTCAAGCGTTTCCGCCAGAAGGCCGTCGACACCGCTTCGTCGGCGTTCTGGGAAACCGATCAGGATTTCGATCTGGACTGGCACATCCGCCTCACCGCCTTGCCCGGTGCGGCCGGCAAACCGGAACTCGAACGCCTCGTCAGCCAGCTCGCGTCGACGCCGCTCGATCACTCCAAGCCGCTGTGGCAGTTCCACCTCGTCGACAATTACCGCGGCGGCAGCGCGCTGATCACGCGCATCCATCATTGCTATGCCGACGGTATCGCGCTGATCCAGGTTTTGCTGTCGTTGACCGACATCGCACCGACGCCGAAAGAGGGTGCCGACCTGCCGCGCGCCTGGCTCAAGGACGATGGCGATCGCGTCACGCAGAAATTCTTCTCGCCGGCGAAAGCGCAGATCGATCGCGCGATGAAGATCGGCGGCAAGGTGTTCGAGAAGGGCATGGAGATGTACCGCGATCCGTCGCTCGCCGGCATGATCGCGAAAGAGGGCGGCGAGATCGCGCGCGAACTGGCCGTCGCGCTGGCCCTGCCTGACGACCCGCCGACCGCGTTCAAAGGCTCGCTCGGCGTGAGCAAGCGCTGCGCCTGGGCCGATCCGCTCGATCTGGAAGAAGTGAAGACGGTCGGCCGCGCACTCGGTTGCACCGTCAACGACGTGCTGATGGCTTCGGCGGCAGGCGCACTGCGCTCGTATCTGATCGACATCGGTGAGGAAGTGGACGGACTGACGATCCGCGCCACCGTGCCCGTGAACCTGCGTCCGCTCGAACACGCGAAGAAGTTGGGCAACCATTTCGGCCTGGTGTTCCTCGACCTGCCGATCGGCGAAGCCAATCCATTGCGCCGTCTCGAACGCGTCGCCGACAACATGTGTCAGATCAAATCCTCACGCCAGGCCGTGATGACCTTCGGCGTACTCGCCGCTCTCGGCATGACGCCGGTGCCGGTGCAGCGTTTCGCACTCGATCTCTTCAGCCGCAAAGCCACTGCGGTCGCCACCAATGTCCCGGGCCCGCAAATGCCGCTATATCTGGCCGGCGCCCGCATCAGAGATCAGATGTTCTGGGTGCCGCAGACCGGCGGCATCGGCATGGGCATCAGTATCCTGAGCTACAACGGCGAGGTGCATTTCGGACTGATCACCGACGCCAAGGCGGTGCCCAAGCCCGACGAAATCATTCGCCGGTTCCGCGGGGAATTCGAGAAGTTGCTCTACATCACCTTGATGGAAGATTGGGAGCAGCCGATTACGGCGGGGGATGCGGAGATGACGATGGAACGGGAACTGGTCGGATAAAAATATGGCGTTTGAATGGCGTCTGGCTCGCGATTTGAGTCTGAAGATGTTCGGGAGTATTGTTATACTCCAGTAAAACAACCGCCGAGCCAGCCATGTCCCGCACAGCCACACTTCGCCAGTCGGGCGGTTCCATCATTCTTTCTATTCCCAAGGCCATTGCCGAGACGATGGCCGTCGACGCCGGGTCGGTAGTCGAACTGCGCCTGGAAGGACGTACTTTGTCGGTTCAACCGGCGCGCCGCAGTCTGGCCGACAGGCTGGCGGACAGCCCCAAAACTCCGGCGGCGTGGACGCGCGACGACGAATGGCTCAATGATGGGCCGCAGGGGCGGGAAGTGTTGTGACCCGCGGTGTTCCGCAGCGCGGAGACATCGTTCAGATGAGCCTTGATCCGACGCAAGGGCGCGAAATCCGGGGCTCGCGGCCGGTGCTCGTACTCTCCGCTGACGATTACAACAAGGCCTCCGGATTGCTGCTCGTCGCGCCGATTACCCAAGGCGCCGCGTCTTCGCGTGGCAATGGCTTCGCGGTGAACCTGCTCGGTTCTGGCACGGCGACACAAGGCGTCGTGCTTTGCGATCAGATTCGAATGCTCGATGCACGAGCACGCACATTCCGGCGTGTGGAAAAAGCCCCTGCATCGATAGTTGAAGAAGCGCTCGAAGCCGTGCGTGCGATTCTTGAATGATTCGCGCCGTCACGCGCCTCAATCCTCCAACTGCGACTTCGCAAACTCGATATCGAGTTTCTCCATCGCGTCCTTCGGCTTGAGCTTCGTGGCTTTTTCGTAGGCGGCCGCGGCATCGTCTTCTTTCTTGTCGCCGTGCAGCAGCATCAAACCATTGCCGTATTCGATGTGGGCGATCGGCGAGTCGGGGGTCAGTTTCAGCGCGGTTTTCAGATGTTCTTCGCCGGTGGAAGCCTTCGCGCCGTAAGTCATGCCACCGATCAAGCCGCCGACCTTGTTGATGATTTCGGCGTGATACAAACCGATGGCGGTGTGCGCTTCAGCATGTTTGGGAGCCAGTTTCAACGTCTTGTCGAGGCTTTCCTTCACCTTGCCCGCCAGGCCCTGCGATAGCGCCTTGGCGATCGAAATGCCCTGGCTGTAGCGGCCGATCGCGAAGGCGCGGCGATAGTGCGTGTTGGGATCGTCGGGCAGCGCCTTGCTCGCCTCTTCGGCCAGTTTGCCCAGCGCTTCATAGCGTTTGAGCTGTTCTTTTTCGTCGTCCACCAGATAAACGGCGTGCACGCCGCCGGCTTTCACCGCCACCGAGGCGCCTAGCGGGCCCAGGGCCTCGCCGGTTTCGAACGCGGTCTGGAAATCGCCCTTGTGATACGCGCGCCAGGCGTCCTGCAGTTGCGCGGCTATCGTCGCTGCATCCGCCGCTTTGCCGAGTTTCGGATTGGCCTTCAAGACTTTCGCGATGCGCGCCTCGTCGGGAAAAACTTCGCAATCGCCGGCGTGCAGTTTGTCCCAGGCCTTGGCGAGTTTGTCGCCGCTGTAGTCGAAGGCTTTGCTGTCGAATGGAAATGCCGCCCAACCCTTCTTGCCCGCCATGTCTTTCCCCTGCTGGTCGATCCACGACGCGACGCATGCGTGTGGCTAGTGTGAAAGTTCTAGAGACGATGCCTAGGATACGACAGCGTACGAAGCGTCGTACTCCATCATCCACACGAGGTGCGTCATGGCGAAGCAACTGAAGACCCGTCGACCGGCAGCGGCAGCGGCCCGACTCGAAGCCCGCGATCTTTGGCTGGCCGGCCTGGGCGCCGTCTCGCTCACCCGCAAGAACGGCATCAAGTTCTACGGCACGCTGCTCGAAGAAGGCAAGCAGTTCCAGGGCCGCTTCGAACAGTCGATTGCCGAGTTTCAGGGCCAGGCCCGCCAGGGTTACGCCAATGTGCGCAACCGCGTCGAAGCCGCCGTCTCGCCGATCCGCGAGCGCGCCGAAGCCACCTACGGCACGGTAAAAGCCGAACTCGAAACCCGCCTGGCCCCCGTGCTCGACAAGCTCGGCATGAAGCCGGCCCCGAAGGCGCGCGCCCGCAAGACCGTCAAGCGCGTCGTCGCCAAGACCCGCGCCACCGCCAAGCGCGCCACGCGCAAGGCGAAAGCCGCGTAACGAGCAACCACGTCAGTTGCGACGAAGCACAGGACGCCCCGGCGGGATTGCCGGGGCGTTTTGCTTTTTGGATTTTGCGATCTGCTGGCGCGGCAACTGTGAACTTGCGTCGACCTAGGAATTTGTCACCTGCCCGAACGGCCGTGACACGGCTACGCTGCGGGCTTCGAGAAGCTCGGCCGTCATGTCGCGCAGACAACAATCCCTCTGGCCGCCGGCCGCATTCGCCTTCTTTGCCGCTGTTTTCGCGGCACTGAGCGGCTATGCATGGTGGACAGAGAATCGCACCGCGTCGCGCAAAATGCCGATTGCGGCGGCGCCTTCGGTCGTGCGCTCCGTCCCCGTCCCGCGCGTCAGCCAGGCAACGCCGCGCCGCGAGCCGCGGACGGCCGCGAAGGCGGTCAACAAGTGCATCGGTGCCGACCAGGTTCCGATTTACACGAGCAGCGACTGTCCGTCCGGCAGCAGCCTGGAAAAGCAATTCGAGGTCGAGATTGACCCCGACCGCGAACGCTCGCCGGCGAGATCGACGGTATCCAGCGCAGCGGTGGCGTCGGCCACCGCGTCGGTCGTCAATGTGACCGGCCCGGCCGACTACGGCCCACCGTCACGGCGACAGCGCATGAGCCACGACGAAGAGCGCGCCTGGCACCGATGCGAACGCGCCAAGGTGCGCGAACGCGCCGAACTGCTGGCGCTGGGCAATCGGCGAAAGATGCGCGATATACGCCAATGGGCGGATTACGTGGTGCACGAGTGTGCAACTTATGAAGTTTTGACGGACAGGCGCTGAATCGGCCGGCGTGCGCAAAAAAGTTGCACGCGACGCATTGGCCTGTGACATGAGTACCGGTCAGGGTGCCGGAATTTTCGTGGCGTGGCTGACCACGAGCCGCCACTGTCCTTCGTGCTTGATCAATGTATCCGTGAACCGGACGTCGGTTTCGAACGGCGTGCCGCCGGACGTGCCTTTGACGGTGGTGATGCCTTGGACGATGGCGGCATCGCCATAAACGCGCGCGGTCATCGAGTGATTGCGGAACACTTCATAGTGCGGATCACCGGCCCGCATTTCGGCGAAGATATCGTCGCGGGTTTGAATCTGCGCGTTCGAGCCGACCAGCGTGAACTCCGGCGCCAGCACGGTTGCCGCCGCGTCCAGATCGCCGTTGCGCAGCGCGTCGCAGCCTTGCTGGGTGACGGCCATGACGATTTCTTCTTCGTCGGAACTCTGGGCGCGCACGGGCGGCGACACGACGACTGCGAACAAAATGCAGGACAGCAAGCGCGACGCGTAGTCCATCGTAGTGACCGCGTTGGAGGGTCGTCCGAGTCTATCCGTGCCTGCGTCCTCCCGACAGCGTGAGGGCGTGCGCTGCGTCGTCCGCCGTTGAAAAAGCATAAACGGACCGATGCTCATGTCCACGGCACCATCTTTCAGATCACCTTGTCGAGGTCCGCTGGCCATGGCAAGGCCGACGCGGCTGCGCCCAGCGCGCTGGCGGCTTCTGCAAGTTTCCGACGGCCCGCCGCGGAAGATTCCAGCGGTTCTACACCGGCGCCAAGTGACCATTGGACCCAGGTGTTCAGGAGGGTCTCGTGACGCCCGGATTCCGCATGGATTTCTTCGGCATGCAGCAGCAGCCGACACTCGATTTCCTTGACCGCATCGCCGCTTCCACGCACAAGCGAAGTCGACTGATCCACCGTGTCGAGCAGCTTTACGGCTGCCGGAGACAATCCGCGCAATTGCCAGGCGTCGCGCGCGCCAGCCACCGCCAGCAAAGCCGGCCAAAGTTCGCGATGCACCAGCGTCACCTTGCGGTGAAGCAGTTTGGTGAACAGCACATCGGGATGATCCGCCAACTGCGCGAGCACGCCGAAGATCTGTCGCCCCTTCGGATGCGACCACCACGACTTGCTGAGCGTTTCCCCGGTTATCAAGGAAACCACGTTGGGAAGGTTCTTGTCCTGCTTGAGAAGCAGCCCGGAATTTGCGAGAACTTCGAGAATCTCGTCTACGGGCTGCGTCATGTGCTGGGCTCCGGCTTGGCCGATGCCATGCCTACGCGTCGAGATAAGCCGCCGACAACGTATTCAGATGCACCCGCTCCGCATCGCGCAGGAACGGTGCCAGCAGCATCATCACCTGATGGATGCCATGGCGGATGGCTTCGTGTTCGTCGGTGTGGCCGCGGACGCTGCTGAAGTTGAGCCAGAAGGTGGCGATGACGAGGATGTTGTTGGCGGTGGCCTGCACTTCGGCGGGGGAGGCGCGCATGATGCCGGCTTGCACCAGGCCGCGCATCACTTCGGTGGCGCTGTCGGCGGCGCGTTTGAGGATGCGCGCGAAGTGCATGCGCAGTTTGCGGTTGCGCGAGAGGATGTCGACCAGATCGCGATACAGGAACCGGAAATCCCAGATGCACTCGTACACCAGGTGCAACTGCAGCCAGATGTCTTCCAGTTCCGGCAGCCGGTTTTCCGGCGTCGACAAGGCGCGATCGATGCGCTCTTCGTATTGCGCGAAGAGTTGCTCGATGATGTCGTCCTTGTTGCGGAAGTGGTAATAAAGATTGCCCGGGCTGATCTCCAGCTCGTCGGCGATGTGATTGGTGGTGACGTTCGGTTCGCCGCGCGCGTTGAACAACGCGAGGCTGGTCTCCAGGATCCGCTCGCGGGTGCGCCTGGCCATCGGCCGGGTCAGGTTCTCAGCTTCTTGACCAGCGCCACGTATTTCTTCTGCGCGTCTTCCTGCGAGGTGCCTTTGAGCTTGGCCCAGGCTTCGTATTTGGCGGTGCCGACGAAGTCGAAGAAGCCGGGCTTGGGGCCGTTGACGTCGCCTTCGGCGCCCTGTTTGTAGAGCGCGTACAGGCGCAGCAAGGTGTCGTTGTCGGGACGTTCGGACAAGTCCTTGATGTCTTTGGCGGCTTGTTCGAACTCGGCTTTCAGATCGGCCATGACGTGGCTCCGGCGTAGGGCATGACGGGCCGGAGCGGGGTGCCCGGCGGACGCAGGTAGATAGCATGCGCTCCGCAGACGGTCAACGCGAACGCGGCGGGAACGCACGACGAGGAGTCGTTCCCGCCGCGCCGCCTCAACTGCCGATGATGCCGCCGTCGTTCTTGGTGACGATCACCGTCGACGAACGCGGCCGCGCCGTGCCGCCGTCGGGCCAGCTGCTGCCTTCGCCCGGATGCTGGATGTTGACGAACAGCGTGCGCAGGTCCGGCGTGGCGGCGATGCCGGTCACTTCGGAACCGACCGGTCCCACCAGGAAGCGGCGGATTTCGCCGCTCGCCGGATCGGCCGCCAGCATCTGGTTGTTGCCGAAAGGTCCGGCGTTCAATTGCGCGCCGCTCATGTCGGTCTGGATCCACAGCAGGCCGCCGCGATCGAACCAGAGGCCGTCCGGGCTGGCGTGGATGCTCTGCGCGGTGAGCTTGCGGTTGGCGCTTTGCCCCGGCAGCACGGCGCTGTCGGTTTCGGTGCCGGCCAGCAGGAAGATTTCCCAGTCGAAGCGCAGCGCGTCGTGGCGATCGTCCTGTTCGCGCCAGCGCAGGATGTGGCCGAAGGCGTTCGGGCCTCGCGGGTTCGATGCGTTCACCTGCGCCGCCGTGCGTGCGCTGTTGTTGGTCAGCGTGAAGTACACCGTGCCGTCGACCGGATCGACGGCGCCCCATTCCGGGCGATCCATCTTGGTGGCGCCGGCCACGTCGGCCGCCAGCCGGGTGTTGATCAGCACGTCGGCCTGATCGGCGAAGCTGACGCCGGCCGCCGCGGCGGCGGCGCGGAAGCGCGCGTCGGCGAAATCGAGCGCGAGCCATTCGCCGGTGCCATCGTCGTTGAAGCGCGCGACGTAGAGCGTGCCGTGATCGAGCACGTCGGCACTGACTTCGTGCATTGCCGGCAACCAGGCGGCGTCGGTGACGAATTTGTAGATGTACTCGTTGCGCGCGTCGTCGCCCATGTAGACCGTCATGCGCTGGCCGACGCGCGCCGGCGCGAACCAGGCGCCTTCGTGGCCGAAGCGGCCGAGGGCGGTGCGCTTGCGCGGCGTGCTGTTGGGGCGGAACGGATCGATCTCGACCACCCAGCCGAAGGTGTTCGGCGCGTTGCGATAATCCTGCGCCGCATCGGTGCCTTTGGTCGTGGCATCGAAGCGTTCGTCGACGGTTTCCCACAAATAGTCGCTGGCCGTGCGCGGCACGCCGTAGCGCGCGTGTTCGCGCGGCAGCGTCGTGTCCTTGTTGACGTGGTAGGTCGCCCAGTTTTCCTCGCAGGTGAGGTAAGTGCCCCACGGCGTCGGGCCGCTCGCGCAATTGTTGACGGTGCCGCGCGTGGCGGTGCCGTTCGGGCTATAGGCGGTGCGCAGCAGTGCGCTGCCGCGCGCCGGTCCGGCGATTTCCATCGGCGTGGCGGCCGTGATGCGGCGGTTGTAGCGGCCGTGCACGATTTCCCAGTCGCCCGGATCGCGCTCGGCCACTTCGACGATGCTGACGCCGTGCGCGGCGATTTCCTTGCGGACCTCGTCGGCCGGACGCACGCCGCCCGGCGCGGTCGCGCCAGCCGGATGCAGATGGACGCCATCGACATATTCGTGATTGATCGCGAGCAAACCGCGATTCGGCCGGCCCGGACGCGGCGAAATCGGGAAATAGTGCATGCCGTCGTGATGCATGCCCAGCTGCAGTTCCTGATCGGCCGCCGAATTCAGGCCGCCGTCGCGATAGGCCGGAGCATCGGCGCTCAGCGGCTCGCCCCAGGCCAGGAACGGTTTGGCGGTGTAGCCGGGCGGCACGGTGATGGTGTCGGCGCGCGTCACGTCGACCGCCGCGAAACCCGGCCGCACCGGCAGCACGCCGGGCAGGAACTTGTCGCCCGCGAGCGTCGGCATGCCGCTGCTGGCGGCTGCGATGGCGCGCGACAGCGGCGCGACCATCAGGCCGCCGGCCGCCGCGGCGAGACTGCGCTGCAGCATTTTGCGACGGCCCAGATTCACCGCCAGCACCTCGGCGAATTCGCGATTGGCGGAGCGGTTGCTGTCCTCGGCATCGAGGTGGGCGGGCGGGGGCAGGACCTGGCTGTCGTCGCGAATCACGGCGGGGCTCCATCGGAAGAAGACGAGCCGCCAAGCTAGGCATGCAACAAGTCAGCCCGGCGAAAGCCGGTTTACCGTCCGATGACGGACTTCCGCGTCCTCCGATTCGATCGCGCCTAGGCAGGCGACGCCGCCACGGGCTATCTTTGGCGCGCAACCATACGGACGCGCAGGGCGGGGAGCCCGGCCGGTCCGCCAGCCACACTGGGGGAGAGAGGCAATGACATATTTCGTCACCGGAGCCACCGGCTTCATCGGCCGTCATCTGGTCGGCAATCTGCTCAAGCGCAAGGGCACGATCCACGTGCTGGTGCGCAAGGGATCGCAGAAAAAGCTCGACGAGTTGATCGAAACGATGGGCTGGGACGCCGGACGCATCGAACCGGTGACGGGCGACCTGGGTAAGCCCAACCTCGGTCTGACCGCCGCGCAGATCAAGGCGCTCGCCGGCAAGGTGAAACATTTCTTCCATCTGGCCGCGATCTACGACCTGGCTGCCGATGCCGAAAGCCAGAAGATCGCCAACATCGACGGCACGCGCAACGCGGTGCAGCTGGCAGAAGCGATCAAGGCCGGCTGCTTCCATCACACCAGTTCGATCGCGGTGGCGGGCCTGTACGCCGGCGTCTTCCGCGAAGACATGTTCGAAGAGGCCGAAGACCTCGACAATCCGTATTTCAAGACCAAGCACGATTCCGAAGCGGTCGTGCGCAACGAATGCGACAAGATTCCTTATCGCATCTATCGGCCGGGCGTCGTCATCGGGCATTCCAGGACCGGTGCGATCGACAAGATCGACGGGCCTTACTATTTCTTCGGCCTGATCAAGAAACTGCGCGAAATGCTGCCCCCGTGGATGCCGACGATCGGCATCGAAGGCGGTCGCATCAACATGGTGCCGGTCGATTTCGTCGCCGATGCGATGGACCATATCGCCCACAAGGCGGGCCTCGATGGTGGCGTGTTCCATCTCACCGATCCGGCGCCGCGCCGCATCGGCGAAGTGTTGAACCTGTTCGCGCGGGCCGGTCATGCGCCGCAGATGACGATGCGCCTGGACGCGCGCATGTTCGCCTTCATTCCGGCGCCGATCCGCATGGCGCTGTCGAATCTGGCGCCGGTCAAACGCTTCACCGGAATGATGCTGAAGGATCTGGGCATTCCGCGCGAAGTGATCAAACTCATCACCTACCCGACGCGCTTCGACAGCCGCGAAACCGAGCGTGCCCTCAAGGGCAGCAAGATCCGCGTACCCGATCTCGAGGATTACGCGTGGAAGCTGTGGGATTACTGGGAACGCCACCTCGATCCGGATCTTTTCATCGACCGCACCTTGAAGGGCAAGGTCGCCGGAAAAGTCGTGCTGATCACCGGCGGTTCGGCCGGCATCGGCCGTTCGGCCGCCGAGAAAGTGGCGGCAGCCGGCGCAAAAACGCTGATCGTGGCGCGCGGCGAGGAAGAACTGTTCGCCACGCGCGATGCGATCCGCGCCGCCGGTGGCGACTGCCATGCGTACACCTGCGACCTGGCCGAGATGAAATCGTGCGATGAACTCGTCGCGAAGGTGATCGCCGAACACGGCGGCGTCGATGTGCTGGTGAACAACGCCGGCCGTTCGATCCGCCGCTCGATCGAACTGAGCTACGACCGCTTCCACGATTTCGAACGCACGATGCAGCTCAACTATTTCGGCAGCCTGCGCCTGATCATGGGCTTCCTGCCGCAGATGACCGAACGCCGCCGCGGCCACATCATCAACATCAGCTCGATCGGCGTACTGGCGAATTCACCGCGTTTTTCCGCCTACGTCGCCTCCAAAGCCGCCCTCGATGCGTTCAGCCGTTGTGCGCAAGGCGAACTGTCGGGCAAGAACATTTCCTTCACCACGATCAACATGCCGCTGGTGCGCACCGCGATGATCGCACCGACCAAGATGTACGAAAGCGTCCCCACACTGAGCCCCGATGAAGCCGCCGATCTGATCGTGCAGGCCATCGTCGAACGTCCCAGCCGCATTGCAACGCGCCTGGGCATTTTCGCGGCCGTGTTGAATGCGCTGGTACCGAAGGCCTACGAAGTGGTGATGAACACCGCGTTCGAGCTGTTCCCGGATTCGGCGGCCGCGAAGGGGATGAAGGGCAGGCATGAGGAGAAGAACGCTACCAATGAGCAGATTGCGTTTGCGGCTTTGATGAGAGGGGTGCATTGGTAGGGGCGTCTGGTTTTGTTCGTTTAACGTGGAGCGCGTCGAACCGGTTGGTTCGTAGTTTGTAACGCGTCGTATCGCGTCGTTGGTTAGGATGAGGCGACCTTCATCGTGGAATCCGGGAATGATTTAGGTCTTCGCAAATCCGCTCCAGTCCCGTCATTCCCCGCGCAGGCGGGAATCCAGTGACTTTGAAGTCTTTCGCTCTCGCGAGGCACAACAATCCCGTCGTTCTCGCTTTCGCGGGAATGACGAAGGGTGAGATTAGGATTTTCCGGCTTGGACGCAGCCACTCTGTCGCCTAGCGAAGCGCGAAATAACGAAGATTGGAAATCACAGTATCCCCGCTCGGTGGCAGCCTCCCATTCAATTCAGAACAGGCCCCACCGGTCGATCCTCACCCCGATAAGCGACCCGCAGCACCGCCAACGCGATCGCGCCCGAAAACAGTCCCCAGAAAACCGCCCATAGCGGTGCCGGCAGGCCGCTGAGCTGCGCCAGCGTGTGCGCGTCGGTGTGCACCGTGTCGGCGCGCGAAAGCTGGAACAGGTCGAGCAGGCTGCCGAAGCCTTCGAGCATCGACTGCACCGCGAGCACCAGAACCAGGAAGGCATTCCACGGCTCGCGCAGATAGATGCCGGCGACGATCAACAAACCGCCGAGCACCGTTCCGGTGACCGCACCGAACACATTGCGCACATACAGCGCGCACACCAGCACCAGTCCGATGCCGAGGGTCAGCAGCAAGGCACGCGCCGGCACGACGCGCGCCAGCAGCACCAGCAAGGCGCCGAAGGTCGCGCTGCCGATGTAGCCGGCACTGGCGACGATCCAGCGGATGCCGCCGGCCGACCACGCCATGCCGGACAGATCCGGATTCACCACGATGCGTTGCAAGGCGCCGCCGGTCGCCGCGGCGGCGAGGCCGTGGCTCAGTTCATGCGCGAAGGTGCCGAACAGCCGGAACGGGTAGGCCAGCCAGCCGACGCCGGGGATGCGCCACAGCAGGACCAGCACCAGGCCGAGCAGCAACAGGCCGAGCGGCTCGCGCCATTGGCTGCGCATCGGGACGCGCCGCAGCGATCAGCGGCTTTCCAGTTCCGCGGCCACTTCCTTCAGCGCGTCGACGTTGCCGATGCGCGAAATCTGCTGCATCAGATGATCGGCCACGCTCTCTTCGAGCGAGGCCAGCTCGGCCGCCGGCATGCCGACGGCGTCGGCGAAGGCGCGTACCTTGGCGCGTTCGCCTTCGCTGTAGCGGCCGTCGGCGTAGGCTAGCAGCACGCACGATTGCAGCAGCGCCGCGGCGCGCTCGGGCGTGTCGAAAATCTCGCGCGCGCCGGCGGTGTCGAACGGCGAGGCGATCAGTTCGTTGAACGAGGTCAGCGCCTTCGAGTCTTCCTGGCAGGAGTCGTAGAAGCCGCGCAGCATCACGCGTTCGGCGTCGTGCATGCCGTCGGCGAGCGCGAGTTCGTGCATCGCGCGCACGATGGCCTGCACGTGGTGGATATCGAGGGTGGCTTCGGTCAGCAGGTTCATCGGATACTCCTGGAAGGGATCACAAACGCAATTCGCGCTTGAGTTCGCGCAGGCGCAGGTTGAAATCGTCCTGCGACATCTCGCGGTAGCGCCGCGGCAGCATGCTGCGGCGGGAAGCTTCGAAAACGGCCAGCATTTCCATGTATTCGAGCATGCCGGCATCGCGCGCCGGCACGTAGTCGTCGATCGATTTCACCAGCACCTCGGCCGTCACTTCGCCGCCGCTTTCGCGCGCGCTGTTGAGCGCGACCAGGGTCACCGCTTCGAGATCGGCATTCGAATAGCCGATCAGGCGCTGCGATGTGCGCTCGCGCTCGGCGGCGAGGTCGATGCCTTTGCCGACCTTGTAGCGCGAGAAAAGCGCGCCCAGCACGGCTTCGACGTCCTCGGCCGTATCGTTGTAGAAAAACGGAATCTTGCGATCGAGCCGCCCGGCGCGCTTGATGTCGATGTCGAGCTTGTCGGGCCGGTTCGTCATCAGGATGAAGAGCACGTTGCCGCGGTTGTCGGTGTCGCTCATGAATTCTTTCAGCCGCGCGATCACGCGCGACGAGGTGCCGCCGTCGTTCTCTTCCGAGCCGCCGCCGAAGCTGCGATCGCCCTCGTCGATGATGAGGATGATGGGGCCGAGCGCCTTCACCATGCTCAGCACTTTCTCGAGATTGCCTTCGGTGGAACCGACCCACTTGGAACGGAAATTCTTCAGCGTGACGGCCGAAAGCCCCGAACTTTTCGCGAAACACTTGGCGACGAAAGTCTTGCCGGTGCCCATCGGCCCGACGAACAACAATCCCATCGGCACGCGGTTCTTGTCGCCGCTCTTGATGGCGTCGGCGATCTGGTTGAGCTCCGCCTTGATCGCTTCGTTGCCGCCGACCGCTTCGAGTCCGAGCCGCGCATCGACGAACTCGATCAGTCCCGCGCATTCCTTCTCGATGATCTCGCGCTTGCGCTTGTGCACGAGCTCGATCACTTCGGCGTAGGCATCGCCGGCATCGGTTTCGGGCAACGGATGTGCCGGATTGATCAGGTGACGGATTTCGTCCGGTTCCATGCCGCGCGTGATGGCCGCGAGCTTGGTGGCGCGCTCGGCGGCATCGGGCGTGTCGCCGAGCAGCGAGCGGATCAGCTTCAACCGGTCGCCTTCATTGAGCCCGGCGTCGCGCGGCGTCAGCAATTGCGCGATCTGCACGGCGCGCAGGCCGGAAGAATGCTCGGCCAGGCGCAGCACGTGCTTCTCGTCGATCGATTTATCGACGTGGCGGATCACCGCGCTGCGTTCTTCCAGGTCCGGCAACGGCACCTGCACGGCGGCGACGCGCGGATTCGAGACGATTTTCGGGTTGAGTTCGGCCAGCGATTCGGTGAGCAGGAACACCACGTTGTCCTTGCTCTCGAGTTCCGGACTCATCGACCAGCGATGCAGCCGGATCGCCGCCATGCGATCGACATACGACAGCATCGAATCGTCGCCCGGCGGCGCGATGCTGCCGGCGTAGGGGATGATCAGCGCCGCGCTGTTGCGCAGCAGGATTTCCTCTTCGATCGCGGCCAGCGCCTCTTCCGGCGGTTTGCCGGCCGCCAGCGGTTCGGCCGATGTGCCCGCAGACGCGTTGCGCTTGGCATAGCGCGCACCGGCCGAGGGGTCGTACACCAGGATGGTCTGCTTGTTCTTGCCGAGCATCACCTCGGCAAGGAAATCGATCAGCGAATAGAAACGGCCGCCGTGGAGAATCTCGTCGAACACATTGTGGTGCAGCACGAACATCGAGGCTTCGCCGCCCAGATATTTGCGCCGCACGGTTTCGGCCCAGCGCGGCAGCGGGGCGGTGTCCTGGCGAGGTTCGCTCATGGTCCGGCCTTACATCTGCTTGCCGGCGGCGGCCTGCGTGGCACGCTGGCGTTTGAGCTCGTCGAGCTGCGCGCGCGCGGTCACGCTGCCGCTTTGCTGGCGCAGTTTGTCCAGGCGCACGTCCAGATCGGAATCGCGCAGTTCCTTGCCGAGGTTGGCTTCGGAAATCGTGTTCTTGATGTGATCGCGCACCTTGTCGAGTGCCTGCACATCGGCTTCCACGCTCAGGCCATCGAGCTGCGACTGGATCTGGATGCGCGCCTGCGCGCTCTGCATTTTCGCCAGCATGCGGTCGCGTTCGGCCTTGAGCTTGCCGATCTCGCCTTTCACCGCGAGCAGCGCGTTCTTGGCATCGTCGGCGTCGACCTTCGATTGTTCGGCTTCGCTCGCCAGGCCCGCGAGTTCGGCTTCGACAGCGCTCTTCTTCTGCAGCAGCACCAGGGCCAGATCGTCCTGGTTGGTGGCGAGCGCGGTTTCCAGATCCGAATTCACCTGCATCAGCGCCTTGCGTTCGGCGTCGACGCGCGCGTCGATTTCATCGCGGCGGCGGATGATCGCGGCGGTGGCGCTTTTGAGCTTGGTGTACTTCGTCACCATCGAGGTGATGGCGTTTTCGTAGGCGATTTCGGGGTGATTCTTCTCGATGTCGGCGATCCACAGCGAGACGAAGCCGCGCCACAGGTTGCCCAGTCGCGAGAAGAAATTGATGCTGGCCATGGGGGGATATCTCTCCGGAAAAAGTCAGGGGGTGGCTTCGTTGACGCGCTGGAAGAATTCGAGATGGTCGGCCGCGAACTGGCTGAAACCGCGATGCAGATGCTTCGCCAGTCCGGCGTGCTGCGCCGGCGGCACGAAGCGGAACGCGAGTCGCGCGCCCTGCGTGGCCCACTCGAAATGGTCGGCTTCGGCGCCGCCGCCGTGGCCCGAATGGATCGCGATCCATTGGTAGGCGACGTGTTCCTGGCCGGCGACGTTGACGCGGTTGTTCTTCAGATACTCGACGAGCTCCGGCGCTTCGGCGCGCAGCGTCGCGTCGATGGTCGAGAATTCCTGGTCGGCAAGCAGTTCCGAACCCAGGTGATAACCGATGCACGCGAACACCGTCGGCAGATCGTCGGCGAGCGCGGCGCCATAGCCGGTGGCGACGCGTTTATTGAGTTGCTGCAGCCAGTCGGGTTCCTGCAGCAAGGCGTTCACCGACGCGGTATCGCCGAGTGCGCCGGCGCGCATGCCGTGGTCGATCAGGCCTTTCAACGTGGATTGCGCAAGGCAGCGGTGCGTATCGCGATGCACGGTGTCGCGATCGTCGAATTCATCGCGCGCGGCGTCGAAGAAGAAACTGGCGACGTAGACGCTGCGATCGGCGAGCGCTTTCACCGGTTGATCGGGATCGAGGAACAAACCGCGGCAGCGGCCGATCTTGCCCGACAAGGTGGCCACGCCGGAGCCGAAGAAACCGTTCCAGCTGGTGTAGCGGCCGAGGAATCGCACGCGCCGCACCGGATCGGTGAGCGCGGCGCGCAGGGTTTCGCGCACCAGGGTTTCGCGCGCTTGGAAATCGCACAGGGCTTGCAGCGCCTCGAGCGCGACGGGGTTCGCGGTGTCGGTCATATCGGGACTCATTGCTTCACCACATGCAGGGACCGCGCGGCCTTCGGCGGCAGGAATTCGTTGATTTCGGCGCCGTAGCTGCTTTCGAGTTCTTCTTCCAGGCGCAGGCGTTCGATCGCTTCCTGCAGGCGCGCGCCGCCTTCGCCGGAAGCCGGGGTTGTCACTACCGCGTGATAGATTTCTTCGACCGCATCGGGCAGCGACAGCAGCGCCGCTTCCACCGCCGCCTTGCGGCTGGCGAGACGGCGATGGCGCACCAGCAGTTCTTCCAGATCGTTGCGCGCCTTCTGCAGGCTGCGGGTGTCGGCGGCGCCGCTTTCCATGCGCTTGCCCAGTTCCGCGATGCGCTGCTCGACGGCGGCTTCATCGACCGCCGACTGGCGCTCGACCATGCTCATGTCGGCCAGCCACAGGCCGAGATAATCGACGCTGGCGTCTTCCAGGCGATCGAGATCGCGCTCGGAGATGCCGCTGTGCCGGTGGCGGATCATTTCTCCGAGCGAGGCGATGCGTTCGCGCAGGCGCGCATGCACCTGCCAGCGCGGATCCTTGTCGCGTGCCCGTTGTGCGATTTCGCGCTGCAGATGTTCGGTCGACTGCGCGCGGCGCTTGAGTTTCCAGCGGCGGTCGACCTTGTTGCGAAAGCTGGCCGAAGACGGAATGAACATCGACGCGATCGCTTCGCCGGCACCGAACACCAGCAGCGGCAGCGCCGCGCCCGCCAGGCCGTACGGAATCGCCAGCACGGTGCAGGCGACGAGGCTGAGCAGGCCCAGATTGATGTTGATCGGGCTGGTCAGCATCGACCACAGGTACGACGGCGGCTCTTCCGGCTTGCGCTCGGCAGTCGACGGCGGCGATGGGGGCAGGGCGGCGGGTCGCATCGGCGTCAGGCGTCAGGCAGTCAAGCTCAGATCGAAACCGACACTTCGCCGCGGCCCGCACTGGTGCGGTGCAGCTGGTCGAGGATGCGTTCTTCCATCTTCACCGCCTCGCTCGAACGCTGCCAGCTGGCACTGCGCGGACGCGGCTCGACGATCGCGAAATCGTCGGCAATGCGTGCGGGTTGCGTCGACAGCACGATGACGCGGTCGCCGAGCGTCAACGCCTCCGTGACATCGTGCGTGACGAACACGATCAGGCAGGGATTCTTGCGATGCAGGTCCGACAGCAGCGTCTGCGCATCGGCGCGCGTCTGCGCATCGAGCGCGCCGAACGGTTCGTCCATCAGCAGGATGCGCGGTTGCAGCGCCAGCGCGCGGGCCAGCGCGACGCGCTGATTCTGGCCGCCGGATAGCTGCGCCGGACGATGGTTGCGATGCGAGCCCAGTCCGACGGCTTCGATCATCGCATCGACCCGCGGCGCCCATTCGGCTTTCGACAGGCGGCGCCGCCAATGTTTGAGACGGAACGGAAACGCGACGTTTTCCCACACCGTCAGATCGGGCCGGTTGGCGTAGCGCTGGAACACCATCACGGCATCGTCGTGCGCATCGACGCAGGGCTTGCCGTCGATCAGTATTTCGCCCGAGGTCGGCGTGGTCACGCCGATCGGCCGCACGCCGCCCATCATGTGCAGCAGCGTGGATTTTCCGCAGCCCGAAGGCCCGAGCAGCATATTGATGCCGGGGCGGTCGAAGGTGAGGCTGATGCGGTCGACGATGCGCACCACGCCGCTGCCGCCATCGCGCGCCGGGTATTCCTGCACGATCTCGCGCAGTTCGATGCTCACCGGCGTGGCCGGCGAAACCGTTTCGGCGGTGGCAGCATTCAAAGTTGCGTCTCCCACGGATAGAGCTTGCGCTTGGCCAATTGCATCAATTGATAACTTATCAAGGCGAACGCGATGATGACGATGATGCCGGCGAACACCTGGTCCATCGCGGAGAAGCGCCGCGCATTCTGGATCAGCTGGCCCAGACCTTCGCGCGCATTCACGTATTCGGCGACGGTGATGTAGGTCCACATCACCGACACGCCGACGATCACGGCATCGGCGATGCGCGGCATCGCCATCGGCAGCACGGCGTGGCGCACCGCTTCGAAGGGCGTTGCGCCCAGGTCGCGCGCGCTCACCCAGTAGGCCTGCGGCACGGCGATGATCGCATCGCGCACCATCGGGATCAGGAACACCACGGCGCCGACGAACAGGAACAGCACCTTCATCCATTCGCCGATGCCGAACCACATCACCATGATCGGCAACAGCGCGACCACCGGTGCGGAACGGAACGGATCGACCAGCGGCGAAAGCACGGCGTTGACGCGCGGTGCCGCGCCCATCAGCACGCCGATCGGAATGCCGATCGCGATCACCAGCGCCGCCGCGGCGACGACGCGGCCGACCGACCACATCGTCGCGTTCAACAACAGGCTGCGTTCGGTCTGGCCGTCCCACGCCAGATAACCGAAAGCCTTGGCGACCTGCCACGGCGGCGGCAACTTGTTGGGCCCGACCAGGCCGGAGCCGGCGATCGCGCTCCACAGCACCAGCACCGTCACCACGGCGCCGATGCCGAGCCAGCGCCGCGCCTGCGGCGTCAGCGGCGCATACGGATTCCACCACGCGATCGAACTCATGCGCGGCGTCTCAGCGGGTGAGCACGGCGACGCGCGTGCTGCGGTTGGCCGAGCGGCATTCGTCGAGACTCAGGCCTTCGGCGCCGGGATTGCGCTCGTTGCACAGCGGGCTGTCGGGGCCGTTGCCGACCACCTGGAAGCGCGCCTTGTCGAATTCCCACTGGCTCACCAGATAATCGACCACGGCCTGCGCGCGCTGGCGCGACAGGCGCATATTGGTGTCGCGCGAACCGGTGGAATCGGTATTGCCGGAAATCTCGAAATAGGCCGAACCGTTGTTCTCGATGAAGGGCACCACTTCGTCGTCGATGGTTTTCTCGGCGCGCTTGCTCAGCTGGGCCGAGCCGGTGCCGAAGTTGACGGTGACGGGTTTGGTGACGGCGGCTTCGCGCGTCACGGCTTCGGCGCGCTGGGTTTCGCTGAAGGTGAATTCCGGTTTCGCCGCCGCCGCTTGCGCGGCCTGGTTGGCGGCGAGCAGCTTGCGGATGAAACGGGTGTCGACCGAATCCTGCGGATTGATCACCGGCGAATTCGGATTGGCCAATGCGCCGGCGCGGCGATAGATGCCGTCGAAGCGGCGATAGACACGCTCGTAATGATTGGTGCCGCCGACGAGGCCGAGAATGCGCGCGTTGTCTTCCAGTCCCGTCCACACGATGTTGTCGAACAGCGTCTTGACGAAGGGACGGCCCTGATCCTTCGCCAGCAGCGCGAAGAACTCTTCGGTTTTCACCAGCGCATCGACGGCTTCGTCGGGCGCCTTCTTGGCGGCGTCGACGCCGTTCATCCAGCCGGTGACCAAGCCCTGCAGCGCGGCTTCGTTGGCCGGGTCGTCGAGCACGCGGCTGTCGCAGACGATGACGTCGTAGATCAGGTTGGTCGCGGTTTTCGTCGAGTAGACGACCTGCGCACCGGGGATGTTCTTCAGCGCGAGCGACAGATCCGGATCCCACAGCGCGGCCGCATCGACGTTGCCCGATTCGAGCGCGGCACGCACGCCGGCGGTGCCTTCCTCGGCGTTGATGTAGACGTATTTCACCGAGGTCTTGCGGCGCGCGGACAGGCTCGAGTTTTCGATCGCGTCGATCGTCATGCCGTCCGACGGCGTGTACTGCAGCAGGGCGATGCTGCGGTCGGCGAGATCTTCGACGCGCTTGATCGCCGGATCGCGCGTGATGATCGCGTCGGCGCCCTGCGTGTTGTCGACCACCATCACGGCGCGCGCGTCGAGGCCGGCGTTGCGCAGGTTCGGCTGTTCCTGGGCCCAGAAATCCGAGGTGCGCCACGCGCATTGCGCGGCGCCGGATTCGAAGATGGTCGACAGCGTCGGGATGTCGTCCTGGATGACGAACGCGACGTTCACGCCGAGCTTGTCGTAGATCGAACCGGGCTGCGTGGTGAGCGACTTGCCGTTCGCCACCAGCGCCGGCGCGTAGCCGTGGAAACTCACGATGCTGACCTTCAGCGGATTGCCGTCCGAACCGAGTGCGCCGCCGCGCGGCTGCGTGGCAGGCGCGGCGCTCGGTGGGGTCGAAGCCGGCGTGTTGGGCGACGGGTTCGTGCTCGCCGTCGATGTGCCGGGCGCGGCGGGCGTGCCGTCGGCGGCTTTGCCCTGCACGATTTCACGCAGTCCGAGATGCCATGCCGCCGCGGCGGTGCCGCCGAGAATGGCGAGGGTGATCAGCCCTTTGGCGAGGGGAGTGAGCTTGGCCATCGTTGTGTCCTGGGCAGGAGAATGAGCGGGAAAATCGAAGCGGAAAAGTTTGGATGAAAGTTGGAAGATGAAAATTGGAATCAGGGACGCGGCGCGCCGGGGCCGGGCGCGAACACTTCACCGAGCCGGCGCAGGCGCGCGATCTCGGCGTCGAAGCGCGCGCTTTCGCGCGCGCAGGCATCCTTCGCGGCGCGTGCGCCGTCCTGCAGCGCGGCCTTTTCTTCGGTGGCGCGCGTGACTTCGCGTTCGAGCAGGCCTTCGAGATCGGCGATCTGCTGGCGGATGCGCGCGACGGTGTCCTGCTGGTTCAGATCGCGCGCTTCGATCGCGGCGCGCGCTTCTTCGAGCGCGGCCCGGGCCTGTTCTTCGATCTGCTTGCGGGCCTGGTCGAGGGCGCGGATCTTGCGTTCGGCGTCGAGCAGGGCGTCGTCGACGGTCCAGGCTTCGTCGGCGGCATCGAGCGCGAGCACCGCGGCCTTGCGCGAAGCGGGCTCGAGCGCGGCCAGGCCTTCCAGAATCTTCAGCAGTTTTTCGGCGCTGAAGGGCGACGCGGCCACTTGGCCGGAGGCATAGATTTCGTCGAACGGGCGCTGTTCGTGGATCGGGCCCGACGGTGGCGGCGGAACCGGCTCGGGCATCGGCTCAGGGGCCGGGGCATCGAGCGTGGGAAGTTCGGTGGCCGGCGCGGCCTCTTCGACCGGGCGCTGTTCGGCCTCGACCAGCCCCACCTTTTCCAAAGCGCGCAGGAACCTGCTCAAATGCGTCTCCCCATGAGGCCGTTGGCCGTCGACGTGGCCGGAGTTTAGCCCGGAAACTTCATCCGCGATCACGACGCGCGGCGCCGCGATGCGTGACTTCCGACCTGTCCGTGCCGCCGTCATCAACGCAGCCGGCGCGGGGCAGGGGACAACCGCTGCGAGCGCCGGCCGCCGCGCGCGTGCAAGGCCTTGCGCATTGCACCAAAGCACGGATTCGCCTACAATTCGCGCCCCTCGTCCGCTCGGACTCCCGAATCCGGGCGAGGCCCTTGCCTCACTGCACCGGCATTCCTGCCATCGCGGGAGGCTGCCTGCCGGCATCCCGCCGACCGGGCATCCAGAAGGATCTATCGATGCGCCATTATGAAGTCGTGTTTCTGGTCCACCCTGACCAGAGCGAACAGGTGCCCGCCATGATCGAGCGTTACAAGACGCTGATCGAAGGCGACAAGGGCACGATCCACCGTCTCGAAGACTGGGGCCGCCGCCAGCTGGCCTACCCGATCGAGAATCTGGTCAAAGCCCATTACGTGCTGATGAACATCGAATGCACCGCGCCGGTGCTGGCCGAGCTGTCGTCGGGCTTCCGCTACAACGACGCCGTGCTGCGCCACCTGATCATCGCGCGCGACGAAGCGGTGACCGAGCAGTCGCTGATCATGAAGAGCAAGGACGAGAAGCCCGAGCGTCGCCGTCGCGACGAGGACGGCGAAACCGAATCCTCGAACAACGACGAAACCGTTGCGGCATAACGCCGCCATCGCCTCGGAGCCCATCTCATGTCCAAGTTCTTCCGCCGCCGCAAGTTCTGCAAATTCACCGCCGAGAAAGTGGTCGAGATCGATTACAAGGATCTCAACACGCTGCGCCAGTACATCACCGAAACCGGCAAGATCGTGCCGAGCCGCATCACGGGCACCAAGTCGCGCTACCAGCGCCAGCTGGCCACCGCGATCAAGCGCTCGCGCTTCCTCGCGCTGATCCCGTACTGCGACAGCCACTACTGATCCGCCCACTTCTGAACCAGTCCACGTCCGTTCGGACAGCGACAAGTTGCGGCGCGCTCCCCGAGCGCCGCCGCTAACGAACACGGAGCAAGACCATGCAACTGATCCTCCTGCAGAAAGTCACCAACCTCGGCGGCCTGGGCGACAAGGTCAACGTCAAGCCCGGTTATGGCCGCAACTACCTGGTGCCGCAGGGCAAGGCCGTGCCGGCCACCGAAGCCAACCTGGCCCAGTTCGAAGCCAAGCGCGCCGACTACGAAGCCAAGGCCAACGCCCTGTTGTCCGACGCCTCGGCCCGCCAGGCCAAGTTCGAAGGCGCCGCCGTCACCGTGAAGGCCAACGCCTCCACCGAAGGCAAGCTGTACGGCTCGATCGGCCCGCGCGACATCGCCGAAGCCTTCACCGCCGCCGGCTACCCGCTGGAAAAGTCGGAAGTCGTGATGGGCGAAGGCCCGCTGCGCCGCACCGGCGAATTCGAAGTCGTGGTGCACCTGCATGCCGACGTCGAAACCAAGGTCAAGGTCACGGTGCTGCCGGAAGACTGAGTCTTCGGCTACCATGCTTCGAACGCGGGCACCTTCGGGTGCCCGTTGTTTTTTGGGGGTTTGGAAGAACGAGAGAAGGACACAGAGGGCGCAGAGGAAAAGCAGAGAGGACACCGAGAAAAACGTAATGGGTTTTCGCGCAGTGAGTTCGCCTGCGACAACCGAATCCGAATCTTTCTCCGCGATCTCTCTGCTCTTCCTCTGTGCCCTCTGCGTCCTTCTTTAAAAGATCTCCTGCCACCCCAGGCCACCCTCAGCCAAGCGATTCGCAGGCCGTGAGATACCCACGGGTTATCCACAGAGTTATGCGTTGCCTCGTCAGGGTGGTTTCGCAATGATCCGCAAGCTCGTCGCTTCCGACGAATCCCATCGAGAATCCATGGCCGCCGTCTTCCCCGGGCGCAAATCCGAGCGCCCCGAGCCGCGTTACGACGCGCTGCGCATTCCGCCGCAATCGATCGAAGCCGAACAGGCGGTGCTGGGCGGGCTGATGCTCGCGGCCGAGGCCTGGGACCGGGTGGCCGACAAGTTGCGCGAGGAGGATTTCTATCGGCGCGATCACCAGCTGATCTTCCGCGCCATCGGCGAATTGGCGCAGGCGAGCAAGCCCTGCGACGCGGTGACCCTGGGCGAGTGGTTCGATTCGCAGGGGCTCACCGAACAGGTCGGCGGCAGCACCTACGTGCTCGAACTGGCGAGCACCACGCCGAGCGCCGCCAACATCGCGGCCTACGCCGATATCGTGCGCGAGAAGTCGATCCTGCGGCAGCTGATCGATGTGGGCACCAATATCGCCAACGACGGCTTCCAGCCGGAAGGCCGCAGCAGCCGCGAAGTGCTCGAAAGCGCCGAGCAGGCGGTGTTCCGCATCGCCGAGGCCGGCATGCGCGGGCGCCAGGGTTTCGTCGCGATGCGCAGCGCGGTGAAGGATGCCTTCCGCATCCTGCAGGAGCGCTACGAGAGCAAGGGCGCGGTCACCGGGCTGCCGACCGGCTTCACCGATTTCGACGAGAAAACCGCGGGTTTGCAGCCCTCCGATCTCATCATCCTGGCGGCGCGTCCGGCCATGGGCAAGACCTCGCTCGCGCTCAACATGGCCGAGTACGCCGCGCTCAAGACCAAGAAACCGGTGGCCGTGTTCTCGATGGAAATGTCGGCCTCGCAGCTGGCCTTCCGCCTGATCTCCTCGCTCGGCCGCATCAACCAGCAACGGCTGCGCACCGGCCAGCTCGAAGACGAAGACTGGAGCCGCGTCAGCCATGCCATCACGCTGCTGGCCGATGCCAAGATCTTCATCGACGACACGCCGGCTTTGTCGCCGACCGAATTACGGTCCCGCGCGCGCCGCCTGGCGCGCGAGCACGGGCTCGGGTTGATCGTGATCGACTACCTGCAGCTGATGCAGGTGCCCGGCAACAAGGAAAACCGCGCCACCGAAATCTCCGAGATATCGCGCTCGCTCAAGGCGCTGGCGAAGGAACTCAACGTGCCGGTGATCGCGCTCTCGCAGCTCAACCGCAGCCTCGAATCGCGCACCGACAAGCGCCCGGTGATGAGCGACCTGCGCGAATCGGGCGCCATCGAGCAGGATGCCGACATCATCCTGTTCATCTACCGCGACGAGTACTACAACCCCGATTCGCCAGATAAAGGCCTCGCCGAAGTCATTATCGGCAAGCAACGTAACGGTCCGACCGGCATGGTGAAGCTGGCCTTCCAGGGCCAGTTCACCCGCTTCGACAACTACGCGTCCGAGAGTTACGCAGGCTCCATCGAATGAGTCGACCCACCAGCGCGACCATCCACGTCGATGCGTTGCGCCGCAATCTGGCGAAGGTGCGTGCACTGGCCCCGGCGAGCCGCGTGCTGGCGGTCGTCAAGGCCGACGGCTATGGCCACGGCCTGGAACGCGTCGCGCATGCGCTCGAAGGCGCCGATGCATTCGGCGTGGCCGCGCTGGCCGATGCCGAGCGGCTGCGCGCCGCCGGCCTGTCGCAGCGCATCGTGCTGCTGTCGGGCTTCGACGAGCCCGGCGACCTGGCGCTGATGCGCCGGCTCGATGTCGATTCGGTGCTGCATCACGATGCGCAGCTGGGCATGCTCGAAGCCGAAGGCAGCGGCACGCCGCTGCGCGTGTGGCTCAAGCTCGACACCGGCATGCATCGGCTGGGCTTCGCGCCGCAGCGCGCGGCCGAGCTGCATGCGCGCCTGCGCGCGCTGCCGAACGTCGATCCGCAGATCGTGCTGATGACGCATTTCGCGCGCTCCGACGAATTCGAAGTCGATGCCACCACGAAGCAGATCGAAGTCTTCGATGCCGCCACCCGCGGGCTCGACGGCCCGCGTTCGCTGTCGAACTCGGCCGGCGTGCTGGGCTGGCCGCTGGCGCATGCCGATTGGGTGCGTCCGGGCGGCGCGCTCTACGGCCTGTCGCCGGTGGCCGGCAAAAGCGGCAGCGATTTCGGCCTCGAACCGGCGATGACGCTGTCGACGCGGCTGATCGCGATCAACCGCATCGCGAAAGGCGAGTCGGTCGGCTACGGCGGCGTCTACCAGTGCCCAGACGACATGGCGGTCGGCATCGCGGCGATCGGCTACGGCGACGGCTATCCGCGCCACGCCGCCGGCGGCACGCCGGTGCTGGTCGACGGCGTGCGCGCGCCGATCGTCGGCCGCGTGTCGATGGATCTGCTCGCGATCGATCTGCGCGGGTTGCCGGGTGCGCGCGTCGGCGATCCGGTGGTGTTGTGGGGCCGCGGCCTGCCGATCGAAGAAGTGGCCGCCGCGGCGGGCACGATCGGCTACGAACTCGCGTGCGGTCTGACGCGGCGGGTGCGGTTCGTCGAGGCCTAAGCCGTTACGCGCTTGGTCCGTTGCGCGCGCGCCCCGCTGCCCGCAACGTCGGTTTCCAACTCTCGATTCCCCATTCCCGCTTCGTTAGCTGATTGCGGGGGCGGGAATCGGGAGCCGGGAATCGGGAATGAAGCAAAGCCGCGTCGAAACGCAGTGCGTGCAACGATCAGTCGGAGCACGATCGGATCAGCATCGCGCTATCCGCCGAGGAACTTCCTCAGCCCGGCCCGGGCCTGCGTCCGCACTTTCGCGCGCAGGAACGGCGTCCAACCGAGCAGCGCGCCGGGCAGGCCGAGCGCCTGCCGCGACCATGCCCAGAAATCGAAACGGTCGCGGTGCTCTGCGATCAGGCCATCGCGGAACACGAAATCGGCGTCGATCCGGTTGTGCACGCGCCGGCCGGTCTGGCTGAAGGTGTAGATCGCTTCCCAGTGCGCATGGCCGCGCGCCTCGTCGGCCACGACATCCGAATGCGCCAGCTGCAGATCCTTGGCGCGCGCGCACAGCATGCGCCACATGCCGCGCGCTTCGTCGCCGTGCAGTTCGCCGAAGGCGGGGTCTTCGAACACGATGTCGGCGCTGTAGCAGGCGGCCATGCCGTCGGCGTCCCTGGCGGCGAAGGCACGGTAGAAACGATCGATCAGCTGCGCGTGCGGATGCATCGGCGATTCCCCGGTTAATCAATCGTCATTCGGCACGGCAGACGCGATTGCGGCCGGCGTCCTTCGCAGCGTACAGCGCTTCGTCGGCGGCGCGCAGCAGTGCGCTGCGCGTGTGGCGCGAGGGCGCCAGGTCGGCCAGGCCGATACTCACCGTCATCTGCTGCGGCTGGCCGCCGGGCGCGAAGCTCGCCACCGCGATCGCCTCGCGCAGCCGCTCGGCGAACGCCAGCGCCGCCACCGGCGACACTTCCGGCAGCAAGATCGCGAATTCTTCGCCGCCGATGCGCGCTGCGACATCTTCGCCGCGCACGTGTTCGCGCAGGATTTCCGCGATCTGCCGCAGCACGCCGTCACCGGCGATGTGGCCGTAGTCGTCGTTGATGCGCTTGAACAGATCGACATCGAGAATGCCCAGCGCCAGCGGCCGCCGATGGCGTTCGGCGCGGGCGATTTCCTTGTCGAGCAGATCGAGGAAATGCCGGCGGTTGTACAACTCGGTGAGCGCGTCGTGGGTGGCGAGCTGGTAAACCTCTTCGTGATAGCTCGCCTCGACGCTGGCGTGGCTGATGAACTTGAGGATGGTTTCGCCGATCGTGATGTGATCGCCGTCGGCCAGCGCGGCGGCTTCGATGCGATCGTCGTTGACGCGGGTGCGATTGGTCGAGCCCAGGTCGCGCACGCGGTAGCCGTCGGCATCGCGCCAGATCGAACAATGCTGGCGCGAGACGCTCGGATGCGGGATGTGCAGATCGCTTTCCTGCGAGCGGCCGACGATGATCGGTTTCTCGTCGACATCGATGCGCTTGCCCAGGCCCTCGCCGTGGATCACCACCACGCACGCCGACTGCGGTCCGGGGCGGCGCGGGCCGGGGCTCAGGTCGGTGCGCTGGGTGGTGTCGCGATCGTCGGGCGGGTTGGGCATGGCGGCGCTTTTTCGAAGGCCGAAAGTGTAGCCGAACGGCGGCGCGGGGCTGGTCGGCGCTAAGATGCGCCCGACCTGCAGGGGGTAGGCCGATGACATCCCGAACACCCGACGCCCACTCGGCACCGACCGAGCGGCTCGACACGCGCGCCGGCGAGCACGCCGCCGACCTCGAAAGTCTCGCCGAAAATCAGCCGGAAAGCCTGCCCGTCGGCCATCGCATCGGCCGCTACCGCATCGAGCGCCTGCTCGGCCGCGGCGGCATGGGCGAGGTCTATCGTGCCGAACAGCTCGAACCGGTGCGCCGCACCGTCGCGCTCAAGTTGCTGCGCCGCACCCGGCTCGACGCCCGCCAGCTCGGCCATTTCGAAATCGAACGCCAGGTGCTGGCGCAGATGCAGCATCCGGGCATCGCGCAGATTTTCGACGCTGGCACCACGCCCGACGGTGCGCCGTATTTCGCGATGGAATTCATCGAAGGCCGGCCGATCGTCGACTACTGCGAAAGCGCCGGCCTCGACCTGCGCCGCCGCATCGAATTGTCGGTGCGCGTCTGCGAAGGCGTGCAGCACGCGCATCAGAAAGGCGTGATCCATCGCGATCTGAAGCCGGCGAACATCCTGGTCACCGAAGTCGACGGCCGCGCCACGCCGAAGATCATCGATTTCGGCATCGCGACCGCCGCCAGCCGCTATCTCGGCGAGCGGATCGATGTCGCCGGCACGCCCGACTACATGAGTCCCGAACAGGCCGGACACACCGCGTTCGAAGTCGATATCCGCAGCGATGTCTACTCGCTCGGCGTCGTGCTGTACGAACTGCTGGCCGGCACGCGGCCGCTGCCCGATGCGATCGAACCGGTCACCCAGCGCACCACGTTGCGGCCGCCGTCGCGCGCGCTCGAAACGCTGCCGCCGGGGCAGGGCCAGGCGCTGGCGCGGGCGCAGGGGCTGAGCATCGCCGATCTGCGCGGCCGGTTGCGGCGCGATCTCGACTGGATCGTGATGCGCGCGATCCGCAGCCAGCGCGACGAGCGTTACCCGAGCGCGATGGCGCTGGCCGACGACTTGCGACGCTATCTCGACGACAAGCCGGTGCATGCCGCGCCGGGTGGCCGCGGCTACATCGCCGGCAAGTTCATCCGCCGGCATCGCGCCGGGCTGGCGGCGGCCAGCATCGCGCTGGTCGCCTTGCTCGTCGGTTTCGGACTGTCGCTCTACGGCCTGTGGCTGGCCCAGGGTCAGCGCGCGATCGCCGAATCGCGCAGTCGCGAACTCGAACAAGTGGCAGCGTTCCAGCAGTCGATGCTGGCGGGCATCGACATCGAGACCATGGGCAAGGGCCTGATCGCCAAGCAGCGTGCGCAGATCGAACCCTTGCTCGCGATCAGTGCGGACCACGGCATTTCGCTGACGCAATGGGATCACTTGATCGCGCGCACCTCGCCCACCGATCTGGCGCGCGGCGTGCTCGACGAACACGTGCTCGCCCGCGCGCAGACCGCACTCGATCGCGACTTCGGCGCGCAGCCGCGCCTGGCGGCCGATCTGCGCGCCTCGGTGGCCGAGGTCTACCGCGCGATCGGCGGTTATGCGCACGCCGCCAAACTATTCGCCGACGTCGCGGCGGTGCGCGAACGCGAACTCGGTCCGGACGATCCGCTCACGCTGCGCGCAAAACGCGAACTCGGCGCCGCCTTGCATCGCAGCGGCAAGCTGCCCGAGGCGCGCGCACTGCAAAGCGCCGTGCGCGAGCGCATCGCCGCACTGCCGCAGATTCCGGACGATCTGCGCGATGGCATCGAGCTGGACTACGCGCTGACCCTGTCCGACCAGGGCGAACTGCCCGCCGCGATCGAGGTGCAGCAGGCGCTGCTCGATCGCATCGTTGCCAAACGCGGCGAACACGATCTGGAAGCGCTGAAAGTGCGCAACAACCTCGCCATTTCGATGATGCGCGCCGGCCGCCGCGACGAAGGCCGCGCGCTGTTCGAAACCGTGCTGGCCGACCGTCGCGAACTGCTCGGCCCCGAACACGCCGACACCCTCGCCTCGATGGCGAATCTGGCTGCCGCGCGCGGCATGAGCGGCGATCTGGAAGGCGCGCTCGAACTGCAGCAGGAGTCGTACCGGATCCACCGCCGGCGCTACGGCGACGATCATCCGCTGACGCTCGGCGAGCGCGGCAATCTCGGTTCGACCTTGTCGTCGCTCGGACGCTGGGAAGAATCGCGTGCGCATCTGGACTACACGGTCGCCGCGCGCCGCCGCGTGCTCGGTCCGACGCATCCGCAAACGCTGCGCGCGATGCTCAATCTCGGCAGCGTGCTGGCACGTCTCGAACGCTTCGACGAAGCGTTGGCGCTGCAACGCGAAGCCTATGAGGCGCGTCGCACGACGCTCGGCGCGGAACACCCGGACACGCTCAATTCGGCCGCCAATCTGGCCGCCGCGCTGCGCGATGCCGGCTTCGCCGACCAAGGTTTGACGATCGCGCAGGAAACGCTGGCGACGCGCGAGCGCGTGCTGGGGCCGGCGCATCCGGACAGCAATGAATCGCGCATGGTGATCGCTGGCGTCGCGCACGATGCCGGCGACGAGGCGGCGGCGATCGCCGTGCTCGAACCGGTGATTGCGCAGGCCGGCGTGCAGGAACGCCAGCGCCTGCGCGCGGCCGCCCGGCTGTATCCGATCTATCTGGCGGCCGGTCGCGATGCGCAGGCCGCCGAATTGCGGCGCGATTTGCTCGATCCGTTCCTGGCGCGCGACGTGGCCTCGCTCGACGGCATCGGCCGCGCGCTGCGGCCCGAGATCGAAAAATACCTGTCGGGCGATGCCGACGACTGAGCTTCAGCGCGGCGACTGCGAGTCGCCGCCGATCTCCGGATCGGTCACCGCGCGCCGTGCCAGCAGCGTTTCGCGGCGTGCGATGTAGACATTGCTGGCGAAGATGATGGCGGCGCCGAGCACCGTCCACTGGTCGACTTTCTCGCCGAACAAGGCATAGCCGTAGATGCCGACGATCAGCACCTGGATGAAGCTGATCGGCGTCAGCAGCGAAGCGTCGGCGAGTTTCAACGCGCGCGTCCACAGCATGTGCCCGGCGGTGCCGAACAGGCCCGAAAGAATGATCCACAGCCACACGATGCCCTGCGGCCATTGCCACACGAACAGCGCCGGCACGAAGGACATCGGCACCCAGATCAGCGTGGTGAACAGCACGATCGCGTCGGGCTTCTCGGTGCGCGAGAGGAATTTGATGCTGATCGCCACGCTGGCGCTCATCGCCGCCGCGAGCAGGGCGACCAGCGCGGCGAAAGTGAAGGAATCGCCGCCCGGCCGCACGATCACGATGACGCCGAGAAAACCCACCAGCACCGCGGTCCAGCGCCGCGCGCGCACCACTTCGCCGAGCACCAGCACGGCGCCGATGGTGACGAACAGCGGGGTGGAGTAGGAGAGCGCGATCGCCTGCGCCAGCGGCATGTTCACGATCGCCCAGAAGCCGGCCAGCATCGACACGATGCCGATCAGGCAGCGCACCAGATACAGCGGCAGCTTCGAGGTCCTGAGCAGGCCGGGGCCATGCCGCAGCAACAACGGCAAGGCGAACACGAAGCCGAAGAAATTGCGGAAAAAGGCGATCTCGAACGGATGCAGTTGCGACGACGCCAGCCGGATCACCGCCGCCATCGTGCCGAACATCAGGGTGCTGGCCAGCATCAGCATCACGGCGCGCGAAACGTCGGTGCCGGGCTGGCGCGTCATGCCGGCGACTCGTCGAAGCGCGCGCCGACGATGCGCGCTTCGGGTTCGAGCGCGATGCCGAAGCGCTCGCGCACCGAAGCCACGATGCGGCGGGCCAGCGACAGCAGTTCGGCGCCGCTGGCGCTGCCGTGATTGACCAGCACCAAAGCGTGTTGCGCCGAGACGCCGGCATCGCCATCGCGATGGCCTTTCCAGCCGCAGCGTTCGATCAGCCAGGCCGCCGAGAGTTTGCGCTGGGCGTCGTCGCCGGCGGCGAACACCGGTGCGTCGGCGAACTGCGCGCGCAGTGTTTCGGCCGTCGCGGTGTCGACCACCGGATTCTTGAAGAAACTGCCGACATTGCCGATCAGCGCCGGGTTCGGCAGCTTGCGCGTGCGCAGCCGGCAGATCGCTTCGGCCACGTGCGGCGCGCGCGGCGTGTCCACGCCCATCGCCGCCAGTTCTTCGCGCACGCCCGGATAATCCATCCGCAATTCGCGCTGACGCGGCAGCCGCAGCTCGACGGCGGTGACGATGCGGCGTTCGGGTTCGCGCTTGAAAATACTGTCGCGATAACCGAAGCCGCATTGCTCGCGCGACAGGCGTTCGAGCCGGCGCGTGCTGCGATCCCAGGCCTCCACCGTGACCACGAATTCGCCGATTTCCGTGCCGTAGGCGCCGATGTTCTGGATCGGCGAAGCACCCACCGTGCCCGGAATCAGCGATAGGTTTTCCAGCCCCATCAGGCCGCGTCCGAGGCTGTAGCGCACCACGTCGTCCCAGCGTTCGCCGGCTTCGGCGCGCAGCACGCAGGTGTCGCCGTCGTCTTCGAGGATTTTCAGGCCGAGCGTGGCGATCGATACGACGACGCCGGGAAAATCGCCGGCGAAAAGGATGTTGCTGCCTTCGCCCAGCACCAGGATCGGCAGCCGCTGCAGCAGCGGAAACGCGAACAATTCGGCCAGCCCGTCGCTGCGGCGCACATCGGCCAGCAACTCGGCGGTGGCCGCGACGCGAAAACCGTTGCGGCCGGCGAGCGAAGCATTTTCGGCCAGCGTGTAGGCCGCGCTCATCCGGTGCGTTGCCCGGTGCGCGGGCCTTCCTTGCGGCGCCGGATCGCTTCCACGCATTCGCCGATCAGCGACGGGCCGCGATACACGAGCCCGGTATACGTTTGCACGAGGCTCGCGCCGGCGGCCACCTTGCCCGCGGCGTCGGCGCCGCTGAGGATGCCGCCGACACCGATCACCGGGATCGATTCGGGCAATTGCGTGCGCAGCCGCCGCAGCACGTAGGTCGCGTGCCCGTACAAGGGCCGGCCCGACAGTCCGCCGGCCTCGCGTGCGTGACGGTGCCCGGCGACGGCGTGCCGATCGATCGTGGTGTTCGTCGCGATCGCACCGTCGATGCGTGCGGCGGCCAGCACGGCGGCGATGCCATCGATTTCCGCGTCGGACAGATCCGGCGCGATCTTCAACAGCATCGGCACGCGCCGCGCGTGTTTCGCCGCAAGTTTTTCCTGCGCCTCGCGCAGCGTGCCGATGAAACGCTTCAGCGTTTCTTCTTCCTGCAGATCGCGCAGCCCCTGCGTATTGGGCGAGGAAATATTGACGGTGACATAACCGGCGAGCGGATAGACGCGTTCGAGACAATGCAGGTAGTCGTCGATCGCGCGCTCGTTCGGCGTGTCTTTATTTTTGCCGATATTGATGCCGAGCACGCCGCGGTAACGTGCGCGCTCGACATTGCGCACCAGCGCGTCGACGCCTTCGTTGTTGAAGCCCAGCCGGTTGATCACGGCCTCGTGCTTGGCCAGCCGGAACATGCGCGGCTTCTGATTGCCCGCCTGCGCGAACGGCGTCACCGTGCCGATTTCGATGAAGCCGAAACCGAGCGAGGCGAGCGCGTCGATATGCGCGCCGTTCTTGTCCATGCCCGCCGCCAGCCCGACCGGATTGGCGAACTCCAGGCCGAACACCTTCGTCGGCATCGGCTTGGGCTTGAGCGCCACCAGCGGGTTCATGCCGGTGCGGTAGGCCGTCTCGATGGCGGCCAGCGTCAGCGCGTGGGCGCGCTCCGGGTCGAGGGCGAAGAGGAGCGGGCGGGAGAGGGAATACATGGAAGCAGGGATTAGGGATTAGTGGTTAGGGCGCACGCCCGGAAGCTTGTTCCAAGATTGCAGTTGCGCATCGCCAAAGCGCCCTCGCTACTCGCCCCTAACCCCTTGCTCTTAAAACTCGAACTTGATCCCCTGCGCCAGCGGTAGCGCATCCGAATAATTGATCGTGTTCGTCTGCCGGCGCATGTAGGCCTTCCACGCATCCGAACCCGACTCGCGGCCGCCGCCGGTTTCCTTCTCGCCACCGAAGGCGCCGCCGATTTCCGCGCCGCTGGTGCCGATGTTGACGTTGGCGATGCCGCAGTCCGAACCGGCCGACGACAGGAACTGCTCGGCGGCCTTGACGTTCTGCGTGAAAATCGCCGACGACAGGCCCTGCGGCACCGCGTTCTGCATCGCGATGGCTTCGTCGAGCGTCTTGAACGGCATCACGTAAAGGATCGGTGCGAAGGTTTCGGTCTGCACCACGCTGTCGGAGTTCGATACGCCGGTGATCAGCGTCGGCAGCACGAAATTGCCCGGACGATCCGACAACGCCGCACCACCGGCACGCACTTGGCCGCCGGCGGCCTTGGCCTTCTCGATGGCGGCCAGGAAGCGCTGCACGGCGGAGCGATCGGTCAACGGGCCCATGAGCGTGGTGGCGAGCGTCGGATCACCGATCTTGCTTTCGACCTGCTTGTAGGCGGCGACCAGCTTGCCGACCACGTCTTCGAAAATATTCTCGTGCACGAACAGGCGGCGCGTGCTGGTGCAGCGCTGGCCGCAGGTGCCCACCGCACCGAACACGATCGCCGGGATCGCGAGTTTCATGTCGGCGGTTTCATCGACGATGATTGCGTTGTTGCCGCCCAGTTCGAGCAGGCTGCGACCCATGCGCTGCGCGACGCGTTCGCCGACCATGCGGCCCACCGGCGTGGAACCGGTGAAGCTGATCAGCGGGATGCGGTGATCGTCGACGAACTGCTGCGCGATCTCGGTGCCGGCATCGTTGAACAGGAAAAACAGGTCCGGGAAGCCGGCGGCCTTCAGCGCGTCGTTGCAGATGCGCACCGCGGCGATCGCCGACAGCGGCGTCTTGGGGGAGGGCTTCCAGATGCAGATATCGCCGCAGATGGCCGCCAGGAACGAATTCCAAGCCCACACCGCGACCGGGAAATTGAAGGCGCTGATGATGCCCACCAGGCCGAGCGGCTGCCACTGCTCGTACATGCGGTGGCCGGGGCGCTCGGAATGCATGGTGTAGCCGTAGAGCATGCGGCTCTGGCCGACGGCGAAATCGGCGATGTCGATCATTTCCTGCACTTCGCCGTCGCCTTCCGGCTTGATCTTGCCCATCTCGAGCGCGACCAGCGATCCGAGCGCATCCTTGTTGGCGCGCAGCGCCTCGCCGCACAGCCGGATCGCCTCGCCGCGGCGCGGCGCCGGCGTGGTGCGCCAGACCTGGAAGGCGGCCTGGGCGCGTTCGACGATGAGGTCGTAATCGGCCTGCGAACTGGCGTGCACGCGCGCGATCACCTCGTTGTTGCTCGGGTTGATCGGCTCGAGCACCCCGGCGTCGGTGGTTTTCGACCACTCGCCGCGGCCCAGATAAGTGCCGGAATTGGTCTCGGACAAGCCGAGCGCCTTGAGGATGGAAGCGGACATGGAAACTCCAGACGATACGAAAGAGTCGAGGCGACGCCGCAGGAACCGCGGGGGCTATCGCGCGAAGACGGTAATTGTATCCCGGACGAGGCCGGCTTGCGTGGGTGACGTTGGGTTGACGATCCTGGCGGGGGCGCTAGCCTCGCGCCGCGTCCTGCTGGTACTCGCCTCACCAAGCGCTTCGCGAGTTGCGGATGAAGGAGCGGGACGCAAAGGACGCAAAGGAAAAAGAAAGGACACGAAGACAAATATTAGTTTTCCTTTGCGTCCTTTCTCTTATCTTTGCGTCCTCCGCGTCCCGCTTTTTTCTAACGGCGCACCGCCGTAGTCCATAATCCGAATCTATCGCCGTCAAGAGAAACCGCCATGCTCCAGATGCGCCCCGGTTGCGAGTGTTGCGATGTCGATCTGCCGGCCGATTCCGATCGGGCCTGGATCTGTTCGTTCGAATGCACGTTCTGCACGGACTGCGTCGAACAGCGGCTTGCAGGGCGCTGCCCGAACTGCGGTGGCGTGTTTTCGAAGCGGCCCACGCGCGTCGGCCAGGCGCTCGAGCGAAATCCGGCTTCGCTGCAACGTGTTTTTAACGAGCGTGGTTGCGCGAAAGTTTGAAAGCGTTTCGCAGCGCGGGAAATTGTTGCGGACGCTGCCGCATCAAACAGCCGCCGCAGCTAAACCATCGGTCCTGGTTTTTTACGTTTGCCTAACATCGCGACCAAGCCGATTTGCAACCTGCATGTTCCTATCGGCCTCATCGCGCAGCGTGCAAGCGAAGCAATGGCGCATGCGCCGCAAACCTCCGGCGGGCCGACGATTTTTTGTGTTCAGGCGGCCGCAACGGTTGGCACGGGCCCTGCAGGCATTAGCGCCGGAGCACAAAGGCTCCGCTCTGTCATCGATCGGAGGATCACCATGAAGCAAGTTCTCACCACGACCATCGCCGCACTTCTTGCGGCCGGCGCGTCCAGCATCGCGTTCGCGCAGACCACCAGCCCGACGCCGTCGACGCCGACCACGCAGCCGACGCCGGCCACCCCGCCGATCGACACGACGGCGCAGGACAACCACGGCAGCACGGTGCGCGAAGCTGCGCAGCGCGACACCATGGGCAAGCCTTCCACGCCTCCGGGCCAGGAAGTGCGCGAAACCGCGCACCTCCAGCGCGATTTCATGAAACTCGACGCCGACAAGAACGGCACGCTGTCGCAGACCGAACTGTCGGCCGACGTCGAACTCACGGGCAACTTCAGCACGCTCGATGAAAACGGCGACGGCATCCTGTCGCGCGATGAATTCAACGGCCACCTCGACCTCGATGCCGACACCGACATCGACGACACGGTGGAAGACGAAGAGTAACGCGCAATACGCGACGATCCGACAACGGGCGGGCCCTGCGGGCCCGCCCGTTTTTGTTTGCAGCGTCGATTTGTCGCCGCGGCAATCGCGAGACCATTCGATTGACCGCACTCCCAAATTCTCACCTTTGCCGACATCCGCGAAACCGCCGGCCGCATCCGGCTCGCGTACTCAGGTCTGCAACGCCCCCGCGTACACCGCCACCAGGCCGACCGTATCGATCAGTCCATGCGCGATCACCAGCGGCCATAGCGACTTCGCCCGCAAGTAGAGGAGTCCGAACACCAGCCCGAGCGTGCCGCTGACCAGCATTCCGGTTGCACCCTGATAGGCGTGACTGAACCCGAATGCCACTGCCTGCAGCGCCACGGCAATGCAGGCGGCAGCGCGCGAAGTTCCCAACAGTGCGCGCAGGCGCCCGAGCAGGAAGCCGCGATACAGCACTTCTTCGCCGAAGGCCGCGGTGGTCCACGCGATGGCGAGCCAACCGGCCAGCACGAGCGGGTTGCCGGCGATCGTTGCCAGACGCGCCGATTGCACCGGCGACCAGCCCAGGATGCGAGTCGCCAGCAGGGTGGCGGCGATCGCCGCGAGATAGCCGACCACGGTATAGCCCAGGCCCGCCAGCAGCGTTCGCCCGAGATGCGCCGGCCGGGCCAATCCGAGCGCCTGCGATGATTCGCCCGCGGCCCGCAGGCAAGCCCAGGCCGCGATGCACGCCAGCGCTAAGGCAACGGGGCCGGCCATCGTCATGCCGACCGCGCGCAGACCGAACAAGGTGATGAGGAAAACCGCAACTACGATCGCTATCTGGCGCAGCACGGGATCGATCTCCGGAAAGGGCGTGCAGCTTGCCGGCGCGAAAAGCGAACCGCATTATCCATTTGCGCCGCCCGCGCTTCGCCGGAGCCACGAATGCCAAGCCGACGTGTTTCAACCCGCCTTGGTTCGGGCGAACTTGCTGCAGGCGAACGTGCGTCAGGCAAGCGTGTGTCAAGCAGCCGTTCTTCAGGCAACCATCTTTCGGCCGAGCGCGTCTCGACCCAACCGTTGCCCGCCTTGCAACCGCGCAGCGAACGCACCCAGCAACGCATCATCGCCGCGACCGAAGCCTTGCTCGGCGAGGGCAATCCGGACGGCATCACGATGGAACACATCGCCGAACGCGCGCATGTTTCGGTGGGCGCGATCTACAAGCGCTTCCAGGGCAAGACATCGCTGCTGCCGCTGGTGCTCGAACGTGTGCACGAACGCCAGCTCGAGCGCATGAAAGCCTTCCTCGCCTTGCCGCGCTGGCAGGGAGCCGGCCTCGCCGAACGCATTGCTGGCTTGCTCGACGCCTTCGCCACCAATCAGCAAACTCACCGGCGCCTGATGCGCGCCCTCGTTGTCGGTCACGCGCAATCGACCGACCCCGCCCCCAACGACGCGCGCGCGACAGAACTCATGACCGCGATCCATCAGTGGCTCGGCGAATGCAGCGAACAAATCGTGCACCCCGAACCGCGGCTGGCGCTCTCGCTGGGCCTGTTCACCTTCCTGCAATCCGTACAGACCGCGATCCTGTTCGATCGCATCCCGCCGCAATTGGGCGCCGGCCGCTTCGTCGCCGAGTCGACACTGATGTTCCAGCGGTATCTCGGCGTGGCGCCGGTGGGAGAGTGAGCCGGCTCTTCGTTGATCCGCCTGCGGCAGGTGGCCGTTTTGCGTCGGCGTAAACCACGGACGCGCGTTGCATCCCCGACGAGTCAGAGGCGCCGTTCTCCAAAGCTTGATCGCAATGCGAGCAGGACAAAACTCTTTTTGCTGGACCACCGAGTCAAGCGCGGCCCGGTCGTTCGTCTAAACGCAGCGCCACTCATGTGTCTTGAGAATCGAGAAGTTCATGCTGCGACGACAGAAGTCGCAGCATGAACAAGAGCGGGCCTCATTACTCGGCCAGCTTGAAGCGGCCACGATGCGAGCTGGTCAGCTCAGCGCAAGGTCAATTACTTGCAAGGAGTCTCGGTAAGCTTCCCCGCGCGCTTGAACGACCTACGACGTGGGCATCCGCTCAGACGAGCCGATGGACCATGAAGTTGCCGATGGCGCGGCTTGCTCAATCGCAGGTCTTTTCATAGTGCCGCTTGGCACTATGAGGCTCATCCTCCCGAGGGGAATACGAACACCCGGCCGCCCACCAAACGCTGCGGCGAGCAGGCCAACGCGCTTCCATAACGAGAACATGACCATGATCGAGCTGTCTCTTAATTCGCGTAGCCAATTACGCAAAGATTGACGCCGGTGGATGAAGCGTTGGTGTGGTTGGAGATCTGCCTGATCTCGATGCTGCCGGAGAACTGGTTAATGTCCTGCGCCCAGTAGCATTGGACATCTTTATACGTATACGCCGACACCCCTATGGTGAAGTTCGACGACAGCGTTTCCCAACCAGAGTCGAAGCCGTCCTCGTAGTAGTTGTCGGGGTCCTGACAACTCGGCCCACCACCGGACTCGTGATCATATGAAAACGTCCCGACTGCTCTGATTTCGTAATTGGACGGATTGAACGTGCCGCTAGTCCAAGTGCCGGTATCGAGAACATTGCCGACACCCATTTCGGTTTCGCCAAGTTCCCACGTGCCGTTCGGCTTAAACGTGAGGTACTGGTCGCCATTTGCACCCACGGAGTTCACGATGTTCGTGCAGCTTGGGTCAGCGTAACCGGCAATCGACACCGATTGCGCGTTGGCGAAAGTGCACACCAGCATGCCAGCCAATGCGGAAAGCCCTAGGCTCGCTACTCGATTCTTCGTCTTGTTTCCTCCGACGCAACCTTTTGAACCCAGAAACAACCCTTGCGATCGCTGCGCGCAAGCTGCCAAGACACCGTTCAAAGCTAAGGTTTTCATGATGGTCATCCGTTGCTATTGGCCTTCCCCTGCGGCCTGAAAGCTACGGCGCGACTGAGTCTTTGTTGCTATTTTATTGTTCGATCGCGTGAACGCGATCACGGAGTATCCGATGAAGAATTCTCACCCTGTGAGCGCTTCTGGTAACTGCCTTGCGCAACTGCCTGGATTATCGACAATGCTTCTCCCTGCATCTGCCATGGCGGCGGCCCGAGAACCCGCCACCGCGCCCTCTACGCCTAACATGCTTCGGTAATGGGATAGAACCTCACATCCTCGTTGTGCAGGTCAGGGCGCGGTGACCTGAGCTAGCCGCGGTCGTGAATCTCCATGGGCTTCAACACCCGCGATCGAGACTTCGAGCACTGGAAATGGAAACGGTCCCAGGAAGTCCGTGAGTTGGAACGCGAGGGCTTGGCGCTGACCCTGATCGTGACCGGCGCGAAGTCGTTCAACGACAAGTCGTTCGTAACGAACGTCCTCGATCGCGTGCACTGTGAGCGGTGCGTCGCGGAGATTCGTTATTGCAGACGTACTACGCGGACCGCTGGGCGCAGTCTCGTCGCGTGCGAGTTCGCCATGTGCGGCCTGCCGAGATATTCCGGCAGCCGGCGCGGGGCGTGGTGGCGTTCGACGGGCCGGACTGGTTCGTCGACAAGGCCACCGATGCGGGGCTCAGGGAGTGGCGCAGAACCCCCTTTATTTATGGTGACCCCGGCGCGATTCGAACGCGCGGCCTTCCCCTTAGGAGGGGGACGCTCTATCCAGCTGAGCTACGGGGCCATGGCGGCAGATGATAAGGGACTCGGCGGGCGGCGACGATGTTGCTGCGCCAACGAAAACGGCGCCGCGAGGGCGCCGTTTTCGTTTCGGTTCGTGGTGGAGCGGAGGAGGATCGAACTCCCGACCTCTGCATTGCGAACGCAGCGCTCTCCCAGCTGAGCTACCGCCCCACGAAGGGGCGCGATTATAAAGGCGCGCCGCCGGCTTTGCCTAGCCCGGCGGCAGCAGCGGCGCGAGTCGGGGTTCCAGCAGGGGGCGGCGCCAGCCGTCGAGGGCGCGCGGCCAATCGCGCGTGCTCAGGTAGGTTTCGACGTGGCGGCGCGCGCAGAGCAGGCCTTCGGGGAGGTTCAGTTCGGCGGCCAGCACGGCGATCGCGTCCTGCATGCGCTTGAGCGGTTCGCGCCAGCGCGGATCGGGGGCGAGGGCGAGCGGGATGTGGCGGTCGGCCTCGCCGGGCGGCGCCGACAGCACCTGCCAGAGTTCGTCGCGCGTGCGGCGCGGAGCGTTCGGACGGGCGTTGAGATAGCTGTCGAAATCGACGCGGGTGGCGAACTGGCGTTGCGCCATGTCGACGATCAATTCGTTGTCGACGACCCAGCTTTTCGGCTTGTCGCTGCGGCGGGCCTGGTCTTCGCGCCAGATCAGCAGGCGGCGCAGGCGCGCCTGTTGCTCGGGACGCAGCCGCGCGGCGCTGCGCATCGCCAGATGCGGATTGGCGTCGATTTCTTCGCGCTCGGCCGCCACCAGTTGCCGCTCGCATTCTTCCTGCAACCAGTCCAGCCGGCCCAGGTCGCGCAGTTTCGTATCGAGGATCTGCCAGGCCGCGCGCAGATGCAGCACGTCGTCGGCGGCGTAATGCAGTTGCGATTCCGACAGCGGCCGGCGCATCCAGTCCGAACGCGTTTCGCCTTTTTCCAAGCGGATTCCCAGCAGTTTTTCGATCAGCGCCTGATAGCCCAGGCCACTGCCCATGCCGGCCAGTGCCGCTGCGGTCTGGGTGTCGAACATCGGCCGCGGCAGCGCGCCGTAGGCGTGTTTGAAGGTTTGCAGATCTTCGCTCGGACTGTGCATGATCTTCAGCGCGGGCGAACGCAGCAGGCGTTGCAGCGGTTGCGCATCGCCGAGCGCGAGCGGATCGAGCAGCAGGATTTCGCCGCGCGCTTCGAGCTGCACCAGCGCCAGTTGCGGGTAGTAGGTTTTTTCGCGGATGAATTCCGTATCGAGCGCGACCGGTGCCTCGTCGAGTTCGGCCAGGCGCGTTTGAAGTTCCGCCGCCGAGGCGATCCAATCGGCCATCGAAGTTTGCATTCCGTTCGGTTGATAAGGCCGCGACAATAGCCTAAGTTCGAGCCCGCAGGCCAAGGCGCGGCCTCGACCCATGATGCATGTCCCGCAACCGCCGGGTGGAGGAAGGAGTGCGCTTGAAGCCGATCCGACGCATCCTGGCCGTGGGCCTCGCCGCCGGCCTGCTCGGCGCTTGCAGCGAGCCCGAAGCGCCGCCGTTGGCCGGCGCGCCGCCGCGCGAGGCCGCGCCGGCAACTCAGGCGCCCGCGGCGCCGGCCGTAGCGGCGCCCGATGTCGCCGCCAACGACGCCGAAGCCGAGCGCCGCCGGCAGGAAATCGACGCCACCGCCGCGCCGCAGGAATGGGAACCGGAAGTCGCGCCGACCGCAGCGGAAAGCCTCGACGACACCTTGCGCCGCGCCGATGCATCGCTCGCCGCCGGCCGCATCGAAAGCGGCGACGACAACGCGCTCGGCCTGTATCTGTCGGTGCTCGAACACGAAGCCGACAACGAACGCGCCAAGCAGGGCATCGAAAGCATCGTGCAATCGTTGCTCGCGCGCGGTGCGCTGGCGCTCGACGAAGGTCGGCTCGATGCCGCCGCGCAAGTTCTGCCGGTGCTGCAGCGCCTGCGGCCCGACGATGCGGCCGTCGCCGATTACGCGCAGCGCGTCGACGATGCGCGCGAAATCGCACTCACGATGGTGGAAGCCGATCGTCTTGCCGCCAACGGTCGCCTGCTCGATCCGCACGGCGCGAATGCCGCCGAGCTTTATCGCAAGGTGTTGCAGCGTGTGCCCGATCATGCCGGCGCGCAGGCGGCGCTGGCGAAAATCGAAAGCGATCTGGTGGCGCGCGCCACCGCGGCGGCGGAAGCCGGCGACTACGGCGAATCCGATCGCCTGCTGGCCGAAGCCGCACGCGTGCGGCCCGGTTCGGGCAGCGTGCAGAACGCCAGCACGCGCATCGTCGAGATGCGTCAGGGCCGCGCCAGCGAGTTGCTGCAACGAGGCCTGGCCGCGGTGGAGCAGGGCGATCTGGACCTCGCGCAAAGCCTGCTCGAACAGCTCGGACGAGTATCCGCGCAAGCGCAGGGCATCGAAGAATTCCGCCTGCGTATCGAGAACGCACGCGTTTACGGCAACTTCGCGCCGGCGCAAAGTATTTCCGATGCGCTCGCCGGCGGCGGCAATGCGCCGGAACTGGTGGTGATTCCGATCGGCACTTTCCGCATGGGGTCGCCGCGCGGCGAGGACGATCGCAAGAACAACGAAGGTCCGCAGCACGAGATCACGCTGTCACGCGGTTTCGCGATCGCGCGCGCCGAGATCACGGTGGCGCAATTCCGCGCCTTCGTCGAAGCGACCGGCTACGTCGCCAGCGCCTATCAAGCCGGTCGAAGCACCATTTACGACGAACGCACCGGCAGCATGGCCGAGCGCGCGGCCGTCGGGTGGGAAGACGATCACAGCGGCCGCCGCGCGGCCGGCAACCTGCCGGTGGTGCACGTGTCGTGGAACGATGCGAAGGCCTATGCCGACTGGCTGACGCGCGAAACCGGCGCGGCGTATCGACTGCCGTCGGAAGCCGAATTCGAATACGTGCTGCGCGCCGGCGGCGATACGCGCTATCCGTGGGGCGACGACGCGCCGGCACGCGTGGTCGCCAATCTCACCGGTGACAAGGATCGTTCCGACACCCAGCGCAGCTGGTCGAAAGCCTTCGCCGATTACGACGACGGACACTGGGGCCCGGCGCCGGTGCGCAGCTACGACCCCAACCGTTTCCGCGTGCACGACATCGACGGCAACGTGTCCGAATGGGTCGAGGATTGCTGGCACGACAGCTACTCGCGCGCGCCGGCCGACGGTTCGCCGTGGGTCAATCCGGGCTGCAACCGGCGCGTGATCCGCGGCGCCTCGTGGGCCAGCGCGCCCGACCAGGCACGCTCGGCGTTCCGCCTGAGCTCGACGCCAGGCAGCACCAACGCGCGTCTCGGTTTCCGCGTGGTGCGCGAACTGTTGCCTGCCGCAGGTCCGGACTGAACCGGTCCGTTACGGCGGCGCGCGCCCGGGGTGCAAGCGGCGTCCGCGCACGGTAAGTTGCACGCGGGAGGAAAGCGCCGGCACTTTGCACATCGCACCGATGCACCCGCATCGAGGCACATAGCAATCAGGAGCAGCGCATGGATCCGTTCGGTCGTCGCCGTGTCGATCCGCAGGGCGTAGGCGGCACCGCCGTCCGCCGCCGCGGTGGTTTTCGTTGGTGGGTGTTGATCCTGTTCGCGCTGTACGCGGGCTATTACTGGATATCCAACCGCCAGGACGCCGCCTTCACCGGCCGCCAGCAATTGATCGATTCCTCGGTCGAGCAGGAGGCCGCGCTCGGCCTGCAGGCCTACGAAGAAATCCTCTCGCAATCCGACGTCGTCACCAGCGGCGAATTGCCCAATCAGGTGCGCGACATCGCGCGCCGTCTGGTCGCCGTGGCGCCGCAGGTCGAAGCCGATCTGGCGCAGCAGCGCGGCACCCAGCCGATCACGCAGTGGGATGCGTTCGAGTGGGACGTGTCGGTGATCGAATCCGAACAGGCCAACGCCTTCTGCCTGCCCGGCGGCAAGATGGCGGTCTACACCGGCATCATTCCGGTGGCGCAGAACATGGACGCGCTGGCCGCCGTGATGGGCCACGAAATCGCGCACGCCCTGCTGCGCCACGGCGCCGAACGCATGGCACAGCAGAAACTGGCGCAGATCGGATCGATCGCGGCCGGCGTCGCCGTTGGCGACATGGATCCGGACCAGCAACGCATGGTAATGGCCGCGCTCGGTGCCGGCGTGCAATACGGCGTGATGCTGCCGTTCTCGCGCGACCACGAAACCGAAGCCGACGAAGTGGGCCTGATGATCGCCGCCGCCGCCTGCTTCAACCCGCAGGAAGCGATCGGCCTGTGGGAACGCATGGGCCAGGCCAGCGGCGGCCAGAACCCGCCCGAATTCATGTCGACCCACCCGAGCGGCACCAGCCGCATCCAGCGCCTGCAGGAATTGATGCCGCGCGCGATGGAATTCCGTGCCCGCTATTGCGGCGACGGCGCTACGACACCGGCCACTGGGACCGCGCCGGCGCCAGGCTGATCGCGCGGCTTCAAGAGCAGGAATCGGGAGTAGGGAGTCGGGAGAAGAGCAAAGCTCGCGGGTTGCCGGCGTTTCTCCCGATTCCCCATTCCCGATTCCCAGCTCCCAAAGCGCTGGCACCACGCCCCCATTCGCGTATACTTCGCGCCCTCGCAACCCCGTGCCGGTGTGGCGGAATGGTAGACGCGGCGGACTCAAAATCCGCTGTCAGCGATGACGTGTAGGTTCGAGTCCTATCACCGGTACCAGCGTTGTGTTGAGCAGTGCGGCGGCGTTCGCCAGCGACGGGAAATCCGTCGCGACGGCGCGACGTCCGAATGGATTCATCGGTCGCCCGACCGAAATGCGATAGTGGCCTCCGGCGAAATCCGGGGGCTTTTTTATGCGAGTTCGACAGCCACTGCCCGATCCTGGCGTCAGGGCGGTCGCATACGGGGCTTTGCCATGCGTGGGCGCGAATTCGAGCATGCGCGACAGCCGATGTACGTCCTCGGCGACCGCACTCGTCGCTGAGTTTGCCGGAGCCGACCGCTCTGCGGCAGGCGACCGACGCGCCGCCTTCCAGCAACCGGACAAGCCCTGATGGCTGACGACACGCCCGAGGTCTCGCTTCGCACCGCGTTGAAGGTGTGGGCGAAGATCGGCCTGCTGGGGTTCGGCGGGCCGGCGGGACAGATCGCGCTGATGCATCGCGAACTGGTGGAAAAGCGTCGCTGGATTTCCGACGGACGATTCCTGCACGCACTCAACTACTGCATGCTGCTGCCCGGGCCTGAAGCGCAACAGCTCGCGGTGTACATCGGCTGGTTGTTGCATCGGACCTTGGGCGGCGTGATTGCCGGGCTGTTGTTCGTATTGCCCGGCGCCATCGTGCTCGGCCTGCTGAGCACCGTGTACGTGCTGTACGGCGAGACGCCATTGCTCGGCGCGGTGTTTTTCGGGCTCAAGGCCGCGGTGTTCGCGATCGTGGTCGAGGCGGTGATCCGCATCGGACGCCGCGCGTTGCAGCGGCGTTTCCAGTTCGGCATTGCGCTTGCCGCGTTCCTTGCGATCGCGCTGTTCGACGTGCCGTTTCCGCTCGTGGTGCTCGCTGCCGCGGCGATCGGGTTGCTCGCCCATCGTCTGTTTCCCGGCCGCTTGCCCGCACCGCCGACCGCGCAAACCGCGGACGACGACCGCTACGTCGTGGACCGCCTGCTGTCGCGCAATCTGGCGCCGCACACGCCGCCTTCGCCTCGCATCGCACTGGTTCGCGGCTTGCTGATCACGACGCTCTGGCTGGCACCGGTGTTCGCCTGCGTGGCGTGGTTGGGACCGGACCACGTGCTCACCGAGCAGGGGTGGTTCTTCAGCAAGAGTGCCGTGGTGACCTTCGGCGGCGCCTACGCGGTGCTCGCTTACGTGGCGCAACGCGCGGTCGAAGACTTCGGTTGGTTGCACGCCGGCGAGATGGTGGATGGACTCGCGCTCGCGGAAACCACGCCCGGCCCGCTGATCCTGGTGCTGCAATTCGTCGGCTTCGTCGCCGGCTACCGACATCCGGGAACGCTGGATCCGATGCAGGCCGCCGTGCTCGGCGCCGCCCTTACGTCATGGGTCACGTTCGTGCCGAGCTTTCTCTTCATCTTCGTCGGCGCGCCTTATGTGGAAGCCCTGCGTCGCAGCGCGCGACTGCACGCCGCGCTCTCCAGCGTCACCGCTGCCGTCGTCGGCGTGATCCTGAACCTTGCCGTGTGGTTCGGCCTGCACGTGGTGTTCGGCGAAACCCAGACGTGGAACTACGGCCCGCTATCGGTCGATTTGCCGCGCGCGTCCACCTTCCAGCCCACCGCCTTCGCGATCGCGCTATTCGCCGCGGTGGCGCTGTTGCGGTTCAAGCTCGGCATGGGCTGGCTGCTGGTGATGGCAGCGACGCTCGGGATTGTTTCGGCCTATCGGTGAGTTGCGCCTGCCGTCGCGGCCGCGTTGCCGGTTGAAGATTCCGATAGCACGAAACGCGCGCCATTCTGCAGCCCCCAAGCGAACTCGACGAAAATGGGCGCATACTCAAAAGCACATCGGTCCAGGCCACCAGGCCGCCAGGGGGTTAGAGATGAAAACGGCCACCCTGTTGCTCGGGTCGTGCTTTGGTTTGGTTTCGGCCTGCGCGTCGGCCGCCACTTTCGTGATCGTCAACGGCGACGAGCCGGGCGAAGGGCTCAACGACCCGACGCCGATGGCGCCGCTGGCGTCGAACCCGGGTACCACGCTCGGTGCGCAGCGCCTCAACCTGATCCAGGCCGCGGCGAACTACTGGGGTGCGCGGCTCGACAGTGCCGTGCCGATCCACATCCTGGTCGACTTCGAGAGCGGGAGTTGCAACACGACCAGCGCCGTCCTGACGTTCGGCACCGCGATCGCCTTCCGAACGATGGTGGTCGAACCGTACGAGTATTACCTCACCTCAGCCCATGCCAATGCCCTCATCGCTGCTGACACCTCGCCAGACAACGCGGCGTTCCAGGATTACGACATCCTGCTGGAGATCAATCCCGAGATCGACAACGGTTGCGACGGCCGCGCCGGCTGGTCGTACGAAACCACCACGGCGGTGCCGGTGCCGGCGAATAAAACCCCGTTGATGTCGCTGGTGATGCACGAGATCGCCCACGGCCTGGGCTTCTATCTGCTCACCGATATAGAGACTGGCGCGTTTGCCGAAAGCGATCTCGGTTTTACTTATCCGGACGTCTGGACCCTGTTCCTGGCCGACCTCACCGTCGGATCGGCCGGCACCCTGTGGATCGACATGGATCTGTTGGGCAATGGCGATCAGCGGCGTTACGATTCGGCCAGGAACGAGCCTTTCACGGTCTGGACCGGCGAGCACGTCAACGCGGCGGCGCAGGGCTGGCTCGACCCGAAACCGACCGGCATGCTGCACCCGCCGGCACCAGTGAGCGAGATCGAGTTCCGCAAAGGCCTCACGCTCGGACCGCGGCCGCCGCTGGTCGGAACCATCCACGACCTGGTGGTCGCGGTGGACGATGGCGTCGACCCCATCGGTGACGGCTGCCAGCCGCTGGTGAATCAGGCCGCGCTGGCCGGCCGCATCGCGCTGTTCGATCGCAACGATTGCACCTTCGCGGCCAAAGGACTGGCGGCCCAGGCCGCCGGCGCGATCGCGGCGCTGGTCGCGAACAATATCTCCACCGGCCTGCCGCCAATGGGCGGCACGGAACCGACGCTGCTGATTCCGACGCTGGGCATCAGCCAGGACGCCGGCTCGTTGCTGCGCGCCAACCCCGGTGCCGCGCTCAGTATCGGATACGACGCCAACGATCGCGCCGGCACCACCGACGGGATGGTGCGGATGTACGCGCCGACTGATGTGCCGGATTCGCGGGCGTCTTCGCATTTCTCGACATCGCTGTCGCCAATATCGCTGATGGATCAGGGTCTGTACGGTGTGCGGACCTTCCAGGGCGACCTGACCTTGCCGTCGATGCGCGACATCGGTTGGCCGGTGCTCGTCGCTCCCAACGAGGTGCCCTACGTGGATGCCGCCGCGACGTTCGCTGCGGTGGTCGATCAACCTTCGATGCTCGCCGAAGTCTGGTTCGGCGATCCCGACGCCGGGGATTCGCCGTTGTCGCTGCGTTTCCAGATCTCGGCCGGCAGCATCCTGCTCGACGCCGCCGCCGGCGTGACGACCAGCGGCTCGCTCAGCAACGATGCCACGGCCACTGCGCCGCGCAGCCTGCTGCTGCCGTACGTGGCGCGCGGCGCGGTCAAGTTTCTATCCAACGCCGGCGACAGCAGCGACGTCACGTTGAGCGTGACGATCGACGACAACGGCAACACGGGCGTCGGCGGCGCGCACACCGCCAGCGATACGGCGACGATCGACGTCGGCACCACCGGCAACGCGCCCACCGCCAATGCGCAAGCGCTGGTAGCCAACGAAGACACCGCGCTCGACATCGACCTGGACGGCTCCGATCCAAACAGCGACCGGCTGTCCTTCGCCATCGTCAGCAGCCCCTCGCACGGCACGCTCAGCGGTGCATTCGGCGCCTTCGTCTACCGGCCCGCGGCCAATTACTCCGGGCCCGATGCGTTCACCTTCGTCGCGCTCGACGGCGTGCTGGTCAGCGCACCGGCGAGCGTCGATATCACCGTCAACGGCAGCAACGACGCACCGCTCGCCGGCACGCTCCCCGACCGCTCGCTGCCGGTCGGCGCGGCCGCCGGTTTCTCGATCGCCACCGGGTTCACCGACCCGGAACTCGACCCGCTCACCTACAGCGCCACGGGCCTGCCGCTCTCGCTCACCCTCAATCCCACCACCGGCGAAATCACCGGCACCCCGCTGCAAGCTGATGTTGGCGCGCATCCGGTGCAGATCACGGCGAGCGATGGAGCACTGACGGCGGCCGCGAACTTCACGCTCAGCATCCTCGGCGTTCGGGTTTTCGCGAACGGGTTCGAGCAGTAAGCCGCACCTCCAATCGCACCTGACAGGAGCCCGCCTTTTGGCGGGTTCCCTGGTTTCTGATCGTTGCGAAAGAGTCCTCGGAAGGGTCATCGCGGTGTGCGGATCGGCGTTGTCGATCCGGCCACAAGCGTGCGCGAATCTCTGGCCGGCGCATCCGCTTCCGGATTTTCTGCAACGCGTCAGGTACTTGAATCGCAGCCGTCGCACACGGACGTGAAGGCCGCAGGTTGCAGGCCGCTTCAGTCGCAAACCTCCAATGTGATCCGTGTCGGCCGTCCGTCCGTGGGCAGTCCGGCATGTCTCATGATTCGAGGACCAGACCATGAAAAAGATCCTACTTGCCCTTGCTGTAGCTGCGACTTTTGCAAGCGCGCCGACGCTGGCGCAGGAGCGCGCCCGTCTGCTGGGTGTGAGCACGCTGGCGCATCGTGAAGGCGATATCGATGTGGTGCCGGTGTCGTGCCGCAATCGTCTGTCGGCGGTGAAGCTGCGGTCGGCCAACGGCCCGGCCGAGATCGAGCGCGTGTGGCTCACTTATGCCAACGGTGAACGCGATCAGGTTCGCGTCAACGAATCGCTGCGCCGCGGCGAACAGACCGGCTGGATCGACGTGAGCGGCGGTCGCCGCTGCGTGGTCAGCGTGGCGGTGCAGGGCGACAGCGAACGCCGCGGCGAACGCGGTCGACGCGGTGACCGCGATCGCTACAGCGATCATCGTTACGACGACGACTACAACATGGCGAGCGCGCGCTTCGACGATCGCTATGACGATGGTTATCGCGACGATCGACGCGGCCGTCGCGGCACGCGTCCGGTGAATATCGAAATCTACGGGCGCACTGGCTGGTAACCAGCCCGCATTCCGCGAAAACGAGGGCCGGTTCGCCGGCCCTTTTTTTGAGTTGCGTTGCCGATCGCAGCTCCACCAAGCGCGGAATTCTGCGAATCGGTGTGAAAATCTTCGGGCGCGAAGGCATGCTGAAGGCACGCCTGGCACGTCGATTGCTCGCTTCGGGAAACCCCCGCAGGAGCGTGTCATGCCCGATCGCAAACCTCCTCTTTCCGACACCACGCGTGAAGACGATCGGCGGCGCGGGCCGCCGTATGGCGATGACTTTTCGCAATCCGGTGGCGGTTATCTGCATGCCAATCACAAGGGCTATCCGACCGGCACCGGCGAGCGGGCGATCGGGCGGCGCGAAGGGGACTGGGATCGCGATTCGCCGTCGGATCCGTTTCCCGGCGAACGTGCGGCGTCCGCGGAGCCCACGCTTGGTTATGGCAGCGACTACGGCATGGGCGGGCGCACCGGGCCGGGCGGCAGTGCCGATTACGACTTCGAGCCCGGCGATCATCGTGGACGCGGGCCGAAGGCTTATCGGCGATCCGATGCGCGGTTGAAGGAAGACATCAACGAATGCCTGACCAGCGACCCCGCGATCGATGCCACCGATATCTCGATCGAATGCACCGATGGCATCGTCACCATGACCGGCCTCGTCGACGAGCGCGCGATGAAATATCGCGCCGAAGATTTGATCGCGAGTTGCGCCGGTGTTCGTGATGTGGCCAATCGGTTGACGGTGCGGCGGTCGGCTGAGCATTGATTGGTGCTGGCGCGGGAATCGGGAATCAGGAATAGAAGCGGGCCGCGGCTCTCTCCCGATTCCCGACTCCCGATTCCCGCTCAAGAAAAACCAACGTACATATTTCACTGCCGCGTAATTCTGCCGCCCCGATGGCGAAGCCCAAGGCTCAGTCCGCCAGCGCGCACGCGACCGATCCAAACTACCCCCATGGCACACCGCGTGCTTCAACACGCTCTGCGCAGACGCAGGTCTGCCGACAAGGCGCGAAGGCCCGATCGCCCATCCCGATCGACACAAGGAGTTTGTGATGACAACCACCGGACATACAGCCCTGATCACCGGCGCCACCAGCGGCATCGGATTGCACCTGGCGCACGAGTTCGCAGCGCACGGCCATCCGCTGATCCTGGTGGCGCCGGTGCAGGCGGAACTGGAAAGCGTTGCGCAGGAGCTGCGCAGCAAACATGGCGTAGACGTCGACGTGATCGCCTGCGATCTGCAGGACGCCGGCGCCATCGACGATCTGCTGCGCCGTCTGGAAGACAGCACCGTCGATATCCTCGTCAACAATGCCGGCCTCGGACAACGCGGCCGATTCTGGGAAATTCCGCTCGATACGCATCTTGCGATCGTGCAGGTGAATATCGAAGCCGTGCTGCGCCTGACTTCCGGTTTGCTGCCGGCGATGGTGCAGCGCGGACGCGGCGGCGTGCTTACCACCGCGTCGGTCGCCGGCTTCGAGCCGGGCCCGAATCTGGCCGTTTATCACGCCAGCAAAGCGTTCGTGCTTTCCTGGAGCGAGGCGTTGGCGACCGAACTGGAAGACACCGGCGTCACGGCGACGGCGTTGTGTCCGGGACCCACCGATACCGATTTCTTCGCCAAGGCCGACATGGAAAACACGCGCGCCTTCCAGCAGGCCAATCTGATGGCGCCGCAGGACGTGGCGAAGATCGGCTACAAGGCCTTCATGGAAAAGGAACGCGTCGTGGTGGCCGGCGGCATCAACAAGGCCGCGATGGCCGCGCGTCGTTTGATGCCCGAAAGCCTGCAGGCGGCGAAGAACGAAAGATTCTACGAAGACGTGCCGCCGGAAGATCGCAAGCGTGTGCGTGGCGATAAGGAAATGCGTCACGGAAACGGGCACGCGGCCTGATTTTGCGGCGATCGGATCGGTCCGCCGATGCCTCCCGCTCAGGAAGTTGCGCAAACCTGGAAGCGCGCCGCGATCCGAGCGAAACCCGGCGCGCTTCGGTTATGGCGAGTGTCGAAGAGCCGCGAATGTTGGGAACCGGGCAGCGGGCCGGGCCGGTGGTCGCGCGCCGAAGATTCGATGATCTACGCCTCGACTACCGCGGCGCTGGCCGCGCTGGAAGCGCTGGCACATCTGGAGCGCTCCGATGCGGACAAGCGGCATCGCCTGGCCTGGGCGGAGATCGCCACCGGCCGGACCGACGTCATCTGCCTCGATGCCGAGCACCTGTCGCCGCGTTGGAAACAGCGGCGCGCCTTCACCCAGGCGCTCGGCCGGCACTGGCTCGAGTCGCAGGCCTCCGTCGTGCTGCTGGTGCCGTCGGCGCTGGTCGGCGGCGAGATGAATGCACTCGTCAATCCGGCGCATCCGCGCTGGGCACAGTGGCGTGAGCACTGCTGCGACGCCGCGTTCCGTTTCGACCCGCGACTGACGCGCGCGCGACGCTGAGCGATCGCGTTCGGCGAAGCGCGTCAGCTTTGCGCAGCTTTCGCAGGCTCTACCGACAAGGTTGCGAGCGCGGCCTTCAATTTCGAATCCGAAAGATTTTCCAGGCAGTGCAGGCCGGCGCGAATCAATTCGCTCTTGCGCGTGTCCAGTCCGAATTCGCGGGCGCGCGCTTTGAGGCTGCGCAGCAGTTCGAAATCGGATTTCGGCATGCGGTAGGAATCGCGCAGCAGTTTGGATTTCTTCGCGCCGTTCGCCGCGTCGTCCGGCTTTTCGACAGAGGCCGGTTTGACCGGTTTCGGCAACGGAATTGCCTTCTTTTTGGCGGCTTTCTTTGCTTTCGTCACGGATTTTTCGTCGCCGGCCTTGATCGCGGATTTTCGGCGCGCAGTTTTGTTACCGGAAGATTGCAGTTTCTTTGCAGTCGACATCTTGGCGTCCTCAACCGTGGCTGCGGCAACGATAGCGCGACCGCGCGTACCGTCCAACTGTCTTATCGCCGCCGCCTGGGCGTCATGCCGATGCAATCGCTGCCGCCTAAGGTGACGCCGACCACCGGGCGCCTACGCAATGTTGAAGTTGGAACGCACGATCCAGGAACGTTTTCCGCAATGGTTCGATGGGGTGCGCGCACCGTTCTCGCGGGCCTTGCTGCGGTCGTTCTCGCGGGTTTCGCGATTGAAGGAAATCGAAGGATTCCTCGGCCGTAGCGGCCATCTTCGCGGCCTGGCCTTCGTCGAGGCGGCGCTCGAATTCGTGCAATGCCGCTACCTGGTCGACCAGATCGAACGCGAACGCATCCCTGAACACGGACGCATCGTGATCGCGGCCAATCATCCGATGGGCGGCATCGATGCGCTGGTGTTGCTGGCGCTGGTCGGCAGCGTGCGACGCGATGTGAAGATCCTCGCCAACGATATGTTGATGTCGCTCGACGGACTGGCCGATCTGGTGATCCCGATCCGCCTGCTCGGCGGCAAACCGTCGCCGGAAAACTTGCGGCTGATCCAGCAATCGCTGCAGCGCGAGGAAGCGCTGATCGTGTTTCCGGCCGGCGAAGTATCGCGCTTCACGCTGCGCGGCGTGCGCGATGCGCAGTGGCGGGCGAGCTTCGTGCGCATCGCCGAACAGGCTGCGGCGCCGATCCTGCCGGTGCGCATCGAAGGCCGCAATTCGGCGCTTTTCTACGGTGTTTCGGCGGCCTGCAAGCCGCTCGGCACGCCGCTGCTGCCACGCGAATTGTTTGCGCGCTCCGGGTCGCGTGTGATCGTGCGCGTGGCCGCGCCGCGGCGCGTCGAAGAATTCGCGGCCGGCGACCGGCGCCGGGCCAGTGTGCAGGTTCGGCAGGCGGTCTACGCGATCGGCCGTCGGGAAGAACGCGCGTGGACACCGGCGCTGGCGCCGATCATCCATCGTCCCTGCGCGGGGCGTCTGCGGCGCGAACTCGATCATCTGCCGCTGCTCGGCGAAACCAGCGACGGCAAACGCATTCACGCCGGCCGTCTGGCCACCGATTCGACGCTGCTGCGCGAAATCGCGCGCTTGCGCGAAGTCACTTTCCGGCAGGTCGGCGAGGGTACCGGCAAGCGCTTCGATAGCGACGCCTACGACAGCTGGTACGACCACATCGTCCTGTGGGACGCGCAGCAGCAGGAAATCGCCGGTGCCTACCGCGCGGTGCACGGCGCACGCGCACTGGCCGAGCGCGGGCTCGCCGGGCTTTACACCGCGAGCCTGTTCGAATTCGATGCCGGGCTCGTGCCGATGATCGAACAGGGTGTCGAACTCGGCCGCAGCTTCGTTGCGCCCGCGTACTGGGGCACGCGCAGTCTCGACTATCTGTGGTTCGGCATCGGCGCGTGGCTGCGCGAGCATCCGGAAGTGCGCTATCTGTTCGGGCCGGTGTCGATCAGCGCCGCGTTGCCGGCGCCGGCGCGCGATCTGATGGTCGGCTATTTCAGCCGCTATTTCGGCCAGGACGACTCACCGGCACGTTCCGCCCATCCCTTCCGCTATCACGGCGGCGCGCCGGATTTCGGCGAACTCGATGCCGACGCCGCGATGCAGTTGCTGCGCACGCGGCTCGATGCGCTCGGCGCGCGCATTCCGGTGCTCTACAAGCAGTATCTGGAGTTGTGCGAACCCGGCGGTGCGAGCTTTCTCGCGTTCGGTGTGGATCCGGATTTCGGCAACAGCGTCGACGGTTTGATCCGCGTCGATTTGCAGCGCATCAAGCGCCGCAAGTTCGAACGCTACATCGCACCGCGGCTGCCCGCGCGCGCCTGAGGTTCACGCCACCAGACGTTCGGCGGCACGCGCGGTGGCGATGGCGGACGGCGAAAACGAAGCGAACGGCGGGCGCGCGATCGAGGCCACCACGGCCTGATCGCGCGACGCCTGCGCCAGTTCGGTGCGATGTTCGCTCCAGTGCAGCAGGCTCATTTCGCCGGCGTCGTTCTCGACCAGCGCGGTGCAATGTTCGACCCAGTCGCCGTCGTTCAAGTACAGCGCCGTACCGATCCGGCGAATGTTGCCGTAGTGGATGTGGCCGCAGATGTGGCCGTCGAATCCGGCTTGCGCACAGTCGGCGGCGACGCGTTGTTCGAAACCGCAGATGTAAGCCATCGCAGTGGCGAGCCGCGATTTGGTGATGATGGCGAGCGGCAGATACGGCAATTGCAGGTGCCGGCGCAATCCGTTGAGGTTGCGATTGAACAGGCGCAGCCCGCGATGGCCGTATTCGCCGATCCAGTTCAGCCATTGGCGTCCGGTATTGCTGGCGTCGAACTCGTCGCCATGGGTGACGCGATAGCGGCGGCCGTCGGCGCCGACATGCTCGGCACGCAGGCATATCCGCACGCCGCCGACGGTTTCGCCGTGCAGGCCGCGCAGCGCGGCGTCGTGATTGCCGGGTACGTAGGTCACCTGCGTGCCGTTCGCCGCCATCGCGAGCACCTGCGCGACGACCGCGGCATGCGACGCCGGCCAATAGCTGCGCCTGGCCAGCGCCTGCAGATCGATGATGTCGCCGACCAGGTACAGGCGATCGCATTGCGTCGCGCGCAGGAAGTCGAGCAGATAGTCGGCGCGACAATCCGGCGTGCCCAGATGCACGTCGGAAATGAAGATGCTGCGGTAGCGGATCGACATTGCCGTGGCCCCCGAACCTCGTCGGGGAAAACAGTATCGGGACCGCCGATCACCGTTGCATGGCAGCGCGGTGACGTTATGTTGACAGCGTCGTCGTTGCGCGGCGCTACGTCGGCTTGGTGGCGGCTTCGCAAGTCCCGATCGCTTCTGCCGGTTTGCAGAGCTGCTGCGCGACGATATCGAACACGGCCGGATTCACCACCATGCCCATGTGCGAACTGTCGACTTCGATGCAGCGGTGCGGCCCCTGCGGCTGCGCGCTGGCTTGCCAGGCGACCACGCCATCGCTGCGACTGAAGATCGACGTCACCGGCACCCGATGACTTTCGCGCAGCAGGCGCCGCACGCCGCGGTCGACCAGCGTGCGGCCGCTCATCCGCTGCACCAGCGCGGCGAGGCGGCTGCAATTGGGATCGCCGGTGAGCGGCGATCCCAGTGCGATGACGCGCGATACCTGACTACGCAAACGATTGGCCGCCACGCGCGCGAGCAACCCACCCAGCGACCAACCGACCAGTTGCACCGGCTGGCCGTGGCTTCGCGCGATCGAACGCACGCGGCGCGCGAACTTCGCCAAGATGCCGTGCTGCGGGCCACGATTGACGCCCATTTCCCACGGATAGACCGTGAAGCCGCAATCGGTCAGATGACGGCGCAGGGCCCAGGTGCTTGCGTCGCTCGCCAGGAAGCCGGGAATGACGATCACCGGTCGCGCCTTGCCGCGTCGCGTGCCTGCGAAGGGCAGGGCGGCGGCGGCCTTCACCGCTTCGATGAGCACGCGCGCTTCGCCCGCCGTCTGCAGCAGCGACGGCGGTTGCACACGCTCGGCGGCGACGCTCATGCGACGCTCGCGGCCGGTCGCGAGCGTGGCCGGGACGAGCGCGAACTGCGATCGGCACGCGCATGCACGGCGTGGCTGAGCCAGTCGTGGCTGCGCCGCGGCGCGTTGGCGCGCGTTGTATCGACCGCGGCGGTCGGCTGCGCGCGATGCGCGCTGTTCACGCTCAGCAGTTGACCGAACAATTCCCAGTTGCCGCGCTCGCGCGTATCGGCCAGCTGCACGCACTCGGCGACGATCTTCTGGCGCGTCGCGACGGGCGCGGCGCGCATCGCGGCCACGAGGGCGTCGCCGACCTGCCGCACCGAGCGTCGGCAGGGACTGTCGGCCGCGGCATCGAAGCGCAGTTCGGCCAGGATCGTAAGCAGGGCGTTTTCGTTGCGGCGCGCGTCGTCGAGGGCCATCGTGCAGCGCCGGTGCAGCGCCGGATCGGCGGTCAGGTGCGCGGCTTGTTGGTAAATGCGGATGCTGCCTTGCTCGGCTTCCAGCGCATTGCAAAGTTGGTTGTGCAATTCATCGAGGTTGATGCGTGTCTTCATGGATCGGATTTGGCGGTTGGCGCCGGATTCCTTCCGGCCGGCCCCATGAAGCAGGCTGCGTGCCAACTCGATTCATGCTTACAATCAACGGGTTATGGCCTATTTTGGCGATGGGCACGGCGCGATGCACGGCGCGGGCCGGTCGCGGGTCTGCGGAATGCAAGATGCCGGAAAACCGCAAACACCGCGCAGCCGCAGGCGACACGCCCCGGCATGCAGGCGCGTTTGCGCTCGCAGCGAGGAACGCCATCGGCGATAGCCGGCCCGGCCGGCACGCTGTGCAATCAGATCGTGTCGCGCTCGACGCCCAGTTCGCGCAGGATCTGCGCGCGCAGTTCCTGCACCGGCGCGCTCGCCAGATGGCGCGGATGCGCGATGCGCACGTCGAACGTCGCCTGCACGCGCGTGGGGCGCGCGCTGAGCACGATGATGCGGTCGGCCAGATGGATCGCTTCCTCCACGTCGTGCGTGATCAGCACGACGGTGTGGCGTTCCTCGCCCAGGATGCGCAGCAGTTCGTTGCGCATGCGCAGGCTGAGCAAGGCGTCGAGCGCCGAGAATGGCTCGTCCATGTAGAGGATTTCAGGCTTCACCACCAGCGCGCGCGCCAGTTCGGCGCGCTTGAGCATGCCGCCGGACAATTCGTGCGGGAAGCTGCGCTCGAAGCCTTTCAGACCGACCAGATCGGCGTAGTGATCGGCCAGTTCCTGTTGTTCGCGCAACGGCCGGCCGACCAGTCCGAACATCAGGTTCTGCTGCACCGTCAGCCAAGGAAACACCGAGCCTTGCTGCGAGATCAGGATGCCGCGCGGCCCCGGCGCCAGCAGCGGCTTGCCGTCGATGCTGACCGTTCCGCGATCCGGCCGCTGGAAGCCGGCGATGATGCCCATCAGCGTCGATTTGCCGCAGCCCGACGGCCCGACGATGGCGACGGTTTCGCCGTCGCCCACTTCCAGGCTGATGTCGTGCAGCACATGCAGCTCGCCGCGATCGGTGGCGAAGCTCTTGCCGATGCCGTCGACTACGATTTTTGCGGCCATGTTTGCGGCATTCCCGATTTCAGCGGGCATAACGCCACCGCACGCTGTCCATGCCTTCGAGCATCCGCATCAGTCCATCCAGCAGCAGGCCGATCAGGCCGATGATGATCATGCCGGCCACGACCAGGTCGTAACGATTGCCGGCGTTGCGCGAATCGATGATCAGATAGCCCAGCCCCGAGTGTAGCGCGATCATTTCCGCCGCCACCACGACGAGCCACGCCACGCCCAGGCCGATGCGCATGCCGACGATGATCTGCGGCAGCACCGCCGGGATCACGACTTTGCGGAACAGCGTGCCGCGCGACACGCCGAAGTTGGCCGCCGCGCGCAGGTAGCGTGGTTCGATCGTGTGCACGCCTTCCACCGTCTGCACGATCATCGGGAAGACCGACGCCATGAAGATCAGAAAGATCGGCGAGACATCGCCGACGCCGAACCACAGGATCGCGATCGGAATCCAGGCGATCGGCGAGATCGGCCGCAGGATCTGGAAAATCGGATTGAGCGTGACGAAGGCGCCGCGCACCCAGCCCATCCACAGGCCGAGCGGCACCGCGAACGCCACCGCCAGCGCGAAGCCGATGCCCACGCGCATCAACGATGCGCCGATGTGTTCCCACAGCGAGCCGTCGGCGATCAGTTCGCCGGTGCCGGTGACCACTTGCCACGGCGTCGGGAAGACCAGGCTTCTGGTCAGCGTCACCGTCGCCCACCAGACCGCCACGATCAGTGCGATCACGACTATCGACGGCAGCCAGCGCTTCATCCGCGTCATGCGAGCGCCCGCCAGAGTCTGCCTGCGCGCCATTGCAACCGGGCCCAGGGATTGTTCGGCGCCGGATGCACGATCACCGCCATCTGGCCGCTCGCATGCGCGCTGCATTCGAACGAATAGGTCGATGCCACCGCGAACGGCAGGCGGAAACTCTGTCCGGGCATCATGACGGTCGGCCCGAAAATCTGCGGTACTTCATCGAGGTTCCTCAACAACAACACATCGCGCACATCGAGCATCAAATGTATCTCGCCGGGCAGGATTTCGACCGCATCGCCCGCCATGCGCCGTGCCCAGGTGCCGTTCGGAATCTCGAACGTTTCCTCGCGCGAATCGAACCGCACCGGCGCCAGCGCGGCCCATGCCAACACGCCCAGAAGCGCGAGGGTCAGTACCAGCGCGGCGCGTTTCATTGCGTGGCGAGCAGCCGCCGCAGATCGTGCGCGAAATCTTCGGCCGGGTGGCCGTACGGCATCAGCGCGCGGATGCGGCCGTCGCGATCGATGAGGTAGCTGAAGGCCGAATGCGAGTAGGAATACGGCTGGCCGTCGGCCAGTTGCTTCGCGGCGGCGATGCCGTATTCCTTGCGCACCGCGGCGAGCTGCGCTTCGCTGCCGGTGCCGCCGACGAAACTTGGGTCGAACGCGGTGACGTAGTCGCCCAGACGTTTGGCATCGTCGCGTTCCGGATCGACGGTGATCCAGATCACCTGCACCTCGGCAGCCTGTTCGCCCAGTTGCTTGCGCGCGGCGGCGAGCGTGGCCAGCGTCACTGGACAGACCTCCGGGCAGGTCGTGAATCCGAAGCCCAGCACGACGACCTTGCCGCGAAAGGCCTGCATCGAGAGCTCTTTTCCGTGCGTCCCCTGCAGCGTGAAATCGGGCGCGATGCGCGGAGGATCGAACACGCCGGCCTTGAATTCCTGCGCCTGCGACGGCGTGGCGAGCAGCATGAAAAACAACAACGATAGGCAGCGCACCATCGAAGACCTCAGATCGCGATGCGCGCAGCGGCGGCGCGTTGCACGAAGCGTTCGTCGACGTATTTTTCGAACGGCACGGGATGCGCCAGCGTGCCGGCTTCGATCGACAACTGCATCAGTTCCTCGAACTCGGCGCGGATCATGCGCAGGTCGCCATAGGTCACGCGATCGGTCGGATTCTCCATCACGTAGCGCAGGATGGTCGGATCCTGATTGAAGAAGCGGCGCGTCGCGGCGATCTGGATCGCCTTCTCGCGGTTGGCCTGCTGCGCATCGAGCCAGACGCCGGCGCCCTGCACGTGATTGACCAGATCCTGCACGAGGTCGGGCTGCTCGGCGATCAGTTCTTCGCGCACGGTCAGCACGCAGCAGATGTAATTGCGCCACTCGTCGCGCGTCATGCGCAAAGGACGCGCATAGCCGGCACGCTGTGCGGCGGCGCCGAACGGCTCGCCGGTGCAATAGGCGTCGACGGCATTGGCGTAGAGTGCGGCCGGCATATCCGGCGGCGGCATTTCGACGATTTCGATCTGGTCCGGCGTCATGTTTTCGCGCTGCAGCATCTTGCGCAGGAACAGGAAATCGACCGCGAAGCGGCTCGGGATGGCGATACGTTTGCCGGCCAGCTGCGCGAAAGTCTGATATGGCGAATCCGAGCGCACCATGATCACCGCGCCCGAGCGGTGCCCGAGCGAGACGATCTTCACCGGGATGCCCTTGTCGGCCAGATCCATCACCAGCGGCGCCAGCATGTAGCCGGCCTGGATGCGGCCAGTCATCAGCGATTCCTTGATCTCCGGCCAACCGCTGAATTTCGAGTACTCGTAGCGGAACTGCGGTGCGCCGGCCGGCGCCGCCAGATTCGCCGCCTCGCGCGCCATGCACGCCACCGGCAGCGTGAGATTGCAGGTGACGGGCAAGCCGCCCACCTGCAGCGGCTCGTCGCCGGAGCCGGCGCAGGACAACAGCCCCGCCGGCAACGCCGCAACACACGCCATCTTCAGCAACTGCCTGCGACCGATGTCCACGCTCATCCGCATTCCGGGAAGCTTCGAGGCCGGGATTGTACCGGAGCGGGGAGGGCGGGTTGCATAAAGCGATTGCGGCCGCGATGAGGCCAGCCGCACGACATGCCATCAGGCAGCGATCTACAGCTCGGCAATCCTCGCCTGCACCGCATCGAAATCGACGTGCGGCTTGATCACCTGCCACTGCTCGCGTCCTGCGTCGATGACGCCGAGCGCGCCGGTGGCTATGCCGCCGATGAAGGCGCCTGCGGTCCAGATCAGCTGCGCATCCGCAGGGGCGCCGAAATTCTGCAGCAAGTAGAACACGACGACGAACGAGACGATCCACATCACCGCGCGGCCGATCCAACGCGAGGCCGATCTGGACGATGCGTTTCGGGACGCCAACAGGGCGGACAGCAGTTTGCGCTCTTTGTCGGGGCTCACGGGTTTGTCCTTGCGGTACGGGGGTTGATGTGGTGCCGCGATCGGCACGGAGGTTTGTCGAGCAATCTGGCCGCGGAAATTCGTCGCGAGCTCGTCAGCTTCGGTGTCGTCGCGTTTCGGCTGCGTCAGACTGCATAACGTACTGGCGGCGATCGGGACGTCATCGCGAGCGCAGGCTTCGCATCGGCACCGAGTCGGTCGGATGGTTGCGAAAAATTGCAGAGGTTTCTGTCGAAGAAGCACAGTGCGAAATATCCAGGAAACAAAAAACCCGCATTTTTATGCGGGTTTTTTGTTCCGAGATGCCGCAGCTGTCTCAGCGCAGCAGCTGCGGCTTCATCCGCCACGCCCTGAGCCCCGCTCGCCCGGCGCCTGCCGGTAGGCGCCGGGGCTGCTCTTCGGAGTTGCGTATTTGCTACCTGCGCCCGTAAACGATCGCAGCGCAGGCCGCGAGGCCGAACAGGCTCGCCAGCAGAATCAGCCAACGGGTCGATGTGGCGGGAATGGTTCGGGTCGAAACAGGTATCGCTGTAGTGCCCGAATAACCCTGCACCGCGCTGCACATCAGCGCATCGGTGGCCTGCAGCGCGAAGGTGAAGTTGCTCGCGGCCGGCACGCCGGTGACCGCGGCGGTGGTCGGGCCCGACGGGGTGAGCGAAAGACCCGGCGGCAGTGCGCCGGAAACGATCGAGAACGCATACGGACCGGTGCCGCCGCTGGCGGTGAACACCTGGCTGAAGAATTGGCCGGCCATCGGCGTGGGCATGACGGTCGGCGTGATCGAGATCGCGGCGCAGGTGGCGTTGCCGCAGGGCCGGACGGCGTTTCCATCCAATGTCACGGCGCCGTTGCGCGCGAGCAGGCGCCCCGACACGGAAGCCCCGGTAGTCATCGTGATACTGGTGAGCGCGAGTACGTTGCCCACGATCGTCGACCCCGTGCCGAAGGTGGCCGACGAACCGACGCGCCAGAACACATTGCACCCGGTCGCACCATTGATCAGCACCACGTTTGCCGCGCTCGCAGTGGTAAGCGTGCTGCCGGTGCGGATGATGAAGACGGCTGCCGGATTGCCTTGGCCGTCGAGCGTGAGCGTGCCTGTCAGGCCGGCGGAGGTGTCGAAGTCGTAGACGCCGGGCGTGAGCGTGAGTCCGCCCAGATCCTGCCCGGTGAGGTTGACCTGACCGGCCTGCCCGCTCAGATTGTTGTAGGCGATGGTTGCGTCGCTTTGCGCTTGCGCCGCCGTGGCGTCGGCAGCATGCATCGCGCCAATCACGATGCCCGGTGGAAAACCTACGATCGCGCTACCCGGACTGACGCCGACATCGCCTTCCACGACGGTAGGGCCGGTGTTGGTGACGGTGGAGCCACCCAGTACGCCAAAGCTGGCGGCGGTGCCGAGCGGCGGGGCGGTCTGCGCCCAGGCTGCACAGGACGCGCCGAAGAGGAAAATCGCGCACGCGAAAACGTGCAAGCGTTGCTGCCGGAGGGTGTTCATGTGATGCCGTCCCACGAAGGAAGAAGTACGGCTCAGCCCCCCGGCTGAGGATTGCCGAAGGTCAGCAGGAGACGCGTCGGCCGGTCGACTATACGCCTTGTTGAGTGGCGCAGCGGTGGCCTGCTGTGGCGCGGTTAAGGTGAAACGACGAACTTGTGGTTGATCAAAACGGCATGGACGATGCGGCCATGCGCTGCGTGCCGACGAGCCAGCCGCCCGCGTGTCAGCGGCGCGACCATGCATGAGCCCACATAGCCGCAGCGATGCCGATCGCATCGGGCGCGCAGAAACAAAAAACCCCGCCTTCTGCGGGGTTTTTTGATGGGCGGTGACGCTTTGCAGATGGTGGAGGTGGGGGGAGTTGAACCCCCGTCCGAGAGCACTCCATCTCCGGTCCTACATGCTTAGCTCGTTGTTCGTTCTCGGCTGACGGCAACACAACGTGCGAGGCACACCGGCAGACATACCCGCTTTATCTAGTCTTCGGCTGGCGGGTCGCCACCGAAAACGATCCCGTGATAATGACCCTACATCCCCGAGCACAGGCACAAGGGGGTTCGGGACCGAGCCTTAAGCGGCTACGGCGTAGACGTCGTCGTTGGCGTCTAAAGTTTTGCAGCTGGATTAACGAGGAAAGCTACCCCCTCGGCATGCACCGGTCGATTTCGCGACCCCCGTCGAAGCCAGGACACCCCCGGTTCGGTGGGAAGACGTGGATCTTCCGATGCCGCAAGTATGGGGGCGGGGGACAGGCGGTTCAAGGCCGCTGTCCGGGTGCGAGCGGCTGCTGAGATTGCTGCGGGGTGGCGTGAGAGCAAGAGCTAGAGAAGGACACAGAGGACACGGAGATTCAAAAGAGAGGACGCGAAGAAAAGAAAGATGTTGGTTGAGCACCATTTGAGCAAGGGCGGTCAAGTTCGAGCACCGCACTAATCCCAATCGCTCTTCTCTGCGTTCTTTCTCTTAAATCTCCGTGTCCTCTGCGTCCTTCTCTTGCCCTTGCTCTATCCCCGTCAAGCCTCGCGATTGTGCCGCCGCAGCGTACGCTGCTTCTCGCGCTGCCAGTCGCGTTCGCGTTCGGTGTCGCGTTTGTCGTGGGCCTGTTTGCCCTTCGCCAGTGCGATTTCGAGTTTGACCTTGTTGCGTTTCCAGTACATCGCGGTTGGCACCAGGGTGTAGCCGTCGCGTTCGATGTAGCCGATCAGTTTGTCGATTTCGTGGCGGTGCAGCAGCAGTTTGCGGGTGCGGCGGTCGTCCGCAACGACGTGCGACGAAGCCGAGATCAGCGGCGTGATCTGGGCGCCGAACAGGAACAGTTCGCCGTCCTTCACCAGCGCGTAGCTCTCGCCCATGTTCATGCGGCCGGCGCGGATCGCCTTGAGTTCCCAGCCCTGCAGCGAGAGGCCGGCTTCGTAGCGGTCTTCGAGGTGGTAGTCGTGGCGGGCGCGTTTGTTGAGTGCGATCGTGCCGCCGCCCTCGGTTCCGCTATCCTTGCCGTTCTTCTTGGCCATCGGTGTATTCCTGTACTTGCGCGATTGTCGCCGATGCGGCGTCAGCGGGCGAGTGCGGCGCCCTTAAAACGCATGTCGCATATCCAACGCAGCGCGCTGGTGCCGTTCTCGGTGCAGCAAATGTTCGATCTGGTGAACGATGTGGAGTCGTATCCGCAGCGTTTCGAGTGGTGCGAGGGCGCCGCCATCGTCAAGCGCGGCGAGGGCTGGATCGAGGCCAAGCTCGATCTGCGCCTGGGCGCGTTGCGCGCTTCGTTCACCACGCGCAATACGCTCAAGGTGCCTACCGCCATCGAAATGAATCTGGTCGATGGTCCGTTCCGCGATTTTTCCGGCGGCTGGGCCTTCCGCCCGCTCGGCGATGACGGTTGCAAGGTGACGCTGGTCCTCGATTTCGAAATGGCGGGGCTGTTCGGCTCCGCGCTGGCGATCGGTTTCCAGGGCCTGGCCGATCACATGGTGGACGATTTCGTGCGCGAAGCGCGCGCGACCTATGTCTGAAGTCGCGGCCACGCTGCGCGTGCAGGTGGCGTACGCGCTGCCCGACCGTCAGTGGCTGATCGCGCTCGAACTGCCGGCCGGAACTACCGCCGCCGATGCCGTGCGTGCGAGCGGCTTGGCCGCGAAATATCCGCAATTCGACATCGACAACGCGCCGCTCGGTATTTTCAGCCGGCCCTGCGCGCCGGCGACGCGATTGCGCGATGGCGACCGCGTCGAAATCTATCGCGCGCTGTTGTGCGATCCAAAACAGGTGCGGCGCGAGCGCGCGGCGCAGGCCGCGCCGCGCAAGCGCTGAACGATCAGCGGCGGGCGCCGCGGCGTTCCTTGTCCTTGTCGCGCGGCAGGTTGCCGTAGCGGCGCATTTCGCGCATCAGGGCTTCGTCCTGCTCGGGGAAATAATCGCCTTCGATCGAGGCCAGCGCATCGCCGTCGAAGGTGAGCACGAGGTTCTTCACTTCGGTGTCGCCGCCGCGCTTGCTGACGGTGGCGACGTAATCCCAGCGCTCCTGATGGAAGGGATCCTGCACCGAAGGAGAGCCCAGTAGCGCGAACACCTGGCGCTTGGTGAGGCCCGGCTTGAGCTGGTCGACGTTCTTCTTTTCGAGCAGGGCGCCCTGATAGACATCGACCTTGTAGATGATGCCGCAGCCGCCTAGCAACGAGGCGAAAAGCAGGGCGGTCAGGAGTTTGCGCATGCTGGAAATTCCGGGCGGGAAACGCGCGGATGATACACTACGAGGGCTCGGGGCCGAGGTGTGCGCGGGCTTCGTTCAGGTCGCGGTCGGAGGGGTGATGGAATCGCAGGAATTGCGCAAGGTCGGGCTCAAGGTCACCCATCCGCGGATGCGGATCCTGGAAATCCTCGAAACCGTCGGCGCACGCCACATGACGGCCGAAGACATCTACAAGCAGCTCATCGGCCACGATGAAGACATCGGCCTGGCCACGGTCTATCGCGTGCTCACGCAGTTCGAAGCCGCCGGCCTGGTGCTCAAGCACAACTTCGAAGGCGGCCAGGCCGTCTACGAACTCGATCGCGGCAAACACCACGATCACATGGTCGATCTGGACACCGGCAAGGTGATCGAATTCACCAGCGAAGAGATCGAACGCCTGCAGCGCGAAATCGCCGACCGCCACGGCTACGTGATCGAAGAGCACTCGCTGGTGCTCTACGTGCGGCCGAAGAAAAAGAAGGCCTGAGGCGGACTCGCGGCCTCAGGCAGCGAGTCAGGGCAGCAGCACCCGCTCCGGAGCCACCCAGCCGGCCTGCCGGTGCTCGGCGACGACGGTCGTGTAGATGCCGCCGCGCACGTACCACTCGGCCGTCAGGCGCATGAAACGCGGCTTGGTGGTGGCGACGAGATCGTCCAGGATGTCGTTGGTGACGCGCTCGTGGAACACGCCGGCCTCGCGGAAGCTCCACATATAGAGCTTGAGGCTCTTGAGCTCCACGCACAGCTGGTCCGGCACGTATTCGATATGCAGGGTGGCGAAGTCCGGCTGGCCGGTCTTCGGGCACAGGCAGGTGAATTCGGGCACCTTCATCCGGATGGTATAGTCGCGACCCGGCTGCGGGTTCGGGAAGGTTTCCAGCGACTTGCTGGGTTGGGTTGTCATATTCCGACTTCCTCGAGTCCGTGAATCAACAGTTTACGAAGGCGCGGCAGGGTAGCGGCAGCGCTCCCCCGCCGCAAGCCAAGGTTTTTTGCCGCACGCCTTTCGTGCGGCCAGCAGGCGATCCATGCGACTGACCACGATCAAGCTTTCCGGCTTCAAATCCTTCGTCGACCCGACCACCCTGCACCTGCCCACCAACATGACGGGCGTGGTCGGGCCGAACGGCTGCGGCAAGTCGAACATCATCGACGCCGTGCGCTGGGTGATGGGCGAAAGCTCGGCCAGCCGCCTGCGCGGCGACAATCTCACCGACGTCATCTTCTCGGGTTCCTCCTCGCGCAAGCCGGTCGGCGCGGCCACGGTGGAACTGATTTTCGACAACACCGATCAGACCCTGGCCGGCGAATATGCCGCCTACAACGAAATCTCGGTGAAGCGGCAGGTCAGCCGCGACGGCCAGTCGAATTATTTCCTCAACGGCGCGCGCTGCCGCCGCCGCGACATCACCGATCTGTTCCTCGGCACCGGCCTTGGCCCGCGCAGCTACTCGATCATCGAGCAGGGCATGATCTCGCAGATCATCGAGGCCAAGCCGGAAGAACTGCGCACCTATCTCGAAGAAGCTGCCGGCATCTCGAAATACAAGGAACGCCGCAAGGAAACCGAAACCCGCATCAAACACACGCGCGAAAACCTCGATCGCCTCAACGATGTGCGCGAGGAAGTCGACAAGCAGCTCGATCACCTGAAACGTCAGGCGCGCCAGGCCGAGCAATACCAGCAACTCAAGGCCGAACAGCGCGACAAGGATGCGCAGCTCAAGGCGCTCGACTATCGGCGTCTGGACGTGGAACTGAGCGCGCTGCGCGAAACCCTGGCGCAGGATGAAACCCGCCTCGAATCGCTGGTGGCCGATCAGCGCCAGGCCGAAGCGCAGATCGAGTTGTGCCGCACGCAGCACGGCGAGGCCAACGAGCGGCTGAGCAAGGTGCAGGCCGACAGTTATCGCGTCGGCGCGGAAATCGCGCGGGTCGAGCAGCAGATCCAGCATCAGCGCGAACTCAAATCGCGCCTCGAACGCGCACGCCAGGAAGCCGAAGCCGCGTTCGCCGAACTGGGCGAGCACATCACCGGCGACGAACGCCAGCTCGATGCCCTCAACGCCGCCATCGCCAACGATGCACCGCGCATGGAAGCGTTGCACGGCGAAGAAGAAGCGCGCCAGGAAGCGTTGCGCGCCGCCGAAGCCGCGCTCGCCGACTGGCAGCAGCGCTGGGATACCTACGCGCGCTCGCAGGCCGAGGCCACGCGCGGCGCGGAAGTCGAACGCACCAAGATCGAATACCTCGAACGCCAGTCGCTCGACGCCAACCGCCGCCGCGAAGCGCTGGTCGCCGAACGCGGCGGCCTGGACGTCACCTCGCTCGCCGACGCGCTCGAACAACTCACCATCCAGCACGATGAACAGCGCAGCAGCCTCGATGCGCTCGGCGACCAGCTCGAAGCCCGCAAACGCGGCGTCGCCGCGGTGCAGGAACAGCAGCGCCAGTTGCAATCGGACCTCGCCGAAGCGCGCAAGCAGGGGCAGGCTGCGCGCGGCCGGTTGGCGTCGCTCGAAGCGCTGCAGCATGCGGCGCTCGGCCAGGAGAAGGGCTTCGCGAAAGAGTGGCTGAAACAGCAGGGGCTCGATGAAGTCGATCGCCTCGGCGAAGTGCTGCAGGTCGAAAACGGCTGGGAAACGGCCGTGGAAACCGTACTGGGCGCCTTGCTCGAAGCGGCGACGGTCGAGGCGCCGGAAACGCTGATCGATGCGGTCGCCGGCTTCTCGCAAGGTCGCATCGCGTTGATGTCGCGCGAGACGGGCAACGTCGATGCGCCGGCCGACTCGCTCGCGGCCCGCGTGCAAGGCCCGCGTGCTGCAGTGAACCTGCTGACGAAAATCCGCGTCGCCGAAGATCTCGCCGAAGCGCGCGGCAAACTCGCCGCACTGGCGAACGACGAAGCCGTCATTACGCGCAACGGCGAATGGCTCGGGCCGGGCTGGATCCGCATCGTGCGCTCCGGCGAAGCGCAGCAGGGCACGCTGGCGCGCGAGCGCGAAATTCATGCCTTGCGCGATGAAATCGATCGTCTCGCCAAGCGCGAAGCCGAGATCAACGAACAACTGCTCGGCCTGCGCGACAAGCTGCTCGAAGCCGAGCAGCAGCGCGAAGACGCGCAGCGTTCGCTGTACCTGGCGCATCGCGGCGTGGCCGAATTGGCCGGCCAATTGCAGAGTCAGCAGGGCAAGCTCGAATCGGCGCAGACGCGGTTGGCGCGCATCGACGCCGAACTCGCACAGCTGGCGCAGACGCTGGAAGAATCGCAGGGCCGCGTGCGCGAAGCGCGCACTTCGCTTGAAACCTCGGTCGGCCGCATGGGCGATCTGGAACGCGAACGCCAGGCGCTCGATACCCAGCGCCGGACCTTCAACGAACAGCGCGACGCTGCCCGCAACGCGGTGCGCGATGTGCGCGACCAGGCGCACCAGGTCGCCATCACGCTGGAAACCAAGCGCACCCAGATCGCCGCGCTCACCCAGGCGCTGGCGCGCATGGGCAACCAGCGCGCGCAGCTGGACCTGCGCAAGAACGAAATCGCCAGCCAGCTGGTCGACGGCGACGCGCCGATCAAGGCACTCGAAGCCGAGCGCCAGGCTTATCTCGATCAGCGCGTGATCGTCGAAAAGGATCTCGCGGCCGCGCGTTCGGGCCTCGAAGGCGTCGAGAGCGAATTGCGCCGCTACGAACAGCAGCGCCAGAAATCCGATCACCAGGCGCTGTCGCTGCGCGAAGCGCTCAACACGCGCCGCCTGCAGGAACAGGCGCTGGCGATGCGCGAGCAGGCGCTCGTCGATGCGGTGGCCGAAGCCGGCATGGTGCTGGAAGACGTGATCGCGGCGTTGCCCGAACAGGCCGACGTCGACAGCTGGCGCAAGGCGCTCGGCGATCTGGAACACAAGATCCGCCGCCTGGAACCGGTGAACCTCGCCGCGATCCAGGAATACGGCGAACAGGCGCAGCGCAAGGAATATCTTGACGCGCAGAATCTCGACCTCACCACCGCGCTCGACACCCTCGAAACCGCGATCAAGAAGATCGACCGCGAAACCCGCGGCCGTTTCAAGGACACCTTCGACCGCGTCAACGCCGGCGTGCAGGAGCTCTATCCGCGCCTGTTCGGCGGCGGCCACGCTTATCTCGAACTCACCGGCGAAGATCTGCTCGATACCGGCGTCACCATCATGGCGCGCCCGCCGGGCAAGCGCGTGTCGAGCATTTCGCTGCTCTCGGGCGGTGAGAAAGCGTTGACCGCCGTGTCGCTGGTTTTCGCGATTTTCCGGCTGAATCCAGCGCCTTTCTGCCTGCTCGACGAGGTCGACGCGCCGCTCGACGAAGCCAACGTCGGCCGCTTCTGCGCGATGGTGAAAGAGATGAGCGAGAAGGTGCAGTTCCTGTTCGTCACCCACAACAAGGCGACGATGGAAGCGGCCGAGCAGCTGGCCGGCGTCACGATGCGCGAGCCGGGCGTGTCGCGCCTGGTGTCGGTCGACCTGGCCGAGGCTTCGCGCCTGGCCGGCGCGGCCTGACGCTGGCATGACTGCACGCGTCACGCAGGCCCGGGAAAGCGAGCCATGCGCGATCGGCCGTCTATAATCGCTGCATGAACTGGACCTGGAATCCCGAGATCGGCATCCCGCTCGCAGTTGCGGGGCTTGTGTTGCTGCTGGCGATCGCCTTCTTCGGCCGCCCGCGCAAACCCGATCAAGGCCGCCGACTGTTTGCGCGCCGGCCCGATGCGCGGCGCGAACCGGTGCTCGGCGATGCCGAAGGCGAAGTGCCGCTCGACGCCGCGATCCAGACCGAACTGGAACTGCTCGAACGCACGCTGGCCGGCCGCGCCAGCGGCGAGATCGAAGTCGAAACGCCGATGGACGCGCCGTCGGCCGCCAATGCCGGCCTCGGCACGCGACCGCAGGGCGGCTTCGATCGCATCGTCACCTTGTTCGTCGCCGCACGCCCGGGCGAACGCCTGCGCGGCAGCGATCTGGTGGTCGCTGCGGAGAAAGCCGGCCTGGTGTTCGGCGACATGAACATTTTCCATCGCATGGTCGACGGCAAGCCCGAACTCGGGCCGATTTTCAGCGTGGCCAATATGGTGAAGCCGGGCAGTTTCGACCTGCGCCGCGTGCATGAAATCGATACGCCGGGCATCACCTTCTTCATGACCTTGCCCGGCCCGCTGGCGGCGCTCGATGCCTGGGAAACCTTGCTGCCGACCGCGCAGCGCATGGCCGAACTGCTCGATGCGATCGTGCTCGACGAGGAGCGCAACACGCTCGGTCGCCAGCGCGTCGCGCATATCCGCGATGAACTGCGCGGTTACGACCGCAAGCAGGAAAAGCAGCAGCAGCGGCACTGGTAGCGCATGAGTGCACCGGCCGCCACCGCCGCTCGCGCCGCCGCGCTGCGCGACGAACTCGAAGAACACAATTATCGTTATCACGTGCTCGACGAGCCGGCGATTCCGGATATCGAATACGATCGATTGATGCGCGAACTGGAGGCGATAGAGGCCGAATATCCGGACCTCATCGTTGCCGATTCGCCGACGCAGCGCGTCGGTGCGCGCGCCGATCAGGGCTTCGCCACGGTGCGGCATCGGATTCCGATGCTGTCGCTCGCCAACGCCTTCGAAAGTGCGCCCGACGGCGGCGACACCGAGCGCTATTCCGAGGTCGCCGATTTCGTGCGCCGCATCGAGGAAACGCTCGGGGTGCGCAATCCGGAATTTTCGGTCGAACCCAAGCTCGATGGACTGGCGATCAGCCTGCTGTACGAAGACGGCCGCTTCGTGCAGGGCGCGACGCGCGGCGATGGCGAAACCGGCGAAGACGTCAGCGCGAACCTGCGCACCATCAAGGCGATTCCGCTCAAATTGCGCGGCCGCGATTGGCCGCACGTGCTCGAAGTGCGCGGCGAGGTCTACATGCCGAAGGCCGCGTTCGAAGCCTGGAACGCGGCCGCACTGTCGGCCGGCGAGAAGCTGCTGGCGAATCCGCGCAACGGCGCCGCCGGCTCGCTGCGGCAGCACGATTCGCGCGTCACCGCGCGCCGGCCGCTGGCCTTCTATGCGTATTCCGTTGGTGTGGTGGAGCAGGGTGAACTGCCCGACACGCATTCGGCGACGCTGGCGAAATTGCGCGAGTGGGGCTTTCCGGTGTCGCCGGAAGTCGAGGTCGCGAAAGGTTTCAGCGGTTTGCTGCGCTATTTCCGCCGCATCGGCGAGAAGCGCAACGCGCTGCCGTACGACATCGACGGCGTGGTCTACAAACTCGACGACCTCGACCAGCAGCGCACGATGGGCTTCGTGTCGCGCGCGCCGCGCTGGGCGCTGGCGCACAAATTCCCGGCGCTCGAACAGAGCACCACGCTGCTCGATATCGAAATCCAGATCGGCCGCACCGGCGCCGCGACGCCGGTGGCGCGGCTGGCGCCGGTGCAGGTCGCCGGCGTCACGGTGACGAACGCGACGCTGCACAACGCCGACCAGATCGCGCGGCTCGATGTGCGCGTCGGTGACGCCGTGATCGTGCGGCGTGCCGGCGATGTGATTCCCGAAGTGGTGAAGGTGATCGTCGAGCGGCGCCCGGCGAATGCCAAGCCGTGGTCGATGCCGTCGCATTGCCCGATCTGCGGCGCCGAGCTCGAACGCGAGGAAGGCGAGGCCGCCTATCGCTGCAGCGGCGGTTTGTCGTGCGCGGCGCAGCGGGTGCAGGCGGTGCATCATTTCGCGTCGCGCCGCGCGATGGATATCGAAGGCCTGGGCGAGCGCTACATCGAGGCGCTTTGCGATTTCGGTTACGTCGAAACCGTGGCCGATCTTTATCGCCTCACGCTCGACGATTTCCTCGCCATGAAGCGCCGCGACGAGGAGCGCGAAGGCATCACGCCCGAGACGGTAAAGCAGGGCAAGATCGCCACGCGCTGGGCCGAGAATCTGCTCGACGGCATCGAGCGCAGCAAGCGCACCACGCTGGCGCGCTTCCTGTTCGCGCTCGGCATCGCGCATGTCGGCGAAACCACCGCGAAAACCCTGGTGCAGTGGCTGGGAACGCTGGATTTCGTGCGCCGCATGCCGGTGTCGGTGTTGCGCGCCTTGCCGGACATCGGTCCGGAAGTGGCCGAATCGATCGCGACTTTCTTCCAGCAGCCGGGCAACAACGCGGTCGTCGATGCGCTGCTGGCCGCCGGCATCGAATTCAGCGATGAACATGCGCCGGCCGCGGCGCTGCGCGAGCGGCTCGATCTGGGCGTGTTGCTGTCGTCGTTGCCGGTCGACAAGCTCGGTGGCAAGAGCGCGCAGCGGCTGGCCGAAACCTATGGCTCGCTCGAAGCGTTGTTGCGTGCCGGACCGACCGGCTGGACCGGCGCGGGATTATCGTCGCAAGGCGCAGCGAACCTCGAAGCCTGGCTGGCCGACGACGCCGCGCGCCGCGAATTGATGCTCGCCGATGCCGCGATGCGCGAGCTGCTCGCCGCCGCTCCGCAGAAGGCCGCAGCGTTGCCGCTCGAAGGCCGGACCTTCGTGCTCACCGGATCGCTGGCGAATATCACGCGCGACGAAGCCAAGCAGCGCCTCGAAGCGCTCGGCGCCAAAGTCGCCGGCAGCGTCTCGAAGAAAACCACCGCGGTGTTCGCCGGCGAAAAAGCCGGCTCGAAACTCGATGCCGCGCGCGAGTTGAATATTCCGGTGCACGACGAGGCGGCCTTGCTCGCGCTGTTGGGCGAGCATGAATCCTGACGCCTGGCGTCCGACCGCGTCGATCGAGGCATTGCGGCTGCGCGCGGCGCTCTATGCGCGAATCCGCGCGTTTTTCGCGCAGCGGCAGGTGCTTGAAGTCGAAACGCCGATATTGTCGGCCGCCGGCAACACCGATCCGAATATCCGCAGTTTCCGCACCGATTACACCGGCCCCGCGGCCGGCGGCGCGTCACCGCGCTGGCTGCGCACGTCGCCGGAGTTCGCGCTCAAGCGCTTGCTCGCGGCGGGCGTCGGCGACTGCTACGAACTGGGCCGCGTGTTCCGCGATGGCGAAGCCGGCAGCCGGCACAATCCCGAATTCACCATGCTCGAGTGGTATCGCGCCGGCTGGACGCATCGCGCGCTGATGGCCGAAGTGGCGGCCGTCGTGTTCGATGCGCTCGACCTGGTCGGTCGCAAGATGAGCGTCGAAGAGATCGCCTATCGCGAACTGTACCGCGACGCCTTCGGCTTCGATGCGTTCACCGCACCGATCGAAACGCTGCGCATGCCGCTCGCAGACATAGAAATCGATGCCGAAGGCCTGACCCGCGACGACTGGCTCGATCTGCTGATGACGCACCGTTTGCAGCCGGGTTTCCCGTCCGGCCGGTTGCTGTTCGTGTACGACTACCCGGCAACGCAATGTGCGCTCGCGCGCATCCACGGCAGCGGCGGCGACGCGGTGGCCGAACGTTTCGAGGCCTACCTGGGGCCACAGGAACTGGCCAACGGTTATCACGAATTGCGCGATGCCAGCGAGCAGCGCACACGCTTCGAACGCGATCTGTGGCGTCATCGCGGACGGCGCAGCGAGGCGCCGGCGATGGACGCGGCGCTGATTGCGGCGCTCGAAAACGGCTTGCCCGAATGCGCCGGCGTCGCGCTGGGAGTCGAACGTTTGTTGATGGCGATGGGCGATGCGCGCGATATCGGCGACGTGATCGCGTTTCCGTTCTATCGCGCCTAGCCGGGAACGGACGCGGGCGCGTTCGCCGCGGCGACTGCGAAGCGATTGCGTCCTTCGTGCTTGGCGCGATACAGCGCCACGTCCGCGGCGCGCAGTACGTCCTCGCCGGCGAGTCCATCGCGTGGGTACGAGGCCAAGCCGATCGATACCGTCACCGGGCTCAGTTGACTCTTCAGATGCGCCACGCGCAGGTTTTCCACGGCGGCGCGGATCTGTTCGGCGCGCACCGCGGCGGTGTCGGGCGCGACTTCCGGCAGGATCACGGTGAACTCTTCGCCGCCGAAACGGCAGGCGATGTCTTCGGTACGGCAATGCGTCTGCAGCAGCGCGGCGAACTGCGCCAGCAGGGCGTCGCCGCCGTCGTGGCCGTGGGTATCGTTGAAGCGTTTGAAGTGATCGATGTCGAGCATCATCACGGCCAGCGGCAAGTTGCGGCGGCCGCAGCGCGCGACTTCGCGCGCCAGCGATTCTTCCAGATAGCGGCGGTTGTACAGGCCGGTGAGCGGATCGCGGATCGATTGGATGCGCAGCGATTCCTGCAGGCGCAGATTGCACAGCGCCAGCGACAGCTGTTCGGCGGCCGAAATCGCCACCGTCTCGGCATCGGAGGCGGTGTGATCGGGCCCGGCGAGATAGAGGAAACCGAGGGTTTCGCCCTGCGCCGACAGCGGCAGGCACAGCGTCGATGCGGGCTGGCTTGGCGGCGGCAATTCGATGTGCGCGCATTTGCTGGCGCGATGGATGTCGGGCACCGCGTAGACGTGGCCGCGGCGCAGCGCCCAGCAATCGTCGGGCGGCATCAGCGTGGAGGTGGCGGCGGCCAGTTTGCCCCAGCGGATGCGCATCTCGGTGAAGTTCTGCGAGGCGCGATTCAGATAGATGCAGCCACCCACGTCCGGCAGCAGATTCTGAAAACTCTGCTGGGTGATCTCCATCGCCTCCTCGATGCTGCGGCAGCTTTGCAGCATGCCGGCGTAATGGCGCAATTCGTCGGTGTTGCCGCCGATGCGGCGCAGTTCCATCACCGTGTTGGCCAACTCGATGCTCGACTCTTCGCTGCGGTATTCGGCGATCCGGCGCACGCGGTTTTCGCGCAGGATGAAGCCGAACACCAGACACATCAGCGCGATGCTGGCGGCGATGCCGGCGATGGTGGCAATCTGCAGCCAGTCCGAGCTGCGTTCCGACGCTGCGCGCCGCTCGTCGAGCAGGCGCCGCTCGCCCGATTCGATCTGGGCGATCAGCACCGTGATCTGATCCATCTGCTGTTTGCCGGTGTTGCCGATGACCGCCGCCTTGGCGGCTTCGAAGCCTTCGGTTTCGTAGATTTCGATCACGGCTTCGGCGGTCTGCATGCGCTGCGCGATCAGTTCCGTGAGCATCTTCACGCGCGCGCTTTGCGAAGCATCGTCCGTCACCGCGCCGCGCAGATCGGTGCCGGTGCGCATCACTTCCGGCCGGCGGGCGTAGAAATCGCCGAGGTAGTCGGTGCGGCCGGTGATCAGGTAGCCGCGCTGGGCGGCCTCGGCCTCTTTGATATGCGAATAGAGTTTTGCGATGAGTTCGAGGTTGTTGTGGGTTCGGGTTTCCCAGGCGGCGTCGCGCAGGAAGCGCTGCACGCCCAGCGTTACCACCACGCCCACGCCGACCAGCATGAGGATGGCTGCCAGCAGACCCAGCAGATACCTCGAGCGGGAGGCGGCGGAGGCGGAAGACACCCCCTGAGAGTAGACAGCCGGCCGCGAATGCACAACCGAAGTGGGCAGCCGGGCCATGCGGCGATGCGTCCAGGCTTGCGCTGACGACCGCTGCCGCCTGCGTCGGTATGGACTTAGCGCCGAAGCCGGACAGGCCTCGGAGCCAGTGAAAAGACTCCCCGAGTGGCCAGGTGAATCACGACGGACTCGCGGCGCTTAGGTCCCCAGCCTTCCCAGCCTGATCGCCATCGCGACATGAATCGGCAACATCAACGCAATCCAATCCCCATTCGACTGGATCCGGAACGGCAGGAACTTGAGGAACATCGCCAATCCCGCTGCCAGCGCTACCAGCAGCGACAACCAGCGCATGAACCGGCTCGCATCGCGGCCATGCGCCAGCGCGGGCACCGCGGCCAGCAAGCCCAGGCACAACGGATTGAAGAGCAGGGCATTCTCGTTGCCCCAGGCGGCGGTGTGGTCGGTGAAGGCCCATAGCGACAGCAGGCCCAGTCCGATCAATCCGCAAGCCGTCCACAACGTCGCGACACTCGCGGCCGCGGCAACGCGCAGCGGTTTGGACGCACGCTCGCGGAACGCGAACAGCAGCGCCACCGCTGCGATCAGGCCGGCGCCGAAGAATCGCCAGCGCCATTCCGGCGGCGACGCCGGTGGGCCGGCGAGGACGGCTTCGATCAGTTGCACTTCGCCGATCACCAGCGGTTTGCCTTGCGCGTTGCGCGCTTCGGCGACGGCGTCGCGCAGGCGCATCGGGATGAAGCTTTCTTCCCACAGCGACAACGGCGTGTCGGTGAACGGGCCCAGGCCCAGATGGATGCCCAGGTAGAGCCACGGCAGCGTCGCGGCCAGGCGTTGCGATTCGCTGCGGTAGGTGTAGCCGTGCGAGCGTACGCGCAGTTGTTTTTCGAGGGCGCCGTCGAGAGCCAGGTCGAGGGCGTCGCGCACTTTGGTGGAGCAGTTGGCGGTGAAGTAGTCGTAGCGGTAGTCGGCGTTTTCCGGCAGTGCGTTCCAGGCCAGGAAGCGGGCGAGTTCCTGCGCTTTTTCCGGTGGAATGTCGAGCCACTGCAAACGCACGCCGCGGCCGTCCTCGGCGTAGCCGGCGAGGTCGCGTTCCATCGGCAGCGCCATCAGCCGGTAGAGCATGCGGCCGCGCAGGAAGCGAGTCAGGAAGCCCGGCTGCGCGAAATCGAAGTAGCCGTAGTTGTAGAGCGTGCGGCGTTCGCCGTCGTCGATCAGGATCGCGTTGTGGCCGAAGCGCGCCCAGTAGTCGATGCCGGGCTGCATCGTGACCAGGCCGACGCGCAGCGCCGGATCGTCGACCGGCGCTTGCTGCGCCTGCGCGCCGAACAGCGCGCCGCCGGCGAACAGCAGCAGCGCCAGCAGGCGCCGCGCAATGCCTTCACTCATCGGCATGCACGCTCACGTGCAGCGCATGCACGCGGCGCGCATCGGCGCGCGAGACCCGGAAATGGAAGCGGCCCATGGTGAGCTCTTCGCCTTGCTCGGGCAGGTGGCCGATGGCCGATGTGATCAGGCCGCCGAGCGTGTCGTATTCGTCGTCGGCGAAATCGGCGCCGAAGCGTTCGTTGAAATCGGAAATCGGCGTCAGCGCGTCGACCAGGAAGTGGCCGTCGGCCTGGGCTTCGATGATCTTGCGCTCGTCGGGCGCGTCGTCGTGCTCGTCGTCGATTTCGCCGACGATCTGCTCGAGCACGTCTTCGATCGTGACCAGGCCCGCCACGCCGCCGTATTCGTCGACCACGATCGCCATGTGATTGCGCGACAGGCGGAATTCCTTGAGCAACACGTTCAGGCGCTTGGAGTCGGGAATCAGCACGGCCGGCCGCAGCACTTCGCGGATGGTGCCCGGGCCGCCGTCCTCGACCACGCCGCGCAGCAGATCCTTGGCCAGCAGGATGCCGAGGATTTCGTCCTTGTCCTCGCCGTGCACGGGAAAGCGCGAGTGGCCCGATTCGACCACCGCGCGCATCACATCGAGGAAGCGGGCGTTGATGTCGATCGACACCATCTGGGCGCGCGGCACCATCACATCGGCCACGGTGAGGTCGGAGACGGTGATCGCGCCTTCGATCATCGCCAGTGTGTCGGCGGAGAGCAGGCCGTTGGTGTGTGCGGCGCGCAGCTCGTCCAGCAGTTCTTCGCGGTTGCGCGGCTCGCCGGAGAGTGCCTGGCTCAGGCGGTCGAACCAGGAACGGGGAGCGGCGCCGCGACTGGAGTCGTCGTCGGACATCGGGAAAGCTTGAAGGTCGTAGACCGGAGTGGATCGAGTGTAGCCGATTCTGCCGCGCGGCCAACTACCGCGGCCTGCGGATCAGTCGTCGTAAGGGTCTTCGTAACCAAGCGAATCAAGGATTTGCCGCTCGAGCGCTTCCATCGCTTCGGCTTCGCGTTCGTTCTCGTGATCCCAGCCGAGCAGGTGCAGGATGCCGTGCACGGTCAGGTGGGCGTAGTGGGCGAGCACATCCTTGCCTTGCTCGCGCGCTTCGCGGGCGATCACCGGCGCGCACATCAGGATGTCGCCGAGCACCGGCAGCTTGACCCCCTCGGGCAGTTCGGCCGGAAAGCTCAGCACGTTGGTGGCGTAGTCCTTGCCGCGGTAGTGGGCGTTGAGCGCGCGGCCTTCGCGCTCGCCGACGATGCGGATGGCCAGATCCGCGCGCCGCACGCGCTCCTGCAAGGTGGCTTCGGCCCAGCGCCGGAACGAGCTCGAGGCCGGCAGCCCGCGGCGCGGAATCGCATAGCTCACCGACAGATCGAGCTGGACGATGGGGCGGCTCACGCGACCGCTTCTCCATCGCGCTTGTCGTAGGCGCGCACGATGCGCGCGACCAGCGGGTGACGCACCACGTCGTTGGCGGTGAAGAAGGTGAAACTGATGCCTTCGACATTGCGCAGCACGTCGATCGCATCGCGCAGGCCGGATTTCTGTTGCTTGGGCAGGTCGATCTGGGTCAGGTCGCCGGTGATCACCGCGGTCGATCCGAAACCGATGCGGGTCAGGAACATCTTCATCTGTTCGATCGTGGTGTTCTGCGCTTCGTCGAGGATGACGAAGGCATCGTTGAGCGTGCGGCCGCGCATATAGGCCAGCGGCGCGATTTCGATGACGTTGCGTTCGAGCAGCTTGGCCACGCGTTCGACGCCGAGCATTTCGTACAGCGCGTCGTAGAGCGGGCGCAGGTATGGATCGACCTTCTGCGACAGATCGCCCGGCAGGAACCCCAGTTTTTCGCCCGCTTCCACCGCCGGACGCACCAGGATCACGCGCTGTGCGCGCGCTTCGTTCAAGGCTTCGACGGCGCAGGCGACGGCGAGAAAGGTCTTGCCGGTACCGGCCGGACCGATGCCGAAATTGATGTCGTGGGTGACGATGGCGTGCAGGTATTTGGCCTGGTTCGCGCCGCGGCCTTTCACCACGCCGCGTTTCACCTTGATCGCGACGTCCTGCACCGACTCCATGCCCGCATCGGCGATCTGCGCGACATTCGATTCCTGCAGCCGCACGTTGAGCTTGTGCGCGGTGAGCGCCTCGCGTTCGGTTTCTTCGTACAGCGAACGCAGCAGGCGCTCGGTGGCGTGCGCCGCCTGCGGATCGCCAGTGACGCGGAACACATGGCCGCGATTGGCGATTTCCACGCCCAGGCGCAGTTCGATCTGGCGCAGATGCTCGTCGAAGGGGCCGGCCAGATTGGCGAGGCGTTCGTTGTCCTCCGGCTCGAGGACGAAATCGCGCTGCGGGGATTGGCTCATCGACGAAGCGTAGCGCGCGGCGCGCGGCGGGCCAACTGGCGGCGCAGGTAAAAGCTGCAGCGTCGACGCAGACCGCGGCGTGCGGTTCAGGCCGCGTCGGCGTCGCGCGTCAGCAGGCGGCCGCGCAGCGAATTGCTCATCGCCTCGGTGATCAGCACGTCGACGAACTGGCCCACCAACCGAGCGTTGCCGGGGAAATTGACGTAGCGCATGTTTTCGGTGCGGCCGGCCATTTCGTTCGGATTCTTTTTCGACGGGCCTTCCACCAGCACGCTCTGCACGCTGCCGATCATCTCATGCGAAATGCGTTTGGCGTTGGCGTTGATCGCAGCCTGCAGGCGTTCCAGGCGCGCATGTTTTTCGGCCGGCGTGGTGTCGTCGGGCAGGTTCGAGGCCGGCGTGCCGGGCCGCGCGGAATAGATGAAGGAAAAACTCTGGTCGAAGCCGACGTCGTCGATCAGTTTCATCGTGGCTTCGAAATCGCGTTCGGTTTCGCCGGGGAAGCCGACGATGAAATCCGAACTGATGCAGATGCCGGGCTTGGCTTCGCGCAGGCGGCGCAGCTTGGCCTTGTACTCGAGCGCGGTGTGATTGCGCTTCATCGCGGTGAGGATGCGGTCGGAGCCCGATTGCACCGGCAGGTGCAGGAAGCTCGCAAGCTGCGGCACGTCGCGGTGCGCCTCGATCAGCGACTCGGAGAATTCGAGCGGGTGCGAAGTGGTGTAGCGGATGCGGCCGATGCCGTCGATCTGCGCGATGGCGCGGATCAGGAAGGCGAGATCGGCGAGGCTGCCGTCGGCCATCGGCCCGCGATAGGCGTTGACGTTCTGGCCGAGCAGATTCACTTCGCGCACGCCCTGCGCGGCCAGTTGCGCCACTTCGACGATCACATCGTCGAACGGCCGCGACACTTCTTCGCCGCGGGTGTAGGGCACCACGCAGAACGAACAGTATTTCGAGCAGCCCTCGATGATCGAGACGAAGGCGGTCGGGCCTTCGGCGCGCGGCTCGGGCAGGCGGTCGAATTTTTCGATCTCGGGGAAGGAGATGTCGACCTGCGGCTTGCCGGTGCTGCGGCGCGCGTCGATCAGCTGCGGCAGGCGGTGCAGCGTCTGCGGCCCGAACACCACATCGACGAACGGCGCGCGCTTGATGATGGCGTCGCCTTCCTGCGAGGCCACGCAGCCGCCCACGCCGATGATCACCGACCCGCCGCGCGCGGCTTTCAGCTCGCGCCAGCGGCCGAGCTGCGAGAAGACTTTTTCCTGCGCCTTTTCGCGGATCGAACAGGTGTTGACCAGGATGACGTCGGCCTCGGCTTCATCGAGCGTCAGTTCCAGGCCGTGTTCGGCGCCGAGCACGTCGGCCATCTTGGCCGAGTCGTACTCGTTCATCTGGCAACCGTGGGTTTTGATGTAGAGCTTGCCGGCCATGACTGTCGCGGACGTATGCAAAGACGGCGAATTGTAGCTTTCGGGCCCGCTTTGCGCGTTGCCGGCACCCAAGTGACGCAGGGCGGCGCCGCGCGGCGGCAGCTTTTGCGGCCGGTCCGAGACGGCCTGGGCCGGGAACTGCGTCAGGCAGGTCACCGTTTATCCCCGTATTAATACCGTTCGTCGGCGTTACTGGCAACGTTTTGTGAACTACCGCACAGATTTCCGGCGCTTGTGCAGACTTCGCGCAACGGTCGTACAGGAGCGACCCAAATGCGCAGGCGCTTCCAGCGGCGCGCGCACCTGTTACGGCCTTCAGGGCGGCAACGCCCGTGTGAGGGGGGGACAGATGCGCACTATTTCCACAGCCTGGGCTCGGGCTTCGGCCTGTTTGTTGGCATTGAGCTTCGCAACCGCGAGCGCGCAAGGGGTTTTTCCTGCGCCCGAAACCTTTCCCGACCTGCGCCTCGAAGTGGCCGGCACGGTCAACGCGATCGCCAAATACAACGACGGCGCCGACGACTTCTATCTGGTCGGCGGCGATTTCGATCTGATCAACGGCCAGCCGCGACGCAACCTCGCACGCCTGCATGCCGACGGCACGCTCGACGAGGCCTGGGGCGCCGATACCGATGGTGCGGTGAACGCCTTGGCGCTGAGCGGCGACCGGCTTTACGTCGGCGGCGCCTTCGGCAGCGTCGACGGCCAGACGCGCAACCGCCTGGCCCGCCTCGATGCCGACGACGGCAGCGTCGCGGCCGATTGGTCGCCGGCCGCCAACAACATCGTCAACGCGCTGCAGACCGACGGCAGCAGCGTCTGGGCCGGCGGCACGTTCTCGTCGATCGACGGCACCGCGCGCGCGCTGGTGGCGCGGCTCGATGCCGACGACGGCGATTTGCTGACCGCGTTCAACGCCAACGTCGGCGGCGCCGTCGTGCATGCGCTGTTGCTCGACGACGGCAACCTGTACATCGGCGGACAGGGTCGCCTGAAAGGCAGCCAGCGCGCGCTGATCAAGGTCGCCGCCGCCACCGGTGCGGCGATCGCCTGGAATCCCGGCATCGGCCCGCAGGGCGGTTCGCGCATCCGCGCGCTGGCGGCGGATGCAACGACGATTTATGCCGTGGGCCGCATCCGCCGCGCCGATGGCAACTCACGCGGCCACGGTGCGCGTTTCCTCAAGACCAATGCCGCGCTGCAGGGCTGGAATCCGTCCGCCGACGCAGAAATCCGCGCGCTTGCTATCGACTCCGCGACCGCCTCGGTGTTCGTCGCCGGCGACTTCCTCAATCTCGGCGGCCATGTGCGCCTGGCGCGCCTCGATGCCGTCACGGGCGTGGCCAGCGCCGGCTGGAATGCCAACGCCGATCGCGGCGTCGCCAGCCTGCTGCTCGACGGCAGTCAGCTGCTGGTCGGCGGCCAGTTCGCGGCACTCGGCAGCGTCGGTGCGCAGGGCGGCCTCGCGCGCCTGGCGAGCGGCGATGCGGCGATCGATGCGAGCTTCGTCGGCGACGCCGCCGGTCCGGGCTCGGTGAATGCGTTCGCGCTCGATGCCGCGGGCGGTGTGATTCTCGGCGGCTCGTTCGATGCCGCGCGCCAGGATGGCGAACTGGTTCTGTATCCGCGCCGCAATCTGGTGCGTCTGCTGCCGGGCGGCGGTGCGGTGCAACGCTACGAGCTCGATCGCGATTGGGCGGTCGAGGCGCAGGGCGAAGTGAACGCGATCGCGATCGACGGCAATGCGCTGTACGCCGGCGGCAACTTCACCGCGATCAACGACACGGTGCGTCCGCGCCTGGCCAAGATCGCCGCCGACAGCGGCGTGCTCGATAGCGGCTGGACGCCCACCGCCGATGCGCCGGTGCGCCGCCTGGTGGCCGATTCGGCGATGGGGCTGTATGTGCTGGGCGACTTCATCACGCTCAACGGCAGCTCGCGCGCCGGCCTCGGACGCATCGCGCTCGGCGCCAGCGGCGCGCTCGACACGGCGTGGAATCCGGCGCCGGACGATGTCGTCGACGCACTGCTGGTTTCCGGCAGCGATGTCTATCTCGGCGGCAGCTTCGGCAACGTTGGCGGTGCCGGCCGCGTCGGCCTGGCGCGCGTCGACAACCTCAACGGTGCGGCCGATGCGTTCCTCGCCGATATCGACAGCGCCGGCGCCGTGCATGCGCTGGCGCAAAGCGCCGACGGCCTGCTGGTGGGCGGCCAGTTCAGCAGCATCGACGACCTCGCGCGCAGCGGTGCAGCGCGCGTCGCGGCCGATGGCACGGTCGACGCCTGGCACCCGAATGTCGGCGCCGGCGACGTGCGCGCGCTGGCGGTCGATGGCGACGGCGGTTTCGTCTATCTCGGCGGTTTGTTCTCGACGGCCGGCGGACAGTCGCATCCGAACCTGGCACGCGCCGCGATCGCGGGCACCGGCACGGTCGATCCCTCGTGGCGTCCGGGCACCGATGGCGCGGTGCTGCAACTCGCCGTGCCGGCGGCGGGACAAATGTTGGCAGGCGGCGCTTTCAGCATCGTCACCGGCGAAATGCGCAACGGCGTCGCCCTGCTCGGCATGCAGGGCAGCGACGCGACACAGATCACGATCGATTCGATCGTGCCGCTGGGCGGCGCCGACGGCGATAACTCGGTGTTCGGCCAAAGTTATGAAGTGTCCTGGACGGTGAGCGATGTCAGCGCGCCGGACACGACGCCGACCGGCGCGGTGACGATCACCACGAGCGGCGGCGAGAGCTGCGGTCCGCTGCCGGCGGCGGACGGCAACTGCGTGTTGCTCGCGGCCAGCACCGGCGCGCGCGACGTCACCGCGAATTTCGTCGGCGATGCCTTGTTCCTCGACGCCACGTCGGCTGCGATCGAACACACGGTCGATCCCGCCAACGTGACGCTGATCGTGGAAACCGCGCCATATCCGTCGTCGCTGATCGAATCGGTGGACGCCGAAATCACCCTGCTGGTGATCGCGCCCGGCACCGGCACGCCGGCCGGCACGGTGCAGATTTCGATCGACGGCACGCTTGCGTGCGCGATCACGCTGCCGGCGACCTCGTGTTCGCTCGGCGTGTTTCCGGACTTCGGGTTCTACGACATCGAGGCGGTCTACACCGACGACGTCAACGGCCCGGATCATCATGTCGCCGCGCCGGCCAGCACGGTGCACGCGGTCGGCACCTTGACTTCGATCGATCTGAGCATCGCTGCGAATGCCACGGTCGGCACGCCGATCACCGCGTCGGTGACCGGCACCAGCCTGCCCGACGGCGAGCAGGTCGCGATCACCGGCGGTTCCGGTTGCACGCTGACCATCGCCGGCAATGCCGGTTCGTGCGATCTCACCTTCGCCGCCTCCGGCCCGACGCGGGTGACGGCGGCCTACGCCGGCAATGCCGGCTTGCTGCCGTCTTCGGACGAGGCGACGGTCGACGTGCTCGCCGCAACGGCGACGCTCGACGTGACGCTCGATCCGGCGGCGCCGGTGGTCGGGCAGAGCGTGACGGTGAACCTCGCGACCAACTTGCCGGACGGCGCCAGCGTCAGCATCGGCGGCGCGGCCGGATGCAGCGCGATCGTGCTGCCGGCGACCAGTTGCAGCACGAGTTTCGCCGCGGCCGGCGCGATCGAAGTGACGGCCGATTTTGCCGGCAGCGCGCAGTACAGCGCCGCCAGCGATGCGGTGAACGCCACGGTGGCGAAGGCCGCGACGGCCTTCACCGCATTCGATTCCACCGCGACCGGCGGTACGCCGGGCGCGTCGATCGGCTTCGGCTGGACGCACGCGGTGAGCGCGCCCGGAGCGGGCACGCCGAGCGGCAATGTGCGCGTCAGCGTCGATGGCAACGGCACGGCGCCGAGCTGTGTCGCCGCGGTGGCGGCGGGCACCTGCAATGTCGTGTTCCCGGCGGCCGGCGTGTTCAATCTGCGCGCCGATTATCTGGGCGACGACGATTACAGCATCGCGTCGTCGTCGTTCATCCAGGTCACGATCAGCGCAGCGGTCACCCCCACCACGCTCGATGTTTCGCTGTCGCCGCCGGCCCCGGTCGTCGGCCAGCCGGTGACGGTGAATCTCGCCACCAACCTGCCGCCGGGCGCGACGGTGTCGATCGCAGGCGCGCCGGGTTGCACGCAGGTCGTGCTGCCCGCGACCAGTTGTTCGACGAGTTTCCCGGCCGCCGGTCCGGCCACGGTGACGGCGGCCTTCGCCGGCAGCGCGTCGTTCACCGCCGCCGACGACACGGCCAATGCGACCGTGGCGAAAGCGTCGACCACTTTCTCCGCGCTCGACCCGACGGCCACGATCGGCGTGCCGGGTGCGTCGATCGGCTTCAGCTGGACGCTGACCGTGGTGTCGCCGGGGCAGGGCACGCCGACCGGCAACGTGCGCGTCAGCGTCGATGGCGACGGCAGCGCGCCCAGCTGCACCGTGGCGGTCAGCGCCGGCGCCTGCAACCTGGTGTTCCCGGATGAAGGCGTGTTCGAACTGCGCGCCGATTATCTGGGCGACGACAATTACGACGTGGTGTCGTCGAGCTTCATCGAAGTGACAATCGTCGCGGCGGCACCGACCGACGCCGATCTGCAGATCGGCAAGGTGGTGTCGCGCAGCCGGCTCGCTGCGGGCATCGAGCAGGTCGAATTCATGATCGTGGTCGGCAACGAAGGCCCGGCCTCGGTGGTGGGCGCGGCGATCGCCGATCTGCTGCCGACCGGCCTGTCGGCGGCCGTGTGGACCTGCGTGCCGGATGGTGCCGGCGCCTCGTGTTCGGCGCCGAACGGCACCGGCAACGTGGCGCTGACGGCCGACCTGGTGCCGGGCAGCACGGTGACGATCCTGCTGCAGGCCGATGTCGACGACGACGCGCCGAACGTGGTGGCCAACACCGCTACGGTGACGGCGCCGATCGCGGTCACCGATCCGATGCCCGGCAACAATAGTTCGACGGCCTTCTATCAGGCCTGCCGCGGCAACAGCGGGCCGGCGCTGACCGAACATTTCTGCCTGTTCGGCAACGGATTCGAGGGCAATTCGCCCTGATTCGAAGCGAGCTCAAGCCCGGCCGGCCTCGGCCGGGCCTTGGCGCGGCGGTAAAACAAGCGGAAACTTGTTGCGTCCGACGCGGTCAGCCAACGCCATGCCCATGAACCTGTCTTCGCTGCCCGTCCTCGGCGCCTTCGCTCTCGCCGCTTTCGCCCTCGTGGGCGAAGCTTCGGCCGGCACGCTTTATCGCTGCGTCGGCAAGGATGGCGTCACCGCCTTCACCAGTTCGCGCACCGGTTACTCGCAGTGCAAGCTCGTCGGCAATTTCCCCGACGCCCCGAAGGCTTCCGCCAGGCCGGCGGCCGCCACACCGAAAAATATTCCTGCGGCGTCCGGTTCGACCACCGCACCTGCGAGCCAGGTCGAATTCCGCACCGCCGCCGCCGGCGCCGAGCCCAAGCCGGTCGCCGTGCCGGAGGGCGCACCGAAACCGAAGGTGCAGCGCGGCGCGGTCTACAAGTACGAGAAGAACGGCGTCACGCATTACACCAACCGCCGCCCGGCCGGGCAGCGCGCGCAAGTGTTGTTCACCTATATCGAAACCTGCTTCGCGTGCAGCCCGGGACTCGGCCTGGATTTCAATTCGGTCGGTCTGAACGTGGCGGCCTTCAACGCGGAAATCGCCGCCGCCGCCGCCTTGCACGGCGTCGACGCCGCGCTGGTGCGCGCCGTCATTCACGCCGAATCGGCCTTCAATCCGAACGCGGTATCGCGCGCCGGTGCGCAGGGCCTGATGCAGCTGATGCCGGCCACCGCAGCACGTTTCGGCGTCACCGAGCCGTTCGCGCCGGAAGAGAACATCAAGGGCGGCGTGAGCTATCTGGCGTGGTTGCTCAAGCGCTTCGATGGCGATGTCACGCGCGTATCGGCCGCCTACAACGCCGGCGAAGGCGCGGTCGACAAATACGATGGTGTACCGCCGTATGCCGAAACGCAGGTCTACGTCGAACGCGTCGGCATCCTGCACGAGCGCTACAAGAAAGAACTCGCCTCGGCGACGGTGCTGGCGACCAACGCCGCCGGTGCGAGTTCGACCGCAAGCGCGACGACGGCAGCGGCGAAGTAGCTTTCGAGGGCGGGAGTCGGGAATCGGGAGTCGGGATTTAAAAACCGGCGCTGGT
>CBFHAI010000010.1:0-117836 GCA_965653565.1 uncultured Chiayiivirga sp. | reverse complement strand
TTTCCAACAAGCATCCCGGCGCCGGGCGCAAGAACCCCTACACGGCGGCGTTGCGGCGAGTCACCGTCGCGCGGCCCGGCAAGGACATGCCGCTGGTGCTGGTCACCAATGAGACAGATAGTGAACCGGATGGCGAAGAGGCAGGGCTCAAAGAAAGTCCCGCCTGCTATCCTATCGCGGTAACATACGGCTACGTACGGGCCGCGCCAACGGCCCATTTTCTGCCGGAGTCGTCATGCCCCAGTACACCGCCCCGCTGCGCGATATGCGCTTCGTCCTGTTCGAGTTGCTGCGGGTGCAGGACGAGCTCAAGGCGATGCCGCGCTATGCCGATCTGGATGTCGAAACGATCGATGCGGTGTTGGAGGAGGGTGCGCGGTTTGCGTCGCAGGTGGCGTATCCGCTCAATCGGATTGGCGATGTCGAAGGCTGCACCTGGCATGGCGACGGCGTGGTGACGGCGCCGCCGGGGTTTCGCGAGGCGTATCGGCAATGGATAGATGCCGGCTGGCCGTCGCTCAGTTGCGATCCGGATTTCGGTGGTCAGGGTCTGCCGACGATCGTCAACAATCGTCTTTATGAAATGCTGAATTCGGCGAATCAGGCCTGGCTGATGTATTCGGGCCTGTCGCACAGCGCTTATGAATGTTTGATGGCGTACGGCACGCCGGAACAGAAGCAGGTGTATCTGACGAAGATCGTTTCCGGCGAGTGGACCGGTACGATGTGTCTCACCGAACCGCATTGCGGCACCGATCTGGGCCTGCTCAAGACGCGCGCGGAACCGAACGTCGACGGCAGTCATTCGCTCAGCGGCACCAAGATTTTCATCAGTGCGGGCGAGCACGATCTGGCGCCGAATATTTTGCATCTGGTGCTGGCGCGACTGCCGGACGCACCGCCCGGCACCAAAGGAATTTCGTTGTTCCTGGTGCCGAAATTCCTGCCCGATGCGAACGGCGCGCCGGGCGAACGCAATGCGATCAAGGCCGGTTCCATCGAGCACAAGATGGGCATCCACGGCAACGCCACCTGCGTGATCAACATGGACAGCGCGAAAGGCTGGCTGATCGGCGAACCGAACAAAGGCCTGGCGGCGATGTTCGTGATGATGAATTCGGCGCGGCTCGGTGTGGGGATGCAATCGCTCGGCCTGGCCGAGGGCGCGCACCAGGCCGCCACGGCGTATGCGAAAGATCGGCTGCAAAGCCGCGCGCCGAGCGGTCCGCAACGGCCAGACAAACCGGCCGATCCGATCATCGTGCATCCCGATGTGCGCCGTATGCTGCTGACCAGCCGCGCCTACACCGAAGCCGGGCGCGCGTTCACCACCTGGACCGCGCTGCTGATCGATCGTGAGCACGCACATCCGGACGCCGCCGTGCGCGAAGAAGCCACCGAACTGATGGCGCTGCTCACGCCGGTGGTGAAGGCCTTCATCACCGACAATGCGTTCGAGACTATAAATCTTTGCATGCAGGTGTTCGGCGGCCACGGCTACATCGCCGAATGGGGCGTCGAGCAATACGCGCGCGACGCGCGCATCAACATGATCTACGAAGGTACCAACGGCATCCAGGCGCTGGATCTGCTGGGGCGCAAGGTATTGCTCGACGGCGGTGCGAAGTTCGCGCGATTCACCGCATTGATTGCCGATTTCATCGCCGACTGCGGCGCGCGCGAAGATCTGCAGGAATTCATCGGGCCGCTGGCCGAAGTGTTGCGCGATGTCGACGCGCTGACACGCGAAATCGGTGTGCGTGCGAAAAGCGATCCGAACGAAATCGGCGCCGCATCGGTGCCTTATCTGCGCCTGATGGGGCATCTGGTGTACGCGTGGATGTGGGCACGGATGGCGCGCGTGGCGCTCGATCGGGACGCCGCCGGCGATGGTTTCTACGCTGCCAAACTCGCCACCGCGCGGTTCTATTTCGCCCGGCTGTTGCCGGAAACCTCGCTGCAGTTGCGCGCCGCGCGCGCGGGGGCCGCGTCGTTGATGACGCTGGACGCGGCCTTGTTCTGAAGCGCGCTTGTCCGCCTTCGAATCTACCGAACGCTTCGCTCAGCCCAGTTTGCTCAAGGTGTAGCGACCGGCATCATCGAGCCGCAACACGCTGCCCTGTTCGTACCAGTCGCCCAGCACGATGCGCTGGTGCGGCGCACCGTCGATGTTGAAATCGTGCACGGCGGGGCGGTGGGTGTGGCCGTGGATCATGCGGCGCAGGCCGAAGCGGCGCAGCATTTCTTCGACGGCCGCTTGCGTGGCGTCGCCGATTTCGAGCGCCATGCCCTGCTGGCGCGCACTGCTTTCGGCGCGTGCTTTTTTCGCGAAGGCCTGCCGCGCGGCCAGTGGCTGCGACAGGAAATTCGCCTGCCAGGCCGGATCGCGCACCTGGCGGCGGAACGCGAGATAGGCGGCATCGTCGCTGCACAGCAGATCGCCGTGCAGCAGCAAGGTCGGTTCGCCGTGCAGGCGCAGCACGCAGGGATCGGGCAACAGCGTGAATCCGGCGCGTTCGGCGTAATCCTGGCCGAGCAGAAAATCGCGATTGCCGCGGATGAAACCGATCTGCGCGCCGACATCGCGGGCGGCGCGCAGGCCCTCGGCGACGCGCGCGCCGACCTCGGAATCGTCATCGTCGCCGACCCAGGCCTCGAACAGATCGCCGAGCACGAAGATCGATTCCGCATGGCGGCCTTCGTCGGCGAGCAGGCGCAGGAACAGGTCGGTGATCTGCGGACGCTCGGCGTCCAGGTGCAGATCGGAAAGGAAGAGAGTGGTCATCGCGGCGCCTGCGGGAAGACGCACAGGTTCCGCAAACGACGATGGGGGCGCAAGGCCCCCATCGCGCGGTGTCGCTTTGCGCTGCGATCAGCCGCCGGTTTCCGGCGTGGCGGCGGGAGCGGCTTCAGCCGGTGCGGCGGCAGCGGCGGCCGGCAGGATTTCGGCGCTTTCGATCACGATCGCCGTCTTCGGCACATCGCGTGCGAACGGACCCTGGGGGCCGGTTTCGACGGCGCGGATCTTGTCGACCACATCGAGGCCTTCGACCACTTTGCCGAACACCGCATAGCCCCAGGTGAAGCCGTTCTGTTCGCTGACGAAATCCAGGCGCGGGTTGTCGACCACGTTGATGAAGAACTGCGCGGCGGCAGAATTCGGATCGCTGGTGCGCGCCATCGCTACGGTGCCGCGTAGGTTCGACAGGCCGTTGTTGGCTTCGTTCTGGATCGGCGCGCGCGTCGGCTTCTGTTGCAGATCGGCGGTGAAGCCGCCGCCCTGCGCCATGAAGTTGTCGATCACGCGGTGGAAGATGGTGCCGTTGTAGTGGCCGTCCTTGACGTATTGCAGGAAGTTTTCGACCGACTTGGGCGCCTTCACCGGATCGAGTTCGAGCACCAGGTCGCCCAGATTGGTGTGCAGCGCCACGCGCGGGCCGGCGGTGGCGGGTGCCGCGGTGGCGGCCGGCGGCACGGCGACGGGGGTGGCGGGCGCGGTCGCCTGGGCCAGTGCGAAGCCGGGCAGGGCGAGGCCGGCCAGCACGAGGAATCGCTTGAACATCGCGGATCTCCGGAGAATTTCGGGGGAAGCGCATCTTATAGGCCCGGGCTCGCCGGGGCCAAGGCCGCGCCGCCGCGGCGTTGCGCCCCGGCTCAGCCCGCAGGTGCGGACGATACGCGAACAAAAATGACGCAGGCCGTGCGCTGGTAGAATCGCGCGCCTCTTTTTCCTCATTTATTTGCGCCCAATGACCTGCCGTACCCGTTTCGCTCCGAGCCCCACCGGCTATCTGCACATCGGCGGTGCGCGCACCGCGCTTTACTGCTGGCTCGAATCCAAGCGGCAGGGCGGCGAATTCATCCTGCGCATCGAAGACACCGACCGCGAACGCTCCACGCAGGAAGCCGTCGACGCCATCCTCGCGGGCATGCAGTGGCTCGGGCTCGACTACGACGAAGGCCCGTACTACCAGACGCTGCGCATGCAGCGTTATCGCACCGTGGCCGAGGAGTTGATCAAGGGCGGCAAGGCCTATCGCTGCACCTGCAGCAAGGAGCGCCTGGAAGCGCTGCGCGCGGCTGCCATGGAAGCGGGCAGCAAGCCGCGCTACGACGGCCACTGCCGCACCCGCAGCGAGCCGCCCAAGCCCGGCGAGCCGTTCGTGATCCGCTTCCGCAATCCGGATTCGGGCAGCGTGGTGTTCGAAGACAAGGTGCGCGGCCGCATCGAGTGGAGCAACGAAGAACTCGACGATCTGGTGATCTGGCGTTCCGACGATTATCCGACCTACAACTTCGCCGTCGTGGTCGACGACATCGATATGAAGATCACCGAAGTGATCCGCGGCGACGACCACATCAATAACACGCCGCGCCAGATCAACATCTATCACGCGCTCGGCGCCACGCCGCCGGCGTTCGCGCATCTGCCGATGATCCACGGCGCCGACGGCGCAAAACTGTCGAAGCGCCACGGTGCGGTGAGCGTGATGCAATACCGCGACGACGGCTACCTGCCGCACGCGCTGCTCAATTACATCGTGCGGCTGGGCTGGTCGCACGGCGACCAGGAGATTTTCTCGCGCGAGGAAATGATCGCGTTGTTCCGTGTCGACGATGTCAACAAGGCTGCCTCGCGTTTCGATTTCGACAAACTCGCCTGGCTCAATCAGCACTATCTGAAGACCGACGATCCGCTCGAACTGGCGGTGCATTTCGTGTGGCATCTGCGCGCCGCCGGCATCGATCCGGAAGTCGGGCCGGAGCCGGCCGATGTGATCGTGGCGCTGCGCGATCGCGTCAAGACGCTGAAGGAAATGGCCGAGCGCGCGAAGGTCTGGTATCTGGGCATCGAGGCCTATGACGAAGCTGCGGTGACGAAAAACCTGATCGGCAACGCCGAGCCACTGCAGGCGGCGCGCGAGGCGCTGGCGGCCGCGCCCGAATGGTCGCCCGCCGCGGTCGACACCGCACTGCGCGCAGCGGCAGAAAAGCTCGGCCTGGGCATGGGCAAGGTGGCGCAGCCGATGCGCGTGGCGATCACCGGCACGCAGGTGTCGCCGTCGATCGAACACACGGTGTTCCTGGCCGGCCGCGAAGGCGCGCTGGCGCGCATCGATGCGGCGCTCGATCTGATCGCCAAGCGCGGCTGAATCGCGGCCGCGGCGCGCGGCGGGGCGGGCGGGGCCGGATGTTATGATCCGGCCCGATGAGCGACCACCGCCACGCCGCCGACGCCGCCTGTTCGCACCCGGATCATGTGCATGAATCGGGCGCGCTGGTGCGCGAAATCGCCGCCGTTTGCGCCGAGCGCGGCTTGCGCCTGACGCCGCTGCGCGAACGTGTGCTGCGGCTGGTCACGCAATCGGCGCGGCCGGTGAAAGCCTACGATCTGCTCGATCAGATCCGCGACGATAAAGGCCCGGCCGCACCGCCCACGGTCTATCGCGCGCTCGATTTCCTGCTCGAACACGGTTTCATCCATCGGCTGGCGTCGGTCAATGCCTTCGTCGGCTGCCACATGCCGCGCGTGCAGCATTCGGTGCCGTTCCTGATCTGCGATCGCTGCCAGTCGGCAGTCGAACTCGAAGACGAACGCGTCACCAGCCTGCTGGTCGAGCAGGCGCGTGCGCTCGGTTTCCGCCCGCAGGCCCAGACCCTCGAAGTGCACGGTCTGTGCGCCCGATGCAGCGATGAGCTCTGAGGGGACGGGGCGCGACTTCGTGCATCGCTCTTCGCGCGCCGCGCGTGTGTGGCGCGTCGTGTTGTTGGCATCGCTGCTGTTCGGTTGCGGTGGTTTCGTCGGCCCGATCCAGGCGCAGGATTTTCCGCCGGAAATCCAGCCGCCGGCGCCGACCCTGCCGCCGCCGAAACCGCGGCCCAAACCGCCGGTCGTCGAACCCGAAGTTGCGCCCGAGCCCGCGCCCGAACCGCTGGCGATTCCGCCGTGGCCGGTGGAAAGCGTCGGCCCGCCGGCGCTGTTCGCGAGCGCCGATCCGGGCTCGTCGGAATTCATCGGCCCGCCGATGGTGCCGCCGTTCCTGATCCTGTCGGCCGAAGTGTTGCCCGGCGCCACCGCCAAGCTCGAATGGAAGGCCAGCCAGAGTTTCGCCGGCAGCGAAGTGATCAGTCCGATCACCGTCGTGCACGGCACGCGACCGGGTCCGGTGCTGTGCCTGACCGCCGCGATCCACGGCGATGAACTCAACGGCGTGGAGATCGTGCGGCGCGTGACCAACCGGCTGGATCCTGGCCAGCTCGGCGGCACCGTGATCGGCGTGCCGATCGTCAATCTGTTCGGTTTCAGCCGCAATTCGCGCTATATGCCGGATCGGCGCGACCTCAATCGCTTTTTCCCGGGCTCGCGCTACGGCAGCATCGCGGCGCGCATCGCCTTCAGTTTTTTCAACAATGTGGTGAAGCACTGCGACGCGCTGGTGGACTTCCACACCGGCTCGTTCGATCGCAGCAATCTGCCGCAGGTGCGCGCCGATCTCACGCTGCCCGAAGTGCTCGAATTCACCCGCGGCTTCGGCGCCACCACCGTGCTGCACAGTGCCGGCACGCGCGGCATGTTGCGTCTGGCGGCGACGCGCGCGGGCATTCCGGCGGTGACCTTCGAAGTGGGCGGGCCGGGACAGTTGCAGCCCGACGAAATCGCGCACGGCGTGCAGGCCATCGAAACGCTGCTGCACAAGCTCGGCATGACGCGCGAAGTACCGACCTGGGAAGAGCCGCAGCCGTTCTTCTATGACTCGGTCTGGGTCCGTTCGAATGCGGGCGGGCTGCTGCTCAGCGACGTCAAGCTCGGCCAGCGCGTGCAGCGCGGCCAGCGTCTGGGCATCGTGATCGATCCGATCAACAACCTCGAACGCGAAATCGTTTCACCGGTGTTCGGCCGCGTGATCGGCATGGCCTTGAACCAGGTCGTCCTGCCCGGCTTCGCCGCCTATCACCTGGGCGAAGAAACCAGCGAACAACAGGCAGTACGCGAAGCCGCCCAGAGCGGCGACGAAAGCCCGGTGGTGGAAGAAGATCCAGACGTCGTGCGCGGCCGCGAGCCGGATGACGATTCGGCGCCGCCGGATGATGATGATGAGGAATTTGAGGAGGATTGAGGTGCGTGCTGGGACGGTGATGCGGGAATCGGGAGTCGGGAGTAAAGACTTCGGTGCCTCCCACCATCCCGTCATCCCCGCGAAGGCGGGGATCCAGAGACTTTGAAGCGTCTCGACGCGTACGAGGCTTCAGGTCACTGGACACGCGCCTGCGCGGGAATGACGGTGGGTTCCAGCCGACGCAGCGATCACGCCTCTAGAAAAACGCCCGCACCCCAAACGCCACCGTGCGCCCCGGCAGCGGTGCGATGTCTTTCAGGAACGAGGTGTGCGTGCGTGCCTCGCGATCGGTGAGGTTGTTGCCGTCGAGGAAGACTTCCCAGCCGACGCGCGCGGTGTCCCAGTGATAGGCCAGATGCGCGTCGACCAGGGTGTAGCCGTCGGTCGGTGTTTCGAAGGCCGCGACCTTGTCCTGATCGGCCGCGCGCACCGCGCCGATGTTGGCGCGCCAGCCGTCGCGTTCCCACGAGGCGCCCGCGCCGAAGCGCGCCGGCACGATGCGCGGCAGGTTGCCGCCCTCGTCGAGCGAAGCGCGCACCTTGTCGCCGAAGAAACGCAGACTCCACGCGCCGCTCGCGTTGTCGGCCAGTTGCAGATTCGCCTCGGCCTCAAAACCGCGGAAAGTCGCATCGGCCTGCGTCCACTGGCGCAGCGGCAATTCGTCTTCCAGCGTGCCGGTGTCGTCGAGATAGATGAAATCGTCGTAGGCGTTCTCGAACGCCGAGAACTTCGCCGTCAGCGGGCCGCGATGCAGATGCAGCGCGACTTCGAACTGGTTAGCCGTTTCCACGTCCAGATCGGCATCGCCGATTTCGAAACTCTGCGTCGCGATGTGGGCGCCGTTGGAGAACAGTTCCTCGGCCGTCGGTGCGCGCTGCGCGCGGTCGTAGCCCAGGCTCAGATGCACCGTCTCGTTGAAGCGCCACAGCGCGCCGATCGACGCGCTCACCGCGTCGAAATCGCGCGTTTCGAAGCCTTCCGGATTCACATCGACGCCGTCGTAACGCGCACCCAGTTCCAGTTTCCAGCGATCGAAATCGCGTTGTTCGAGCGCGAACAGGCCGATGTCGTCGGTGCGCGACGGCGGCACGAAGGCTTCTTCGCCGACGGCCTCGAAATCGCGCTGTCCGATCTGCAGGCCGTAGGCGCCGCGCCAGCCGGCGATCTCCGGATGCACCAGTTCGACGCGGCCTTCGGTGCCGGTGTTGTCGAAGCGCGTGCCGACTTCGTCGCCTTCCAGTTCGGTGTGCTCGTAGTCGTTGCGGCCGAGCCGGAAGCGGATCGATTCGGCGCCGGCGAACGGCGCATAGATCGCGCCTTTCACGTCGTAGCGGATCTGTTCGAGATCGATGCGCACCGGTGCCTCTTCTTCCTCTTCGCCCTCCTCGTGTTCTTCGCCTTCTTCGTGCTCGTGTTCGTGCGCGTGCCCGGGAATGCCGTACAGGCTGCTATAGGTGCTCACCGCGCCGCCGATGAAGCCGCGCTCACCGATCCACGACGCGCCGAACGCGCCGCCTTCGGTTTCCAGCGCGCTGTTGGGCAGCGAACCGTAGGCTTCGGCCTCGCCTTCGCCTTCCTCGGCTTCCGCCGCGCGCAAGGCGGCGCTTTCGGCGTAGCCGGGGATGTCGTAGTCGTCGCTTTCGCGATGGAAGGCATCGACGTGCCAGGCGAAGCCGCGCTGTCCGCCGTCGAGCCGCAGCATGCCGGTGCGCTCATCGGCGCCGGTGTTGCCGCGCAGTTCCGCACGGCCGCTGATCGCGTTGTCGGGCAGCATTTCGGGGATGCGGCCATCGACCACGTTCACCGCGCCGGCCACCGCGCCGCTGCCGTAGAGCAGGGTGGCGGGGCCCTTGAGGATCTCGATCTGGTCGGCCAGGAAGGGCTCGATCGTCACCGCATGATCGGCGCTCACCGTCGAGACATCGAGCGCCGAAATGCCGCCTTCGAGCACCTGCACGCGCGCGCCGTCCTGGCCACGGATGATCGGCCGGCCGACGCCGGCGCCGAAGAACGACGACTGCACGCCGACCACTTTGGCGACGGTTTCACCCAGGGTGCCGGCCTTCTGGCGGTCGAGCGCTTCGCCGGCCAGCACTTCGATCGGCTTGACCACTTCTTCGCTGCCCGGCTGCAGCGGCGAAGCGGTGACCACCAGTTCGTCGAGCTGTTTGGCGCGGTCGTGGTCATGCTTGGCGCCTTCCGTGGATTCGGCCTGAGCGGCCGCCAGCGTGGGCAGCAACAGAAAGATGGCGAGGCTCAAGGGATGGCGTTTGATCGAAATCATGGTTGGGCCCGATGTAATAACATTGCGCAACGGCGGCTGAAAAAAACCCGGCAGGCAGGCTGGCGGGTCGACGGGGCACGATGTTATATTGTTTCAAATGGAGCGCAACCCCCCCAAAGTCACGCCTCGAAACGCTGCGCCGGCGCGCGTCGCGGCCTCGGCCGATCGTGTCGGCATGGTCGGTTCGGTGCTGTGTGCGGTGCATTGCGCGCTGCTGCCCTTCGTCATCGCCGCACTGCCGGCGCTCGGCCTGGGCGGGTTCGATCTGATCGATATCGACCAGGCCTTCACCGTGTTCGCCACGCTGCTGGGCGTCACCGCGCTGAGCTATGGCTATCGCCGCCATCGCGCCTTCCGCGCCTGGATGGTGCTGATTCCGGGCCTGGCGCTGGTCTGGCTCGGCTCCTTCACCTCGCTGCACGACCACTCGGTGGCGCATGTGGTGGTGATGGTGGTCGGCGGCCTGGCGATTGCCGCGGCGCACCTGATCAACCTGCGGCTGACGCACGAAGCCTCCGCGCCGCGTGCGCTGGCGATGGACGCCACGCATCGCGCCTGAGCGGGCGCTTTGATCCGCGCGGTTTGAGCCACGCCCCGCGGGTGTTAGGCTACGCGCCCCCGATAGACCAAGAATTCAGGAGCACGAAATGGGCAAGGGCGACAGAAAGACCGCCAAGGGCAAGCGCAACGTCAGCAGCTATGGCAAGTCGCGCCCGCACGGCACGGTGACCAAGCCGGCCGCGGTGAAGAAGGCGGCTCCGGCGCTGAAGACCCCGGTGGCGAAGAAGGCCGCACCGGCGAAAAAGAAAGCCTGATCGGCTTCTTCAGGATTTTCCCGGGATACTCCCGAAACCCCGCTCCGGCGGGGTTTCGTGTTTTTGCACTCGCGCACTTTCGGGCGCGGCCGATTCAGACCCGCGCGGCCGCCGAGCCGTCGACACGCCGGCCTTCGCAATACACCGAATGCGCGAGTTGCCCGCCGAGCCAATAGGACAGCTCCGCCGGCCGTTTCACCCGCCAGCGCACGAAATCCGCGCGCTGGCCCACCGCGAGCGTGCCGCGATCCGACAATCCCAATGCGCGCGCGGCCTGTTTCGTCGCTCCCCGCAGCGCTTCTTCGGGCGTCAGCCGGAACAAGGTGCACGCCAGGTTCATCGCGAGCCTGAGCGACAACAACGGCGACGTGCCCGGATTGCAGTCGGTGGCCAAGGCCATCGGCACGCCGTGTTGGCGGAACGCGTCGATCGGCGGCAAACGCGTTTCGCGCAGGCACAGAAAGGCGCCCGGCAATAACACGGCGGTGGTGCCGCGCTCCGCCATCGCGCGCACGCTGTCGTCGCTGATGAACTCGACATGGTCGGCGCTGAGCCCATCGAACTCGGCCACCAGCGCCGCGCCGCCCAGATCGCTCAACTGATCGGCATGCAGTTTCACCGGCAGGCCGAGCGCACGCGCAGTTTCGAATACGCGGCGTGTCTGCGCCGGCGTGAAGCCGATGCCTTCGCAGAACGCATCGACGGCATCGGCGAGCCCTTCGCGCGCGATCGCCGGCAGCATCTGGGTGCAGACCAACTCGATGTAGTCGTCCGCGCGTCCGGCATATTCGGGCGGCAGCGCGTGCGCGCCGAGGAACGTCGTGCGCACCGCGATGCCGGCATCGCGTTCGAGCCGCCGCGCGACGCGCAGCATCTTCATTTCGTTGTCGAGATCGAGCCCGTAGCCGGATTTGATCTCGACCGTCGTCGCGCCATCGGCGCGCAAGGCCTGCGCACGCGACAGACTGGCGGCCAGCAATTCGTTCTCGCTCGCCTCGCGCGTCGCGCGCACGCTCGACACGATGCCGCCGCCGGCGCGCGCGATCTGCTCGTAGGTCGCGCCTTCGAGCCGTTGTTCGAATTCGCCCGCGCGTTCGCCGCCGAACACCAGGTGCGTGTGGCAGTCGATCAATCCCGGCGTCAGCCAGTCGCCGCCGGCGCTGATGAAATACGCGGTGAGTTCTTCCGGCGCGGCCGGCAGCTCGGCGCGCGTGCCGGCGAATACGATGCGGCCGTCCTTCCAGCCGAGCGCGGCATCGATGATCGCGCCGTACGGCGCACCGTTGTCCTGCATCGTCGCCAGGCTGGTGTCGACGATCAGGCCATCCCACTGCGTATCGGGGGCCGGTGCCGCGCTGTTCATCGAATCGCTCCTGCGTCGCGCAGCGCGGCGTAGTCGAGGCCGAGCTGCGCGACGATAGGTTCGCCGTGTTCGCCCAGTTTCGGCGGCGCGGTGCGGTATTTCACCGGCGTTTCCGACAGCCGCAGCGGATTGCCCAGCATCGGCACCCCGTCGAGCGCGATATGCATGCCGCGTTCGTGCGCGAGCGGGTGCTCGAGCGCCGCGCCGACGCTGTTGACGGGCGCGGCAGGAATGCCCGCGCGTTGCATCGCCTGCAGCCAGTGTTGCGCCGGTTGCCGCATGAACATCTCCGCCAGTTCCGCGCAAAGCCAATCGCGATGGCCGACGCGCGCCGCGTTGGTCGCGCAACGCGCGTCGTGCAGCCACTCGGCGCGATCGATCGCGACACAAAATTCCCGCCATAATTTCTCGCTGGCGATCGCCAACGCGAACTCGCGATCGGCGGCGCGAAACGTTTGATACGGCACGATGCTGCTGTGCGCATTGCCGAGCCGCTGCGCGTCCTCGCCGGTGAACAGCACATTGCTCGCGACATTCGCCAGGCCGGCGAGTTGCGTGTCGAACAGCGACACCTCGACGTGCTGCCCGCGGCCGGTCGCATCGCGGTGGCGCAACGCCGCCAGAATCGCGATCGCGGCGTGCTGGCCCGTCGCGAGGTCGGCCACCGCGACGCCGACCTTGCTCGGCTCGCCATCGGCAGCCCCGGTGATCGACATCAGCCCGGCTTCGGCCTGGATCACGAAGTCGTAGCCGGGCCGTTCGGCGGCGCTGCCATCGCGGCCGTAGCCGGAGATCGAGCAATGCACCAGGCGCGGATTGATCGCCGACAGCGTCGTGTAGTCGACCCCGAGCGCCACCGCCGTGGCGGTGCGGAAATTTTCGATCAGCACGTCCGCGCGTTCGACCAACGCATGCAGCAACGGTTTCGATGCCGGCGCCGCCAGGTCGATCGCGAGCGAGCGCTTGTTGCGATTGCAGCAGGCGAAATACGCCGAAAGCCCGTCGCGGAACGGCGGGCCCAGGCCGCGCGTATCGTCGCCGTCGAACGACTCGAGCTTGATCACGTCGGCGCCCAGATCGGCCAGCATCATCCCGCACCAGGGGCCGGCCAGCACGCGCGAAAGTTCCAACACGCTCAGGCCATCGAGGGCACCGCGGGACATCGTCGATTCGCCAGCCGGGGGAAAGCGCAATTGTAGGGGCCCCGGGCCGCGCCGCGCACGGGCATCGCGCCGGCGCGCGGTTGCCGCCAGAATGTGCGGCATGACGACGATTACGACCTTTGTTGCCGATCACGCATGGCGGCCCGCGGGCTGGGCTCGCGATGCCGAATTTTCGATCGATGCGCGCGGCCAGCTGCGCGCTGCGGCCGCCGCCGCACGCGGCGAATCGCCGCGGCTCGGACGCTGGCTGCTGCCCGGCATTCCCAACCTGCATTCGCACGCTTTCCAGCGCGCGATGGCCGGCCTCACCGAACGCCAGACCCATCCGCAGGACAGTTTCTGGACCTGGCGCGAGCTGATGTACGCCTTCGCCGCGCGCCTCACGCCCGAAGCGCTGCGCGACATCGCCGCGATGCTGTACGCCGAGATGCTCGAAGCCGGCTACACCAGCGTCTGCGAGTTCCACTATCTGCATCACGCGCCCGACGGCCGCGCTTACGCCGACCCGGCGCAGATGTCGCTGGCACTGATCGAAGCCGCGCGCGAAACCGGCATCGGCCTGACGCTGTTGCCGACCCTCTACATGACCGGCGGCTTCGATGGCCGCGCACTCGGCCCGCGCCAGCAACGCTTCGGCCACGACGTCGATGCCTATCTGCGCCTGGTCGACCGCCTGCGCACGCTGGAAAGCGACACGCTGCGCGTCGGCCTGTGCTTCCACAGCCTGCGTGCGGTGCCGGAAGACGCGATGCGCGCGGTGCTCGACGCCACCGGCCGCACCCCGATGCCGATCCACCTGCACATCGCCGAACAACTCGGCGAAGTGCAGGATTCGCTCGCGATCCGCAACGCGCGACCGGTCGAATGGCTGCTCGAGCGCTTCGCGATCGACGAACGCTGGACGCTGGTGCACGCCACCCATCTGAGCGACACCGAAGTTCCCGCATTGGCCCGCAGCGGCGCCACGGTGGCGATCTGCACCACCACCGAAGCCAACCTCGGCGACGGTTTCTTTCCGCTGCGCAGTTATCTCGATGCGGGCGGGCAGTGGGGCGTCGGTTCCGACAGCCACATCTCGGTCTCGCCGATCGAAGAATTGCGCTGGCTCGAATACGGCCAACGCCTCGTCACCAAGCGCCGCAACATCGCCGTGCAGTCAGGCAACACCAGCACCGGTGAATCGCTGCTCACGGCGGCATGGCGCAGCGGTGCGCAAGCGACGGGTCGATCGATCGGAATGCTGGACGAAGCCGCGCGCGCCGATTTCGTTGTGCTCGACGAAAACGCCCCGGAACTAGCCTGCGCTTCCGTCGACAACCTCGTCGACCGCTGGATCTTCAGCGGCAATCGCAACCTGGTGCGCGATGTCTACGTTGGCGGAAAACGCGTCGTTTCACAGGGCCGGCATCTGCAACGCGAAGCTATCGAAACCCGTTATCGCGCGGCGCTGGAAGAACTTCTTCGAGCGCCGTAGTCCCGCCGATGGGACTACGGCTCTGCGTTTCTCGAACAGATCACGCCCGCCCGGCGAATTCCCCGGTCACCGTGCTCACCAGCACGCGCTCGCCGTTGCTGATGTACTCGGGCACCTGGATTTCCAGGCCGGTGCTGAGCTTCGCCGGTTTCGGGCGCTTGGTGGCGGTGCCGCCTTTGAGTTCCGGCGGGGTGTCGACGACTTCCAGTTCTACCGTCTGCGGCAACAACAGCGCCACCGGTTGGTCGTCGATCAACTGCACGTAGCATCCGGCGAGGCCTTCGGTGATGTAGCCGGCGTTGTCGCCGATCGCTTCGCTGCCGATCAGGTACTGGGTGTAATCCTCGTCGTCCATGAAGACGAAGTTTTCGCCGTCCATGAAGGAAAACGTCGAGGCGCGGCGCACCAGATCGACTTCCTTCAACTCGTCGTCGGCCCGCAGACTCAGATCGTATTTCGTACCGCCCGGCACGCTGTAGAGCGTGAAGCGGAAGGTGACGTTGCCGCCGCGCGCGGTCGGCGAGCTGCGCTCGACTTCGCGCACCTGGTAGACGGTGTTGTTGTGTTCGATGACGTTGCCGCGTTTGATGTCGGAGGCTTTCATGAGAGCAGGGATTAGGGGTTAGTGGTGAGGGCGCGATGATTAGTGTTGATAAGGGTTGGAAGTTGGCAGCGACGCGCATTCGAAGCGCCCTCGCTACTAACCCCTCGCCCCTAGAGCTTCATTTCGGCGCGAGCCGCACCGCGCCATCGAGCCGGATCGTTTCGCCGTTCAAATACCGGTTGCCGACGATGTAGGCGACCAGGTCGGCGAATTCTTCGGGGCGGCCGAGGCGCGACGGAAACGGGATCGACGCGCTCAGCGATTGCTGCACCGATTCGGGCATCGTGTCGACCATCGGCGTCCAGAAAATGCCGGGCGCGATGGTGTTGACGCGGATGCCGAAGCGGGCCAGTTCGCGCGCCATCGGCAGGGTCATGCCGACCACGCCGCCTTTCGAGGCCGAGTAGGCGGCCTGGCCGATCTGGCCTTCGTAGGCGGCCACCGAGGCGGTGTTGACGATCACGCCGCGTTCGCCGTCGTCGCCGGCATCGTTGTGCTGCATCAGTGCCGCCGCGGCTTTCGCGACGTTGAAGCTGCCGACCAGGTTCACCATCACGGTGCCGGAGAATTGCCCCAGCGGCATCGCGCCTTCCTTGCCGAGCACGCGGCCGGCGCCGAGGATGCCGGCGCAGTTGATCGCGGCGTTCAGGCCGCCGAGGAAATCGCGCGCGGTGGCGACGTTGGCGGCGACGTCGGCTTCGTCGGTGACATTGGTGCGGAAATAGCGCGCGTTGGCGGCGCCCAGTCCGGCGACCGCGGCGGCGCCTTTTTCATCGTTGATATCGAACAGCGCGACTTTCGCGCCGGCGGCGACGAGGTGCTGTGCGGTGGCGAAACCGAGTCCGGAAACGCCGCCGGTGATGACGGCGCGCACGGTGGAAAGGTTCATGCGGCGGGGCCTGCTGAGGGGTGCGTGGGCGCGGATTGTAGCTCAGGCCGTCGCTGTCGGCAGGCGAGGTGGGGTTGGGTGTGCTTGCGGTTCGGAGCGTGAAAAGCGGGACGCGAAGGACGCGAAGGAAAGAGAAAGGACGCGAAGAAAGAGTTGGAGAAAGAAGTTCGAAGCTTCTGGAATTTTCGCGGGCGAAGCTAAAGATCGAGCAGGTAGAACGTGTTGCAGCCGCCGTGGCCGGTGGCGCCCATCGGAGTGTCGATGAGGCGGAAGCCGGTGCGTTCGTAGAGGCGGCGTGCGGCTTTCATGTCGCACAGGGTTTCCAGGTAGCAGCGGCGGAATCCGGCGGCGCGGGCGGCGTCGAGGCAGCGTTGCATCAGTGCGCGGCCGGCGCCGGCGCTGCGCGCTTCGGGCAGGAAATACATCTTGCGCAATTCGCATACGTCGGGCTCGCCGCCATCGAGCGGCGCGACGCCGCCGCCGCCGATCACCGCGCCCTCGCGTTCGATCACGAAATAGGCGCAGCGCGGCTGCGCGTAGGCGCGGCTCATCCAGTCCACTTCCGGATCGTTGATCGCGAAGCCGTCGCCGACCGCGCCGAATTCCGGCATCACGGTGCGGATGATGGCGGCCATCGCGGCATCGTCGGCGGCGGTGATGGGGCGCAGGGTCCAGTCGGTCATCGTGCTCGGTCTAGTCAGTGGGCCGCGGCTCGCCGGCCTGCCGCAGATAGTGGGTGAAATCATCCGGCGCCAGCGGTTCGCTGTAAAGAAACCCCTGGCAGAATTCGGTGCCGACCGCGAGCAGGAAGTCGCGCTGTTCGACCGTTTCCACGCCTTCGGCGACGACGGTCAGGCCGAGGCTTTGCGCGATGCGGATGATGGCCAGGCAGATGTCGGCGTCCGAGGTGTTGCCCGGCACGCCCTGCATGAAGTTGTGGCTGATCTTCAGGCCGTCGATCGGCAGCCGCCGCAGATAATTGAGCGCGCTGTAGCCTTCGCCGAAATCGTCGATCGTGATCGCCACGCCGAGCGCCTTGAGCGTGGCGAAGGTCTGCACCGTATCGGGCGCGTCTTCGATCAGCACGCGCTCGGTGATTTCGAGTTCGAGCGCGCTGCCGTCGAGATCGAATTCGCGCAATGCGGCGATCACCATCGAGGCGAAATCGTCGTTGAGGAATTGCCGGAACGAAACGTTCACCGCGACCCGCGGCAGATCGACGCCTGCATTGCGCCAGTCGCGCATCTGGCGGCAGGCCTGGCGGATCACCCAGGTGCCGATGCGCACGATGTCGCCGGTGGTTTCGGCATGCTGGATGAAGCGATCCGGCCGCATGTCGCCCAGCAGGCGATTGTTCCAGCGCAGCAGCGCTTCGGCCGAATGCACGCGGCCGTCGCGCATGCTGATCTGCGGCTGGTAGGCGAGGCTGAATTCCTGGTTGTCGAGCGCGCGGCGCAGCTGGGTTTCGATCAGCAGGCGTTCGGACTGCTGCTTGGCCAGCGCCGGGTTGAAACGCTGCCAGGTGTTGCGGCCACGGCGCTTGGCGTCGAGCATGGCGGCGTCGGCGTTGTTGATCAGTTGCTGGCGCGTGGCGCCGTCGTCGGGATAACGCGCCAGGCCGATCGACGCGGTGAGACTGAACTCTTCCCCGCCGTATTCGAAGCTGCGGCCGAAGGTCTGCGCGATGTGTTCGGCGAGCGCCATCGGTGCCGCGTCGCGCAAGGTCTGCGGCATCAGCACGAGGAACTCGTCGCCACCGAAGCGCGCCACCGTGCCGGAGCTGCCGACGGCTTCCTGCAGCCGTTGTCCGGCCGCCGCGAGCAGGGCATCGCCGGCGTTGTGGCCGAGCAGATCGTTGACCACCTTGAAGCGGTCCAGATCGACATAGAGCACCGCCGGTCCGCGCTCGGGCCCGGCGTGTTCGAGCGCGCGGCTCAGTTCTTCCAGCGCGGCATCGCGATTGGCGAGCCCGGTGAGCGGATCGGTGAGCGCCTGCCGGCGCAAGCGCTCTTCCTGCTGCTTGCTGTCGCTGATGTCCTGCAACGTGCCCGACACGCGCAGCGGCTCGCCATCGCCGAGGATGCCGCGACCGAGCAGACGCACCCAGCGCGCTTCGTTTCTGCTGGTGCGAACGCGGCATTCGAGTTCGAAATCCTGGCCCTGCGCGAGCGCATCGCCGAGCACCGTGTGCACTTGCAGCCGATCCGCCGGCTCGATGTGTTCGATGAAGCGCTCGAAACTCAGCGCTTCTTGCGGTGCGCGCTGCAGGATGCGATGGAATTCATCGGTGCCGTACATCGCCGGCCGCGCCGGATCCCATTCCCAGCCGCCGATGCGCGCCAGCGCCTGCGTCTGTGCGAACAGCGCGCTGTCGCGTTTGAGTTCGGTCACGTCGCCGAAGGTCGAGATCACCTGGAAGGCGCGCGCAGCGCCCGGCGCGTATTGCGGCACCGAGGTGATGGTGAGCCAGACGTAATTGCGGCGGCGGCGGTCGAACACGCCGAGCACGGTCGATTCGACGGTGCGGCCTTCGCGCAGCGCACGGATCGCGGGCATCTGCTCGAAGCTCACTTTCACGCCGTTTTCGTCGACCACGCGCCACTGGTCGTAGTCGATCCCCTGCGCCAGCAGTTCGGCTTCCTGCATGCGCAGGATGCGGCAGGCGGCCGGATTCACCGACAGCACCCGGCCGCGCACGTCCTGGATCATGATGCCCTTGTCCATCGCATGCAGCAGCTGGCGATAGCGCGCCTCCGATTCGCGCAGGCTCGATTCGACCTGGCGGCGATGCGTGATGTCGCGCGCGATGGCGATGATGCGGCGCTCGCCGCGATCGAGGAACACCGCCGAATGCACTTCCACCGGGAAACGCGTGCCGTCGCCGCGCACGTTGACGGTTTCCACCGAGAATCCTTCGCCGATCGCGTAGCGGCCGATCTCTTCCATGCGGTCGGCCGCCATCACCGGATTCAGATCGCGCACGCCGAGCGTGAGCATCTGCGCGCGCGTGCGACCGTAGATGCGGCAGGCCGCGTCGTTGGCCTCGAGCACGTTGCCTTCGAGATCGAGCAGGGTGAGCGCATCGGGCAGCGCATTGATCAGGCCGACGTAGCGTTCGCGCAGCGAAGCGGCCGCATCGGTGATGCTGCGCAGCGTGTCGAGTGCGTCGGCGAGGCCTGCGACCGCGGCGCGATCGGCCGGCAACGCGACGATCATCGCTTCCACGCGCGCCAGCAGCGCGGCCGGATCCGCCGTCGCAGGCGCAGCCCCGGTGAGCGTGCCCTCCCGCAGCATCCGGCATGTGGCTTCAGCCATCGGTCGATCCCCCGTCGCGCCGTGCAGCCGCGCCGCCTTCCCCGCCGCGCCTGCAGCGAGAATAGCATTGCGCAACGGGTGCGAAGTCAGCTTGCGGCGGCGAGTTTCTCGACCGCCGCGACGAAGGCGGCGCGCGCCGCGCCGGCGTCGAACAGATCGTCGAGCCGCGACGCGATTTGCGCGCGGATTGCCGTCAGTTCGTCGCGATCGCGCAACATCGCCGCGGCGCGTTCGGCGAGTTGCGCGGGCGTGCAGAGCAATTCACGCTGCAGACCCATGCGGATCAGCATCGCTGCGCTTTGCCGGGCCCGCATGCTGTCGCCGGGCGCACTGAGCACCGGCAGGCCCGCGAGCAGCGCATCGAGGCTGGTATTGCCGCCTGACCAGCGCAGGCTGTCGAGCATCAGATCGCAGGCGTGGTTGACCTGCAGGAAACGCGAACGCGGGCCGAGCGGCAGCCAGCGCAATCGCGGATGCATGTCGATGCCGTGCGCGGCGAACGCGGGCGCCACGCGTTCCATCCACTGCTCGCGCCAGCGCGGATGCTCGCCCTCGAACAACACGAAAACCGCTTCCGGCGCGCGCGCCGCGAGGTCGGCGAGCACGGCGTCGTTGTCCGGATGCAGCTTGAACAGCGACTGCGGAATCAGCACGAGCGGAGCCTTCGACGGCAATCCGAACGCGCTGCGATCGATTCGTTCCGGCAAGGTCGGGCGCGCGTAGTCGACGCCGAGTGCGGGCAACGGCAACAAGGGCTCGACGTAGTGCGACGCCGCGTTCGCGGGTTCCATGTCGGCGCAGGTGAAATAGCCGTCGAAGGTCGAAAAACCGCTGCTCACCGGATGTCCCCAGCCGACCGCCTGGCACCGCGCGAGCCGCAGCGCGGCGAACGGCAGCAAACGCGCGTCCATGCCGAGTTCCGGGTAGATCAGCACGTCGAGCCGATCGCTGCGGATTTTCTCGGCGAGCGCAAGCAGTGGCCCATCGTGGAAGTGGAACACGCTCGCGCGCGCGGCGAGCCGTTCGGTGGCGGCGTCGCGTTGCGGCCCGAGCTGGTACAGATGCACGTCGAAGCCGGCATCGCGCAGCCAACCGATCCAGCCACCGAAATACGCACCGGCCGTGCACTCGCGCCAACTCGACGAGAGCAGCCCGATACGGCGGCCCGCGGCCTGCGCCGGCCGTTCGGCGAGTGCCGGCGCGAACGCCGCGGCAGCGCGCTCGATCAGGCGCGCGTAGCGCTGTTGCAGCTCACGATCGTTCTCGCCGTGGTAGGCGAGGTGGAAGTTGCTCCACGCCAGTTGCTCGAGTTTCGGTTCCGCCTGTGCGAGATGCGATGCCGTCCATTCGCCGTCAAGTTGCGCCAGCGCTTGCGAGAACGCTGCGCGGTCGATCGCGATATGGGCGCGCGATCGCATGATCGGCGGCAGTGCGAGTTTGCCCGCGAGTTGCAGGCGCAGGCCGGGCGAACGCCGGCCGTCTTGCGAGGCGCGATAGCCGATGTCGGCCGCCGCGCGCGCCGCATCGAGATCGCCGCTGCCGCGCAACGCCTCGAAGACGGGCAAGGCGGTGCCGAGACTTTGCTCCGGCGAAAGATTGCGCAAATGGCCGAGTGCGATCGTTTCGAGCCCGAGGCGGGCTGCGAGCCGGGCAATGCGCGCATTCGATGCATCTGATGCGTTCAATGCGTTCGACGGCTGCGATGCGACAAACTGCACTAGTTCCGACGCAGCTTGCGGTGGCGAATGCGCCGACAGCCAGTCTATGGACTGCAATCGCGCATCGACATCGCTCGGATGCGATTGCAGATGCCGATCCAACCGCGACCGCGCCGGCGTCGTCTCGCCGAGCGCGAACAGGCTCAATGCGATGTTGAAGCCGGCCTGCGGGTGGTCCGGCACCAGCTGCAACGCCCGCTCGAAATCCTGCCGCGCAGCGGCTTCGTCTTGCGTTCTGCGCCCGGCGCCGCGCCGGTTGTGCAGATCGGCGAGCGTGCGGCGCAGCGGCACCGAATCCGGTTGACGCTGCAAAAGTTGCGCGAGCGATTCGATGGCCAGTTCATGATCGCCAGCTGCGATCGCACTGTTGGCGAGCAGCAGCAAGCCCGCGGACGGCGCTTTTTCCGTCGCGCACAAAGGCCGCGCTATCGCGATGGCGCGTGGGTAATCGCCTTGCGCGAACGCGCGTTGCGCTTCGATCAGCGGAGAATCCGGAGGCGACGGCATGGCGCATGATCGTCGATGCGGATGTACGGGCTCAAGCGCGGTGCTGCTTGGACTTGGTTGGACCCGGTGTCGAACAAATCTCTGGACGTGCTGAACCTGCGCTCAGCGGACCGGGCCGCACCGCATCAATTTTCGCGAACATTTGCGTACCGCTCCAGTTAGACACTGAACTGGGTTCGCCATGACCAACGACCGGAGCGGCCGTCTCCCGCGGCCTTCAACGAAAATCCGCATCCTGCTCTCACTGATCCTGCTGGTGGATCTGGAGAGCGGCGAGCTGCGGGCCGCGACCTTGCACCACGTCGAGAAAGCCGATCCGGCGACGGTGGTCGTGGTGATCCATGCCGATCCACTCGAACCGGCTCCGTCGCAATTGGTCAGCGATTGGAAAGTCGGCAATCGGTCGGCGCAGCGCGTCGGGCGCAACACCGAAGTGTTCGAGGAAGGTACGGCGCAGGCCGGGTTTCCGATGATGTTGGAGCACCGTTTGTATGTCGAGTTCGCGGCCCCGCTGCCGCAGGCGTCGATAGAAATCCAGACGCCGTACGGCCCGTTGGTTTTCAGCAATCTCGACGACGAAATCCTCGCCGAATCCATCAAGGTCAACCAGGCCGGCTACGCCTCGCCCGACGGAGCGGCAGCCGTGGTCGCGGTCACGTTGGGCGATCTGGGTCCGAAGGCGCTCGACCCGCTACCTGATGCCACACTCGTAAGCGCCGCGGACGGCAATGAAATCCTCGCTGTCGAGCTGGTGGAGCTGGGTCTGGATTCGGGCGGCGCGGCACCCAGCGGCGACCACGTTCATCGGCTGTCGTTGGCGCAGGCGCCGCCGGGCGGGCCGTACTACCTCACGCTTCCCGGCCACGGCCGATCGCATCCGTTCTCGATCGGAAAGCCGGCCGCAAGCGCGGTGGCCAGAACGGTATTTCGCGGGCTCTATCACCAGCGCTGCGGAATCGCTCTGGAGAGCGCACACACTTCGTTCACTCGTGCGTCCTGCCATGAGTCCGTGCAGGTCACCGACGCCGAGCCGCCGGGCTTCATCACGCTGGCAGGCGCCCGCCGGCCGATTCACGGCGGATATCACGATGCCGGTGACTTCGATCGCCGCCAGTACCACACGCTGATTCCGGCCTGGCTTATGACGTTTCATGAAGCCTATCCGGAAGTCTGGCCCGACGGTTCGCTCGATATTCCTGAATCGGGCAACGGCATTCCGGATGGTTTGGACGAGGCGCTCTGGGGCGTGCGGGTGTGGGAGCAATTGCAGGAGGCGGACGGCGGCGTGCGTGCCGGCACCGAGAGCAACGCCCATCCGGCGTACGGCGTCGTCAACGCCGCGTCCGATACGCTGATCTACCGTACCTATCGCCGCGATGCGCCGACAACCGCCGTTGCGGCCGGGCTGTTTGCGCAGGCGGCGCGCCTGCTGCAACCCTACTCTGTGGCGCGCTCCGACGAGTTCCTCGACCGCGCCCAACGGGCCTGGCAATGGCTGGAAATGCATCCTGCGACGCCGGCCGCTCCGGCGCAGCGGATGTACGCCGCCCTGCAGTTGTGGCTCGCCACCGGCGATGCGCAGTTCCACCAGGTCTTCGCTGCGATGACCGAAACCTTGAACGCGGCGCCTTGGCCACAGCAATACCACGTCAGTTACTTCTCGCTGACCACCTACGTCGACGGCATGGTGTTCGCCCCGTACTTCTATTCCTATCTGATCGCAGCCCGTCCGACCGATGACGAGATTCGTGCGCGCGTGTTGCAGTGGTTGCTCGATGCCGTTGCGCGCATGCGCACCAAAGCCGAGTCGAGCAAATATCCCGTCGGTGCGCCGACGAGCGCGAGCTGGGGCGCTTTGACCAACCAAGGCAGATATGCGGAGCCGCTGATCTATCTCTATCGGCTCACCGCGGATCCGGCGCTTCGCCGCGAGGTGCAGGCATGGGCCGACTATCCGCTGGGCGTGAATCCCCTGGGTCGCAGCTTCATCACCGGCGTGGGTGCCGCGCCCATCCGCGCGCCGCTGCATCTTGATTCGTTCTTTACTGCGGAGAGGGGGCTGGGCCCCGTGCCCGGGCTGACGATCTTCGGTCCCTTCGAAAACCCCAGCAATGTGGAGTATCAAGCGCAAGTCTGGCGCGAGGTGTATCCGGCATGGACAGATCGTCCGGCCGCGCGCCGATATACCGAAGGCTGGTCGCTGGTTCCGGTGAACGAATTCGCCACGGTCGATACGCTCGCATTGAATGCCGTCATGTATTCGTTTCTTGTCGCGGATGCAGCGATCATCTTCCGGGACGGATTCGAACACCCCTGACTGGCCTCGGCTCATACGCTTGCCGAATCCACAACGCGCGGCCGCGATTCAATCAACCAGCGACGGCATTCCCGCCAGCCCCACCTTCGAGCCATTGGCCCGGCCCAAGACGGAACTCAGCCATCTGCCGGTGTCGATCAGGCTTTCGAGATCGATACCTGTCTCCAGTCCCAAGCCCTGCAGCATGAAGACGACATCTTCACTCGCCACATTGCCGCTCGCGCCGCGCGCATAAGGACAGCCGCCGACGCCCGACACCGATGAATCCACCACGCGCACGCCTTCTTCCAGGCAGGCCAGTACGTTCGCCAAGGCCTGGCCGCGAGTGTCGTGGAAGTGCACCGCGAGCGCCGTCATCGGGATTTCGTCGGCGACGGCGCGCAGCATGTCGCGGGCGAGTTTCGGGGTGCCGGCGCCGATCGTGTCGCCGAGCGAGATTTCGTAGCAGCCCATCGTATAAAGCCTGGTCGCGACGCGCACGACGTCGGCGACCGGCACCGCGCCTTGATACGGGCAGCCGAGCACGGTCGATACGTAGCCGCGCACTTTCACCCGATCGGCCGAGGCGCGCGCGAGCACGGGCTCGAAACGCTGCAGCGATTCGTCGATCGAGGCATTGATGTTGCGCCGGCTGAATGCTTCGCTGGCGGCGCCGAATACCGCGATTTCCTCGACTCCGACCGCGCGCGCGCGGTCGTAGCCTTGCTCGTTGGGAACGAGCACCGGATACGACACGCCGTCGCGCCGGCGGATGCCGGAATAAACCTCCGCGGCATCGGCCAATTGCGGTACCCACTTGGGGCTGACGAAGCTGGTGGCTTCGATGGTTTTCAAGCCGGTCGCGCCGAGGCGATCGATCAGTTCGATCTTCTGCGCCGCGGGCAGGATCTGCTTTTCGTTCTGTAGGCCGTCGCGTGCCCCGACTTCCACCACGCGCACGAAGTCGCTCACGGCGACGCGGCCTGCGGCGCGCGGCGGAAGCGGGTGGCTTCGTCCATGCGGAAAATACGGTGTTTGCGCAGGGTTTCGCGTACCGAATCGGTGTCGCCGGTGATGCGCACGATGAGTTCGTCCTCGCGCATCGACACTTCGCCGGGAATGTCCTTGTCGAGGATGCGGTGCGCGATCGCGCGATGCGGCGGCACGCCCAGCCGCAGCACGTCGCGGCTGATGTTGTAGGCGTACAGATAAACGTCGCCGGGCTGGTCGAGCGGATGCGGGGCGGCTTCGAAACTGCGGTTCGCCCACGCCGCATCGAGCCACAGATAACGCACTCCGCCGACGCGCGCGGTGTGCAGCTTCGTCGGTTCGGATTTGCGTTCGTTGTCTTCGCGCCGTTCGATCGTGACCAGATCGCAGGCCGGCCCGACGATGGCGGTGATTTCGCCGTCGTCCTTGCGCGTGTCGCCTTCCGACAGCCAGGTGCCGATCAGCGCGGGATCGCATTCGGCCGCCGCGGTCGGAGGATTCTGGAAGACGGTGCGCTCGCAGCCCGCGAGCGCGAGCAGCGAGACCGCGAGCGCGAAACCGCGCAGCAAGCAACCGGAAACCACGCAGGACGTCACGACGGATTCTCCTCGAAGCGTACGAGCACGGTGTCGGCTTCGACGAATTCTCCCACGTTTGCGCGCAATTCGGCGATTTTCGCGGCGCACGGCGCGCGCAGCGTCAATTCCATCTTCATCGCTTCCATCACTAGCAACGGTTGTTCGGCCGCAACCGTGTCGCCGACCTGCACCTGCACCGCGACGATGCGGCCCGGCATCGGTGCGCGCACGCGATCGGCGGCGCGTTCGACGAGGCCCTCGAAACCGTAGGCGCGCGCGGCATGGAAACGGTGGCGGCGGCCGTCGAAGTGCACGATCGCATCGTCGCCGGCGCTCAGCGTCGAAAGACGTTCGGCGCGACCATCGATCTCGAGCGTGATCGACGCGGCGTCGCGCCCGAGCAACTGCACGGAATGACGCGCGCCGTCGTGCTCGAAAGCGAACGACGCCGCTTCGCCCCACACCTGCAGCTCGATGCGCTTGCCACGCGTTTCCAGCCACAGCGGACGCGCGCTGGTATGGCCGACGCGCCAGCCATCGGCGATCGCCCACGGCGAATGCGGATCGCTGCCCGAGGCGGCGTCGCGACCGGCGAGATCGGCTTCGTCGAGCAGGCGCAACGCCACCGCGGCGGCGAGCGCCGGCAACGGCGGTGCATCGTCCACGCCGGCGAAAACTTCGTCGAGATGACGATCGAGGTAACCGGTGTCGATCGTGCCCGCCACCACGTGCGGATGCGCGATGAGGCGTTCGAGGAAATCGATATTGCTCGCCGGGCCGATCACATCGCAGCGCGACAGCGCGCGCGCGAGTTTCGCCAGCGCGGCGGGGCGATCGTTGGCGTGCACGATGAGTTTGGCGATCATCGGATCGTAGAACACGGTGACGGTATCGCCGCTCTCGACGCCCGCGTCGATACGCACGCCACCGCCTTCGGGCGGCAACGAAAGACGTTCGAGTTTGCCGCTGCCGGGCAGGAAATTCTTTTCGGGATCTTCCGCATACAGCCGTACTTCGATCGCGTGGCCGAACTGGTGGATCTGTGTCTGCGACAGCGGCAACGGTTCGCCGGCGGCGACGCGCAATTGCCATTCGACCAGATCGAGCCCCGTCACCATTTCGGTGACCGGGTGTTCGACCTGCAGGCGCGTGTTGATCTCCATGAAATAGAACGCACCGTCGGCCGCGACGATGAATTCCACCGTGCCGGCGTTGACGTAATCGATCGCGCGCGCGGCGGCCACCGCGGCGTCGCCCATCGCTTCGCGCTGCGCCGGCGAGAGGAACGGCGACGGCGATTCCTCGAGGATTTTCTGATAGCGCCGCTGCGCCGAGCACTCGCGTTCGTTGAGGTGGATGACCTGCCCGTGGGTGTCGCCGAACACCTGGATTTCGATGTGGCGCGGCGTTTCGATGTAGCGTTCCAGCAGCACGCGGTCGCGGCCGAAGGCGTTCTTCGCTTCGCGCTGACAACTGGTGAGATTCTCGGCGAATTCCGCCGCGTTGCGCACGATGCGCATGCCCTTGCCGCCGCCGCCGTGAGCGGCCTTGATCATCAGCGGATAGCCGATGCGGTCGGCTTCGCGTTGCAGTGTTTCCGGTTCCTGCGCGGCGCCGGTGTAGCCCGGTACCACCGGCACGTTGGCGGCCGCCATCAATTCCTTCGCGCCGGCTTTCGATCCCATCTTGCGCATCGACGCGGCGCGCGGCCCGATGAAGACGAGGCCGGCCTGTTCGACGGCGTCGGCGAAATCGGCGTTTTCCGACAGGAAGCCATACCCCGGATGGATCGCCTGCGCGCCGGTCGCTTTCGCCGCCGCCAGAATCGCATCGCCGCGCAGATAGGATTCGCTCGGCACCGAGCCGCCGATGTGCACCGCGGTATCGGCCAGCCGCGCGTGCCGCGCGTTGCGATCGGCATCGGAAAACACCGCCACGCTGCGAATCCCGAGCCGCCGGCAGGTGCGAATCACGCGACACGCGATCTCGCCGCGGTTGGCGATGAGGATGGTGTGGAACATCAGGCGGAAACTCCGGGAAAAACGCGGCAAAGTTCGATCACGACGTCCACCCGGGCTTGCGCTTTTCGAAGAACGCGGTCAAACCTTCCTGGCCTTCCGGCGAGACGCGCAGGCGGGCGATCAGGTCGGCGTTGTGGGCGTCGGTTTCGGGGTGGGCGGGGTGGTGGGCTATGCGGCGGACGAGGTGTTTGGCTTCGGCGACGGCGATCGGGCCGGCGGCGAGCAGGCGGTCGACTTCGGCTTGCACGGCGGCGTCGAGTTGCGCGGCGGGGACGACGCGATGCAGCAGGCCGATGCGGTGCGCTTCGTCGGCGGTGAAAATTTCTGCGGTCAGAAAGAGCCGCCGCGCATGGCGTGCGCCGATCGCGGCGATGACGTAGGGCGATATCACCGCGGGGACTAGGCCGAGTCTGGTTTCGGTGAGTCCGAATTTTGCGGTGTCGGCGCCGATGGCGATGTCGCAGCAGGCGACGAGGCCGACGCCGCCGCCGAAAGCCGCGCCGTTGACGCGCGCGATCGTCGGTTTCGGCAACTCGTCGAGCGTGCGCATCAGCACCGCGAGGCGGCGTGCGTCGTCGCGGTTTTCCGACTCGCCGGCCCGCGCCATGCGGCGCATCCATCCGAGGTCGGCGCCGGCGGAGAACGAAGCGCCGGCGCCGCTCAGCACTACCGCGCGCACGGCGGTATCGGCGCCCAGATTCACGAGCGCCGCCGTCAGTTCGGCGATCAACGCATCGTCGAAGGCGTTGTGGATAGCGGGACGCGCCAGTGTCAGGCGGGCGATGCCGGCTTCGATGCTCAGTTCGATCGCGCTCATGGATTTCCGTGCAGGTGGATCATTGTTCGTCACTCCGCGGGAATCGGGAATCGGGAGAGAAGCCCCGCGAACTACAACGCTGCTTTTCTCCCGATTCCCGTCTCCCGATTCCCGCCTCAAAAACCCCTCACATCCGAAACACCCCAAAATGCTCCCGCTCGATCGGCGCATTCAAACTCGCCGACAACGCCAGCCCGAGCACGCGGCGCGTATCGGCCGGATCGATCACGCCGTCGTCCCACAACCGCGCCGTGGCGTAATACGGATTGCCCTGGCGCTCGTATTGATCGCGGATCGGCGTCTTGAAGGTTTCTTCGTCGTCGGCGCTCCAGGTCTTGCCCGACGCTTCGATGCCATCGCGCTTCACCGTGGCGAGCACGGAAGCGGCCTGTTCGCCGCCCATCACGCTGATGCGGGCGTTCGGCCACATCCACAGGAAGCGCGCGCCGTAGGCGCGGCCGCACATCGCGTAGTTGCCGGCGCCGAAGCTGCCGCCGATGACGACGGTGAATTTCGGTACGTGCGAACAGGCCACGGCCGTCACCATCTTGGCGCCGTCCTTCGCGATGCCGCCGTGTTCGTACTTGCGGCCGACCATGAAGCCGGTGATGTTCTGCAGGAACACCAGCGGCACGTTGCGCTGGTTGCACAGTTCGATGAAGTGCGCGCCTTTGAGCGCGCTCTCGCCGAACAGGATGCCGTTGTTGGCGACGATGCCGATCGGATAGCCGTGCAGATGGGCGAAGCCGGTCACCAGCGTCTTGCCGTAGCGCGCCTTGAATTCCTGGAATTCCGAGCCGTCGACCAGGCGCGCGATCACTTCGCGGATGTCGAACGGGCGGCGCGTGTCGCGCGGCACGATGCCGTACACCTCGTCGATCGGATATTTCGGTTCGCGCGGCGCCTGCACGGCGAGCGGCATCGGTTTGACGCGGTTGAGATGACGCACGATGTCGCGCGCGATCGCCAGCGCGTGGCGATCGTCTTCGGCGAAATGATCGGCGACGCCCGAAATGCTGGTGTGCACGTCGGCGCCGCCGAGCGTTTCGGCGTCGACCACTTCGCCGGTGGCCGCCTTCACCAGCGGCGGGCCGCCGAGGAAAATGGTGCCCTGTTCCTTCACGATGATGCTTTCGTCGCACATCGCGGGTACGTAGGCGCCGCCGGCGGTGCATGAGCCCATCACGACGGCGATCTGCGGAATGTTTTCCGCGCTCAAGCGCGCCTGGTTGTAGAAGATGCGGCCGAAGTGCTCGCGATCGGGGAACACTTCGTCCTGCAGCGGCAGGAAGGCGCCGCCGGAATCGACCAGGTAAATGCACGGCAGGTGATTCTCGCGCGCGATTTCCTGCGCGCGCAGATGTTTTTTCACCGTCATCGGGAAGTAGGTGCCGCCTTTCACCGTCGCATCGTTCGCGACGATCACCACTTCGTTGCCGCCGACGCGGCCGATGCCGGTGATGACGCCGGCGCCGGGCGCGGCATCGTCGTACATGCCGCCGGCCGCGAGCGGCGAGAGTTCGAGGAAGGGTGAGCCGGGATCGAGCAGGGCGGTGACGCGATCGCGCGGCAGCAGTTTGCCGCGTTCGGTGTGTTTGCTGCGCGCTTTGTCGCCGCCGCCGAGCGAGGCGCGCTGCAGGTGCTGCTGCAGTTCGTCGACCAGCGCCTGCAAATGGGCGCGGTTGTCGAGGAAGTCGGCGGAACGCGGGTCGACGTGGGACGCGATTACCGGCATGGCGGATCAGGTTCGGGAAAAGCGGAATGAGAGCATACCCGTGGCGGCGGCGGCCAGCCGAGCGGGCCGACCCAGCCATCGACACCGGCGGATTCGAAAAATTTGCTGCCCAGAAAAATCTCGCGCAAAGAAAAAGGCGCGCCGGAGCGCGCCTTCTTCATTCGGCTAAAACCACGATCACTCGTCGGTGGCGTCGTCTTTCTTCGGGTTGGTCTCGTCGTCCATGGCATCGGCGGCGGCCTTGGCGGCGTCGCCGGCCTGCGCCGCTTCTTCCTTCACTTCGGCACTGGCCTGGTGGGCCGCAGCCTGCACCTGTTCGGCGGCCTGGTCGGCTTCCGCGGCGGCGGCTTCGGTGGTCTGCTCGATGGCCTGGCCGGTGGCGGTGGCGGCGTTGCTCACGGCCTGGGCGGCCTGGCTCTGCGCGACGTCGGCCTGGGCTTCCTTGACTTCGGCCTGGGCGTTCTCGGCGGCGGCTTCCGAACGTGCGGCAGCCGCCTGGTTGGCGTCGGTCTGCGCCGAGTCGCAAGCGGCGAGGGCGAACGTGGCAGCGATGGCGAAAGCGAGATTCTGCATTTTCATAATGGTGCTCCTACTTGAAAGTTTGCATCCCCAAAAAGGCGAACCGTCGCCCGCAGGCAACCTGTAAGCGGGATCAAGCATAGGGCCCCTTGACGCTTGTGAAAAGGGGACGCGAACGCGTGGCCCTGCACGTTTTCGGCGGCGTTCAGGACTTTGATCGGGGCGTGAGCGCCGAGTTGCAAGCGCAAAGCGAGCCCGGGCTGCGACATGGCGCAGCCCGGTTGCCTCACAGTCAATCGAGCAGTTCGATCGCCATCGCGGTGGCTTCGCCGCCACCGATGCACAGCGCGGCGACGCCGCGCTTGAGGCCGCGCCGCTGCAGCGCATGGATCAGGGTCACCAGCAGGCGCGCACCACTGGCGCCGATCGGATGACCGAGCGCGACCGCGCCGCCGTGCACATTGAGCTTGTCGCGCGGCACGCCGAGCTCGCGCATCGGCGCCATCGCCACGCAGGCGAAGGCTTCGTTGATTTCGAACAGATCGACCTGTTCGACGCTCCAGCCGATCTTCTTGAGCAGCTTGTCGATCGCCGTGACCGGCGCCGTGGTGAACCATTCGGGTTCGTGCGCGTGACTGCTGTGTCCGACGATGCGCGCGAGCGGCTTGAGCTTGCGTCTGGCGGCCTCATCGGCGCTCATCAGCACGGTGGCGGCGGCGCCGTCGTTGATGCTCGACGAACTGGCGGCGGTGATGGTGCCGTCCTTCTTGAACGCCGGTTTGAGGGTGCCGATCTTGGCGATATCGCAGCGGCCCGGCTGTTCGTCGGTGTCGACGACGACATCGCCCTTGCGGCCGCTGACGGTGACCGGCGCGATCTCGTCCTTGAACGCGCCTTCGGCCTGCGCCGCCTGCGCGCGGCGCACCGACTCGGCGGCAAATTCGTCCTGCTCGGCGCGGGTGAATTGGTACTTCGAGACGCAGGATTCGCCGAACACGCCCATCGCTTGTTTGTCGTAAGGATTGGTGAGGCCGTCCCACGCCATGTGATCGATGAATTCGGCGGTGCCGTAGCGGATGCCGGTGCGCGAGCCGTTGAGCAGATGCGGCGCGTTGGTCATCGATTCCATGCCGCCGGCCACCACCACGGTGGCCGAGCCGGCCTTGATCAGATCGTGGCCGAACATCACCGCCTTCATGCCCGAACCGCAGACCTTGTTGATCGTGGTGGCGGGCGTCGAGGTCGGGATGCCGGCGCCGATCGCGGCCTGGCGCGCGGGGGCCTGGCCCAGGCCTGCGGGCAGCACGCAGCCCATGATCACTTCGTCGACCTGATCGGCCGCCACACCGGCGTGTTCGAGGGCGGCGCGCATCGCGGTGGCGCCGAGCACGGGCGTGGGCACGCCGGTGAACTGGCCAAGCAGCGAACCGAGCGCGGTGCGCTTGGCACCGACGATGACGATGTCGGACATGGAAGCTCCGGAGCAAGAGGGATTTGCCGGATTATGCGCCGCGTGTTGCGGTGCGGCAAACCCGACCTTCGGGCCATCGCGGCCGGCGGCAATCGAGGTGAATTCGCGTGACAACGGCGCAATGCGGCCTCGGCTGCTGCTAGCCTGCGGGCATGCGATTGCGCCGCTGGCTGGCCGCGTTTCTGGCGCTGTTCTGGGCGCTGGATACGTGCGCCGCGGAGCCGACGCCGGCAGCCGCGCAGGCGCCCGACGTGCCCGGCCTGGTGACGATTCGCTTCCAGCCGCTGGGCATCGAACAGGGCCTCTCGCAGGCCACCGCGCGCGTGCTGGCGCAGGATCGCGAAGGCCTGATCTGGATCGGCACGCAGGACGGCCTGAATCGCTACGACGGCGAAGATTTCCTCGTCTTCCGGCGCGATCAGCAGGCGCCCGGCAGCCTGCCCGACAACCATGTCAGCGCCTTGCTGGTCGATCGCGGCGGCGTGCTGTGGGTCGGCACGCAATCCGGTGGCCTGGGGCGCTACGACGCCGACGACGAAAGCTTCGCGAATTTCCCGATCGGCGCCGCGGGCGTGGCGGCCGTGCAGGTGCATGCGCTGGCCGAGGATGCGCAGGGCGCCTTGTGGGTGGCGAGCGGTCGCGGCCATCTGCAGCGGCTCGATGCGACCCGCACGCGCTTCGAACATCTCGAGCTGCCGCTCGACACACAGATCCTGGCCCTCTTGCCGCTGCCCGATGGCGATGTGATCGCCGGCGGCAGCGGCGGCCTGTGGCGTTATCGCGCGCGCGACGGCCGCATGCAGCGCTGGGCGCCATCGCTGGCGCGCGGCAGTGGCGGCGTGCAGGCGCTGGCGCGCGATGCGCAGGGCCGCATCTGGGTCGGTACCGCGGCGCGCGGCGTGTTCCTGTTCGACGATCCCGGCAACGAACTGGCGCAGGTGCAGGACAGCGACGGCCTCGCCGGCAACGATGTGCGCGCCTTGCTGGTCGATCGCGCCGCGCGGGTCTGGATCGGCACCTACACCGGCCTGTCGCGCATCGATGCCGACGGTGCCGCGCCGCGTTCCTGGAGCCGCGACGACGCGCGTCGCGACGGGCTCGGCTCCGAACGCGTGCATGCCTTGCTGGAAGATCGCGACGGCCTGGTATGGGTCGGCACCTGGCTCGGCGGCGCGTATTTCTACACACCGGCCTCCGATGCATTCCGCGAATTCCGCAGCCGGGCCGGCGAGCCGCGTGCGTTGCCCGGCAATGCGGTGCGTTGCCTGCTCGCCGATGCCGACGACAAGTTATGGCTCGGGGTGCAGGAAGGCGGCGGGCTGGTGCAATTCGATCCGCAGCGAGGCGTGCTGCGGCAATTCCTGCCGCGCGCCGGCGACGCCGGCAGCCTGGCGAGCGACCGCGTGCAGGCGCTCGCGCGCGATCTCGACGGCAATCTCTGGGTCGGCTTCGTCGATGCCGGGCTCGATCGTTTGCGACCGGGCGCCAGCAGGTTCGAACATCTGCCTGCAACGATCGACGATCCGCGCGCGCCGCAGCACGACAACGTGCTGACGATGCATGTCGATCGCGCCGGCACTTTGTGGATCGGTTATCAGGATGCCGGCATGGATTCGCTCTGCCGCGGCTGCAGCGAATTCCGCCGTTTCGTGCATGTGCCGGGACAGTCCGACGGCCTGCCGGCGAACAGCATCGGCGCGATCTACGAGGCCGGTAACGGCGATCTGTGGGTCGGTGCGCGGCCGGGCGGATTGACGCGTCTGGATCGCAGCAGCGGCAAATTCACGGCGATCGAAACCCTGCTCGCCGGTCCCGACGACGCGGTGCCGCGGGCGATCACCGCGATCGTCGAATCGCGCGCCGGCGAGCTGTGGATCGGCACCCAGGGCAGCGGCGTGGTGCGGCTGGTGCCGACCCTGGGCGGACGCTATCGCAGCGTCGCCTACACCTACAAACAGGGCATGGCGGCCGAAGCCATCGGCAGCCTGATCGAAGACGAACGCGGTGCGATGTGGGTGTCGACCACGCTCGGCATCACGCGCATCGATCCGGCCAACGGCCGCATCGAGAATTTCAGCGCGCGCTCGGGCGCGCAGGCCGATGGCTATTTCGTCGGCGCCGGTGCGCGGCTGGGCGACGGTTCGATCGCCTACGGCGGCTTGCGCGGCGTGACGATGTTCGATCCCGCGCGCGTGTCGGTGCGCAGCGAATTGCGCGCGCCGGTGGTGACCGAAGTGCGCGTGCTGCAATCGCGCAGTTCCGCGGCCGGGCCGGCCTGGCGTTTTCGTCGCGGCGAACGGCAGGGCACCGCCGACGATCTGTGGTTGCGCGCCGGCGGCGGCGGGTTTTCGCTGGCGTTTTCCGCGCTCGCCTTCGCCGATCCGGACCTGGTGCAGTACGCCTATCGGCTCGATCCGCTCGACCGCGGCTGGATCGACGTCGCCGCACGCCAGCGCAATGCCGCCTATCCGCATCTGGCGCCGGGCGATTACACGCTGCGCGTGCGCGCACGCTATCCGGGCGAAGCCTACAGCGCCGAGCGGCGCGTCGATGTGCGGCTCGATCCGCTCTGGTGGCAGACGCTGTGGGCGCGCGGTGCGCTGGCGCTGGTGGTGCTCACCTTGCTCGCGTTGTGGGGCAGCAATCGCCGCCAGCAGACACGCGAGCGGGCCCGCGCGCAGGCGGTGCTGGCCGACAGCGAGGAGCGGCTCAAGCTGGCGCTGTGGGGCACCGGCGACGAATTCTGGGATGCCGACCTGCGCAGCGGACGCCTGGTGCGGATGAATCCGCTCGCGCACCTGCGCGTGACGCACGAAGCGACCGATCATTCGTTGAGCGGCTATACGCCGTTCGTGCATGCGGACGACCTCACTGCCTTTCGCGAAGCGCTGTCGGCGCACGTGCAGGGTCGCACCGACGACTTCGACATCACCTTCCGCACCCAGGACGTGACGCACGAATGGCGCTGGCTGCGCACGCGCGGACGTTCGGTGGAGCGCGACGACAACGGCCGCGCCGTGCGCATGGCCGGCATCTCGCAGGACATCACCGAACTGAAGGAATTCGAGCACACGCTGCGCCGCATCAACCAGCAGCTCGAAGAACGCGTCGAAGCGCGCACCGCGGAACTGACGCGGCTCAATACCGATCTGGTGCACACGATTGAGCAGTTGCAATTGACGCAGCATCAACTGGTGGAATCGGAAAAGCTCGCCGCCCTCGGCGGCCTGGTCGCCGGCATCGCGCACGAGATAAACACGCCGCTCGGCGTCGGCGTCACCGCCGCGTCGCACCTCGAACAGCAGGCGCGCCATTTCGAGCAGCGCCTGGCGCAAGGCACGCTCGGCGCCGCCGAAATCGAGAATTTCCGCGCCGTGGTGAGCGACTGCGCCTCGATGGTGCTGCGCAACCTGCAGCGCGCCGACAAGATGATCCGCAGCTTCAAGCAGGTCGCGGTCGATCAAACCAGCGAGCAGGCGCGCAGCTTCGATCTGCGCGCTTATCTCGACGAAGTCCTCACGTCGCTCAAGCCCGCGCTCAAGCGCTCACGGCACACGCTCGACGTCGATATCGCGCCGCATATCGTGGTGCACACTTATCCCGGTGCGCTGTACCAGATCGTCGCCAATCTGGTGATGAACTCGCTCACGCATGCCTTCGAGGGCCGCGATCAGGGCGCGATGCGGTTCACCGCGCAGCTCGAAGGCGAGGTCCTGTGGCTGGAATTCTCGGACGACGGCATCGGCATGGGCGAGGAGGTGCGGCGTAGAATTTTCGAGCCGTTTTTCACCACGCGCCGCGGCCGCGGCGGCTCCGGGCTCGGCATGCATATCGCTTACAACCTGGTGACGCAGCGGCTCGGCGGCAGCATCGAATGCCACAGCACGCCCGCTGTCGGCACGCGCTTCGTGCTGCGGATTCCGTCGAGCCAGGGCTGACGCGCCAGGCTCGCCGGCCGCACCGCGTCAGTCGTCGGGAAAGCGCTGGCGCAGCGCTTCGGCGTCGTCCCAGTGATCGAACAGCAGGCTCACCAGGCGCGGATCGAATTTGCGCCCGCCTTGTTCCGATACGAAGCTGCGGATGCGCACCAGGGTCCACGGATCCTTGTAGCAGCGCTGGCTGCCGAGCGCGTCGAACACATCGGCGAGTGCGACGATGCGGCCTTCCAGACTGATGTCTTCGCCGCGCAGTCCGTTCGGATAGCCCGATCCATCCCAGTTTTCATGGTGTTCCAGACAAATCTGCGCCCCCAGCTGCAACAGCGGCCGGCGCGAACTGGCGAGCAGCTGCGCACCGAGGCGCGCGTGGCTGCGCATGATGACGGCCTCTTCCGGCGTGTGCGGGCCGGGCTTGTTGAGGATGGCGTCGGGAATGCCGATCTTGCCGATATCGTGCAAGGGCGCGGCCAGGCGCAGCGATTCGGCCGCTTTCGCATCGAGCCCGTAGGCGCGCGCCAGCATTTCCGACAGCAGCCCGACGCGCTTCACGTGGTTCGCCGTTTCACGCGACCGCGTTTCCGCCGCGCCGGCCAGCAGCCAGATCATCTCGAGCTGGCTGTCGACCAGTTCCTGGTTCAGATGCAGGTTTTCGAAGGCGATCGAGACATTGGCCGAAAACACTTCCACCAGTTTGCGGTCCACCTCGCCGAGCGCCGGCGAATCGCCGACGTAGAGCAGGCTTTCGCGTTCCTCGCTGTCGATGAAATGCAGCACGTAGTGATCGTCGGCGAACACATGGCGGCGTTTGCGCAGCGCCCGATGCAGCGATTCCATGCGCGGCAGCGGCAGCACCTGCTCGGCGTTGCGGCCGACATGCTCGGCGTGTTCCGGACTGGCGAGCGCGATCGGATAACGATAATGCGCGCCGGCGCCGTGCTCGACGCGGCACAGCAGTGTCGCGCCGCCATCGCGTGACAGCTGCGGCAGCTGTTCGAGCACGCTGGCGGCGAAGGCGCGGCCGTCGCGCTGCGAAAACACGTCCGCGCTGGCGCGCAGCACGCGTTCGAGGCCCTGTTTGCTGGCCTCGATCGTCATCAGGTCGCGATAGGCGCGCAGCGCCGAAAACAGCGTGGTCGACAGACGCTGCGCCGTCAGTTCGGTTTTCTCTTTGTAATCGTTGATGTCGTAGGTGCTGATGATGTCGTGCTCGGGCGCCTGGCCCGGCTGGCCGGTGCGCAGCACGATGCGCACCTGGCGATTGCCGAGCTGCTCGCGCACCGCGCGCACCACGTCGAGCCCGGCCTGCTCGGATTCCATCACCACATCGAGCAGCATCACCGCGATATCGGGATGCTGCCGCATCTTCTCGCAGGCTTCGGCGGCGCTGTGCGCGGAATGGAATTCCAGCGGCCGCGACTCGAAACGAAACCCGCCCAGCACCAGGCGGGTGACGTGATGGACTTCGGGTTCATCGTCGACGATCAGGACTTTCCAGCCCGGCGCGACGTGCGGAATGACGGCAACGTTCATGCGACCCCCTGGCGGCCGAGTCTACACCCCGGCTTCGGGGTGCATCGGGGTGGTGACAAGTCGTTACCGATTGGGGGAGAGCGAAGGGCGGGACGCAGAGGGCGCCGAGATGGAAGAGAGAGAGGGCGCGGAGGTGGATAAAGAGAAGAGAAGGACGCGAAGGACGCGAAGATGGAGAAGAAAGGACGCGAAGGAAAAAGAGAAGGACGCGCGCGAAGGGCGCGATGATTGAAGAGAAAGGACGCGAAGGAAGGGTGGGGAGAGGAACGGTGGAAGATACAAACAAATATAAAACCAGCTTGCCTCAGTCCCTTCGCGTCCTCTCTTCTAAATCTTCGCGTCCTCTGCGTCCTTCTCTTCGCTTTTCAATTCACGAAATCACCCGCCCGAGTCATCATGATTTACCGTGGAACAGCTCCCGCCCGATCAGCATGCGGCGGATTTCGTTGGTGCCCGCGCCGATTTCGTAGAGTTTCGCGTCGCGCAGCAAGCGGCCGGCGGAGAATTCGTTGATGTAGCCGTTGCCGCCGAGCGCCTGGATCGCTTCGAGCGTCACCTTGATGGCGTTCTGCGAGGCGTTCAGCAGGCACGCTGCGGGGTCGATGCGCGATTGCGTGCCGCGGTCGAAATCCTGCGCCACCATGTAGGCGAAGGCGCGGCTCGATTGCAGCGCGGTGTACATGTCGGCGATCTTGGCCTGCATGATGCCGAAGGTGCCGATCGGCGCGTTGAACTGCTTGCGTTCGCGCACGTAGGGCAGGGCGAGGTCGAGCGCCGCCTGCATCAATCCGATCGGGCCGCCGGACAGCACCAGGCGTTCGGTGTCGAGGCCGCGCATCAGCACGCGCACGCCTTCGTTCACTTCGCCGATGACGTTTTCGGCCGGGATTTCGCAGTTTTCGAACACCAGTTCGCAGGTGTTGGAGCCGCGCATGCCGAGCTTGTCGAGCTTTTGCGCGGTGCTGAAGCCGGGCATGCCTTTTTCGACGATGAAGGCCGTCATGCAGCGCGAACCGGCCGGCCGCGGCGCGGTTCGCATGTAGACGATCAGCACGTCGGCGTCGGGGCCGTTGGTGATCCACATCTTCGAGCCGTTGGCGATCCACACGTTGCCGTGCAATTCGGCGCGGCAGGTCATCGAGCCGACGACATCGGAACCGGCGCCCGGTTCGCTCATCGCCAGCGCGCCGACGAATTCGCCGCTGCACAGTTTCGGCAGATATTTTTCGCGTTGCGCGGCCGAGCCGTTGTTGTAGAGGTTCTGCACGCACAGGTTGGAGTGCGCGCCGTAGCTCAGGCCGACCGAGCCCGAGGCGCGCGAGATTTCTTCCATCGCCACGACATGCGCGAGGTAGCCCATCTCCGAACCGCCATACTCGGCCGGCAGCGTGATGCCGAGCAGGCCCATGTCGCCGAATTTGCGCCACAGGTCGGCGGGAAAGGCGTTTTCGCGATCGATGCGATCGGCGCGCGGTTCGATTTCCGAGTCCGCGAAGCGGCGCACGGTGTCGCGCAGGGTGTCGAGGTCGTCGCCGAGCGGGAAAGGTCGCATTGCAGTTCTCCGGAAGACGTTGCGCCGGTCAGCGGCCGCGCTTGAGCCACGCGAACAGCCCGATCAACAGGCCGATCGCCCCACCGATCAATGCGCCCTGGCCGATGCGGCCGAAATCGAAGCCGCCGAACGCGCGCGAACTGGCTTCCAGCGCCGGATCGCTGGGATTGGCGCGATTGACCGCGTCGGCCCAGGCACTCACGGCGTTCTGCGCCCACGCGTGCGCCTCGGGGCCGGTGTCGTCGGCGTAGGCGTAGAGATAGACGATCTGATGATTGATGAGCGCCAGCGCGCCCGCGCTGATCATGGCGCCCGATTCGCCGGCATCGACATCGCTGCCGCTGATCTGCACGTCGCTGCCGAGCGTGAAGAACATCGCCCAGGGCTCGCGGCGGAAGACGCCGAGATAGCGGATGCCGCCGAACGACACCTTGGCGTCGCTGCCGGTCTTTTCCTGCAGCGCGGTGTTGCCTTTGTGCGCCAGTTCCGCCGCCTGCTCGGTCATGTTGCCGAAGGCTTTTTCGAGCTCGGCTTCCATCAGGCCCGAGGCTTGCGAAAACTCCGCGCTGGAAATGGTCTTGCCGTCGATGCCGCGCGCCACCTGCAGCTGGAAATAGCGCGCCAGTTCGGGTTCGCTCGCGGCCAGGAACGCGGCCTTGTCTTCGGCCGTGGTGTAGATCTCGACGAGACGATTCTGCGCGGGCAGATAGGCCTGCGAAATGCTCAGATAGTCGGGCACGTCCTTGCCCACCGGCACGAAACCGTCGGGTGCGGGAATCTCGAGCGTACGGCTGCCGAAAGCGGTCGGCTCGGCACCGAGCGTGCCGGCCTGCAACAGCGAAACCGCGCCGATCGCGGCGGCGAACAGCAGGGTGGAGCAGCGAGTCGACAGCGACATCGGGAAAGCCTTTGGCGGGTCTGCAATTTCGGGAGCGGAAACGATCGGACCGGCGCGAGGCCGGTCCGATCGGTCGGGCTCACTGGCCGCGCATGCGTCCGAGGAAGCGCGGTGCGCCGCGTCCCATCGGCAGCTTCAGGCGGCCGATGGTGGCGATGCGTTCTTCGGCCATGCGGTCGGCGGCCTTGTAGGTCGGGATGCCGTCGCGCTTGGAGATTTCGAAGATGCGGCCGAGGTTGTAGTAGATGGTGCGCATCATGCGCAACGCGCGTTCGCGGTTGTAGCCGTCGATTTCGAGCGAGACGTTCATCACGCCGCCGGCGTTCACCGCGTAATCGGGCGCGTAGAGGATGCCCTTCTTCTCGACTTCGTCGCCGATCGCATCGGAGGCCAACTGGTTATTGGCCGCGCCGCAGATGATCTTGCACTTCAGGCGCGGCAGCGTCTTGTCGTTCACCGTGCCGCCGAGCGCGCAGGGCGAATAGACGTCGGCGTCGACGTCGTAGATTTCATCCAGACCCACCGCAATGGCGCCGAATTCGTTCACCGCCCGCTCGACCAGCGCCGGGTTGATGTCGGTGACGTAGCACTTGGCGCCGCGCTCGCGCAGCAGCTTGAGGTATTCCATGCCGACGTGGCCCAGACCCTGCACCGCGAAGCTGCGCGCGCCGACGTCTTCATCGCCGTAGACCACCAGCAGCGAGGCCAGCAGACCCTGCATCGTGCCGTAGGCGGTGAACGGCGACGGATCGCCCGAACCGCCGTGCACCTGGTGCACGCCGGTGACGAACTCGGTTTCCTTCAACACGTATTCCATGTCGTTGACATCGATGCCGACGTCTTCGGCCGTGATGTAGCGGCCGCCGAGCGAATCGACGTAGCGGCCGAACGCGCGGAACAGCACTTCGGACTTGTCCTTGTTCGGATCGCCGATGATCACCGCCTTGCCGCCGCCGATGTTCAGGCCGGCCACCGCGTTCTTGTAGCTCATGCCGCGCGACAGGCGCAGCACGTCGTTCAACGCTTCCTGCTCGCTCTTGTAGGGCCACATGCGCAGACCGCCGAGCGCCGGGCCGAGCACGGTGCTGTGGATCGCGATGATGGCCTTCAGGCCGGCTTCCTTGTTGTGGCAGAAGACGACCTGCTCGTGGCCGGACGTGGCGAGGGTTTCGAAAATCATTGCGGACTCCGCTGGAATGCCGTGAGCAGCCGGCGACGGCTGCGACGTGACAGCGCGCCCCGATACCGGCGACGCCCTGCGCAAGTGGTTGAGTGAAAAAGCAAACGGCCGGATCCAGGAAGGGCCGCGGCCGTTGTGCGCCGCCTAGTTTAAGGCAAGGGGCGGGGGCGCGCGCGGTGGGCGCGCGGCGGGGCTGGCGCGGCGGTGCGGCGCGCGCGCCTGGGAATCGGGAGCCGGGAATCGGGAGAGAAGCGGAGGCTGAGCTTGTATGCGGATTCCTTCCGCGCACGACGCTCTTATCCCGATTCCCGACTCCCGGCTCCTCCAAAAAACGCCGCATCCCTGCGGCCGAGCGTCAGTCCTCGAAGCCGTCGCGGAACAATTCGTCGAACACTTCAGGCTCGGCGATCATGAAGATATCGGCGTGCTCGTTGCCGTCGGCGGCGATCAGGTCGTCGGCGGCCGATTCTGTGACGAGCATGCGGCCGTCGGCGCTGAGGCTGAACTCGGCACCGGTGCGGGCATTGGCGAAGTCGTCGTTCGTGTCGCCGTCGAAGCGCTGGCTGAGCAGACGCGTGCTGCCGTCGGGGCGCACCAGGAACAGTTGCTGAGCCGGCGGATTGGGCGCCGCGGGCGAGCAGTAAAGCACCGCGTTGCCGCCGTTGTCGATGCGGCCGCGATTGCAGGTGCTCATCTCCGGCGGCAGCGGCAGCGCGCGCAGCGTGTTGTTCACCAAGTCGCGCACGAAAAATTTCGACGGGCTGGCGCCCGCCGGCAACAGATTGGCGGCGTTGCTCAGGAAAATCACGTACTGGCCGCTTGGGGAAATCGAGCCGCGCTCCGACGAGCCCACGCCGCTGGCGCCGGTCGTCAGATTGCGATTCATGTTTTCGAACGTGACGGCGCCTGTGGTGCGGTTGATGCGGCGCAGGATCACATCGAAATTGTTGCCGCCTTCCACCGTGGCGAGATTGGTCGATGCGTTGGTGAAAACCAGCTTGGTCCCGTCGCTGGAATACGCATTGTTTTCGACGCCGCCGGCGGCATGCTGGTCGGCGTTCGCTTCCACCAGCGTGCCCTGCTGGTTGCGCGCCGCCGTCACCAGCGTGATCTGGCGCGTCGTCATGTTCATTTCGTAAATGTGATCGCGGCCAGGCGTAACGGTCGGCGTCGCTACCAGATTGCTCGCACCCGACACGAAGGCGACGAAGTTGCCGTCGCCGCTGATCGCCGGATAGTTCGACGAACCATTGGTCGCCGTCGGCGTGCCCTGCGAGCACGGCAGCGCGCGGCTGACGCGCTGATAGGTGAGTGGCGTGGCCCAGGTGTCGACGCGCAGCACGTCGTAACCGAAGCCGGTGCCGAGGCATTCGGTAGCCGAGCTGCCGATCTCGTTGTCGTCGGTCGAGAACGCGACGTAACGTCCGTTGGCGGAAATCGCGACCTTGAAAGTATTGCCGTCGATGCTGGTGTTGAGCGAACGAACCGTATCGGAGACGACGTTGTAGAGGAACAACTGGCCCGGGCCCGCTTCGCCGATGCCGGGCGGCGGCGTCAGATTGCTTGCGTTGGAAGTGAACACCACGGTCTTGCCATCGGCCGACACCGCCGATTCGAAACTCGGCTGGTTCGGCACCAGATCCATGTTCTGCACGCGCACCGCGATCGGCGCAGCCAACAGCGAGCCCGAAAACAGCCCGGCCAGCAGCGCGGCAGCCAGACGGGAAGAAGAAATCTGCGCAGCCGCCGTCGCGGCCGCCGGAGCAAGGCGGTGATGTTTCATTGTCGTCGTCCCAGTGAAAAGTCGGAGTCGAGACGATCGGTGGATCGCCCGGCCTCCTTCTTCAACGCAGGGGTGGGGGGATTCGTATCATTCGAGGGGGAAAAGCGCAGGAATCGCAATCTGGTCACTTCTGTGAAGGCGGGATTGGGTGACCCACATCCTTCGTCATTCCCGCGGAGGCGGGAATCCAGTGACTTTGAAGCGTTCGGTTTTCGCGACGCTTTTCGACGTTACTGAAGCGGTCCGCTTCCCTCTTGTTTGATGATGCGATGTCGCGAGTTTCGCCCCCTCAGCGGGGGACGAGTCACTTTCTTTGCTTGTGCAAAGAAAGTAACAAAGAAACACACCCCGGGTTGCGCGCCCTTCGGCCCTGCGGGCCTCGGGAAGCTCCGGGCGGGCGGGGGTTGTCGACAGCACGTCCATGTGACTGACGACAACCTTGCGCGCATCCATGCGCGCAACACTTCGTGCTATCCGCCCGCCCGGAGCCGCTTCACACGGGGGCCCCGGGAGCGCGAGCAAGAGCAGTTGCGGCTATTGCTCGCAGTGCAATCGGAATCTGCTATCGATTCGTTCGGTTTCGCGTGGAATTTTTAAAGCGGAGCGAGACACGCGGTACTTGCCCGGAATCACTCACAGCGCAAACGCAACGCTTCGAGTTCGCGCAGTTCCAGCGGTTTCAGGCCGGTGGCTAGCGCGTTTGCCTTGGCGGCGCAGGCGGCGGGTTTGTCGCCGGCGGCATGCGCCGTCGTGGCGCGCAGGATCCAGCTGCCGATGTCCTGGCGGATCGCGAGGTTCTGTTTCGCCAGTTCGTCCGCGCGTTCGGGTTTGCCGATGTCGATGAAGAATTCGGCCGCGTGCTGCGCGTACGCGCTCGGGTTGCGGCGCAGCAGGTCGGTGTAGCCGGCTTCGGCTTCCTTCTGCAGCTGTTCGGCGCGGTTGCGGTTGCCGGCCTTGCGTTCGAGCTGCGACAGGGCGGCGGTGAATTCGGGATTGCCGGTCTGTTCGATCACGCCGAGGTACAACTCGCGGGCGCGCTCGTAGTTGCCGAGCAGCGTTTCGGTTTCGGCGAGATGTTCGGTGGCGAGGTAGTAGGTCGGCATGCGCTCGTGCGCGGCGGCGAAGAAGCGTCGGGCATTCTCGACTTCGCCGAAACGCAGATAGGCGATGCCTTGCTGCAGATGCAGCCAGGCCAGCGGGAACGGATTGACTTCGCGATACTCGGCCTGCGCGGCGCGATACATGAAGGTGGCGCCGGCGAGATCGCCCTGCGCCACGCGCAGGTCGGCGCGGTGCGCGAGTTCGGCGAAGTCGTGCACGAGTTCGTGCGAGCGGGCGAATTCTTCCCGCAGCTTGTCGTATTCGCCGAGCGCGAGCTGGATTTCGCGGCGCGTCGAGCGCAGGTCGGCGGCACGCACGCCGGATTCTTCGGCCGCATCGAGATCGGCCAGCGCTTCGGGAAAGCGATGAAAGGCCGACAGCACGACGGCGCGCAGTTGCCGGTGACGCGCCTGCTTCGGTTCGGCGGCGACCGCGGCATCGAGCAAGCGCAAGGCTTCTTCGGCATCTTCCACGCGGCCGACGATGCGATAGCGGTGATAGAGGCTGCCGGCCAGTGCGGTGCGATATTCGGGCTCGTCGCGTTCGGCCAGCGCCCGCTGCATTTCGGCGATGCTGGCGTCGAGATTACCGAGATAGATGTCGGCCGACGTGGTGCGATATGCGGTGAGCGCGATTGGCCAGCTGGGATCGACCGGCGCAGCATCGACAACCGGTGCCGGCGCCGTGGCGCAACCGCCGACCGACAACGCCACGGCCAGCACGATCGGAAAGAAGCCAAGTGAGCGCATGATTTCCCCGGATTGCGGATAAACGAACGCCGGCCGAATCGCTTCGGCCGGCGTTGCGGACTGCGTGCTACACGTTGCGATCAGTTCGCTGCGGCAAGGTCAGTTCGGTGCCGCGAGGAACGGAAATTCGGTGAGGAACACCGAGTCGTTGGCGACATTGTCGCTCACGCCCGGACCCACCACCGCGCCGAGCGTATCGTCGATCACGTCGCGCGCCAGCGTGCGGCCGCCGCAGCTGGTGGCGACGCCCAGTTCCACCGCAAGGTACGCGTCGCAGGTCGCGATCGACGTGTTGATCTGCAGCCGATCGTCGACCAGCACGCCGGCCAGCGCGGCCGGCGGCAGCACCGAATTGCCGACGGTGCCGTCGAGCGTGTCGAGCGCGGTCAGGTTGTTCTGCATTTCCTGCTGGAACGCCGCGGCCCAGCCGGCCGGATCTTCGGCGCGGTTGTAGGCATCCTTCTTGCCGGTCGAGGTCAGCAGATCGATCAGCGCGGTGTTGATGCCCGGGCGGCCCATGCGATCGACCTGGCCCAGCGTGCTGAAGCTGCAGGTCTGGTCGGCGGTCGAGGTGAGGCGCTTGAGCGGCACCGTGGTGGCAGCGTAGCCGGTGCGCGTCGGCGCGACGGCCATGCTCGCCGTGTTGCAGTCGGTGAAGGTGAAGTTGAGGGTGCCGAAGGGATCGACCACGGCATTGGCGGACGACGCCGGCGGGAAGGCGCCGCCGGTAGAGGTGCTGACGGCCACCGCGGCCTGATCGCCGTTGGCTTCCACCGGGCCGATGCCCCACAGATTCAACTGCTGGCCGGTCGGGGTGAAGACATTCCAGTAGGTGACCAGGTCGTAGTCGCGGTTCTGTCCGGATGGCGCCGGGATCACCTGCATCACCAGGCCGTGATCGGCGTTGGCCGGGTCGTACCACAGGCCCGTGATGCCCGGGCTGATGCCGGCATCGCCGATGCGATTGGACGAGGCGTAAACCTTCAACGTGGGATTCGCCCCGTTGTTGGTGACGCGATCGCTTTCGATGCCGAGCACGATCGACAACGTGTTCAGATCGGCGAAGAAATTCTCGCCCGGATTGGTGAAGCGCGACGCCACCGCGGCGCGCGTTTCGTTGAAGGCGTCCAGATCGAAGAAGAAGGGGTCGTCGCGCAGGCCGGCGAATACTTTCAGATCGTCGGCATCGACCAGTTGATCGAGCGGGCCTTCGGCATAGAGCGTGTCGCCGGCACCACGGCACAGCACGCGCGTGGCGTTATCCGGGAAGGTGCAGGTGATGACGGTGGTGCCGTTGGCGGCCGCGCCGTTGTCCAGATGGATGCGATATTCGACCGCGTCGGAGAAGCGGCTGTTGGCGTTGGCCACCGGCAGCACGGTGACCGCGACGATCAGTTCGTCCGGGTTGTTGGGGTTGATGAAAGTGTAGACATCGTTGATGTCGGCGGCCGGATCGTTGGTGGTGAGCGGGCCGTCGCGGTGATCGGCAGCCTGCGCGGTGACGGCGAAAGCGCCGGACAAGGCGAGGGCGAGTGTGGCGCGTACGAATTTCATGGAGCCTCCCGGAGAACGGTGGGTGTTGCGCGGACAACGGTTTACGCAGGCGGATGTCTGCGCTTTGTGAATCGGTCGCGAACGCGCCGCTCGTCCAGGCGTCGCGTTCGAGTGCGCTGGCCCGAACGGCGATCGAAGCTCGCGCAGGACAAGCCCTGTCGCGAGTGCGAATGCCGGCCGGAAAAACCTGAGCGTGGGCGGCAGGATGCCGATTTGGCGCCCGCCGCCGGTGGCTTGCAAGATGATTGACGCAGTTTTTCGTCGCCATGCATCGGCGGCGGAAAAAATTTCACGCGGGCAGCACGGCCGGTGCATTCTGATCCGGCCCGGCCGAGCCCGGCGCTCGATGGCCATCGGGGAGTGCGCTTGTTCAAATCGATTCTTTGCGTCGCGGCGTTGTTGCTGTCGAATATGGCGTCGACGCCGGCCGCGGCGGTCGAAATGCAGGAAACGCCCCCCGTGCAGGGGGTGAGCGGCGCGCCGCTGGAGCCGGTGCCGGCCGAATCGGAAGCCGGCGCAGCGCTGTCGTCGGAACCGGCTTCTTCCGACGGCGAGCCGTTCGAATATCAACCTTACGACCCGGACGAAATTCCCGATCCGAATCCGGTCGGCCGCTCCGGCAAGCTGTTGCTCACCGCCGGCGTGTCGCAGCTCGAGGGCGCGGCCGGCGGCGGCCTGGTGCCGTGGGCGGTGATCGGCAGCTATGCGGCGCAACGGCAGGTCGGTGCGAGCGCGTTCTACACGCAGGTCGCACTCGGCGACTACGGCCTGCGCAGTCACGGCGCGTTGCTGGGACTGCACGATCGGGTCGAACTGGCGTTCGCGCGGCAGCGTTTCGATACGCAGCGAACCGGTATCGCGCTTGGCCTCGGCCAAGGTTTCGCGATCGGCCAGCAGGTGTTCGGCGCGAAAATCCGTCTGTTCGGCGATGCCGTGCTCGATCAGGATTCGTGGCTGCCGCAGCTGGCTTTCGGCGTGCAGCACAAGCGCAACGATCGCGGCGAGCTGCTCGCCGCGATCGGCGCAGGCAGCGACAGCGGCACCGACTATTACCTGTCGGCAACCAAGCTTTTGCTCGGCCGCGGCCTGTTGCTCAACGGCACGCTGCGCTTCACCGAAGCCAACCAGTTCGGGCTGCTCGGATTCGGCGGCGATCGGCACGCCGGCCATCGGCCGCAACTCGAAATCTCGGCGGCGTCGCTGCTCAGCCGCACGCTGGCCGTCGGTGCGGAATACCGCAGCAAACCCGACAATCTCGGCCTGGCACGCGAGGACGACGCCTGGGATGTTTTCCTCGTGTGGGCGCCGGCCAGGCACGCTTCGCTCACCGTGGCCTGGGCCGATCTGGGGAATATCCTGATCGCCGACCGCCAGCACGGTCTCTACGCTTCGTTGCAACTCGGATTCTGACGATGACCACGATGCCGCTCGCGTTGCGTGTTTTTCTCGCGGCGATTCTCTTCGCTGCGAACTTTCCCGTCGCCGCACAGACCGCACCCGATCCCGCGCCGGCACATCCGGAACTGCGCCCGGTGTTCGAAGCCTTCGGCGGCGAAGCCGGGCTCACCGAACTGGTCGACGATTTCATGCGCCTGCTGCGCGCCGACGCGCGTACGCGGCCGTTCTTCGAGCACAGCGATCACGCCATGGTGCAGCGCCATCTGGTCGAACAATTCTGCGTCATCCTGGGCGGGCCTTGCCGCTATACCGGCCGCGACATGCAGACCACCCATGCCTATCTGGGCATCGATCGCGCCGATTTCAACGCGCTGATCGAAGTGCTGCAGACCGCGATGGAGCGGCGCGATATTCCGTTCCGCGCGCAGAACAAGCTGCTCGAGCAGCTGGCGCCGATGCACCGCGAAATCATCACCAAGTAGGCCGCCGCAGCGGCTTCGCCACATCGCGCGGGATCGGCGCGGCGCCGCCGCGCTACAATTCGCCCATCTTCCGCCTCGTTCCGAGAGCCTCGATGAGCACCCCCGCCAGTTCCATCCCGGCCGCGCAATCCGATACCACGCCGCTGCGTTTCGTCACCGCCGCCAGCCTGTTCGACGGCCACGATGCCGCCATCAACATCATGCGCCGGCTGATCCAGAGCCAGGGCGCCGAAGTGATCCATCTGGGCCACAACCGCTCGGTGGAAGACGTGGTGCGCGCGGCCCTGCAGGAAGACGCCGATGGCATCGCACTGTCGAGCTACCAGGGCGGGCACGTGGAATATTTCAAGTACATGGTCGACATGCTGCGCCAGCGCGGCGCCGGCCACATCAAGGTGTTCGGCGGCGGCGGCGGCACCATCACGCCGGAGGAAATCCGCGAATTGCAGGCCTACGGCGTGGAGCGCATCTACCACCCGAACGACGGCATGCACATGGGTCTGGTGGCGATGATCGAGGATGTGATGCGGCGGGCCGGGGCCGATCGTGTCGGTTCGGGAATCGGTCGGGAGCCGGGAGTCGGGAATCGGGAATCGGGAGACAGAGCGGGGGAGGTGCCGTCGATCGATGATGAGATCGCGATTGGCCGGATGCTGTCGGCGATCGAGGACGGCGACTATTCCGATGCGCAGCTCGCGCAGCTGCGCAAAGCATGGGCCGCCGGCACTCCCGATTCCCGATTCCCGATACCCACGCCCCGTGGCACTCCCGTCATAGGCATCACCGGTACCGGCGGCGCCGGCAAATCCAGCGTCACCGACGAATTGCTCAATCGCTTCCTCGCCAGCTTCCCGTCGATGCGCATCGCGGTGATCTCGGTCGATCCGACGCGGCGGCGCACCGGTGGCGCGCTGCTCGGCGATCGCATCCGCATGAACTCGCTGCGCAGCCCGCGCGTGTTCATGCGCTCGATGGCCACGCGCCGCCAGCACGCGGCCACCAATATCGTGCTGAAGGACTGCATCGCGTTCCTGAAGAGCCTGAACTACGACCTGGTGATCGTCGAAACCGCCGGCATCGGGCAGAGCGATTCGGAGATCGTCGATCTGGTCGATTTCCCGATGTACGTGATGACCAGCGATTTCGGCGCGCCGAGCCAGCTAGAAAAAATCGACATGCTCGATTTCGCCGATGTCGTGGTGCTCAACAAATTCGACAAGCGCGGCGCCGAAGATGCGCTGCGCGACGTGCGCAAACAATGGAAACGCAACCGCACCGCCTTCACCATGAAGGACGAAGACGTGCCGGTGTATCCGACCATCGCCAGCCAGTTCAACGATCCTGGCATCAGCTGGATGTTCGCCAACCTGTGCCGGCTGCTGCAGGCGAAGTTGTCGCTGCCCGCCGAAAAATGGTCGCCGCAGATCGACACCACGCTGAAGGAGCCGCGCGCCACCGTGCTGATTCCCGGTGCACGCACGCGTTACCTCGCCGAGATCGCCGAACAGGGCCGGGCGATCAACGCATCGATCGAAAAGCAGGCCGATGCGGCGAACCGCGCGCAGAGCTACTGGGAATCGCTGAAGGACATCGGCGACGACGCGCTGCCCAAAGCGCTCGATCTCTACGACACCGCGGCACTGCATCCGTCTTCCGGCGGGAGAGGGATCGAAGGTGAGACTCCGGTTATCGCGACCACCGATCGCACGCTCGTAACACTGCGCCAGCGCTACAACGACGCCGTGCAATCGCTGACCAACGAAAACCTGAAACTGCTGCGTACCTGGCCGCAGCGCCTGAAATCGATCACCGACGAAGTGGCCGAATACCAGGTGCGCGACAAGACCATCCGCGTCGAGAACTACCGCGAATCGCTGTCGCACCAGAAAGTACCGAAGATCGCCGCGCCCACCTACAAAAGCTGGGGCGAATTGCTGGTGTTCCTCGGCAAGGAAAACCTGCCCGGTTCGTATCCGTACACCGGCGGCGTCTATCCGTATCGCCGCACCGGCGAAGACCCGATCCGCATGTTCGCCGGCGAAGGCACGCCGGAGCGCACCAATCGCCGCTTCCACTATCTGAGCCAGGGCCTGCCGGCCGCGCGCCTGTCGACGGCGTTCGATTCGGTGACGCTCTACGGCGAAGACCCGGCCGTGCGACCCGACATCTACGGCAAGATCGGCAATTCGGGCGTCAACATTCCCACGCTCGACGACATGAAGAAGCTCTATTCGGGCTTCGATCTGTGCGCGCCCACCACCTCGGTCTCGATGACGATCAATGGACCCGCACCGATCATCCTGGCGATGTTCATGAACACCGCCATCGATCAGCAGGTCGAGAAATACCTGCGCGCCGACCAGTCGCGCTGGGATGCCGCGCACGATGCGATCGAGAAATTCTTCGCCGGCCGGCCGCGTCCCGAATACGCCGGTCCGCTGCCCGACGGAAACGACGGCTTGGGACTCGGCCTGCTCGGCATCACCGGCGACCAGTTCGTGCCGCCGGAAGTTTATGAAAGAATCAAGGCCGAAACGCTGTCGACCGTGCGCGGCACGGTGCAGGCCGACATCCTGAAGGAAGACCAGGCGCAGAACACCTGCATCTTCAGTACCGAGTTCGCGCTGCGGATGATGGGCGACATCCAGCAGTATTTCGTCGAACGCAAGGTTCGCAACTTCTACTCGGTTTCGATTTCCGGTTACCACATCGCCGAAGCCGGCGCGAATCCGATTTCGCAACTGGCCTTCACGCTGTCGAACGGTTTCACCATCGTCGAGTACTACCTCGCGCGCGGCATGAAGATCGACGACTTCGCGCCGAACCTGAGCTTCTTCTTCAGCAACGGCATGGATCCGGAATACACCGTGATCGGCCGCGTCGCGCGCCGCATCTGGGCGCGCGCGATGCGCGAGCGTTACGGCGCCGATCCGCGCAGCCAGATGATGAAATACCACATCCAGACTTCGGGCCGCTCGCTGCACGCGCAGGAAATCCAGTTCAACGATATCCGCACCACGCTGCAAGCGGTGTACGCACTGTTCGACAACTGCAACTCGCTGCACACCAACGCCTACGACGAAGCCATCACCACGCCGACCGAGGAAAGCGTGCGCCGCGCGGTGGCGATCCAGATGATCATCAACAAGGAGCTGGGCCTGAATTTCTGCGAGAACCCCTGGCAGGGCAGTTTCATCGTCGACAAGCTCACCGATATCGTCGAGGAAGCGGTCTACAAGGAGTTCGAAGCGATCAGCGAGCGCGGCGGCGTGCTCGGCGCGATGGACACGATGTACCAGCGCGGCAAGATCCAGGAAGAATCGTTGTACTACGAACACAAGAAGCATGACGGTTCGCTGCCGCTGGTCGGGGTCAACACCTTCCTGCCGAAGGAACACGGCGGCGACATCGTCACCGAGATCGAACTGATCCGCTCGACCGAGGAAGAAAAAGGCCAGCAGATCGCCAACGTGCTGCGCTACCAGCAACTGCGCAACGCGATTCCGGCCGACTCGCGGGCTGCGGGGCTGGTCTATCTGCAAGCTGCCGCACGCAAACGCGAGAACGTCTTCGCCGCGCTGATGGACGCCGTGAAAACCCACAGCCTGGGGCAGATCAGCCATGCGCTGTACGAGGTCGGCGGGGAGTATCGGCGGAATATGTAGCCGCCCGGCGGCTTGGCTAGCGGAGCGGCACGCTATGCCGTGATATTCATTCTTCTGCACAGGCAACACTGCGCGTGAGGTAGTAATTGCGCGGTTCACCGCGGCTCGGCAGTGTGCCAATCGTGATTTTTTGTTGCAGGCACCTTCGGTGCCATCAACTAGACGTCGGTTTCACTCGCAACGAGTGAAACCGCTATTTTTATGAAATCGGACATTCTTGCCGTCCACGGGCCAGCCTGCGGCCCTGCGCGCCTTGCTGCGAGTGGGCCGCTCCCACTTTCGCGATGGCCGCCCGTTGCTCTCATTTCATTCGATGAATGTTCAAAGGCATGTCGTGATCGGAGGAATTCCGTTTGGCGATAGCCCGTCCGTTCTGTTGACGTCTCGCGTACTCCTTTTGCGTATTCGTATAGACAGTGCGCATCGATCGAACCAATCGCGCTGTAGCCGGCACGGCATTCGCCTTACAGGCGCATGCCTTCGCTGGAGAAAATTCCACATCGACTTCGTACAGGAGCGGCCCGGGAATGAAGCAGCAGCAGACGGATTCTTCTTGCCTGTATCACGTCGTGCGCAACCATGAAGATCAGTATTCGATCTGGTTGGCCGATCTCGACGTTCCCAACGGCTGGTGCGTCGTCGGCGATGCGGCGCCCAAGCAGGCGTGCCTTGATCTGATCGAGAAGCTCTGGGTCGATATGCGCCCGAGAAGCCTGCGAGTGGACGAGGCCGCGTAATTCGTGACCGGCCTGTGCGCGCTTGCCAAGAATCGACCTTCGTGGCTTGTGCGCATTCGCTCGGTAACCGCAATCAGGGGCTACGGCTGATCGCTTTCACGCCGAGCCACACCTCCGAATTCCGCCGGTGCCGTCGACCATGCTAGAAACGATCCCCTCGTGCGCGCTCCAGGTACGGACCCTCTGCGAGTTGCTGCAGCATCGCGCAGCGACGCAGCCGCACGCCACGGCTTACCTGTTCCTGACCGACGGCGAGTCGGAGGGAGTCAGGCTCAGCTACGCCGAGCTCGATCTTGCGGCGCGTCGGGTTGCGGCAACCTTGCTCGCGCACGCGGATGTCGGCGCACGAGCCCTGCTGATCTTTCCCCATGGTCCGGAGTATCTCGACGCATTCTTCGGTTGTCTGTATGCCGGCATCATCGCGGTGCCCGCCTATCCACCGAATCCGGTCAGACCCGAACGTGCGATGCAGCGCCTGCAGGCAATGGCCGCCAGTGCTGCACCGGCGCTCGTTCTCGGGCCCGAAGGAGCGATAGCAGCGCTCGAGCATGTCGTCCGTGACATCCCGGTCTGGGCGGATGTCCAGTTCATCGACAGCACGAGCTGGATAAAGGGCGCGAGTTTTGAGCCGGGCGTGATGGCGCCGGAGACGCCCGCATTCCTTCAATACACCTCTGGCTCGACGGCTGCGCCCAAAGGCGTAGTCGTCACGCACGCCAATCTGCTGACGAATTCGGCGCAGATCAGTGCCGCCTTCGGGCATGGGCCGCAGACTCGCATCGTCTCCTGGTTGCCGCTGTATCACGACATGGGCCTCATCGGCGGCCTGTTGCAGCCGCTTTACCTCGGCACCGAATGCGTGCTGATGTCGCCGGCAGATTTCATGCAGCGCCCGATGCGCTGGCTCGAGGCCATAGCGCGTTATCGCGCCACGACCAGCGGCGGCCCCAATTTCGCGTACGAACTTTGCATTCGACGTTCGAAACCCGAGCAACGCGCGGCGCTGGATCTGTCGTGCTGGAAGGTTGCTTTTAATGGGGCCGAGCCGATTCGCGCGAGCACGTTGACGAGGTTTTCGGAAGCGTTCGCACCCGCGAATTTTTCGGCTTCTGCCCACTATCCGTGCTACGGCCTGGCCGAGGCGACTTTGCTCGTCACCGGTAGTGCGGCCGGACAGGGCGCAATAAGCATGCTCTGCGATACGGTGCAGCTCGAGCGCGGCGAGGCGGTTGCGTCTTTGCAGGAGCACGCGCGCGAACTGGTGAGTTGCGGGAAACCGTGGCACCAGGAGATCGCCATCGTCGATCCTGTTACCGGCGTGGCTTTGAAGGAAGGCTGCGTCGGCGAAATCCTGGTCTGCGGAAGCAATGTTGCAGCCGGGTACTGGGGGCAGACGCACGAGAGTCAGCAACTCTTCGCCGCCCGCGTCAAAGGAAAACCCGGAGCTTACCTGCGCACCGGCGACTTGGGTTTCTTGGCGTCGGGCGAATTGTTCGTCACCGGCCGGCAGAAGGACTTGATTATCCTGCGCGGACGCAACGTGTATCCGCAGGATCTCGAACAATCGGCGGAGTCGGCACACCCGGCGGTTCATGCCGGCTGCGTGGCGGCATTCGCCGTCAATCGCCAGGGTGAAGACGGCGTCGTGATCGTCGCCGAAATAGAGCGACGGTTCAGCGGCGCCGAGTTCGGCGACGTGGCCGCTGCGGTGCGCCGTGTCATCGCACATGAACACGAGGCGGCGGTCGAGGACATCGTTTTCTTGCGGCCGGGGCGGTTGCCCAAGACATCGAGCGGAAAGTTGCAGCGAGCCGCGTGCCGTCAGTCCTACCTGCGCGGGGAACTCGATGCTCTGTGGCAGGCCGGGATGGACGGCTCCCCCGACGAAGCATCGCCTCGCCGTGATGAAGTCGTATCCAAGGATCTACGGCTGGGCTTCGTGCATATCCTGGCGAGCATTCTGCGCATCGATCCGGAGCAATTCGATGCGCAGATGCCGTTGCAGGACTACGGCATGGATTCACTGGCTCTGCTGGAATTCCAGGCCCGTGTGGAGGATATGTTCGGCGTGTCGCTGCCGCTGAACCGATTGTTCGGAGGAGCGAACCTCGCAGATGTACTCGCACTATTGAGCGAAGGCGGTTTCGCGGTTGCGCACAGCCAAAGGCCGATCGTCGCCAACGATGTCACCCTGCACGCCGCGACGTTTCCGCTTTCGCCCGAGCAGCGCGCGATCTGGTTCGAAGCGATTGCCGCGCCCGGCAGCGATGCCTATCACGTAGCCGCCGCTTTTTCGCTGTCGGGTGAAATTTCCGAAACGGTGATCGCCGCCGCCGTCGATCACCTGGTCGCCCGTCACGACATCCTGCGAGTGGCTCTGCATGTCGGTGACGGCGAACCGAGGCAGCAAGTGCGCGAATCGGTCAGCGCAGGTCTGAAGATGTACGACGCCATGGGCTGGAGCAGCGAGCAACTGCAAACTCGTCTGCACCAGCTGGCAAAGCAGCCATTCGCCGTCGAGAGCGGCACCGGCTCGCTGTTCGCCGTACATTTGCTACGATTGCAGGCGGACCGTCGCGTGCTGTTGTTCGTCGCACACCACCTCATCGTCGATCTGGCCGCCGCCGCGTGGCTTCTTTCGGATTTGCAGGAAATGCTCGCCTGCCGCATCGACGGCCGCGCCCCGTTGCTCGAGCCCATCACGCACGATTGGGCGACGCACACAGCCTCACAAGGTTCGCCTGCGTCCGCCTTGGAGGCCGACTGGCAGTATTGGCGCACTCTGCTTGCATCGCCGTTGCCCTCGTTCGACCCGCCGTTGGATCGACCCCGTTCGATCGGTCGTACTTTGCGCGGCGCCAGATTACGCTTCAACCTGGGCACTCGACGCAGCAAGCGGATCGCCGATTTCGCACAACGGCGCGGCATCACGGCGAACGCATTTGTGTTGTCGGTCTATCAATTGCTCTTGCATCGCTGGTGCGCACAGGACGATCTGCTCGTCGCAATGCCGACCGTCGGCAGAGAGAGCTTGCGGCCCGGCGCACCACTCGGGCACCGGATAAAACCCGTGCTGATGCGCTCCTCCTATGTTGGCGGCGATCGTTTCGAGGCTTTCCTCCAGCACACGCAACATCAGCTGTGGGAGGCGTTGCAGCACCGCAGCCTGCCGTTCGCGAGCTTGGTCGAGCGCTTGTCGCCCGAGCGCGATTCGCAGCGGCCCAGTCTCGCCCAGGCCTGGTTCGCCTGGCAGCGCGCGCCGGTCCGCATCGACAGCCGGATTCCGGAACTCTTGCTCGGAGAGGGCGAAGGACTGGTATACGGCGGCATCCGATGGGCTCCGATTGCGCTCGACCATCGCGATGTGCCGAGCGAACTGTCGTTGGTCATGCTCGAGGGCGCTGCCGGCTTGAGCGGAGTGTGGGAATACGCCGCCGATCTGTTCGATGCGGTTTCCATCGAGCGCTTGAACGAGCGATTCGCCGTTCTGCTCGATGCGGCGCTCGACGACGCTGCGTGCAGCGTCGCGGACCTCCCGTTGCTCAGCGGCGCGGAGCGCGCATTGCTGCTTGCCCACGGCCGGGGGCCGAAACTTCCGCCCGAATTCGGAACCTTGCCCGGACGTTTTTTCCAGCGCGCAAGATCGCATCCGGACCTGCCGGCGTTGCGCGAATCGGGCCGGGAAATCAGTTACGGGCAGCTTGCATCGAGCGTCCGCAAAGCCGCTGTGGTGCTCCGTGATGCCGGCGTTGGGCCCGGTGATCGAGTAGCCGTGGGGATGGATCGCGGTTCGGAGTTCGTGATCGCCGTTCTCGCCATCCTGACCACGGGAGGAGTTTATGTCCCGCTGGACCCGGCCTACCCGGCGGAACGCCTACGCTACATGCTGGCGGATGCGCAGCCGCGATTGTTGATAGGCACCAGCGGCGCCGACGGCGCCATCGAACGCAGCGCGGCAGAACTCGATATCGCCAACGTGCCGATCTTGCAGCTCGATGGCGGCATCGACAAGCCTTTCGATATGCCGCCGCAAACCACGACCGACTCCGCGGCGTATCTGCTCTACACCTCAGGGTCGAGCGGCTTGCCTAAGGGCACCTCGTGTTCGCACGCGAGTGTGCTGAATCTGTTGATGGATTTCGACACGCGCCAGCCGTTGGCGGAAGGCGAGCGTTGCAGCTGGTGGACCAGCATCAGCTTCGATGTATCGGTTTACGAGATCTTCTCCGCGCTGCTGTACGGCGGCACGCTTTGTCCGGTGCCCGACGCGCTTCGCCTCGATGGACCGCAACTGTGCCGATGGTTGGCGCAAGAGCGCATCGCGAGCGCTTACATGCCGCCGTTCCTGCTCGATGACCTGGCCGCCGCTGTGCGCCTTGGCAAGCGGCATCCGCTACGCCGTCTGCTCGTTGGGGTGGAACCGATTCGCGAACAATTGCTGTGCGAAATGCGCAGCGCGCTGCCGGGCCTGGTCATCCTCAACGGCTACGGCCCCACGGAAGCGACGATCTGCGCCACGGTGTACGAAGCGCCGTTTGAAGCGAAGCACCAGATCGCACCGATCGGCAGCGCGCCCAGGAACGTCGAGCTGCTGGTGCTCGATTCCCGCGGCGAACTCGCTCCGTGGGGCACGGCGGGCGAGTTGCATATCGGCGGGGCGGGACTGGCCCACGGCTATTGGCAACGTCGCGCATTGACCGCCGAATGCTTCGTGCCACATCGGTATGCGCAACAGCCCGGCGCGCGCGTCTATCGCACAGGCGACATCGTGCGGTGGTGGAACGATGGCACGTTGGGCTTCCTCGGTAGACGGGACCAGCAGGTAAAGCTGCGCGGCCATCGCGTCGAATTGGGTGAAATCGAAGCGATGCTGCGCGAGTTGCCGCAGGTCCGCGACGTCGCCGTCCAGGCATTTGGCGAAGGCGAAAATCGCTACTTGGCGGCTTACTACGTGCTGGCCGAAGGCGGGGCGGGCGAGCCTGAGGATTTCATCGGCCTGCTGCGCGAAAAGCTGCCGGCGTTCATGATTCCGGCGCACTTTCTACAGGTAGGGGCCTTGCCTCTCACACCGTCCGGCAAGCTCGATCGCCGCGCCTTGCCCATTCCCCACGCTGCTTTGATTTCCGGCGCCGCGTACGTCGCGCCGCGCGGTGCGATCGAGTCGACGCTCGCACAGCACTGGGCTGGATTGCTGGGATCGCCCGCGTTATCCAGGAACGATAATTTCTTCGCGCGGGGCGGCCATTCGTTGCTCGCCGTGCGCGCCATGCACGACGTCAATCAAACTTTCGGCACCGCCTTGCCGGTCACCGTGATTTTCGCCGCGCCCACGCTGGCGGCACTCGCCGCACGCATCGAATCGCATCTGACGCAGACGCCTGTGGAGCGCGTTCTTCCGCAGCGTCTGGATCGCAGCCAGTGGCTGCCGCTTTCGCCGCAGCAGCGCCGGTTGTGGCTGTTGCAGAACCTCGATCCGGAAAGCACGGCGTACAACGTCGTATGGGCCGCTTCATTGCAGGGCGAACTTAATCGCGACGCGCTGCAATCGAGTCTCGACGCGCTGATCGCCCGCCACGAAAGCCTGCGCACGAGTTTTCATCTGTTCGAAGGCGAGGCGAGGCAACGAATACACGCGCCCCGGTCGCTGCCGCTGACGCACGAGGCGATCGACCTGGAAACCTTGCCGGCGCGACTTACAGCGCTGGCGTGCCAGCCGTTCGATTTGACCAGCCCGTCGATCCTTCGCGCGCATCTGCTACGACTTTCGCCACAACACCACGTGCTGTTGCTGGCGACACACCACGTCGTTTTCGATGGCGTGCATACGACGTTTCTACGAGATTTCGGTGCGTTCTACGCCGCGCATGTCGCCGGAGCCGAACCGAGTCTGCCGCAACTTGATCTGCAGCCTGTCGATCTCGCGCATTGGCAGAATGCGTTGCAGACGGGGCCGGAATTCGACCGCCATTTGCACTATTGGCGTGAAGCGCTTGCCGGAGAAATCGCACCGCTATCATTGCCGACCGATCGACCCCGACCGCCGACTCCCAGCCTGCGCGGCGCACGCCATCGATTTGCCTGGCCGACGTCGCTGGCGCGAAAACTTCAGCGTTACGGACGAGAGCATGGCGTCACCTCGTTCGTCACGGTGCTGGCTGCTTTTCAGGTGCTGCTGTCGCGCCTGAGCGGGCAGGAAACGATCCACGTCGGAACCCCGGTGGTGCAATCGCATCTGCCAATGCACGATATGGTCGGTTGCTTCGTCAACACGGTGGTCCTGCGCGCGGAACTCGCCGGCAATCCCGGTTTCGCGAAGGTCGTGCGCGATATGCAGGAACGCACGTTGGGTGCGCTGCTGCATCAGGATCTGCCTTTCGATGTGCTCGTGGACGCCGTCGAGCGCCGACGCGATCCGAGCCGTCCGCCGGTGTTCCAGGTCATGTTCGCGTTGCTTCCCGATCCGTGGAGCGAACTGGCCTGGGACACGCTGAAAGTAAGTCCGATCGATGTGGACGCCGGTGGCGCGCGATTCGATTTGCTGCTGTCGGTGTGGGAGGGGGATGGCCGCCTCACCGGGTCGATCGAGTACGCAACTGACCTGTTCGATGCGCCGAGTGTCGCGCGCCTGGCGCAACATCTCGAAATCCTGCTCGATGCGGCTCTCGAAGCGCCCGAGACGCATATCCTCGACCTGCCGCTGCTTTCCCCGGCGCAGCGCTCGTTGCAGCTATCGCGCTGGAACGATACCGGCGTGGCCGCGCCCGCAGCGCAACTGCTGCATCAGGCCTTCGAGCGACAGGCCGATCTTTCCCCCGACGTGCTGGCGGTAGTCGACGAGCACGATGCACTCAGCTACTGCGAACTCGAATGCGCGGCCAACCGGCTCGCGAGGACGCTTGAATCGCTAGGCGCCGCCCCCGGCGTCGACATCGCGGTGCTGGTGCCGCGCAACGTGCAGTTGGTCGCCGCGCTGCTGGGCGTGGTGAAGTCGGGTGCGGCGTACGTGCCGCTGGAAAGCAGCCTGCCGGCGGCGCGTATGGCGCAGATGCTCGATGCGCTCGGTGTGCGGCACCTGATCACCGTCGGCCGCTGTTTCGAGCGGGTTCGCGAGTTGCGCGAACTGGTGCCAGGTCTCACTCATGTCGTTTGTGTGGACGATATCGAGGCCTGCGCTGCGGGCATGCAAATTCCCGGTGCCCTATTGACTACGGCATCGATCATCGCAGGCCAGTCGCCGGCACGCATGCCGACCGCCGCCAGGCCCGCCGACAAAGCCTATACGATCTTCACGTCCGGATCGACGGGGCGTCCGAAAGGCGTAGTGGTCCAGCATGCGCCGGCTGTGAATCTGTGCGATTGGGTCAATACTACCTTCGACATCGGCGCGAACGATCGCCTTCTGTTCGTGACTTCCCCGTGCTTCGACTTGTCGGTCTACGACATCTTCGGCGCGCTGGGCGCCGGCGCGACGGTGCGCATCGCCAGCGAAGAAGAGCTGCGCGAGCCTGAAGTGCTGCATCGCATCTTGTGCCGTGAAGCGATCACTTTCTGGAATTCCGCGCCGGCAATGCTGCAACAGATCGAGGCGCTGTTTGCATCGCCTGCGCGTCACGTTGCGCCTGCGGCTTTGCGATTGGTGTTTCTGAGTGGCGACTGGATTCCGGTACAGCTTCCGGATGCAGTGCGTCGCGCCTTTCCCAGAGCCTTGGTGGTTTCCCTTGGCGGCGCCACCGAAGCTGCGGTCTGGTCGAACTTTCATCGCGTCGACGAAGTCCGCCCCGAATGGAGCAGCATCCCTTACGGTAAACCGCTGCGAGGGGCGCGCTACTACATTCTTGACAAGCGCATGCAGCCACGTCCCATCGGCGTGCCGGGTGATCTGTACATCGCGGGCGATTGCCTGGCCCTGGGTTACGCGGCCGCGCCGGCGCTCACGGCCGAACGTTTCATTCCGGACCCGTTCGACCCGCGCCCGGGGCGCAGGATGTACTGCACCGGCGATCTGGCCAAGTTCCAGGCCGATGGCACGATGATCTTCCTCGGACGCAGCGACTTCCAGGTCAAGATTCGCGGTTACCGCATCGAAACCGGCGAAATCGAGCACGTGCTTGCGAAACATCCCGCCGTGGCGGCCGTTGCCGTCGTCGCGCGCGAAGACGTGCCCGGAGACAAGCGCCTGGTGGCCTATGTGGTGCCGCAGCAAGCGGCAACTTCCGAGTTGATCGCCGAGTTGCGCAACGAGGCGGCGAGGCATCTGCCGGAGTACATGGTGCCCGCGGCCTTCGTGCGGCTCGACGCCTTGCCGCTGACGTCGAACGGCAAGCTCGACCGGCGCGCGCTGCCGGCGCCGGAGCATGCCATGGAAACCTGCAAACGGGTGGCGCCGCGCAACGCGCTCGAGGCCGAGATCGCCGGTCTGTGGGCTCGCGTGCTCGGCCACGACGGATTCGGCGTGACCGACAACTTCTTCGACGTCGGCGGGCATTCGCTCAGCGCGTTCCAGATCGTCTCGCAAGCGCGCGATAGCTACGGCGTCGAGTTGCCGCTGCGCGTGTTGTTCGAAGCGCCGACGGTAGAGGCGCTCGCGCAGAACATCCAGCGGGCGCAGACCCGCGCGCCGTCGCCGCAGATCGAGTTGCGCGCACCGCTCGACGCGCCCAGCCACGATCTGTCCGAACTGCTCGCACAGATCGAGAACTTCCCCGAGAACGGCATCAGCAACGAGGGTCCATGAACGACATCGTGGCAAGACTGGATCAACTGCCTGCATCGCAGCGCAGTTTGCTCATCCGCACCCTGCGTACGGACGGGCATCGCTACGGCGTGACGCCACTGTCGTTCGCGCAGCAGCGCATGTGGCTGCTCAATCAGTTTGATCCAGGCAGTCCGGCCTATCACGTGTCGGGCGCGCTCGAAATCGAGGGTGCACTCGACTTGCCGGCGCTGGAAAAATCGCTCGCCGCGCTGGTCGCCCGGCATGCGATTTTGCGCAGCACCTATCCCAACTTCGATGGGCAGGTGATGCAATGCGTGCAGGCGCAGGCCGAGTTGCGACTTGGTCACGTCGATCTCGCCCACATTGCACCCGAACCCCGTCGCCACGCCACGATAGCGCATGCCGAGCAGCTGCGCGATGCGCCCTTCGATCTGACCCGCGCGCCGTTATTGCGCGCAACGCTGCTGCGTCTGACGCCCACGTCGCATTGGCTGGTGCTGTGTATCCACCACATCGCCTGCGATATGGTTTCGATGGGCATCATCCAGAGCGAATTGATCGCCTCGTATGCCGGCCTGCGTGCCGGGCAGCAGGCCGCCCCGGCGCCGCTGCGCTACCAATATGCCGATTTCGCACAGTGGCAGCGCGAAACCGTCGATAGTCAGGCGCTCGAAAAGCAGGAGATCTACTGGACTCGCAAACTGGCGGAGTATCCCGAGCCGCTCGAACTGCCCGCCGATCGTCTCGCGCCGACCGCGCCCAGCCTGCGCGGTGGTTGCAGCCCGTATCAGCTCCAAGCCCCGGCCAATCACGCGTTGAGCGAGCTGTCGCGGCGTTGCCGCGCCACTTCGTTCATGACCTTGCTCGCCGGCTACGCCGCTCTGCTGCATCGCTTGACCGGCCAGCGCGATATCGTGGTCGGCTCACCGATCAGCAATCGCGATCGACCCGAGTGGGCAGGCGTTGTCGGATATTTTCTCAATACGTTGCTGCTGCGCGTAGATCTGAGCGGTTCGCCGACTTTTTCGGAGTTGGTACACCGCGTGCGCGAAGTCTGCCTGGAAGCCTACGCCAACGCGCAGTTGCCGTTCGAAAAAATCATTGACCTGTTGCAGCCGGGTCGCGCCATGAGCCGTCGGCCGATGTTCCAGGCGCTGTTCGTGCATCAGCATCGCCCGGCACCGCAAGCGGTCGCGGCCGATCTGGTGTGGCGCTATATCGAGCTACCGATCCGCACGATGGTGGCGGACATCGGATTGTGGACGGTGGATTCGTCCGACACGCTGGGCGGTTTTGTCGCCTACGACGCGGATCTGTTCGAGCAGGCCAGCAGCGACCGGATCGCAGCGCGTTTCACCACGATGATGACCGATCTGCTTGCCGATCCGGAGCGGCGCATCGATCGCGCACCGTGGATACCCGCTGCCGAAAGCGTTGTGATATCGGCGAGAAACCTCGAAAGCCGTATCGAACTGGGCACCGAAGCCTGCCTGCACGAATTGTTCGCGCAGCAGGCGGCGAGCACGCCCGATGCGATGGCCGTGATGCTCGACGAGCGCAAGCTCAGCTATCGAGAGCTCGATGAACAGGCTAATGCGCTCGCATGCCGGCTGCAGATGCTCGGAATCGGACCCGAAAACCGCGTAGCGGTGATGCTGGAACGTTCGCCCGAACTGGTGATCGCACTCATGGCCGTGCTCAAGGCCGGCGGTGCCTACGTACCGCTCGATCCTGCCTATCCGCACGAGCGGCTTGCCTACATGCTCGCCGATTGCAACGCCCGGGTGCTGCTGGCCACCACGCAATCGGCACGGGCCTGTGATGCAATCCCCGCTGCGACGCAATTGATCCTGCTCGATGCCCCGCTCGAAGAGGCAGTTGCAGCCGCGCCGGTATCGACGACAAGGCCCGATCATCTGGCCTACGTGATCTACACGTCGGGCTCCACGGGAAGACCGAAGGGGGCCATGAACGAGCATCGTGCGATCGTCAACCGGTTGCGCTGGATGCAGCGCGAGTACCGGTTGCAATCCGACGATCGCGTGCTGCAGAAAACCCCGGCCAGTTTCGATGTGTCGGTGTGGGAATTCTTCTGGCCGCTGATCACGGGTGCAACGCTGGTGCTGGCAAGGCCGGGGGGACACCGCGATCCGGCCTATCTGGCCGAGCTGATCGAACGCGAGCGCATCACGACGCTGCACTTCGTGCCTTCGATGTTTCGCGCATTTCTCGAGCAACCCGGTCTCGAGCGGCTGACGAGTCTGCGCCGCGTGTTCTGCAGTGGCGAAGCGCTCACGCCCGAACTCGTCCAACGATTCCTGACTGTTTCGACGGCCCAGTTGCACAATCTCTACGGCCCGACCGAGGCCGCCGTGGACGTTACGTTCTGGCCATGCACGCTCGCCGATAGGATCGGCGTGCCGATCGGCCATCCGGTGGCCAACACCGCAATCCATGTCCTCGACGAACGCATGCAACCGATGCCGATCGGCGTGGCGGGCGAGTTGTATATCGGGGGCGTCCAGGTCGGTCGTGGTTATCTGGATCGGCCGGCGTTGACTGGCGAACGTTTCGTTCCCGACCCGTTTTCCCGCGGTGGTGCGCGGCTGTATCGCACCGGAGATCGAGCCCGACGCCGCGCCGATGGCGCAGTCGAGTACCTGGGCCGCAACGATCATCAGGTGAAGATCCGCGGCTTGCGCATCGAACTGGGCGAAATCGAGTCCGTACTCGCGCGCCATCCTCGCGTGGCGGCCACCGTGGTCGTCGATCGCCCCGCGCCATCGGGCGAACCGATGCTGGTGGCGTATGTGCAGGCGCGCGCCGAGGCCGACGATGCCGAGCCTCAGCACGATGGCGAGCGCATCGGCGCGTGGGCTTCGGTATACGACGAAGCCTATGCGGGCGAGGATGCCGATGCCGCGTTCGATACCTCGAGTTGGAACAGCAGCTACGATAGCCAGCCGGTGCCGGCGCCGCAGATGCAGGCGTATGTCGAATCGCGCATCGACGCGATCCGTGCACTGCGCCCGCGGCGCGTGCTGGAGATCGGTTGCGGTACCGGTCTGCTGCTGCATCGCCTGGCGCCCGATTGCGAGCGGTATGTCGGTACGGAGATCTCCGAGGTAGCGCTAGCCAAGCTCGCACGTGCGATCGCAACCGACGCCGGCCGCCTCGGGCACGTCGAACTGTTGCAACGCGACGCTCTCGATCTCTCAGGCTGGGAACCCGGTGCCTTCGACACCGTCGTGCTCAATTCGGTGATCCAGCTTTTTCCGGGCGAGAAGTATCTGGAACGTGTGCTCGACGGATTGCAATCCGTCCTAGCCCCCGGTGGCTGCATCTTCGTCGGTGATGTGCGTCGACTGGACATGCAGCGTCTTTTCCACACCTCCGTCCAGCAATATCGCGCAGCGTCGGATATTTCACCAACGCAATTGCGTGAACGAGTCGCCGCGGCTATCGCGCGCGAACAGGATCTCGTCGTCTCGCTCGATTTGTTTCGCGCGTGGGCGGCTCGTGATCCGCGCCGGCACGTCGTATTCGAACTGGAACGAGGGGTCTTCCACAACGAGTTCACGCGCTTTCGCTGCGATGTGCTGTTGTTCCTCGATCGGGCGCCCAGCGAGAAGGGCGACACCGTTGCGTGGACGACCGGCATGACTTACGACAGTCTGGAGGCGCGCGTCGAATCGCTCGCCGATGGTCTGTGGATCACCGGCCTGCCCAACAGTCGGGTCACGTCGGCGGCGGCGCTGCAAGCATGGATGGACGCGGATTTCGAAGTCTCGACCGACCCCGGCGAACCGGAGCAAATAGCGGGCGGTATCGATCCACATGCGATGCACGAGCTTGCACGCAAGCTCGGCCATCGACTTTCGTTGCGGCCGGCACGAAGCGGCAACCTCGCCGCGATGGATGCGCTGTTTCATCCGTTGCAACCGTCCGAGCCCGACTGCGTGCCGGTTGGCGAACTGTCGCGCAGCGTGGTGGCTCCCGCTGCCGTGCTGTCGAATCAGGCGCTGCGCACCACCGATGAGCAAAGCCTGGCGCCCGTGCTTGCACGCTTTCTTCGCAGTAGCCTGCCCGAGTACATGGTGCCGGATCGCTTCGTCTTCCTCGACGCGCTTCCATTGTCGCCGAGCGGCAAGATCGACCGTGGCCGACTGCCGGCGCTGGCCCAGCCGACAGGCGGCGATCGCGCCGCCTGTGTTCCGGCGAGAGACGCCGTCGAACAGCGACTGATGTCGATCTGGGAGAGTCTGCTGGGCGTGCGTGGTTTCGGCGTACGGGACAATTTCTTCGAGCTGGGCGGGCAGTCGATCCTCGGAGCGCGACTGATGGCGCGCATTCGTTCCGAATTCGAACGCACCCTGCCGCTGTCGACGTTGTTCGAAGAAGCGACGATCGAGCATCTCGCAAATCGGTTGCGGCAGGCTGAGGGCGGCGCGAGTCGCGCGCTGGTGCCGATTAGGGCGTCTTCCGTCGCGGGCTCGGTCCCGCTGCCGTTTTTCTGCGTGCATGCCGGCGGAGGCAATGTGATCGCTTATCGCGATCTTGCCGCCAATCTTCTGCCCGCTAATCCAAACCAGTTGCCTCGCGGCTTCTACGCCTTTCAGGCGTTGGGAATGGATGGTGCGTGCAGTCCGCTCGACGATTTCACCGCGATGGCCAGGCACTACATTGGCGAAATGCGCAGCGTGCAACCGCAGGGGCCATATTTCCTCGGTGGCTGGTGCACCGGCGGGCGCATCGCGCACACGATGGCGCGGCAACTGCAGGCGCAGGGCGAAACCGTCGCGATGCTCGCGTTGCTCGATGCGGTCAGCGTGCCCGAAAGCCTGCCGGACGGCGAAGTGCTGGACGACACCGCCTTGCTGGCATCGATGACGCCGGCCTTTCAGGAAGCGGCCGCCGCGGCCGAAGGGCCCGATCGACTGGCCGACATGGTCGCCAGATTGTGCGCGGCAGGCCTGATTCCGGCGGAAGCCGGTATCGCCCAGATTCACGATATGTTGCGCGTCTTCCGCGCCATCCTGCGCGCAGAACGTCGCCACGAACTCGGCCGTTTCGACGGCCCTGTGACGCTGTTCCGCGCCGCCGAGCAGCCTCCCGGCATGCCGGCCGATCTGGGCTGGGGCCGGTGGCTGGATCCTGCCGCGGTGCGAATCATCGACGTGCCGGGCAATCACCTGAGCATGGTGGAGTCGCCGGCCAACGCCGCGGTGCTGGCGCGCGCGCTTGAGAGCGTCCTGGCCGCGACGGAGCAGCAGGCCTGGAAGCGGGTTCCATGAACGGCGCCACACGCTGGTTGCGAATCCTCGACATGGGGGGAGACGACCCGGACTTGAACTTGATCGCCGTCCCTTTTGCCGGCGGCGATGTCGGCTCGTTCCGTAGTTGGATCGGGCATCTGCCGGCGGGTGTTCGTTTGTCCGCCGTGCAGTTGCCCGGGCGTGGCGCGCGCTTCGCAGAGACGGTGCTCACGCACTGGCCCACGCTGATCGATGAACTCGAACTTGCCGTGCAAGAGCGGAGCGAAACCCGCTGCGTGGTGTTCGGACACAGCGCCGGTGCGCTGATCGCTTTCGAACTGGCGCGCCGACTGTGCCGCCGCAGCGGCGAACCGCTCGCGCTGCTCGTGTCCGGATGCCGCGCGCCGCAGCTGTCTTCACGGCAGCCGCGCTGGACCGACGCCGGCGATACGGCCTTGATCGAGCGCCTCGCCCACTTGGGAGGAACGCCCGGAGAAGTTCTGCGCAGCCCGGAACTGCTGGATCTGCTGATGCCTTCGATACGCGCCGATTGCACGCTCTACGACGAATACCGCTACCGGGACGCGCCGCCGATGAACATCCCCATCATCGCCTTCGGCGGCAATCACGATGCGTTGGTCGATCGCGACGAACTCGGTGCCTGGGCCGCGCACACCGCGAGCGGATTCCAACTGCATCGCCTCGACGCCGGACACTTCTATCTGCATGAGCTTTCTTTCCTTGCGCTGTTGCGCACCGAGCTGAAAAACCTGGCACGCCAAGCCGTGGAGACCGACGAATGATGTCCGCCATCACCCGACCGAATTTTTTCCTTCGTTGGTCGCAGATCACCGAGGAAGGGCGCCGCACGCATCCGGGAAATTATCTGGCCTTGCCGGCGATCGCGCTTTTTTCGGCGATCCCCTTCCTGATGAACGACCTGATGTTCATTTCGCTGGCGCTTTGGCTGATCGTGTTCGCAACCGCGACCGTCCGTTGCGAGCAGGCCACGCATTTCGCGTTGATCGCCGCCGTGCTCGCCACGGTGATGCAGGTGCCGGCATTGCGGGTTCTGTCGTTGCCGATGATTCTCAGCGTGATCGTGTATGCCGTCCTGGTAATGAGCATTGCGCCATTGCGCCGCTCGGTTCCCTGGTTTCACAAGGGGCGCTGGGAACTGGCGACGGGTGCCTACGTTGCGGGTATTGCGGCGGTTTCCAGCGCCGCCTTGATTCTCTGGCACGCGCTGACGGCTCCCGATCTGAGCCCGGTTCGACAGATGGTGGGCGGCATGCCGTTCGCCGGTCTGCTGCTGGTTGCCATCGCGTTGCCGTTGGTCAACGCACTGGTCGAAGAGATCGTCTTCCGCGGCGTGATGATGAGTGCCCTCAGCCGCGTGTTCGATGGCACGCTCGTGATCAATCTCATCCAGGCCGTCTCGTTCGGTCTGTTGCACAAGGACGGTATTCCCAACGGCCTGTCCGGCATCGCGCTGTCGACGATCTATGCCTTCATGCTCGGCGCATTGCGGCAGCGTACGCGCGGGTTGTTCGCGCCGTGGCTGGCGCATGTCGTTGCCGATATCTGCATCTTCTGCATCGTCGTGTACATGGCCTAGGACGGCGTCACCACCACGCCACGCCCAGTATTCGAGGCGTCATCGTCGCGCTCCAACGTACGGTCCGGCCGCACGCGGTGGTGGCCGATTGCGACTGCGGGTCGAGCACGATCTGATCGAATTCGAGAAATTTGCGTCCGGTCGGAAAGACGGCTTTAAAGACCGCCTCCTTGATCGAAAAAGCCGCTTTGGCGCTCAGTCCGCTGTGCAGCAACCGCTCTTGCTCGATGGGCGTCAGCGCATGTTGAATGAGCGTCTCGTCCAGTGGCACCGGGGCTTCGACGTCGACGCCGATGCCGCGCACGAGTCCGCCGATTCTTCCAACGACCGCAACGGCGACGTCGTCATCGTGCGACATCGAACCGAGCACGTTTTGCGGCCAGATCGGTACCCCTTTGGGATCGCGCAGAATCTGGCTGGCCGTAACGCCCAGTTCCCGGCAAAGCTTGCGCGCGAGATGGCGCGCCGTGCCGCTGGCATCCCTGACCTTTCGCACCGATGGCGCAAGTTGCAGTAATTCGCCCGCAGAAAGCAGAGCTTCGTTGCCCGGTTCGATGCGTTGCACCAGACCCATGAACCCTTCCGGCAGAAGTTTCGCCAGGGCTTCGCGCAGCGCCAGGATTTCCTCGAATGTCATGGAATTTATTGGCGGGAACCTGATTCGTAAAATCGAGAAGTACGTTCGATACTGTCGGGAACCGCCGAGGTAAGGAGCAGCTTCAGGTTCTTCGAAAGTTCATTGCCAAAGTTTTATGCTCTATGGATTGCAGTGAAAAGGAAACCGCCATGGCCACCGGCTGGGCAGGCGACAACGCGGTACAGGATCAGATCGACGCGACCGTGAAGGACGCGATCAAGCGGGCGCGCAGCCAGCTGCCGACCGGTCCCGGGCTGACCCACTGCGAGGATTGCGACGCCGAGATTCCGGCGGCGCGCCGCAAGGCGATTGCCGGGGTGCGGGTGTGCGTGGCGTGCCAGGAAATTCGCGATCGCGACCAGGCCGCGCACAGCGGCTACAACCGGCGCGGCAGCAAGGACAGCCAGCTGCGCTGAGGCGCCGCGCTCATCTGCGTGAGGGTCGACGCTATTCGACCGGATACAACCCATCCGCATACGCGCCGGCGTGATAACCCTTCACGCCGATTTCCTGCGCCAGTTCACTGCGTGGGTCCTGGCCGTTGCGCAGTCGTTCGAGCGCATGGGCGAAGTCGAAGCGCGGGCGCCATCCGAGTTCTTCGCGCGCCAGCGCGTTGACGTAGACGCGTTCGATACCGCGCAGCATGCGCCAGCCGAGGCAGGCGAAATCGGCTTCGTAGCCGGGCACGCGACGCGATAGCACCGAGGCCGCATCGGCACGCAATTGCGGCAGGTCTTCGCGCGTGAAAGGTGTCGTTGCGCTCAGGATGTAGCGGCCGAAACCCAGCGCCGGCGCGCGCTCGATCGCGAGCAGATGCGCGTCGACCAGATCCTCGATATCGCAGCGGCGGTAAAGCAGCTCGATCGTTTTCAGGTTCGCATCCGACAGCAGGCCGCGGCGGTCGGGGTCGTCGTCGGGCTCGGGGAAAAACCGTGAGGTGCGCAGCACCACGCAGGGCAGACGCTGGTTGCGGTGGAACAGGCGGCAGAGATCTTCGGCGGCGGTTTTGGTTGCGCCGTAGATGTTCTTCGCGATCGGTGCCACGTCCTCGGTGATCCACACCGCCGGCTCGCCCGCGCGCGGCGTCAGCGCGTCGCCGAAAGCGCTCGTGGTGCTGGTGAACACGAAGGCCTGCACCTGGTTGGCGACGGCCGCTTCCAGCAGGTTCAGCGTGCCGCCGATGTTGGTGTCGATGAAGTCCTGGCGCGAATGCGTCGCGATGTGCGGCTTGTGCAGCGTGGCGGTGTGCAGCACGGAACTGACGCCCTGCATCGCGCGCTCGACGAAGGCGCGATCGGTGATCGAGCCGACGTGGTCGGTGTAGCCGGACCCGACGATGTCGATGCCGATCGTGGGGCGGCCGAGTTTGCGCAGCTTGCGGACGAGGGCTTCGCCGAGGTGGCCGGAGCTGCCGGTGACCAGGGTGGACATGGGGGCGGAGGGGTTAGGGGTTAGTAGTTAGGGCGTGTTGGCGACAGTTGGCGGCGTGCGGAATGTTGTTCAGACCTTTCGGACGCGGAATTTTCGTCCCTTGATCTTGCCGGCCTGCAGGCGCGACAGCGCTTTTGCGGCTTGCTGGCGTGCGATGGCGACGTAGCTGCGGGTTGCGAAAACATCTATTTTTCCGATGTTTTCCTGACTCAGGCCGGCATCGCCGGTGAGCGCGCCGACGATGTCGCCGGGGCGCAACTTGTCGGTGCGGCCGGCGTCGATGCGCAGCGTCACCATCGCGGCGTGCGGGGCTTTGCCGGGGCGCAATTCCGCCAGCGGTGCGCGCTGCCAGCGGATCGGGGCGTCGAGTTTGGCTTCGAGCGGCTGCGCGCGGGAGACTTCGCGCGGCGCGGCCAGGCTGAGCGCAAGGCCGCTGCGCCCGGCGCGGCCGGTGCGACCGATGCGGTGCACGTACACGTCGGGATCGGTCGGCAATTCATAGTTGATGACGGCGCCGAGATCTTCGACATCGAGTCCGCGCGCCGCGACGTCGCTGGCCACCAGCACATTGCAGCTGCGGTTGGAAAAACGCACCAGCACTTCGTCGCGGTCGCGCTGTTCCATGTCGCCGTGCAGGGCGAGCGCCGAGAAACCCAGGTGCGCGAGCGAGTTCACCACTTCCTCGGTATCGCGTCGCATATTGCAGAACACGACGGCCGATTCGGGCCGGTATTCGAGCAGCAGCCCGGCCAGCGCCGCGGGTTTCTGCGACGGTTCGACTTCGAAGAAACGCTGATCGATGACGGCCTGTTCGGCCTGTCCCGCCACCGTCACTTCGACCGGATCGCGCATCACATTGGCGGCGATGGCGCGGATGGCTTCGGGATAAGTGGCCGAGAACAGCAGCGTCTGGCGATCTTTCGGCAGCTTGCCGATGATTTCGCGGATCTGTTCTTCGAAACCCATGTCGAGCATGCGGTCGGCTTCGTCGAGCACGAGGATCTGCGTGCCGCGCAGGTCGAGCACCTTCTTGCGCAGCAATTCCTGCACGCGCCCCGGCGTGCCGACCACGACATGCGGCGCATGCTGCTGCAACGATGCCAGCTGCGGTGCGAGCGCAGTGCCGCCGACCAGGGTCAGCAACTTGAGGTTGGCGATGCCGGTGGCGAGCTTGCGGATCTGTTTGCCGACCTGATCGGCCAGTTCGCGCGTCGGGCACAGCACGATGGCTTGCACCCGCGTCTGCGCCGGATCGAGCCGGTGCAGCAGCGCCAGGCCGAAGGCCGCCGTCTTGCCGCTGCCGGTGGGTGCCTGCGCGATCAGGTCGCGGCCTTCGAGCAGGGCGGGCAGGCTTTGCGCCTGCACCGGCGTCATCTGCACGTGGCCGAGCGCGTCCAGACCCTGGAAAAGCGCGGGATTGAGGGGCAGATCGGTGAATTCGCTCATGCGCCATGATAACGGCAGGCGCACTGCGCGGGTGATCGCGCCTGCGGCCAGCGGAATGCGAACCGCGCGAGGCGATCGCTACGTCATTTGCGGCGCATCATCCTGGCATGGCCCTCTTCGATTTCTGTCGCGGTTAGCACGCCGTTGGCGTCGGTATCCATTTTCGCGAACATCGATTCGGAACCGGCGGCGTGTTCGGCCGCGGTGAGCTGGCCGTCGCCATCGGCGTCGATCACCTTGATTTTTTCTTCGGCCGACATCTCACCGGCATCGGGCTTCTTTCCCGTCAGCGAAGCGTGCGCGGCGCGCATTTCGGTGGCGGTGACGATGCCGTCGCGGTCGGCATCCATCTGTTCGAACATGCGGCGCGCGCCGGCCGCGTGTTCGGTGGCGGAGACGCGGCCGTTGCCGTCGCTATCCATCGCCGCATGGCTGCTCTTGTCGTCGGCGAATGCGCAGGGCGAAACGGCGAGGCACAGCATCAGCAGCGAACGCTCGAGCGTCATGCTGTCGAAATTCAGGCGGTCGAAATTCATGGCAAAGCTCCGGCGATCGGGTGAGCCCGAGTATGCCGCTCGATATTTCGATCTTGCCGGCGTGCGCCGCGGCGATTTCGTCGAGGTTCACCGCACCAGCGGCCTCGGCCTGGCGACAGACCTGGCTGATCAGAAGCGCGACGTCACCGGCAGATACCGCCATTCGCCGGCCGGCATCTTGCCGAGCGACACGCTGCCGATGCGGATGCGTTTGATCGATACCACTTTCAGGCCGACCATCGAACACATGTGACTCAGCTGCCCCGTCTGCACGCCCTTGATCGCGAACCGCAGGCGGATCTCGTTCTGCCAGCTGACCTTGCAAGGCGGCAGGTTGCGGCCGCGATAGCTGAGTCCGTGATTGAGTTTCGCGAGCCCGTATGGCGCGATGTCGCCGCTCACTTCCACCACGTATTCGTGCTCGATGAGGCCGGCGTCTTCGGTCAGCCGCCGCCAAACGCGACCGTCCTGGGTGAGCACGATGAGACCGTTGGCGTCGCGATCGAGCGGCACCACCGGGGTCAGTCGCTGGAAGTGGCGTTTGAGCAGCCGCAGGCCGGATTCGTCGGCTTCCCAGCGGGTTTCGGGTGTCACCAGCTCGGCCGCGGGCTTGTCGCCGACGATGGCGTCGAAGCCGGCCGGCTTGTGCAGCAGGACGGTCGCCGGTTCGGCGGCTTCGTCGCGCGCGGCCGGATCGAGCTCCACGGTTTCGTCGGTGACGCGATGCTGCGGCGTATCGATCACCTCGCCGTTCACCCGCACCCAGCCGCCTTCGATGAAGCGCTCGGCTTCCGCGCGCGAACACGCGGCCAGTTCGGCGACGCGCTTGGAAAGTCGGATCGGATCGGTCATGGGTGCAGCCGCAGCGTGGGGGTGCAGTGTAATGGCAACGCGCCGGGCGCATCCGGAAGCGATGGCGAGGAGTGGCGGCGAGGTGGCAAGCGATTCGGCCGCCGCCTACGATGGGCGCAGCATCGTTAGGAGGTCTCGTCATGCCCGCGAAGAAGACCCCGCTTGTGAAAAAGAAAGCGATCGTCAAGTTCTTCCGCGACTACGAAGCACGCTTCAATCGCTCGCTTGAAGATCCGCCGCAGGTCGATAGCGAAGGCATGCGCGAGTCGTTCGCCGACTATTTCGTCGCCGCCAGCCCGGCCGGTGTCGTCGGCGGCAAGAACGGCCTGAAATTCCGCTTCGCGCTGCCGCGCGGCTTCGCCTTCTATCGCAAGATCGGCACGCGCTCGATGAAGATTTCCGCGCTCGACGTGCTGCCGCTCGACGCTCTGCACGCGATGGCGACCGTGGCCTGGGATTCGCGCTATCGCCGCGACGACGGCAAGAAAGTGCGCATCGAATTCACCAATCGCTACTTCCTGCAGCTGCAGGACGGCGAGCCGAAGATCTTCGCCTACATCACCGGCGACGAGCAGAAAGTGTTGAAAGAGAATGGATTGATCTGACGCCGCCGGGACGATACGCCGTGCGGGCCGGGGTTCCGGGGCGCGAGGCCCCGGGGTTCCGCTGCGTGGCGCCGGTGTCCCCGTTGCGGGAGGGCGGCGCGGACGCTTATTTCTTGCCTTGCTTCTTTTCCTGCTTGGCGGCGCGCTTTTCTTTCAGCGACTTGGTCGGTTCTTTTTTCTTCTCTTTCTTCTTGTCCAGGCCTTTGCTCATGACATCCTCGTTGCGGTTTCCGGCCGGGCCTGCCCCGGCGCTGCGAACGTAGCATAGCCGAGGTCGATTGCCGCGTTGCGGGCGGCCTTTAGGAAGGAAGTAGGGTGGTCCCCTGGAACACCACCGGCGTCGAGAAGCCGAGCTTGAAGCAGCCGTCCTGCTGGACGCCGAGCAGGAAGCGCAGGGCATTCACCCAGTTCACGGCAAACCGGCAGCGCCAGTCGTGTTGCAGCTGTTTTGGCGCCGCGCCACGCGCCTTGCCGGGATGCGAATCCGGCGGCGAATGCCCTGGCCGGATGGCCCGGGCGTCGCTGTTCTTACTGGCGACGGCCCGGATGCGAAAGCGCGCGTTCGGGCGCGCCGAACAGCTGCCGCAGTTTCGCGCGCCAGCCGTCGGCGCGCATCGCATCGCGCAGCATCGCACCCCATTCGTGCACGGTGAGCGTGATCGGATTGTGCGTTTTGATCTGCCCGACGATGCCGTATTCGCAGGGCACCGCCTCGTCTTCCTCGACGAAGGTGCCGAACAGTTTGTCCCACACGATCAGCACGCCGGCGTAGTTGCGATCGATGTATTCGGGATTGCGCGCGTGATGCACGCGATGGTGCGACGGCGTGTTGAAGATCTTCTCGAACCAGCCGAGCTTGCCGACTGCCTGCGTGTGCACGAAGAACTGGAATCCCAGATTGATCGCCACCACGGCGACGATGTGCGCCGGTGCAAAACCGAGCCACGCCAGCGGCAGCCAGAACAGCCACATGCCGGAAATGGGATAGGTGAAACTCTGGCGGAACGCGGTCGACAGGTTCAATCGTTCCGACGAGTGATGCGTGACGTGCGAGGCCCACATCCAGCGCACGCGGTGGCTGCTGCGGTGGAACCAGTAGTAGAAGAAATCCTGCGCCAGGAACAGCAGCGCGATCGACCACCAGGAGGCTTCGAAACTGAAGATCCGGAACTCGTGCACCGCGTAGAACGCGCCGATCACCACCAGCCACGCGATGCCGTCGGCGGCCTGGTGCAGCAATGCGAGCGCCGCGTTCGACAAGGTGTCGGGCCAGGTGTAACCGGCGCTGCCGGCGCCGCCGCGACGGCGCCAATACCAGGCTTCGAGCACGATCAGGCCGAGGAAAACCGGTGCCATGCCGAGCAGGATCCAGCGTTCCATCAGCGCCGTGCTCCCGCTGCGGTTTGGGGTGCGGTTTGAGGCGCATCTTCGAGCGTTCGCGCGAAACCTTCGAGGCAGCGGTTCATCGCCGTGCGCATGAAGCCTTGCAGCAGCGGTGCGGCGAGCGGCCACACCAGCGGCGAGGTGAGTTCGAACGTGTAGGTCCAGCGCACCTGCGTGCCGTTGTCGCGCGCTTCGAGATGCCAGTCGGCGTGGCCGGCACGCACCAGCAGCGACATCGGCATCCGGAAGCCCGACAGCACGTACGAATGACGCTGCGGCGGCTCCCACGCGGTGATGCGTTCGGTCAGACGCGAGCCGTCGGCGCTGACGAGCTGGCGTGTGCTGCCGACTGCGGACGGTGCGTCGGGTGCGATGCTGGTCAGCGCCGGAATCGGACCGCAACCGACGAAGGTCGGCGGAAAGCGCAGCGGATCGACCAACAGCGCGAACACCGCGTCGATGGGCGCGCACAGGAAGCGTTCGGCGAGCAGGATGACGGCCATGGCCGGAGTTTGCAGAGGCCCGGGCGGCACGTCCAGATGGATTTCGGACGTTGCCGGGGGGATTTGCGCATGCCGCGGGCTAGCGGCTCGATGAGCGGACGCGCGCAGTACATCGCGCTCTGGCACTTTTTCCCGATTTCCGATTTCCGATTTCCGATTTCCGCCCGGCGCGCAGCACGCCGGGCGGTTCCACGTGAAAGTTACTTCTGCCGCGTATTGTCGGGCGGCGGCGGCGAAGGCGCCGCCGAGCGCGGATGCGGGCCGTGGTGGCGCACCGGGATGTAGTAGCCGCCCCACCAGAACGGGCGATAGCTCGGCCAGAAAGGATCGGCGTAGCGGTAGTACTCGTCGTCGCGGCGTTCCGGCCACAAATACACGACGTCGGCCGCGACGCGCGGATAGCGATAGTCGTATTCGCCGATGCGGCGCGATTCGTAACCGTCGATGCGGCCGGTGACGGTGACTTCGCGATCGGGCGCGAAGATCGCCGGATCATAGAAGCCGGCGCGGCAGGCGAGGAAGCGGCCGGCGCTGGTGTCGTCGGCGCGGCGCGGGCGAGCGCTTTCGTTCAGATCGCGGCCCAGCACTTCGAAACAGGTTTCGTTGCTGGCGGGCGTGACGCTGACCAGCGTACCGCCCCAGCGCACGCTGTCGCCGACGCGCTGCGCCGCGCTCGCGTCGACCGGCAGCACCGGCGCGAACTCGCCCTGCAACGGTTTGGGAGCGGTGGCGCAGCCGGCGAGCGCCAGCGCCAGAGTGGTGACGGTGAGGATTTTCATCGGATTCTCCATGGGTCTTTGCTGGACCTTCAACCTGGGACGCGGAAGTGGCGCAAATCGACGCACAACGCGGCATCTTCACGCGGGTCGGAGTCGCAGCGAGCATAGCGGCGAAGCGCGTAACGATGGCTGAGCGCAAGCACCGTTTCGGCCGCGTGCGGCAGCTGTTGCGCGACGCGCGCGGCGTAGTCGAGCGGGCCTTCGTGCGGCGCCTTGGCGACGCCGGCTTTCGCCAGTCGCGCGGTGAATCTGGCGTAGGCGATGCCGAGCGCGTCGCGCGATTCGCGCGGGCCGCGCAGCAGCAGCCAGAGCGTCAGTCCGAGCGCGGCGGCGATCGCGATCGCCAGCGCGATGCCGACCTGCGAGGTCTCTTCGCTGTCGACGCCGATGCGCTGCAACAGATTGCGCTGGCGCGCCGCGTTGAAGCCGAGCACCACTTCGTTCCAGCCGCGCCGCAGCCAGTCGCCGGCATCGAACATCGGCCGGGTCAGCCGGCTCCACACCGATTGCGGGCCGGCCAGGCTGTCGGTGCCGCGCTCGATGCGTTCGGGCGCGACGGCGCTGGTCGGATCGACGCGCACCCAGCCGCGGCCTTCGAGCCAGATTTCGGCCCAGGCATGCGCATCCGACTGGCGCACCACCCAATAATCGCCGATGCCGTTGCTGCGGCCGCCCTGGTAGCCGGTGACGACGCGGGCGGGAATGCCGGCGAAACGCATCATCACGACGAAGGCCGACGAAAAATGTTCGCAGTAACCTTGCTTGGTCTCGAACAGAAAATCGTCGACGCTGTTGCGGCCGAGCAGGATGGGTGAAAGCGTGTAGGTGAATTCGCGATTGAACAAAGTGAGCGCGCGGCGCGCCAGTTCGTCGCCTTGCGCGCCTTCGGCGACCCATTGTTCGATCAGCGCCTTGGTGCGCGGGTTGTAGCCGGTCGGCAACGCGATCGAACGGCGGCGGAAGGTCTGCGTGAGTTCCGGTTCGAGCAGATAGCGCGTGTAGGAGGTCGCCGTGTAGGTGGTCAGTTCGGTCTGCGGGCGGCGCGTGTAGGCCATGCGGTCGTAGCCCATGCGCGCGCGTTCGGGTGCGGCTTCGGGCACGTCGAGCGTCATGAAGTAGCGGCGATCGGTGGGCTCCTGCGTCACGGTGTAGGTGATCGGCGGGCCGAGCGGCTGCAAGGTCGCCGGGTCGAGGTTGGCGCTGTACGAATCGCGCGTCCACGCGCGTCCATCGAAATGCAGCAGCACCGGGCCGCGCCAGTACATTTCGTTTTGCCGCGGCGTCGGTCCGTCGAACAGCACGCGCAGCACCGGCGTGTCGTCGACGTAGAGGTCGGCGATGTCGCCGGGCGCCATTTCGTCGCTCAATCCGGTGCGCGATTGCGCGGCGTTTTCCGGCAGGCCCCACAACGGTTGGCCGAGGCGCGGGAACAGGAAGAAGCCGACCGCGGCGAGCGGCAACGACACGGCGAGCAGGCGCGATACGGCCCACAGACGCGTGCGCGTGGGAATTTTCGGCGCCGCGGCCGGGCTTTCGACTTCCGCCACGCGCGCCAGCGCGCTCAATGCGAGCAGCGTGGCGGCGAGCGCCATCACCAGGGTCAGCGGTGCCTGATCCTGCAGAAAACCGGCCATCACCGCGAACAGCGCGAAACTGAGCACGCTGCGCGCATCACGCACGCGGCGGGTTTCCAGCAGTTTCAACGCCAGCATCGTCACCAGCAGCGCGGCACCGGTGTCGCGGCCGAAACGGAAGTCGTAGGCGAACAACACCGCGGCGGCGACGACCAAGGTCAACGGCAAGCGGATGGCCGTATGCAGTTGCTGCGAGCGCCAGCCATAGGCGACGCCGATCGCGGCAAGCGCGGCGAGCAATCCGATCAACCAGCCGGGCAAGGTCTGCGCCAGCGGCAGCAAGGCCGCCACGACGGCCGCCGCGCACCACGAAAACGTGTGCCGGTCGAGCGGCGGATTGCGATTGACGGGGGCCTCGCTCACGGCATCAGCGCCAGTTCGCGCAGGCAGGCGTGCACGTGCGGCGCGCCGCTCGACGGGCCGATGCGGCCGGACGGCAGCCACAGGGTCGAGCGCAGGTTTTCGCGTTCGGCATCGAGCACCCAGCGCGCCAGGCGGCGGATGCGCGCTTCGGAATCGAGCGACATCAGTTCGCGATCGCGCCAGTCGAGCAGCACGTCGGCGCCGGCCGGCGTTTCGTATTCGCGCACCATCAGGCGGCCGGCCTGCGCGCTGCGTTTCCACGCCACGATGCGCAGCGGATCGCCGCCGCGATAATCGCGCAGGCTGTGCGGTTCCTCGTCGAGCCCGCGGCGGCGCTGCGGCTGGCCGCGTTCGCCGCGGCCCGGCAGCGGCGGCGCCTGTGCTTCGATCGCCGGATAGACCAGCACCGATTGCTGCGGATTGATCCAGCTCCAGGTGACGAACAAACCGAGCGGCTGGCGCGTGGAGATTTCGATCTTGCCGATCGGATGCCAGCCGCGTTGCGGCGCCGCGCGTTCGAGCCGCGCCTCGGCGCGTTCCTGCGCCGCCAGCGCGAAGCCCGAACGCAATTCGCCCTGACGCAGTTCGAGTCCGTTGCGCAGGCGCGGTTCGACCGAGGTGAAGAGCAAGCGCAAGGTCTGGGTCTGACCCGCATGCACCGGATCGGCGCCGATCTGTTCGAGCTTGAGGCCGCGCAAACCCAGATAAGCGCGCAGCAGGCTGGTATGCGCCGCCGAGGCGAGCAGGAAGCACAGCATCAGCGCGGGATTGTTGTTGTAGTTGAGCGCGCCGATCGTCATTGCGGCGAGCAAGCCGCCGAAGAACAGGCCGAAACGCGTCGGGATCACGTAGATGCGCCGGCGCGTGAGCGTCACCGGCAAGGCTTCGGGCTGTTTGAGCCGGGTCAGCGCGGGCAGCCGCTTTTCCGCGACCTGCAGCAGCCGCTCGCGCCAACCCGCCAGTGTCGCGAGCAAGCCTTACTCCACCGGCACGCTGCGCAGGATCGCGCGCGACAGCGCGACGCGATCGCCGCTGTCGCCCTGCGGCACCAGGCGATGCGCGGCGACTTCCTCGAACACCGCCTGCACGTCCTCCGGCAGCGCGTAGTCGCGTCCGCGCAGCAAGGCCAGCGCGCGGCCGGCGCGCAACAGCGCCAGCCCGGCGCGCGGCGACAATCCGACGCGCACCTGCGGATGCCGGCGCGTTTCGGCCAGCAGGGCCTGCACGTAGTTGACCAGCACATCGCTGGCGTGGATGTGGGTGACGGCGACGCGCAGTTTCAGCACGTCTTCGGCATCGATCAGCGGCATCGTCTGCGAGATCAGATCGCGGCGATCGGCGCCGACCAGCATTTCGCGTTCGGCCGCCGGACTCGGATAACCGAGCGCGATGCGCAGCAGGAAGCGATCGAGTTGCGAATCCGGCAGCGGGAAAGTACCGGCCAGATCGACCGGATTCTGCGTGGCGATCACGAAGAACGGATTCGGCAGCGCATGGCAGATGCCGTCGATCGTCACCTGGTGCTCGGCCATCGCTTCGAGCAGCGCGCTCTGCGTGCGCGGCGGCGCGCGGTTGATTTCGTCGGCCAGCAGCAGCTGGGTGAACACCGGGCCGGGATGGAAGCGGAAACCGTGCTGATCCTGTTCGTAGATCGACACGCCGAGGATGTCCGACGGCAGCAGATCGGCGGTGAACTGCATGCGCTGGAAACTCAGGCCGAGGGTGGCGGCGAGCGCGCGCGCCAGCGTCGTCTTGCCGAGCCCGGGCAGGTCTTCGATCAGCAGATGGCCGCCGGCCAGCAGGCAGGCGAAGGCCAGATCGACTTCGCGCGGTTTGCCCAGCACCAGCGTGTTGACCTGGGCCATCGCGCGGCCGAGGGCGGCGCGGCTGCCATCGGTTAGGATCGATGCCCCCGCACTCGGCGCCCCCGAGCCCGTTGTCCCTACGTCCGGTTGAGCCTGCGCATTCATGAGCGTGTCCTTTTGCTTTTGGCCGAAGTGTAGCCGTGTTGCGGCGAGCGCGGCGTGCGCGCGGTAGGCATTCGGCGATGAAGGCACGCACCGTATTCTGGACAGTGTGGGCGCTGCTGGCCGTGCTCAAGACGGCGTTGGCCGCGCGCCTGCCACTGTTCGGCGACGAGGCCTGGTACTGGCTCGAAGGGCAGCATCCGGCGCTGGCCTATTCGGACTTGCCCGGCCTCACCGCCTGGCTGATCCGGCTCGGCGTGGAAGTCGGCGGCAACACGCCGCTCGGCGTGCGCTGGCCGTTCCTGCTGATGGCGATGATGTTGCCGCTGCAACTGCGTTTGACGGCGCGCCTGTGGTTCGGCGAAGAAGCCGGTTGGCGCGCCGCGTGTGTCGCGCTGGCGTTTCCGCTGATCGGATCGCTGGGCCTGTTGGCCTTGCCCGATGTGCCGATGACGTTCGCGGCGGCGTTGTGCCTGCATGCCTGCGCGCGCCTGGTCGCGGCGGCGCAACACGATGCGCCTGATGGCGTGGGCGCGCTGATGCTCGCTATCGGCCTGGCGATCGGTGCGCTGAGCCACTATCGCTTCGCGTTGTTGATTCTTGCCGGCGCCATCGGCCTGTTGATGGCGCCCGCCGGCCGGCGCGCACTGCGCGATCCGCGCGGATGGATCGCGATCGCGATTGGTGCCGCCGCGTGGTTGCCGCTGCTGGCGTGGAATCTTCAGCACGACGGTGCGGGCCTCGATTTCCAGCTCGCCGAACGCCATCCGTGGCAGTTCCATTTCGACGGATTGTGGTTCGTGCCGACGCAGTTGGCGATCGCCAGTCCGTTGCTGCTGATCGCCTGTATCGCGGCGTTGATGGCGGCATGGCGTCGATGGCGCGACGATGCCGCCGGGCCGTGGGGACTGATCGCAGGCACGGCGCTGCTGCCGTTGCTGATCTACGGCGTGCTGGCTTTTTTCGCCGATCGCGAACGCGTGAGTTTTCATTGGACCTTGCAGGCCTGGCTGCCCTTGATCGCGTGCGCGCCGGCGGTGTTGTGGCGGTGGCATCCGCGCGTCCGCGCCACCGCGTTCGCCCTCGGATTCGCCTTCTTCGGCCTCGTGTTCGCCTACCTGTCGGTGGCCGCGACACCGTCGTGGCGCGCGGCGCTCGCCGACAGCCGCTGGTATCCCGACAACTTCGCCGGCTGGAATGAAATCGCCGCAAGGGTGCGGGCGAACACGACAACCGATCAGATCGTCGCAGCCGACAACTTCATGCTCGGCGCGCAACTTGCCTTCGCGCTCGAGCGGCCGGATCTGCCTGTCCTCGATCATCCGCTCAATCACAAGCACGGCCGCGCCGCGCAGCTTGCGTTGTGGGGGCAGGGCAGTGCGGCGGCGCCTGCGCAGGCGCGTTGGCTGGTGGTCGAGGATTCTGCCGTGCCGCTACGTGATCGTCTCGCTTATCACGTGTCGTTGTGCCAGCGCATCGGTGCGTTGCCGCTGGCCGAGGTGCTCGATGTCGATCATGGCCGCAAGCGTTTCCTGCGCATCGATCTGGCCGCGCGCGATGCAACCGAGTGCGCGCAACCGGCGCTGGCGTGGATCGACGTCCCGTCGATCGGCGCGACCGTGGCGCGCAACTTCACGGTCGACGGTTGGGCCTTCAAGGATGGCGCGGGCATCGCGCGCGTCGACATCACGCTCGACGGCGTTGTCGTCGCGCAGGCGACTTACGGACTCACGCGCCCGCACGTGGCCGAGTACTGGAAGATTTCACGCGATCGCGCGCAGCCCGATGTCGGTTTCCAGGCCCAGGTCGACGCTTCGACCGCCGCGCCCGGCGAACATTGGCTCGGCCTCGTGCTGCACGGGCGCAACGGCAGTGTCGAACCCTGGCCCGAGCAGCGCGTGCGGATCGAATGATCCGCTGTGCGTCGCAAACTACGCGGTTTCAGGGCACGCGATAGCCGCACTGCCGCAGCGTGCGGGCGAGCGCGATCAGCGGCAGGCCGACGAGCGCGGTCGGATCGTCGCTGCGGATGTGTTCGAACAGGGCCGCGCCGAGGCCTTCGCTCTTGAAGCTGCCGGCGCAGTCGAACGGTTGTTCTTTTTCGAGATAGCGCGCGATTTCGTCGCCGTCGAGCGAACGGAATGTCACCACGGTGCGATCGGCGAATTCATGCGCGGCGCCGTGCGCGTCGATCACGCAGACCGCGGTGTGGAAGTTCACTTCGCGTCCACTGCAGGCGATCAGTTGCTCGCTCGCGCGCTCGGGGGTGCCGGGTTTCTGCAGCGCGATTCCATCCAGTTCGGGCGCCTGGTCGGAGCCGATGACGATCGCGCCGGGATATTTCTTCGCGACGGCCAGCGCTTTTTCCCGCGCCAGTCGAACCGCGAGCGAGAGCGGCGTTTCGCCGGTTTGCACAGTTTCGTCGACGCCCGGCGCCACCGAGCTGAAATCCAGGCCCAGCCGCGTCAGCAGTTCGCGGCGATAGCGTGAGGTCGAGGCCAGGATCAGCGGCGGCGATTCAGTCACCGCCGCCGCTCGTGCGTTTCAGCGCGGCCGGTTCGCGCGCGGCCTGTTCGATCGAAGCCTGGGTGACGTCGGCCAGTTCGGCGCCGGCGTTTTCCAGGCGCTGCAACTGGTCGGAGATATTGGCGTGGGCGCGGGCCAGCGCGGCGTTGGCGGCGTCGATCTCGGCTTTCGGTGCGGTCAGCCCGCGCTGCGAGATCCACAACCGGTGTTCGAGCACGTCGCGCAGCGCCTGCTGCACCAGATCGTTGGTATCGAGCGAGGCGCGCGCCACCGCGGCGATGTCGGACGGCACCCGCTGCACCACCTGCTGCATCGCATTCATGCGGTCGCGCGTGGTCTTGAGCAGCGCTTCGAGCGCGTCGGCGCGGTCGAGCAGCCGGCGCAGCGCCCGCTCGCGCCGCTGGCCGTACCATTGCACCGCCCAGGCCGCCAGCGCGAGCAGGCCCAGGACGAAGATGAAAGCTAGGAATGTGGCCACGGCCCGGATGCGGCAAAATGCTGGGTGCCAGTCTGCACGAAGCGGTTCGAGCCTCGCAAACCGGCCCCGCAAACCGGCCCGCAAATTGACCGGCAATCCAAGCAGTTAAGTTGACATCGGGCGGATTGCGGCTTATCTTTACCTGCTTATGTTCACCGCCCTGCCCGAGGTCGTCGACGCGTGGCGCATGGTCGCCGGCGGGCGGGTGTTCTCGGGTTCCCTGCCGCTGGCCTCGCTGCCGCGACTGGTCACCAGCCTGGCGGACGAACAAGGTCAGTGCAGTTACGAGGTCGAGTTCGGCCGCGACGAGTTCGGCATTTCCTTCGTGGAAATCCGCGCCCAGGCCGCGTTGCCGCTCACCTGCCAGCGTACGCTGGAACGTTTCGAATTGCCGGTGCAGGTCGACCAGCGCATGGGTCTGATCCGCGACGAGCGCGAGGAAGCTTCGCTGCCGCCCGGCTACGAGCCGGTGCTGGTGGGCGAGGATGGTCGGCTCAATGCGATCGAGCTGATCGAAGACGAATTGATCCTGGCCGTGCCGGTGGTTCCGGTGAAGCCCGGAACCGAAGCGGTGGAGGCCCTGTGGCCGGCCGCGCCGGAAGAAACCGAGGAAGAGCGCCCGAATCCGTTCGCCGCGCTGTCCGCGTTGAAGTCCCGCCGCTGATTCGCGTCGCATCGCAACAACAGCGTCAACACCAACATAGCTTCAGTAACAACCATAGCTTCAATAACAACACAGCGTCGTAGAGGAAACACCCATGGCAGTCCAGAAGTCCCGCGTTACCCCGTCGCGCCGCGGCCAGCGTCGTTCGCACGACGCCCTCGTGCCCAAGCAGCTGGCGACCGACCCGACGACGGGCGAAACCCACCTGCGCCACCACATGACCAAGGACGGCTTCTATCGCGGCCGCAAGGTCATCGAGGTCAAGAGCGCGGTGGTCGAAGAAGATTGATCGCAGCCCGCGGTTGTTGAGCGAGATTCGACGCGGCGGGCGTGATGCCCGCCGCGCGCGTTTGGGATTCCCTGCGAGGCCGGCAAGGCCTGCACCGGTGATCCCGACTTGCGTTCGTGGCACCCGGGAGTGGGGATGACGCAGATCTATGCCCGCATCGCGGGAACCGGCAGCTACCTGCCGGAGAAAGTGCTGACCAATGCCGATCTGGAAAAATTCGTCGAAACCACCGACGAATGGATCCGCGATCGCACCGGCATCCGCGAGCGCCATATCGCCGCCGACGGCGAAACCACGGGCGACCTGGCCTTCCACGCCGCCACGCGCGCACTGGAAGTGGCCGGCGTGTCGGCCAAAGAGCTCGATCTGATCGTGCTCGGCACCACCACCCCCGACATCATTTTCCCGTCCACCGCCTGCCTGCTGCAGCACCGGCTGGGCGCCAACGGCTGCGCCGCGTTCGACGTCAACGCGGCGTGCTCGGGCTTCATCTACGCGCTCGGCGTGGCGAACAATTTCATCCGCGCCGGGGCGGCGAAAACGGTGCTGGTGGTGGGCGCCGAAACCCTGTCGCGCATGCTCGACTGGACCGATCGCGCCACCTGCGTGCTGTTCGGCGACGGCGCCGGCGCGGTGGTGCTGAAGGCGTCGGAAGAGCCGGGCGTGATGTCGACCCACCTGCACGCCGACGGCGGCTACAAGGAACTGCTCTACAACCCGGTCGGCGTGTCCGCGGGTTTTAGCGACGAACCCAACCACGGCGTGCGCGTGCGCATGGCCGGCAACGAGGTGTTCAAGGTCGCGGTGAAGACGCTCGATGCCGTGGTCGAGGAAACCCTCGCCGCCAACGGGCTGGATAAATCCGATGTCGACTGGCTGATCCCGCACCAGGCCAACCTGCGCATCATCACCGCCACCGCCAAGCGGCTCGCGATGCCGATGGAGCGCGTCGTCGTCACCGTCGACCGCCACGGCAATACGTCGGCGGCATCGGTGCCGCTGGCGCTCGACGAAGCCATCCGTTCGGGCCAGGTGAAACGCGGCGAACTGTTGCTGCTCGAAGCCTTCGGCGGCGGCTTCACCTGGGGCTCGGCGCTGCTGCGCTACTAGCCGCGCGGCACGGCGGCGCGGGCATACGCCCCGGTACAGACGATTTCGGGTCGCGCACCGTATCATCGCGCCCCCGCCTCACAAGGAATTCGCGCGTGCCTTCGACTTCGCTTGCCTTCGTCTTTCCCGGCCAGGGTTCGCAATCGCTCGGCATGCTCGCCGATCTGGCCGCGGCACACGACGAAGTGCGTAGCGCGTTCGACGAGGCCTCGGCGGGAGCCGCGGTCGATCTGTGGGACCTCGCGCAGCAGGGCCCGGAAGAACGCCTCAACCAGACCGAATTCACCCAGCCCGCCTTGCTCGCGGCCGGCGTTGCCGTGTGGCGCGCGTGGGTCGCGCGCGGCGGGGCGCAGCCGGCGCAGTTCGCCGGCCACAGCCTCGGCGAATATGCCGCGCTGGTCGCGGCGGGCGCGCTCTCGCTCGCCGACGGCGCGCGCCTGGTGCGCGAGCGCGGCCGCCTGATGCAGGCCGCGGTGCCGGCCGGGCAGGGCGCGATGGCCGCCGTGATCGGCGCCGAAGACGCGCTGGTGGCGGAAGTCTGCGCGCAGGTTTCCAGCGACACCGTCGCGGTGCCGGCCAACTACAACTCGCCCGGCCAGATCGTCATCGGCGGCCATGCCGACGCCGTCGATCGCGCCATCGCCGAACTCGGCAACCGCGGCATCCGCAAGGTCGTGAAACTCGCGGTGAGCGTGCCGTCGCACACGCCGCTGATGCGCGGCGCGGCGCTGCAGCTGGGCGAATTCATGGCCACGCTGGCGTGGAAAATGCCGGATCGTCCGGTGCTGCAGAACGCCGACGCGCTCGTGCACGACAGCGTCGAAAACATCCGCGATGCCCTGGTGCGGCAGCTTTATCTGCCGGTGCGCTGGACCGAATGCGTGCAGACGCTGGTCGCCAACGGTGCGACGCGCCTGCTCGAATGCGGCCCCGGCAAGGTGCTCACCGGCCTGGCCAAACGCATCGACAAAACCATCGACGGCCGCGCCATTGGTACGCCCGCCGATTTCGATGCGGCACTCGCCGACAACCGCGCCTGATCTCGACCGACAACGAGGATTGCTCATGACGCTTCCACTCACCGGCGAGATCGCGCTCGTCACCGGCGCCAGCCGCGGCATCGGCGCCGCCATCGCCGACGAGCTCGCCGCGCAGGGCGCGAAAGTCATCGGCACGGCGACCAGCGAAGCAGGCGCCGCCGCCATCGGCGAACGTCTCGCCGCGCACGGCGGCGCGGGCCGCGTGCTCAACGTCACCGACAGCGCCGCCGTCGACGCCTTGATCGACGCGATCGGCAGCGAATTCGGTGCCGTCTCCATCCTCGTCAACAACGCCGGCATCACGCGCGATCAATTGCTGATGCGGATGAAGGAAGACGACTGGAACGCCATCCTCGACACCAACCTGAGCAGCGTCTTCCGCACCTCGAAAGCGGTGCTGCGCGGCATGATGAAGGCGCGCCGCGGCCGCATCATCAGCATCGCCTCCGTCATCGGCCTCACCGGCAATCCGGGCCAGGCCAACTACGCGGCGGCGAAGGCGGGCATCATCGCGTTCTCGAAATCGCTGGCGCGCGAAATCGGCACGCGCGGCATCACGGTCAACGTGGTCGCGCCCGGTTTCATCGATACCGACATGACGCGCGCGCTGCCCGAATCGGCGAAGGAAAGCCTGCTCGGCCAGATCGCGCTCGGCCGCCTGGGCGAGCCGGCCGACATCGCGCGCGCCGTCGCTTTTCTCGCCTCGCCGGCCGCCGCCTACATCACCGGCGAAACCCTGCATGTGAATGGCGGGATGTACATGCCGTAAGCGCCGCGCGCACGATGCGCGCCAAGCGTATGATTTCAGGGACGTTGAATTGCGCGGTTCGTCCCGACGGCCCCTCGCTAGTGCGGGGTGCCGGTTGTCCACTACAATGCGCGGGCTTTTTCCCCGGGAGGTTTTGTACCAATGAGCACCATCGAAGAACGCGTCAAGAAGATCGTCATCGAACAGCTTGGCGTCAAGGAAGACGAAGTCACCGCGAACGCCTCTTTCGTGGACGACCTGGGCGCGGATTCGCTCGACACGGTGGAACTGGTCATGGCGCTCGAAGAAGAATTCGAGTGCGAGATTCCGGACGAAGAAGCCGAGAAGATCACCAGCGTTCAGCAGGCGATCGATTACATCAAGTCGCACGTCAAGAGCTGATCGCACCGGCCCGGCCGTTCGCGGCCAGGCGCTGCAGGTTGCCGCCGGTGCATGCGCACCGGTGGTCGAATTCGTGACACCGGGGCCGCCTGCGCGGCCCCGCGCATTTCCGGCCCGCGTCCGCAGGCGTATGTTCGCCCGGACGCCCGCCCACAGGAGTCGTGCATGACCCAGCGTCGCGTCGTCATCACCGGTCTTGGCATCGTATCGCCCGTCGGCAACGACATTCCCACCGCGTGGGACGCGATCGTCAACGGACGCTCGGGCATCGGCCCGATCACCTCGTTCGATGCCACCGGTTTCGCCACCACCATCGCCGGTGAAGTGCGCAACTTCGATCCGACCACCTTCATCACGCCGAAAGACGCGAAGAAGATGGACGAGTTCATCCATTACGGCGTCGCCGCGGCCTTCATGGCACTCGACGACTGCGGTTTGCAGGTGACCGACGAGAATGCCGAACGCATCGGCGTGATCGTGGGCTCGGGCATCGGCGGCATCCTCGGCATCGAGGAAACCGCGATCAAGTACAGCCAGGGCGGCGTGCGCAAGATCTCGCCGTTCTACGTGCCCAGCACCATCATCAACATGCTGCCCGGCCAGATCAGCATCATGCGCGGCATCAAGGGCCCGAGTTTCTCGGCAGTATCGGCCTGCGCCACGTCGAACCATTCGATCGGCACGGCGATGCGCATGATCCAGTACGGCGATGCCGACGTGATGATCGCCGGCGGCGCCGAACGCGGCTCCTCGCCGACCTCGATGGGCGGCTTCTGCGCGATGCGCGCGATGTCGACGCGCAACGACGATCCGACACGCGCCTCGCGGCCGTGGGACAAGGATCGCGACGGCTTCGTGCTGGGCGACGGCGCCGGCGTGCTGATCCTCGAAGAATACGAACATGCGAAGGCGCGCGGCGCGCGCATCTACTGCGAACTGGCCGGCTACGGCGCCAGTTCCGATGCCTGGCACATGACGGCGCCGAGCGAGAACGGCGACGGTCCGGCGCGCTGCATGGCGATGGCGCTGCGCGACGCCAGGCTCAACGCCGACCAGGTCGAGTACCTCAACGCGCACGGCACCTCGACGCCGCTCGGCGATCTGGCCGAGACGCTCGCGCTCAAGCGCGCCTTCGGCGATCACGCCTACAAGACGATGGTGTCGTCCACCAAGTCGATGACGGGCCATCTGCTCGGTGCGGCCGGCGGCGTGGAAGCGATCTTCACCGTGCTCGCGCTGCATCACGGCATCATCCCGCCGACGATCAATCTCGACGAGCCGGGCGAAGGTTGCGACCTCGACTACGTGCCCAACGTCGCGCGCCAGAAGCAGATCGACGTCGCCGTCTCGAACGGCTTCGGCTTCGGCGGCACCAACGGCACGCTGGTGTTCCGGCGCGTCTGACGCCAACCATGCGCCGCCGGCTTTCCCGCGCGGCGCCGCGCGGCGCGATCGTTCGCTGCGGCCGTTGCGCATGCTGATCCATCGCCTCGATACGCCGTGCGACCTGCTCGCGCTGCACCGCACGATGCCGCGGCGCTACCCGTGCCTGCTCGAAAGCGCCACCACCGGCAACGAGCGCGCGCGCCACGACGTGCTGCTGGCGTTTCCCGACGGCGGCTTGCGGCTCGATGCCGATGGCATGACGCGCCGCCTCGACGGCACGCCGCTGGCGCAGGATTTCCTCGCGGCGCTCGATACGGATTGGCGCGCTTCGCGCATCGCCGCGAGCGACGAATCGATGCTGCCGTTTCGGGGCGGCTGGGCGCTGTTTTTCGGCTACGAACTGGTCGGCCAGATCGAAACGCGGCTCGATCTGCCGGCGCCTGTCGTCGCACCGCCGATCGCGTTGGCGCTGCGGTGTCCGGTCGCGCTGATCCGCGATCATGTCGACGGCAGCGTGACGCTGCTGGCCGAACCCGGCCACGAAAACAGTCTGCAGCAGGTGTTGCGCGACATTTCGGCAAGCCGCGAATCCGCCGCCACGACGGCCCGGATCGAGATCGCCACGCTGCATGAAGATGACGCCACCAGGTTCCTCGCCGCTGTGCAGCGCGTGCTCGACTACATCGCCGCCGGCGATGTTTTCCAGGTCAATCTTTCGCGCGGCTGGCAGGCGACGCTGGCCTCGCCGGTCGACGCCGCGACGGTGTATTCGGCATTGCGCGCCGCGAATCCGGCCCCGTTCGCGGGCAGTTTCGCGTGGGACGACTGGGCCGTGCTCAGTTCGTCGCCGGAGCGGCTCGTCTCGGTGCAGCGCGACTCGGTGCAGACCCGTCCGATCGCCGGCACGCGGCCGCGTTTCGCCGGCGACGACGATGCGGCGCGCGTGCGCGAATTGGTCGGCCATCCGAAGGAGCGCGCCGAGCACATCATGCTGATCGATCTGGAACGCAACGACCTGGGCCGGGTCTGCGTGCCGGGCAGCATCGAGGTCGACGAATTGATGAGCGTCGAAAGCTACGCCCACGTGCACCACATCGTGTCGAACGTGCGCGGAAAACTGCGCGACGGTACGACGCCGGGCGAGGTGATCCGCGCCGTGTTTCCCGGCGGCACGATCACCGGCTGCCCGAAAGTGCGCTGCATGCAGATCATCGCCGAGCTCGAAGGCGAGGCGCGCGGGCCGTATACCGGCGCGATCGGCTATCTGAATCGCGATGGCGATATGGATCTGAATATCCTGATCCGCACGCTGTGGATGCACGGCGACACGCTGCGTTTCCGTGCCGGTGCGGGCATCGTGGCGGATTCCGTCGCAGCGCTCGAACTCGCGGAAACCCGCGCGAAAGCGCGCGGTCTGCTGCGCGCGCTGGGCGCGCCGGGATGATGCGCGCGCTGGTCGACGGCGTGGGCGCGACGGCCATTCCGGTCAACGATCGCGGCTTGAATTACGGCGACGGCTTGTTCGAAACGATCCTGGTCGCCGATGCCGAGCCGGTCTGGTGGGAGCAACACCTGGCGCGGCTGCAGCGCGGCTGCGACATGTTGAAGATCGGGATGCCTTCCAATGAACTGCTGTTGTGCGAGGCTCTCGAACTGTGTCGCGGTACAACGCGTGGGGTACTGAAAATCGTCGTTACGCGGGGCAGCGGCGGACGCGGCTACGCCGGGGCGGCCGATGCGCCACCGACGCGCATTCTGAGCCTGCATCCGAAGCCGGTGGTGCCCGCTGCACAGCATCGCGACGGCATCATCGTGCGCTGGTGCGAACTGCGGCTCGCCGTGCAGCCCGCGCTCGCCGGCCTCAAGCATCTGAACCGCCTCGAACAGGTGCTCGCGCGCAGCGAGTGGAACGATGCGCAGATCGCCGAAGGCCTGATGTGCGATGCCGACGAACGCGTCGTCTGCGCCACCGCCGCCAATCTGTTCCTGGTGCGCGATGGCGAACTGATCACGGCGCCGCTGCATCGCTGCGGCGTCGCCGGCGTCACGCGCGAGTGGCTGATGCGCCAGTGCGCCGTTACCGAGCGCGACATCGCGCGCGTCGAGGTCGAATCGGCCGACGAACTTTTCCTCACCGGCAGCCTGCGCGGTATCCTCCCGGTGGCGCGTCTGGGTCAGCGCCGCTGGACGCCCGGGCCGATCACGCGCCGCCTGCAACGAACCCTGTGGAACGCCATCCCCGCGCTGGAGCCGATCGAGTGACCGCGAAGAAAAAGCAGCCGGCCAAGACCAAAAAAGCTCCGCGACGCGGCGGATTCCTGCGTTTCGTGCGCAATCTGTTCCTGCTGGCGCTGGTGCTCGCCGCGGGCGCCGGTTATTTCGCGTATCAGGAATATCGCCGCTTCGTCGCCACCGAATTGTCGATGGGCGGCGAAGAACTGGTGCTGGAAGTGAAGCGCGGCGATTCCTTCGACGATGTGCTGCGCCGCCTGCGCAAACTCGGGGTGCGCGAAGGCCACGACGTGTTCTGGAAGGCGCTGGCGTGGGAGCAGGATGTGATCCGGCGCTTGCAGGTCGGCGAATATTCGCTCGGCCATGCGCTGACGCCGGCGCGCCTGCTCGAGAAGCTTGAAAAAGGCCTCGTCATCCAGCATCGCATCACGGTGGTCGAAGGCTGGAGTTTCCGCGAACTGCGGCTGGCGCTGGCGAAGCAGCCGGGCCTGGAACAGACGCTCGCCGGTTTGTCCGATGCCGAAGTGATGCAGCGCATCGGGGCGCCGGGCGAGCATCCGGAAGGGCGTTTCCTGCCGGAGACCTACAACTTCACCCGCGGCATCAGTGACGCCGAAATGCTCAAGCGCATGCACGTGGCGATGCGCAATGTGCTCGAAGCCGCGTGGCAGAAACGCGCGTCCGATCTGCCGCTGAAAACGCCGTACGAAGCGCTGATCCTGGCGTCGATCGTCGAAAAGGAAACCGGTGTCGCGAGCGAGCGTCCGCAGATCGCCGGCGTGTTCGTGCGACGGCTGCGGCTGGGAATGAAACTGCAGACCGATCCCACCGTGATCTACGGCCTGGGCGATGTGTTCGACGGCAATCTCACCCGCCGTCATCTGGAAGACGACACCCAGTACAACACCTATGCGCGCTTCGGTTTGCCGCCGACGCCGATCGCGCTGCCGGGCCGCGCGGCGATCGAAGCCGCGTTGAATCCGGCGCCGGGCGACAGTCTGTATTTCGTCGCGCGCGGCGACGGCAGCCATGAATTTTCGGCCAATCTCGCCGCGCACAATCGCGCCGTGGCGCGCTATCAGTTGGGCCGCCGATGACGCGCGGCCGCTTCATCACGCTCGAAGGCGGCGAAGGCGCGGGCAAGTCCACCGTGATCGCGGCGCTGGCCGATTGGCTGCGCGCGCGCGGCATCGTTTTCCGGCAGGCGCGCGAACCGGGCGGCACCTCGGCCGGCGAGGCGATACGCGAAGTGCTGCTCGATCCCGCGCGCCGCGGCCTGTGCGCCGAAACCGAGTTGTTGCTGATCTTCGCGTCGCGCGCGCAATTGGTGCATGAAGTGATCGAGCCGGCGCTCGCGGCCGGCGAATGGGTGTTGTGCGACCGCTTCACCGATGCCAGCTTCGCCTACCAGGGCGGCGGGCGCGGCATCGATACCGGGTTGATCGCCGAACTCGAACGCTGGTCGACGCGGTTGCGGCCCGATCTCACGCTGCTGCTCGATGTGCCGGTCGATACCGGCCTGGCGCGCGCGCGCGCGCGCGGCGGCGAATTCGATCGCATCGAAAGCGAGCCGGAATTGTTTTTCGAACGCGTGCGCGCTGCCTATCGGCGCCGCGCGCAGGCCGATCCGGCGCGCTGGCGCATGATCGATGCGACGCGCACGCCGGCCGACGTCGTCGCCGCCGCCTGCGCCGCGCTGGAAGCCTTCGCGGCATCGCACCGGTGAGCACCGACTTCGCGCCGTGGCAGCAACGCGCCTTCGATCTGGCGATGCAGGCGCGCGCCGCCGATCGTCTGCCGCATGCGCTGCTGATCTGCGGCCCGGAATTGCTCGGCAAACGCGAATTGGCCGCGGCGCTCGCGCAGCGCTTGCTCTGCACCGCGGCGGCGCCGTCCGCGCGCGCCTGCAACGAATGCCGCAACTGCAATCTGTTCCTGGCCGGCACGCATCCGGACTACTACGTCATCACCTTCGAGTTGAACGACAAGGGCGATCCGCGCAGCGAGATCACGGTCGACCAGATGCGCGCGCTGGGCTCGCGGCTGGTGCTCACGCCGCAACTGGGCGGCGCGCAGATCGCGTTGCTGCATCCGGCCGAGGCGCTCAATCGCAGCGCCTTCAACGCCTTGCTGAAAACCCTCGAAGAACCGCCGCCGGGCCGCTATCTGATCCTGGTCAGCGACCAGCCTTACCGCTTGCCCGCCACCATCCGCAGCCGCTGCCAGCGGCTCGAAGTGCGTCCGCCGCCGCGCGAGGAAGCGCGTGCGTGGCTGATCGCGCAAGGATCGAAAGCCACCGCCGTCGACGAAGCGCTCGACGCCAACGAAGACCATCCCGGCCAGGCTCGGCGCGACCTGCTCGAAGACGGCCTGGCGCTGCGGGCGTCGGTGGCGAAAGACCTGGCCGCACTGGCCACCGGGCGCGAACGCGCGGCCATCGTGGCGCAGCGCTGGGTCGAAGACCGCCTGCCACAGCGCCTGCGATGTGCCGTGGAGGCCGTGCGCGAATACGCGGCCTCACGTGCATCGCCGGCGGCAAGCGCCGGCCGGCTGGTCGCGGCCGGCCTGCCGCCGAGCACCGACCCGCGCCCGCTGGCGCGCTGGTTCGACGAAGCCAACCGCGTGCGCGATCTGCTGCGCACGCCGCTGCGGCAGGAACTGATGTTGGGCGAACTGCTACGTGCGTGGCGGCAGGCCTGCGCGCAAGGCGTTAAGATTCCCCCAGGCAACCGCACCGCACACACCGGGGGATGAACATGCTGGCCGGAGCAGGGATGGCACGACAGGGCATCCTGTCGCTGACGATCAAGGACAAGGGCGCGCTCTACAACGCCTACATGCCGTTCGTGAAAGGCGGCGGCATCTTCGTGCCCACCGCCAAGCGTTACTCGCTGGGCGACGAGGTTTTCATCCTGCTCACGCTGATGGACGAGAAGGAACGCCTGCCGGTGGCCGGCCGCGTGATCTGGATCACGCCGCCCGGCGCGCAGAGCAACCGCACTGCCGGCATCGGCGTGCAGTTCAACGATTCCACCGAAGGCGAAATGGTGAAGGGCAAGATCGAAACGCATCTGGCCGGCATGATCAATGCCGACAAGCCGACGCACACGATGTAGAGGCCGCTTCGAGATCCGGGCGGCGTCACGAAAACCGTCGAAGCGGCTCGCCGCCGGCCGTGCTTCGGCCTACGATGAGTTTCCTCCGGCAGCCAGAGAGACGGCATGACGCTTCGCCATCGAACACGCCGGACCGTCGGGTTTCCTCATCGCGCCGCTGTCCTTTTCGCCGCAACGCTCGGCGGTTCGATAGTCGCTCCTGCGTGTCTGGCGGCCGAAGGCGACCGCTTTTCCCTTGATGGATTCGGCACCTTCGGCCTGGTGCATTCGAGCGAGCGCGAGGCCGATTTCGTCGGCGACCTGCTGCAGCGCCACGGCGCCGGCCATAGCGCATCGTGGAGCGCCGAAGTCGACAGCCGCCTGGGACTGCAATTGAGCGCGCAGTTTTCGCCGCGCGTCGCGGCCGTGGTGCAGGTGATTTCCGAGCAACGCCACGACGGCGGTTTCACGCCGAAACTCGAATGGGCGAACCTGAAATTCGAGATCGCGTCGGATTTCGAGCTGCGCGTCGGACGTACCGTATTGGCGACGTTCCTGGCTTCCGATCATCGCAAAGTCGGCTTCGCCAATCCGTGGGTGCGCCCGCCGGTGGAACTCTATGGCCTGGTGCCGGTGACCAATAGTGATGGCGTAGACGTCCAGTACCGCCGGCAGCTCGGCCGCTTCGCGCACACACTGCAGGCTCACTACGGCCAGAGCAACGCCACGCTGGTCGACGGCAGCAGCGTCGAGGCCGAAGGCTCGTACGGGTTTTCCGACCTCGTGGAATTCGGCAACGCGACCCTGCGCGTTTCCTATCAGCAGACCGATCTGACACTCGAGACCTTCGACGCGCTGTTCGGCGCCTTCCGCCAGTTCGGACCCGAAGGCATCGCGCTGGCCGAGCGTTACGAGGTCGACGGCACGCTGTTTCGCTTCTTCGGCGTCGCCGGTGCCTACGATCCGGGCGACTGGTTCGTGATGGCCGAATGGGGCAAAGCCGACACCAGGGCCGTCATCGGCAGCACATCGTCGTGGTACGGCACCATTGGCTACCGCTGGAGCCAGCTCACGCCCTATCTCACCCTGTCGCGTTCGTCGCCCGACAGCGCGCTGTCCGATCCGGGTCTGACCGCGGCGAACTATCCACCCGAACTGGCCGGCACCATCGCCGGCCTCAACGCGGGGCTCAACCAGATCATGGCGTCCAATCCCGCGCAGCGCACGCTCGGGCTCGGTGCGCGCTGGGATTTCCGCAGCAACGCCGCGCTCAAGCTGCAGTACGACCGCATCGATCTGGGCGCCGGTTCGGACGGGCTGCTCGGCAACATCCAGCCCGGTTTCGAGCCGGGCGGAAAGCTCGACGTGCTGAGCGTCTCGCTGGACTTCGTATTCTGATGAGGCCGGGCATGCGCATCGCCGCACGTCTCGCAGGGATCGGACTGGGCATCGCGCTTGCCGGAGGCGCGGCGGCGTCCGAGGTCGTCGTGGTGATGTCGGCGAAGAATCCCGAATTGCGGTTGAGCAAGGAACAGGTTGCCGACATCTTCCTGGGCCGTGCGCATCGTCTGCCGGACGGGCGGCGCGCGGTGCCGATCGACCAAAGCGAAGGGTCGGCCGTGCGCGAAGCCTTCTACGAAAGCTTCCTCGGCCGCTCGGCCGCGCAGATGAAGGCGCACTGGTCGAAGATCATTTTCACCGGCCGCGGCCAGCCGCCCAGGCAGGTGGCGGGCGACCGCGAAGCCAAGCTGCATCTGAGCGGGAATCCGGATGCGGTGGCGTATCTGGCCGCCGATCAGGTCGATGCGAGCGTGAGGATCGTCAGCCCGCCGTAGCGGGCTCGGGCTGTGCGTCGGATCAGCGCAGCTTTTTCAGCGTCGGATGCGGCAGCACGGTCGCCGACGGTTGCGAGCGCACCAGTTCGGCGAACAGTTCCGCCGGCACCGGACGGTTGAAATAAAAACCCTGCAATTCGTCGCAATCGTGCTGGCGCAGGAAATCGGCCTGCTCGCGGGTTTCCACGCCCTGCGCCACGACCGTCATGCTCAGCGAGCGGCCCATCGTGATGATGGCTTCGGCCAGCGCGCGGTCTTCCGGCACGTTGGTGACGTCGCGGATGAAGGAACGGTCGATCTTGATCGTGTCGAGCGGGAATTGCTGCAAGGTCGACAACGACGAATAGCCCAGGCCGAAATCATCGATCGCCAGGCGGATGCCACGTTGCTTGAGCGCGGCCAGCGTGCGCAAGGTGCGCTCGATGTCGTGCATCAGCATGCCTTCGGTGATCTCCAGTTCCAGCAGGCGCGCCTCCATGCCGGTTTCGAGCAGGATGGAATCGATATCGCGCAGCAGATTCTCGTCGTTGAATTGCCGCGCCGTCAGATTGACCGCGATCACCAGGCGCCGCATGCCTTGCGCCTGCCAGGCGACGTTCTGCCGGCAGGCGGTGCGCAGCACCCAGTTGCCGATCGCCACGATCAGGCCGGTTTCCTCAGCCACCGGAATGAACTGCATCGGCGCCACCAGGCCCAGGTCCGGATGCTTCCAGCGCAACAGCACTTCCATGCCGGTGATATTGCCGGCCTGCACGTCGCGCTTGGCCTGGTAGTGCAGTTCGAATTCGTTGCGTTCGAGCGCGTGGCGCAGGCCCGATTCGAGCGTCAGCCGTTCGAGCGAATCGGTGTTGAGTTTCTCGGAGTAGAACTGGAAGTTGTTCTTGCCTTCGGCCTTGGCCTGATACATCGCGATGTCGGCATTCTTCTTGAGCGTCTGCTCGTCGCTGCCGTCCTGCGGATAAATGCTGATGCCGACGCTGGCGGTGACGCGGAATTCCTGGCCCAGCAGGATGAACGGCTTGGAGATCGCCGCGAGAATCTTCTGCGCGACCGTGCTGACGTGTTTTTCGTGTTCGAGTTCGGGCAGCAGCACGACGAATTCGTCGCCGCCCAGGCGAGCGACGCAATCGTTCTCGCGCAGGCACGAGCGCAAGCGCGTCGCCACCGTGACCAGCAGTTCGTCGCCGGCTTCGTGGCCGAGGGTGTCGTTGATGTGTTTGAAGCGATCCAGATCGAGAAATAGCACCGCCAGTTGGCGGTTGTAGCGGCGCGCGTGCGCGATGCCCTGGCCCAGCATCCTGCTGAACAGGCTGCGGTTCGGCAGGCCGGTAAGACCGTCGTGATACGCGAGATATTCCACCTGTTTGGCGTGCGCGAGCTGCTCGGCCACCATGCGTTGCCGGCTGTGCACCAGTTGCATGCTGATGCGGCCGAGCACGGCGATGAAGATCAGCACCAGCAGGCTGCCGGCCGTGGCCCAGGCCAGATCGATGCGCCGATTCTGTTCGACCGGCGCGAGTTGTTCGTCTTCCGACAGGCCGACGATGACGGCGAGCGGAAAATCGTAGAGTTGCCGCACGCTGGTGTAGCGGCGCACGTTGTCCCACTGGCTCGTCGCGACCGGGGTTTCGCCCGGCTCGAAGGGCTCGTCGATCTGCTGCGCGACCGCGCCGGCCTGATCGCCGGACGACAGATTTTCGCCGGTGCGCCGCACCAGGAACACGCCCTGCGGATCGAGCACGCCGAGCACGCCTTCGTTGCCCAGCTTCGAGGGTTCGTAGCCGCTGACGAAATAGGCCGCATCGACTTCGAGAATGACCACGCCGGCGAACGCGCCCTGCGGCGTCTGCATGCGGCGGCTGAACTGCAGTTTCCATTCGCCGCTGTCGGCATTGCCGGCGGGCTTGCCGACCGCCAGGCCGGCGTCGTAGTCGCGCTGCGCCTCGAAGTAATCCCGGCCCGCGACGTTTTCGATGCCGGACGCACGCGTGCTGGCGATTACCCGTCCGCTCTGGTCGGCGATGCTGACCGCGAACAGCAGGTCCGGCGGCAGCAGTTCGCGGGCTTTCATGTCGGCCAGCACGTCGCTGCCGGGGGCATGCTCGTAGGCCGATTTCACCGCTTTGAGGGTCAGATCGATTTCGCGCAGTGCGCGCACCATCTGGGCTTCGTAGGTTTCGGTCAACTCGTGCGTCGACACCGCCGCCGCGCGCCGGGCGGCGGCGAATTCCTTGTCGATCAGATTCAGCGTCGTGCCCCACAGCACGCCGAGCAGGAGCACGGCGAACACCGGGAACAGCACGTAGGGTTCCGTCAGGCGACCCAACCATCGCTGCAGGCTGGCGTTCATCGGTAACCCCCGTGGTTCGAGCGGGCGCGGCAGCAGTGCGCGCCGGCTGCGATCAGCCGGCGGCGAGTCTCATTATGCTGCCTTGGACTGCGCCCGGCGGCACGGCCGGGTTTTTCGCCGTCGTGGCGATCACGACGGCGGCAGCGCGTCCCATCCGGACCGCGGCTTGAAGCGCTCGCCATAGCGCGCGGCGAGTTGTTCGAGGCGCTGCCGGCACTTGGCGACGCCTTCGCTGCGGATGTGCTGGATCGGACCGCCGCGGAACGGCGCGAAGCCGGTGCCGAAGATCACGCCGGCATCGAGCAGATCGGCATCGCTCACCACGCCATCGTGCAGGCAGGCGACCGATTCGTTGAGCATCGGATAGATCAGGCGGTCGGTGAGATCGTCGGGCGCCTTGTAGTCTTTCGGCACTTCGGGACGCTGCGCCTTGCCGTCGACCCAGGTGTAGAAACCCTGGCCGTCCTTGCGGCCGCGCTTGCCCGATTGCAGCAGGTCTTCCATGCCGCCGGGGATCGGCAGGTTCAGATACTCGGCGAGGATCTTGCCGACGCTCGCGGCCACGTCGAGGCCCACCGTGTCGGCCAGTTCGATCGGCCCCATCGGCATGCCGAAGCGCAGCGCGGCCTTGTCGATCACCGGGCCGGGAACGCCTTCGCCGTAGGCCGTCATCGCTTCGAGCAAGTAAGGCATCAGGATGCGGTTGACGAGGAAGCCCGGCGTGCCGGCGACCGGCACCGGCAGTTTGTCGATCGCGCGGCAGAAGGCGGCCAGACGGCGCTCGGTTTCCGGAGTCATCGCATCGTGCCGGACGATTTCGACCAGCGGCATCATCGCCACCGGATTGAAATAGTGCAGGCCGGCGAAGCGCGCCGGATGTTGCAGGCCGGTGCGCAGCTCGGTCAGCGGGATCGACGAGGTGTTGGTGGTGAGGATGGCGTCGGGCTTCAGCGTCTGCTCGACTTTTTCGTACAGTGCGCGCTTGGCTTCCGGGTTTTCGTAGATCGCCTCGATCACCAGATCGGCGTTCGCCACGCCGGCGCCTTCGATATCGGCTTTCAGACGCGCCGTAGTCGCCGCGCGCTTGTCCTCGCGCTTCACTTTCTTCGCGTACAGCGCCGCGGCGCGATCGAGCGCCGGCTGGATGTACTGCATCTCGCGATCCTGCAGCGTCACCTCGAAACCGCGCAGCGCGCACCAGGCCGCGATGTCGCCGCCCATCACGCCGGCGCCCACGACGTGCACGTTCTTGATCCCGTGTTCTTTGCCGCCGAGGCCTTTGAGGCGCTCCTGCAGGAAGAACACGCGCACCAGGTTGCGCGCGGTGGATGTCTTGGCGAGCTTGGTGACGGCGCGCGCTTCGTTCTTCAATCGGCTATGGATCGGGCCGCCGCTGCGGCGCCAGGTGTCGATCAGCGCGTACGGCGCCGGGTAATGCGCTTTCGGCGCCTTGCGCGCGACCTGTTTGGTCAGCACCGGTGCCAGCACTTGCCGCGTCGGCCACAGGTTGGTCGCCCAGGCGGTGGCGCGTTGTTTGAGCGGACGCGTCGTGCCGCGGGCGGCGAGTTCGATCGCGGCGTCGAGCAGCATCGCCGGTTCGACCACCTTGTCGACCAGGCCGATCGCGCGCGCGTTCGATGCCGACAGCGCGCGGCCGGTCAGCATCATGTCCATCGCGGCCGGCGTGCCCACCAGTTTCGGCAAGCGCACGCTGCCGCCCCAGCCCGGATAGATGCCGAGCTTGATTTCCGGCAGGCCGATGCGGGTCGACTCGTCGCTCGAGGCGACGCGATAGCGGCAGGCGAGCGCCAGCTCGGTGCCGCCGCCCATGCAGTGGCCGTGGATCGCCGCGACCGTGGGGCAGGGCAGCTCGGCGACTTTCTGGAACACCAACTGGCCCAGGCGGATCCAGTCGTAGATCAGGTCTTTCTTGTCGAGTTCTTCGAAGGTCTTGATGTCGGCGCCGGGGATGAAACCGGCGGCTTTGCCGGAGCGGAACACCACGGCCTTGGGTTTTTCGATCGCGATGCGTTCGACCAGCGAATCGAGTTCGTCGAGCACTTCGCGCGACAGGGCATTGACGTTCTGGTCGGCGCGATCGAGCGTGAGCACCACCACGCCATCGGGACGGCGCTTGGGCTGCCAGTGGCGGAAACGAAGACCGTCGAACATCGCTGCACTCCTGGGGCAGGCCACCATACGCGGCCGCATCGGGGCTATGATCCGGGCGGGCGGCGGCCCAGGTCAACGCGAACCGCGCGCCGCCGGAATCGAAACCGCCATCGGGCTGCAATACGTTGTGAACTTTTCGTTCGCCGGCCTGTCTTTGTAGCCGACCGCAGCGTGGGTCGCACAATAACAATATGCGGAGTGACGGCCCGGATGGGCGAAAACGATATCGACCAGGCGCTGGTGCAGCGGGTGCAGCGCGGTGAAAAGCGCGCTTTCGACCTGCTCGTGGTCAAGTACCAGCACAAGGTGACCAGCCTCATTTCCCGCTACATCCACGATTGGAGCGAATGCCAGGATGTCGCCCAGGAAACCTTCATCCGTGCCTACCGCGCGCTGGCGAATTTCCGTGGCGACAGCCAGTTCTACACCTGGTTGTACAAGATCGCCGTCAACACCGCCAAGAATCACCTGGTGTCGCTCGGCCGGCGCCCGCCGTCGGAAGACATCGACGCCAGCGACGCGGTGCAGTACGACGCCGGCAGCCGGCTGCGCGATACCGACACGCCCGAACACGAATTGATGCGGCAAGAGATTGAACGAACCGTTTCCCAGACGGTCGAAGCTTTGCCCGACGAACTGCGCATGGCGATCACGCTGCGCGAAGTCGACGGGTTGAGTTACGAGGAGATCGCCGAGGCGATGGATTGCCCCATCGGCACCGTGCGTTCGCGGATTTTCCGCGCCCGCGATGCGATCGACCAGAAATTGCGTCCTTTGCTGGACACCGAGCGAGCCAGGCCATGACTTCCGATTCGCGGAACTCCGAAATCAAGCAGCAGCTTTCCGCCCTCGTCGACGGCGAGCTCGAACGCGATCAGGCGCGTTTCCTGATCCGCCGCGTCGGCGAAGACAGCGATCTTTCCGGCTGCTGGCAGCGTTATCACATCGTCGGCGAATGCCTGCGCGGCCATGGCGTGGCGCCGGTGCGGGCCGACTTCGTGGCGCGCGTCTCGATGGCGATCGAAGGTGATGCGGTGCCGCGCCGCGCGCTGGCCGGCGAAGCGCTGAAGTGGGCCGGCGGGTTCGCCGTCGCCGCTTCGGTGGCGCTGGTCGCGCTGATGGCGATGCGGCCGGATGCGGCGATCGAAAACGCTGCGCCGGATGTTGCGACGATCGCTGCCACGGCACCGCCGGCCCAGGTCGCACCGTCGCCGCTGCGCGAGCAGGATCTGCGTCCGTCGCTCGGCGTCGACACCGCCACGGTGGCGGCCGAAAGCAACGATTCGCCGTACGGTCCGTACGCGGTTTCGGTGCGCATCGATCCGCGCATCGACAGTTATCTGATCCGCCACAACGAAGCCACCGGCACCCAGGGCCAGGCCTTCGTGCCCTACGTTTCGCTGGTGACGCCGCTGCGCGAGCGCGCACCGGCGCCGCAGGCTTCGCGCTGATGCGACCTAAGCCTCGTCTCGCGCTGCTGGCAGGCTTGCTGCTGGCGGCGCCGGGCTGGGCCCAGGATGCCTCCGCCTGGCTTAGCCGCATGGGTCAGGCCCTGAACGGCCTCGACTATCACGGCGAGCTGGTCTATCTGCACGGCGGCCAGCTCGAATCCCTGCGAATTTTCCATGCGGCCGATCCGGCCGGTGCGCGCGAACGCCTCGTCGCGTTGAGTGGCGCGCCGCGCGAAGTGGTGCGTGCCGGTGGCCAGGTGACGCTGATCGGATCGGGCCCGCGCGCCGCCGTCTACGGCGAACCCGGCACACTGCCGCCGCAATTCCTCGCCGTGCTCGGGCAGGATCCGCAGCGCTTGCTCGAACACTACACACTGGCGCTCGGCGGCACCGATCGCGTCGCCAGCCTGCCGTCGCAAGTGCTCGAAGTGCGGCCGCGCGATGTCTATCGCTACGGTTATCGGCTGTGGCTGGAGAACGACACCGGCATGCTGCTCAAATCGGTGCGATTCGGCGCCGACGGACGTCCGGTCGAGCAACTGATGTTCACGCGCATCGCCCTGCGCGAACGCCCGAGCGATGCCGATCTGACCGGCACGCCGGCGGCGGGTGCGGCGGTCAATGCGCTGACACTGCCCGCGGCGGGCGTCGCCCGCGCTTCCGCCTGGGCGGTAGCCGATGCACCGGCGGGGTTCGCGCTCACACTGCAGCAGCCGCAGACCGGCGTCGATAACGAGCACTTGATCTACAGCGATGGCATCGCCAGCGTCTCGGTGTATGTCGAACCGCTGACGCGGGCCGCCCCGGCGTTCACCGGTCCATCGAATCGCGGCTCGGTGAATCTGTTCGGCCGTGTGCTCGACGGTCACCAGATCACCGTGCTGGGCGATGTGCCGGCCGCGACGGTCGAGCGTTTCGCGCAGGGCGTCGTGCGCGCCGGCGGTGGCTGAGCGCGCAGTCGAGGTCGTCGCGCTCGACGGCGATCGCGTGCAACTGCGTGCGCTGGGCGCGTGTTCCGATTGCGCCGGCTGCGGCGGCCGCTGCAATCTCTTCCAGGGACTCGATCCGGCGCGCGAAACGCTGCAGCTGGCGCGCGCCCAATTCCCTTGCGCACCACTGGCCGGCGAACATTGGCGCCTGCTGCTCGACGACGATCAATTGCTGCGGCAGGCCTCGCGCGGCTACGGTCTGGCGCTCGCCGGGCTGATCGGCGGCGCCGGCCTCGGCTATGGCGCGGCGAGGTTCATCGGCATCGCGCCCGACCTGCTCACGCTGCTTGCCGCGGTGGCGGGAACTTCATTGGGGATCCTGCGATCCAAGCGCGGTCCGGCAGCGGCGCTGCGTCTGCTGCGCATGCCGTCCGAGCCCTGAAACACGGGACTTCCAGCACGGTTGATCGTGCCTGCGGGCGTCCCCATCAAGGCTTTGTCGTCGGTTTTTTCGCCGCCTGCAGCGCCGATCAAATCGCCATTGGTAAATCAATACGTAACTCTCGAATCAACACGTGCTCTCAATCAATACAGGAGTCGACGCTCCCATGAATCGTCCTTTGCAGGCCGTCGCGTCGCTGGTCGTCGCATTTGGCCTTCTGGTTTCCAATGCCCAGGCCCAGCTGCCGGATTTCACCGGACTGGTCGAGCAGGTCAGCCCCGCGGTGGTCAACGTATCGGCCACGCGCACGGCCGAAGCGGCGGCGCGCGAGCAATTGCCTCAAGCCGATCAATTACCGGAAGACCTGCCCGAAAGCCTGCGCCGCTTCTTCGGCAATCCGAACGCGCCGCGCGTGCCGCGCGATCGCACGTCCGCCGGTACCGGTTTCGTGATTTCGGCCGACGGCTACGTGCTCACCAATCACCATGTCATCGAAGGCGCCGATGAAGTCGTGCTGCGTTTCAGCGATCGGCGCGAACTCGAAGCCAAGGTGGTCGGCAGCGATCCAGAAAGCGACGTCGCGCTGCTCAAGGTCGAGGCGCGCGGCTTGCCCGCGCTGCAGCTGGGCGATTCCGACGCGCTCAAGCCGGGCCAGTGGGTGGTGGCGATCGGTTCGCCGTTCGGGTTCGATCATTCCGTCACCGCCGGCGTCGTCAGCGCCACCGGCCGTACTTCGCCAATGACCGGCCAGCAGTACGTGCCCTTCATCCAGACCGACGTCGCGATCAATCGCGGCAATTCCGGCGGTCCGCTGCTCAACACGGCCGGTGAAGTGATCGGCATCAACTCGCAGATCTTTTCCAACACCGGCGGCTTCATGGGCGTGAGCTTCGCGATCCCGATCGAAGTGGCGATGAACGCGGTGCAGCAGCTCAAGGGCAAGGGTTATGTGTCGCGCGGCCTGCTCGGCGTGAACATCCAGGAAGTCACGCGCGAACTGGCGCGCAGCATCAAGCTGCCGCGTCCGGGCGGCGCGTTGGTGTTCGGTTTCAGCGACGACAGCGCCGCGAAGAAGGGCGGCGTGCAGCTGGGCGATGTGATCACGGCGTTCAACGGCCGCGAGATCGCGCGTTCGGGCGACCTGCCGCCGCTGGTCGGCGCCACCGCGCCGGGCACGCGCGCCACGCTCACCGTGTTCCGCGACGGCAAGGAAATGGAAATTCCGGTCACCGTCGGCGAACTGCCCCGCGATGTCGCGGCGCAGGCGGCCGCCGCCGATGCCGATGCCGCGGCCGGAAATTCGCTCGGCCTGGTGGTGCAGGATCTCGACGAGCAGCAGCGCAGCGCCCTGGAACTGGAGCCGGGCGAGGGCGTCGTGATCACCCGCATCGTCGGCGCCGCCGGCCGTCGCGCCGGGCTGCAGGCGGGCGATGTCGTGCTGATGGTCGGCCGCACCAAGGTCGGCACGGCGGCGGCGTTCAACGCCGCCGTCAACGACGCGCCGGCCGGCGAGCCGGTGATGATGCTGGTGCGGCGCGACGATCAGACCCAGTTCGTCGCGGTGACGCCGCCGCGTCCCAAGGCCGACTGACCGGGATCCATGCGTGGCGCCTTCGGGCGCCACGCCGATTTGCCGGACGAGGCGAAGGCCCAGCGGGCTCGTCGGCCCGGCGCAAGCCTGCGGCGGGCCGGCCTCGAGCGCGCTTCCGTGGCATAATGCCGCGCTTTTTCCGGCCTTCCGCGCCGACCGCCTCCCTTTCGGAACTCCATGCAGCTCATCCGCAATTTTTCCATCATCGCGCACGTCGACCACGGCAAATCCACGCTCGCCGATCGCATCATCCAGATCTGCGGCGGCCTTGCGGAACGCGAGATGGAAGCGCAGGTGCTCGATTCGAATCCGATCGAACGCGAGCGCGGCATCACGATCAAGGCGCAGTCGGTGTCGCTGCCGTACACGGCCAAGGACGGGCAGGTCTACCAGCTCAACTTCATCGACACGCCCGGCCACGTCGATTTCAGCTACGAAGTCAGCCGCTCGCTCGCCGCCTGCGAAGGCGCGCTGCTGGTGGTCGATGCCGCGCAGGGCGTGGAAGCGCAGTCGGTGGCCAACTGCTACACCGCGGTCGAACAGGGCCTGGAAGTGATTCCGGTGCTCAACAAGATCGACCTGCCGACGGCCGACCCGGAAAAGGTCAAGAAGGAAATCGAAGCGGTGATCGGCATCGACGCCGAAGACGCGATCCAGGTGAGCGCGAAAACCGGCCTGAACGTGCGCGATGTGCTCGAAGCCATCGTCGCGCGCATCCCGCCGCCGAAGCCGCGCGATACCGACAAGCTGCAGGCGCTGATCATCGATTCGTGGTTCGACAATTATCTTGGCGTGGTGTCGCTGGTGCGCGTGATGCAGGGCGAGATCAAGCCCGGCGACAAGATCAAGGTGATGTCGACCGGCCGTACGCACCAGGTCGATGCGGTCGGCGTATTCACGCCCAAGCGCAAATCCAATCCGCGCCTGGGACCGGGCGAGGTGGGCTGGGTCAACGCCTCGATCAAGGACGTGCACGGCGCGCCGGTGGGCGACACCCTGACGCTGGCCGCCGATCCCGCCTCCGAGCCGCTGCCCGGTTTCCAGGAAATGCAGCCGCGCGTGTTCGCCGGCCTGTTCCCGGTCAATGCCGACGATTACCCGGCGCTGCGCGAAGCGCTGGAAAAGCTCAAGCTCAACGACGCCGCGATGCGGTTCGAGCCGGAAAGCTCGGAAGCGATGGGCTTCGGTTTCCGCTGCGGCTTCCTCGGGATGCTGCACATGGAAATCGTGCAGGAACGCCTGGAGCGCGAATACGATCTGAACCTCATCACCACGGCGCCCACCGTGGTGTACGAGCTGCTCACCACCGACAACCAGGTGCTGCCGCTCGACAACCCGGCCAAGCTGCCGCCGAGCACCAAGATCGCCGAGGTGCGCGAACCGATCATCCTCGCCAACATCCTCACGCCGCCCGATTACGTCGGCAACATCATCAAGCTGTGCGAAGAAAAGCGCGGCGTGCAGCGCGGCATCCAGTATCTGGGCAGCCAGGTGCAGATCAGCTACGAACTGCCGATGGCCGAAGTGGTGCTCGATTTCTTCGACAAGTTGAAATCGGTGAGCCGCGGCTATGCCTCGCTCGATTATCACTTCGTGCGTTTCGAGGCCGGCCCGTTCGTGCGGCTGGACGTGATGATCAACGGCGATCGCGTCGATGCCTTGTCGATCATCTGCCACCGTTCGCATGCCGACCGCCGCGGCCGCGAAATCTGCGAGAAGATGAAGGATCTGATCCCGCGCCAGATGTTCGACGTGGCGATCCAGGCCGCGGTGGGTGCGCAGATCATCGCGCGCTCGACGGTGAAGGCGCTGCGCAAGAACGTGCTCGCCAAGTGCTACGGCGGCGATGCCACGCGCAAGAAAAAACTGCTGGAAAAGCAGAAAGAAGGCAAGAAGCGCATGAAACAGGTGGGCCGCGTGGAGATTCCGCAGGAAGCCTTCCTGGCCGTGCTGCAGGTGGACAGCAAGTAAGCCCCGCCGCGCAGCGCACCGACCCAGAACTGCGCACCGACCCAGAACGCAAGGATCAGACGTGGATTTCGATTTCGCCGCGATACTCGTGGGCCTCACCGCATTGACCGGCGGCATCTGGCTGCTCGATCACCTGTTGTTCGCGCGCGCGCGCAAGGCGCGCGTCGAACTCACCGGCAACGAGAAGAAAGAGCCGCTGCTGGTCGAATACGCGCGCTCGTTCTTCCCGGTGATCCTGATCGTGCTGCTGGTGCGCTCGTTCCTCGCCGAACCGTTCCGCATTCCGTCCAGTTCGATGATGCCCACGCTGCTGATCGGCGATTTCATCCTGGTCAACAAATTCGCCTACGGCCTGCGCCTGCCCGTGCTCGACCAGAAGGTGCTCGAGATCGGCGAACCGCAGCGCGGCGATGTGGTGGTGTTCCGCTATCCGAAAGACCCGGCGCAGGACTACATCAAGCGCGTCATCGGCATGCCCGGCGACGAAGTGGTCTACCGCAACAAGACGCTCTACGTGAACGGCCAGGCCGTGCCGCAGTCGCCGCTCGGCCGCTACATCGGCGAGGGCAGCGGCCGCGACATGACCGGCGCCGAACTCAAGCTCGAATCGCTCGACGGCGCCGAACACCAGATCCTGCAGCGCTCGGCCGCTTATTTCGTGCCGCAGGGCGAAGGCCTGTGGAAAGTCCCCGAAGGCCACTACTTCGTGATGGGCGACAACCGCGACAACAGCGAAGATTCGCGCTACTGGGGCTTCGTGCCCGAGGATCATCTGGTCGGAAAAGCCTTCCTGATCTGGATGAACTGGGACGGCCGTAACGGTGGCATCGATTTCGAACGGCTCGGAACCGTCATACACTAGCGCCAGGGCTCACAGCGCAGGGGAATGTCATGACAGGCAAGAAGAAGCAGCAGGGGCTGACACTGATCGGCTTCGTGATGGTGTTGCTGGTGGTCGGCTTTTTCGCCTTCCTGGGCCTCAAGTTGTTCCCGGTGTACTCCGAGTATTACTCGGTGGTGAGCGACATGAAGGGCCTCCAGGCCGAGCCGGGTATCGCCAACGCGTCGCCGGTGGTGATCAAGGACAAACTGTTCCGTCGCTTCTATATCAGCTATGTCACCTCGGTGAAGGCAGAGCACGTCAAGATCACGAAGCAGAACGGTTATAACCTCAACGTGAAATACGAAGTGCGGCAGCCGCTTTTCTACAATCTCGACTTCGTCGCGAAGTTCGACAAAACCGTCGACCTGACCCGCCAGAGTGGTGAGGACTGACCGCATCGGTCACGCGTTCGGCGATCCGGATCTGCTGCGACGGGCACTCACCCATCGCAGCGCCGGGTCGAAGAACAACGAACGCCTGGAATTCCTCGGCGATTCGCTGGTGAACCTGATCGTGGCCGAGGCGCTGTTCGCGCGCTGGCCGCATTCCGACGAAGGCGAACTCACGCGCGCGCGCGCCGCGCTGGTGCGCGAAGCGTCGCTGGCCTCCATCGCGCGCGTGCTCGAACTGGGCGACCGGCTCGAACTGGGCCCGGGCGAACTCAAGAGCGGCGGCTTCCGGCGCGATTCGATCCTCGCCGACGCGCTCGAAGCGGTGGTCGGCGCGATCTATCTGGATGCCGGTTTCGATGCCTGCCGCGATCGCGTGCTGCCGTGGTTCGAACCGCTGATCGCGGCCCTGCCGGTCGGCAAGACCGCGAAGGATGCCAAGACCCGCCTGCAGGAATGGTTGCAGGCGCGCCAGCAGCCGCTGCCCGATTACCAGCTCGTCGCCGCCGAAGGCGAAGACCACGACAAGACCTTCCACGTGCTGTGCGTCATGCCGCAGGCCGGCATCGAGACCGAAGGCAGCGGCACCTCGCGGCGGCAGGCCGAGCAGGCCGCCGCCGAAGCTGCGCTGCTGCGGCTCGACGCGGCACTTTCCTGATTTCGGGTTTCGTGATTCCCGATTTCCGATTTCTGATTCCCTGATCCCTGATCCCTGCATCACTCGCAAACGGCGGCTTCCATGTCCGACACAACTCCGCAGCGCACCGGCCAGGTGGCCATCGTCGGCCGGCCCAACGTCGGCAAATCGACGCTGATCAACGCGCTGGTCGGCTACAAGGTCAGCATCGTCTCGGCCCGCCCGCAGACCACGCGGCATCGCATCCTCGGCATCGGCACGCGGCCGGAAGGCCAGATCGTCTACGTCGATACGCCCGGCCTGCACAGCGACGGCAAGCGCGCGATGAACCGCTACATGAATCGCGCCGCGCGCGGCTCGCTGGTCGACGTGCAACTGGCGGCGCTGGTGATCGAAGCCGGCCAGTGGCGCGACGAAGACCAGCGCGCCTACCAGGCGCTGGTCGAAAGCGACGTGCCGCGCGTGCTGATCATCAACAAGGTCGACCGCATCAAGGACAAGACCGAGCTGCTGCCCTTCATCGCGCGGCTCACGTCGGATCACGATTTCACCGCGGTTTTCCCGGTGTCCGCCGAGAAGCGCGTCGGCCTCGAAGACCTCGAAAAAGGCCTGCTGGCGCTGCTGCCGGAAGGCGAGCCGGTGTATGGCGAAGACGAGGTCACCGATCGCACCGAACGTTTCCTGGTCGCCGAATTGATCCGCGAACAACTGATGCGCCAGCTCGGCGACGAGTTGCCGTATTCGGCGACGGTCGGCATCGAGGAATACGTCGACGAAGGCAAACTGCTGCGCATCAGCGCGGTGGTGTGGGTGGAGCGCGATGGCCAGAAGGCGATCGTGATCGGCGCCGGCGGCACGCGCATGCGTTCGATCGGCACCGCGGCCCGGCTGGCGATCGAGGAACAGCTCGAGCGCAAAGTCTTCCTGCAACTGTGGTGCAAAGTGCGCGAGGACTGGTCCGACGACGAAGCCTCGCTACAGCGCTTCGGCTACACCGAGTGACGGCCGATGCAGCGGGTCGTGGGCCAGCCCGCCTTCGTGCTGCACACGCAGCCTTATCGTGAAACCAGTCTGCTGGTCGAAATCTTTTCGCGCGATCATGGCCGCGTCGGGCTGATCGCACGCGGTGTGCGTGGCGCGCGCGGCCAGCCGCTGCGGGCGATGCTGCAACCGCTGCAACCGTTGATTCTCGACTGGGCCGGCCGCGGCGATCTCGCCCGTCTCGGACAGATCGACGCCGCCGGCGCCGCGCTCGCGCCGCAGGGCGACGCCTTGCTCGCCGCCTTCTATCTCAACGAATTGTTGCTGCGCCTGCTGCCGCGCGGCGAATCGATGACGCCGCTGTTCTGGCGCTACGCAGGTTGCCTGGCAGCTCTGCACGACAACGACAGCTACGTCTGGGAGTTGCGCCGCTTCGAACGCGACCTGCTGGCCGAGACGGGCTACGCCCTCGGGCTGGAAACCGAAGGCGACAGCAACCGCGCGATCGACCCCGACGCACACTACCGCTACGACCCCGATCACGGTGCGCTGCGCCTGCGCACGCCGGAAAACGGCAGCATCGCCGGCGCCACGCTGCTCGCGCTCGGCCACGACGACATGCCGCCGCCCGAAGGCCTGCGCGAATTGCGCGGCGTGATGCGCCGCGTGCTGCTGCATCATCTGGGTGGGCGTGAACTGAAATCGTGGCGCGTACTGGCGGATCTTTCCGCGCAGCATGTGCGCGGCGAGAAAGACCGATAGTTCCGGATCGAAGGAAGATAAGTTCCGGGCTCCGGGCTCCGGGCTCCGGGCTCCCGATTCCCGACTCCCGACTCCCGACTCCCGATTCCCGATTCCCGATTCCCGAACCGTTGCACATCGCGCAGCACGCAACTTGTATGCTCGCCGCATGACCTGCGCGCGTCTCCTTGCCGGCTGCATGATCGCGTCGATCGCGATGCAGGCGCATGCACGCGTCGCGATGCTCGAAGTCGAACGCATCACGCTGCCGATCGGGCGATTGGATGCCGTCGTCGTGCAGCTCGACTGGCCCGACACCGCGGCCACCGGCGAATTGCGTCTCGACGCCAAAGCGCTCGATGCCGGCGATCTCGGCTACCGCTATCGCGACGTGCGCTGGCAGTGCAATCTGAAGCGCCACGACGACGGCCGCCTCAGCTGCAAGGGTACGGTGCGCGCGCGCGGCGGCAGCAAAGGCACGCTCGCCATCGAATGGAAGGACGGCGCGCTCGACCTCGAACTCACCGCCGCGAAGGGCGAATTCGGCGCGAATTTCGGCGCCGAACCGGCACCGATTGTCCTGCGCGCTAGCGATTTGCCGGCCGCCTGGCTGCAACCGCTGCTCACCCGAAGCTGGCCGCAAGGCCGCGTCACCGACGGCCGCATCGACGCCACGCTCACCTTCGGAAAAACGCCGCAGCAAGGCGTCTGGATGCGCGGCCCGGTCGCCTTCACTGCGCTCGGCCTCGACAGCGAAAACGGCCGAGTCGCGGCCGCGGCGCTCGATGCGACCGGCTCGCTCGAGATGGCGTTCGATGCCGAGTCCACCGGTGTGGCGCTCGATCTGAAATTCGCCGGCGGCGAAATCCTCGCCGGTTCGCTCTACGCCAGTCTGCCGGAAACGCCGGTCGATTTCGGCTTGACGATGCGCAGCACACCGGCATCAAGATGGACGCTCGAGCGCTTCGGCTGGCGCGATCCGGGCGTGCTCGAGCTCGAGGCGACCGGCGTGCTCGATCCGTCGGCGGCAACCGCTGTCGCAACGCTCGACGCCAGCGCGAAAATCCCGTCGCTCGACGCCGCCAACCGGCGCTATTTCGAAACGCCGCTCGGCACCGTCGGCCTCAAGGGGTTGGCCGTCGACGGCAGCGCGAATGCTTCGTTCGCCGTGCGCGCCGGCACGATCGACGCCGTCGATGTCGATCTGCAGAAAGTCGATGCCCGCGACGGCGCCGAGCGATTTGCGTTGTCGGCGCTCGACGGCACCCTGCGCTGGCGCAACGCCGGCACGGTCGACAGCGAACTGCGCTGGGACGGCGCCAGGCTGCACGCGGTGGATCTCGGCGCCGCACGGCTCGCGCTGCGCAGCGAAAACGGCGGCGTCGAACTGCGCGAAGGCATCACCATCGACCTGCTCGGCGGGCAGCTCGCCATGCCACGGTTCGCGTGGAGGCCCGCACGCGAAAACAGCAACGCGACGCTCGACGTTTCCGCGTCGCTGCGCAATCTGGAAATGGCGCAGCTCGGCCGCGCGCTGGGCTGGCCGGAATTCGCCGGCCGCCTGTCGGGCGACATCCCCGCCGTGCGCTACGCCGACGAGGTGTTGAGCTTCGAAGGCGGGCTGGGTGTCGATGTGTTCGGCGGCCGCGTCGACATCGCCGAACTCACGCTCGAACGTCCGCTTGGCGTGGCGCCGACGATGACGGCGCAGATCGCATTCGAGAATCTCGATCTGAAACCGCTCACCGGCGTGTTCGGTTTCGGCGAGATCACCGGCCGCCTCGACGGCCACGTGAAGGACCTGCGCCTCGTCGATTGGGCGCCGGTCGCCTTCGATGCCGACCTGCACACCTCCACGACCGCGAAAGACAAACGCCGCATCAGCCAGCGCGCGGTGCAGGATCTGTCGTCGGTCGGTGGTGCCGGCGTCGTGGCCGGCCTGCAGGCGCAGGTGCTCAAGCTGTTCGAAACCTTCCCCTACGACCGCATCGGCCTCAAATGCCGGCTCGCCAACAACGTGTGCGAAATGGCCGGAGTGGATTCATCCGGCAATGGCTACACTATCGTGCAAGGATCGGGACTGCCGCGCATCACCGTCGTCGGGCACCAGCGCAAGGTCGATTGGCCCGTGCTGGTCGCCCGGTTGAAGGCAGCCACCGAAGGACAGACCCCCATCGTCGACTGACAGCGGAGCTTCCATGCGTGCTTTGCGATTCCCGTCACTTTCCTTCGGTCTGCTGCTGCTGACCGCCTGCGTCACCATCAACGTTTATTTCCCGGCCGCCGAGGCGCAGGAAGCGGCGCGCGAATTCGTCGAGAAAGTGATCGGCGACGAAGCCCCCGCGCCGCCGCAACCCGATACCTCGGGCGGATTCGCGCAAAGCACGCCGGCCAACTTCGACCCAGCGAACTTCGATTGGATGTCGCTGCTGATCAGCTCCGCGCACGCGCAATCGGCCGACATCACGCTCAAGACGCCGGCCATCCAGGCGATCCAGGACCGCATGGCCGGCCGCTTCCAGTCGCAACTGAGCGCCGCCTTCGATTCGGGCGCGCTCGGCTTCGGCCGCGACGGCCTGCTGGTGGTGCGCGACGCCGCCGCCATCCCGCTCAAGGACCGCGCCGGTCTTCAGCAGGCGGTCGCCGACGACAACCGCGACCGCGCCGCCGTCTACCGCGAAATCGCCGTCGCCAACGGCCACGCCGAATGGGAAGGCCAGATCCGCGAGATCTTCGCCAAGCAATGGATCCAGAGCGCGCGCAGCGGTTGGTGGTATCAGGATTCCAGTGGGGCGTGGAAGCAGAAGTAGGGGCTGCAGATCCGGGAATCGGGAGCCAGGAATCGGGAATAGAGCGAGGAATCGGGCGCCGAAATGTCGGTGCAAGCAGCCCGCGCTGTTTTCTCCCGATTCCCGACTCCCGATTCCCCAAAACCAGCCGGTCAGCACCGCACCCCGTCCACCCAAATTTGCGACAATCCGCGGCCCAGAAAAGCCGATCCCGCCGTGGCCCGCAGCAATCGCAAACCGTTTACTCCGGTCGAGCTCGAACTCGACATCCTCGATCTGAGCCACGATGGCCGCGGTGTCGCGCGCGTCGATGGCAAGGCCGTATTCGTCGTCGGCGCGCTGCCCGGCGAGCGCGTCAAGGCGCGGCAGACCGCGCGCAAGAAAAGTTTCGACGAGGCGGTGGCCTACGAAATCCTGCGCGCGTCGCCCGATCGCGTCCTGCCCAGATGCGTGCATTTCGGCGTCTGCGGCGGCTGCGCCTTGCAGCATCTGGACCCGGCCAGACAGGTCGAGGCCAAGCAGCACATCCTGCTGGAAAACTTCGAACGCATCGGCCGCGTGACACCCGAGCGCGTGCTCGCGCCATTGCGCGGCGAGCCGTGGGGTTACCGGCGCAAGGCGCGCATGGGCGCGAAATATGTCGCGAAGAAGGAAAAGGCGCTGGTCGGTTTTCGCGAAATCGACCCGCGCTTCATCACCGATACGCTGCGCTGCGAAGTGCTGGTGCCGCAGGTCGGCGAACACATCGCGCAGCTCGGTGAACTGGTGCAATCGCTCGACGCGCGCGATCAGATCGCGCAGATCGAAGTCTCCGCCGGCGACAACGCCACCGTCCTGGTGTTCCGCAACCTGGTGCCGTTGGACGATGCTGATCGCGCCCGCCTGCGCGCGTTCGGCGCAAGGTCGGGCCTCACGATCTATCTGCAGCCCGGCGGCAACGACACCGTGCAGCCGCTCGATGCCGATCCGCCGACCCTGCGTTTCGCGCTGCCGCAGTACGACGTCGATTTCGAATTCCGCCCGCTCGATTTCGTGCAGGTCAACGGCGACATGAACCGCCGCATGGTCGATCACGCCTTGCAACTGCTCGACGCCAAATCGACCGACCGTGTGCTCGATCTGTTCTGCGGTCTGGGCAACTTCACCTTGCCGATCGCGCGCAGCGCGGCGTCGGTGGTCGGCGTCGAAGGCGACGCCGGCCTCGTGCAGCGCGCGCGCGAAAATGCCGCACGCAACGGTCTTCGCAACGTCGAATTCCACGCCGCCGACCTGGCGCGCGATCTGCGCAGCCAGCCGTGGATCGGCGCAGGCTTCGACAAGTTGTTCCTCGATCCGCCGCGCACCGGTGCCGATGCGACGATTCCGCAGCTGCCGCTCGATGGCGTCGACCGCATTGTCTATGTGTCGTGTCATCCCGGATCGCTGGCACGCGACGCCGGCATCCTGGTGCGCGACTACGGCTATCGTCTGAAAGCCGCCGGTGCGATGGATATGTTTCCGCATACCGCGCATGTCGAATCGATCGCGCTGTTCGAAAGGGATTGAATCGTGGGCATCGAAATCGAACGCAAATTCCTGCTGGTTGGCGACGCGTGGCGCAGCCAGGCCGAGCGCGTGGTGCGCATGGCGCAGGGTTATTTGAATGATCTTGGCGCGGTGGAATCCGGCCGCCAGCGCGCGTCGGTGCGCGTGCGCATCGCGGGCGAGGAAGCCTTCCTCAATCTGAAATCGCGCGAGCTCGGCCGCACGCGGCAGGAATTCGATTATCCGATTCCTGTTGCTGATGCCGAGGCTTTGCTCGGGCTGTGCACCGGCGGCCTGATCGACAAACATCGCCACTACGTGCGGCACGCCGGCCACCTGTGGGAAATCGACGAATTCCTCGGCGAAAATGCCGGTTTGTTCGTTGCGGAGATCGAATTGCAAGCGGCCGACGAAGCCTTCGTGAAACCCGATTGGATCGGCGCCGAAGTCACCGAACTTCAGCGCTACTACAACCTGGCGCTGGCCGAGCGTCCGTACTCGCGCTGGAACAACGAGGAGAAAGCCTGATGCTGGTGATCGGAATCGCAGGGCCGGCGCTGGCCGAACACGAACGCGACTGGCTGCGGCACTCGGCGGTCGGCGGCGTCATTCTGTTCACGCGCAACTTCGCATCGCGCGAACAGGTCACCGGATTGTGCGAAGACCTGCGCCAGTCTGCGGACAAGCCGCTGCTGCTGTGCGTCGATCAGGAAGGCGGCCCGGTGCAGCGCTTCCGCGAAGGCTTTTCGCGATTGCCGGAACTCTCGCGCTTCGGCGCCTTGTACGACACGCAGCATGATATCGCGCTGGCGCAGGCCGAAGAACATGCCTGGCTGATGGCGAGCGAGATCCGCGCCATCGGCATCGATCTGAGTTTTGCGCCGGTCGTCGATCTCAAGCGCGGCAATCGCGCGATCGGCGAGCGCGCATTCCATCTCGAACCGCGCATCGCCTCGGAACTTGCGCTGCACTACATCCGCGGCATGCACGCGGCGGGCATGGCCGCGACGCTGAAACATTTCCCGGGACACGGCTCGGTGCTCGAAGACACGCACTTCGATGCCGCCGTCGATCCGCGCCCGCTCGACGTGCTGCGTGCCGAAGACCTGCTGCCGTTCGAAGCGGGCATCGCTGCCGGCGCGGAAGCGGTGATGATGGCGCACGTCAGCTATCCCGCCGTCGACGCGGACCCGGCCGGTTACTCGAAGCGCTGGATCGATCTGCTGCGCCACGAGATGAATTTCCGCGGCGTGATCTTCAGCGACGACATCGGCATGGCGGCCGCCGAGTCCGCCGGCGGCGTGGCCGCGCGCATCCACGCGCACTACGATGCCGGTTGCGATTCGGTGCTGGTGTGCGCGCCGGCGCTGGTGCCCGATTCGCTCGCGGCGATGCAAGCGCGCGATTTGCGTCCCGACGCGCTGCGGCCGCTGTTCGGCCGTCCTGCGATCGACTGGGACGCGCTCACCACGGCGGCACGCTGGCGCGAGGCGCGTGCTACGCTCGGAATCGATGCTTTAGCCTGATCACTCGGCCGGATACTTCGCAATGAAAATCGACAAACCGCTGCAGGATGTGCTGCCCACCGCCGAGCTCATCCACGATCGCGCCGCGTTGCAGAGCGCGATCACGCGCATGGCCGCCGCGATCCGCGCCGATTATTCCGACGAGCGCCCGCTGTTCCTCACGGTGATGCACGGCGGCATGATCTTCGCGTCGCTGCTGGCGATCGAACTGGGCTTCGACGTCGAGTTCGATTATCTGCATGCGACGCGCTATCGCGGCAAGATCGCCGGCGGCGGATTGCAATGGCTGCGCCATCCGACCGTCCCGATGATCGGCCGCCGCGTCTTGCTGATCGACGACATCCTCGATGAAGGCCATACGCTCGCCGCCGTACGCAAGGCCTGCTTCGCCGAAGGCGCCGCCGACGTACGCATCGCCGTGCTGACGCGCAAGGTGCACGATCGCTGCGTGCCCGACCTCGTCGCCGATTACATCGGCGTCGACGTGCCCGACCGCTACGTTTTCGGCTTCGGCATGGACTACTACGAACAGGGCCGCAACCTGCCGGCGGTGTACGCGCTGTGAGCGAGGCGCTCGATCTGGCCGTCATCGGCGGCAGCGGGCTGTATGCGTTGCCGGAGTTCGAAGCGCTTCGCGTCGTTGCAGAACAGACACCTTACGGCGCCCCGTCCGGCCCGATTCGCATCGGCAAACTCTACGGCCGCAATGTCGCCTTCCTCGCGCGCCACGGCGAATCGCACAACCTGCCGCCGCATCGCGTCAACTATCGCGCGAATGTCTGGGCCTTGAAACAACTCGCCCCCGTGCGCGTGCTTGCGATCAACACGGTCGGCGGCATCACCGAACGTTGTCCGCCGCGGGCCTTGGTGTTGCCCGATCAGATCATCGACTACACGCATGGCCGCGTGGCTTCGTTCTGGGACGAAGCCGGCGAGATGTTGCATGCGGAATTCGGCGATCCATATACGCCTGGTTTGCGCGGCGAACTGCTTGCCGCTGCGCGGCGCGCCGGTGTTTCGATTGTCGATGGTGGCTGTTACGGGGCAACCCAGGGGCCGCGCTTCGAATCGCGTGCCGAGATTGCGCGGATGCTTCGGGATGGATGCGATATCGTCGGCATGACCGGGATGCCCGAGGCCGCATTGGCGCGCGAAGTGGGGTTGAGTTATGCGTGTCTGGCGCCGGTGGCGAATTGGGCGGCGGGGGCGGGAGACGATGTGGAGATCACGCTGGACGAGGTGTTCGCCAATTTGAAGGCGGTGAACGGGCTGTTGCCGGCAGTGTTGAGGGAACTGTTGCGTTGATTTGAACCGGCGCGGTTGTTTGCATCGGCTTTTGCACGCCGCACTTTTCGCGACACGCGACACTTCTCTTCCACGCAGATTCGTAGTCTGGATGCAGCGTGGCGGAGTCCGGCGACGGTTTCAATTTTCGCGATTTCAGCCACTCTCGTCATTCCCGCGTAGGCGGGAATCCAGTGACTCTGAAGCGTTCCGCTTCCCTCGCGATTGAAGTTGCGACTTCGCCGGTTTCGTCCCCCTCAGCGGGGGCCGAGTCACTTTCTCTTGCTTGTCCAAGAGAAAGTAACCAAAGAGAAGGACACCCCGGTGCCGCGCCTGATTTACGTCCATGTAAATCAGGTTCGCGCGTCGGCTGCGGGGTTTGTCGACAGGCCATCCTTGGCC
>CBFHAI010000009.1:0-118082 GCA_965653565.1 uncultured Chiayiivirga sp. | reverse complement strand
TGGGGGCGGGGTGTGATCGGTGGTGGGGGCTTAGACGCTGTTGCCATGGGCTTTGATCCGATGCGGGGCCGCGAATTTTCGCGCGCCCCCGCTCAGCACGCCGGTGGTGCGCGTGATGGAGCTGCCATGCCGCTAGACGCGCCAGGCGTATCGCAATCGGCTGCTCGGCGCCGTCGAGGCTTGGTTAGGGGGCGACGCACGAGGCCCCCCTAATATGAGTCTGTCCGTGCAGCGGACCGTTTAAGATCGCGCACCGCTTTCCACGCCCGGCCCGCATGCCCGCCACACGCCCCTTCGCCTCGCCACGCAGCCGCACGCAACTAGGCTGGCTTGCGCTGGCGTGTGCCTGGATCGCCGGGCTGGCGCTGGCGTGGAACAACACGCTGCACGGCGACGAGTGGGTGCACTGGAATCAGATTGCGCTGCTGCTGCGCGGCGACTACCAGATCCTGACGCGCTGGCTGACCAACATCCCGGCCTATCACTGGACGATGTGGGGGCTGATGAAGGCCGCGCATGCCGACACCGCGGCGGCGGCACGCGCGATCAACTCGCTGTTCGGCATCGCCGCGCTGGTCGCGTTCCATGCCCTGCGCAGGCGCTTGCATCCGGCCGACGCGCAACGCGCGACGGCGATGCTGGCGCTGTTGCCGATCCTGTTCGTGTTCAATTTCCTGGTCTACACCGACGTGCTGGCGCTGGCCTTTCTGCTGGCGGCCGCCGGCGCGACCTTCCGCGGCGCGCATGGCTGGGCCGCGGCGATCCTGGTCGCCTCGATGGCGGTACGGCAGAACAATGTGTTCTGGGTCGGCGGCTTCGCGCTGTTCGCGTTGCTGCCGGTGTGGCGCCAGGTCGACTGGCGGTTCTGGCGGGCATGGCGCGAGAGTATTGCGCTGGCCTGGCCGTATGCGGTCGCGGTGGCAGCATTCATCGCGTACTGGGCCTGGAACGGTTCGATTTCGTACTCGAACGCGCAGGGTGCCTACATGCATCCGGACGTGACGTTCGATGCCGGAAACCCGTACTACCTGTTGTTTCTCGCTGCCCTGCTGCTGCCGCTGCAGGTGGCGACCGGCTTGAAGCGCGGCGTCGTGCAGTTGCGCTCAAGGCCGTTGCTGGCACTGGTGCCGATCGTGGTTTTCGCGCTGTATGCGGCGTTTTTTCGCGTCGCCCATCCGTACAACACGTTCGAGGACGATCTCTTCGTCCGCAACGCGCTGCTGCAGACGGTGGCGAAGGATCCGTGGGTCTGGTTCGTGTTCGGCGCGGCGGCCACGCTCGCGGCCTGCGGTCTGGCCAATGCGCGGTTCGTCCGCTCCGACGGGTGGCTGTTGATGCCGTTGTCGCTGGTTTTCGTCGGCGCCTCGTGGCTGATCGAAACCCGCTACGCGATCATCCCGTTCGCGTTGTTCCTTGCGCTGCGCCTGCCGGAGTCCGACCGCATCGAACGCCTCACCTGCGCCTGGTGGGCGCTGCTCTCCGCGCTGATCGCCATCGGCATTTTCGATTCGCGTTTGTTGATCTGACGCCCGCCGCCCGTCGGCACACCTTGGGCGTGTTTCGGCGCGGTCGAATCCCGTTACACTGATCGGGCTTCTGATCGGGGATCGGATGAACACTGCCGCGTTACGCGCGTTCGCCAAGGGGCGACGATTCCGGTTCGACGGGGTCATGGTGGACGAGGCCGCGGCGCGGCTGTTCGTCGACGGGCGCGAGCGCCTTTGCTCGCAACGTGCGCTGCGCCTGATCGTGGTGATGTGCGAATCGGGCGGCCAGGTGCTGCCCAAGCAACGGGTGATCGATCAGCTCTGGCCGGGCGGCCAGATCGTCTCCGACGAAGCCCTGACCCAACTCGTCTTCCGCGCGCGCAATTGCCTGGACAGCTATGCCGACCGTCTGGTCACGGTGCGCGGCGTGGGCCTGCGGCTCGATGCGGCGGTGGCCGAGATCGAGGACGACGGCGAGGAAGCGCCAGACGCATCGCCGTTGTCTGCGCCGATGGCGGTTTCTGCAGCGGCTTTGAGTTTCGCTGATACCGCAGCGGATCTTTCGACGGCGCCCGCCGCCGCATCGGAAGTGCGCGCTGTACCGGCCGTCGTTCCGTTGCGCGTGGCCGAACCGAGGGTGTCCGGCGCCGCTCCGAAGGCGCCGGCACGCGCGCCGTCGATGGCGCGCCGTGCGCTCGGCATGATTGCGCTGTTCGCCTTGCTCGCCGTCGGACTGGTGGCGTTGTTGCAGTGGCGCGGCGACGGCGACATCGCCGTGCTCGAAGGCGGCTACGGGCTGCTCGAATCCGACGCGCACACCGATCGTCCCGAAACGCTGGCCTTGCTGCGCGAAGCCTTCGCGCACGATGCGCAGGGCGATCGCGCGCGCGCCCGTGCCCTGCTGGAAACCGCGCACGACAGCGATAGCCGGACGCCGCTGCCGGCCTTGTTCCTCGCGCTGTGGGCGGCCGGCGGCGGCGACGCCCAGGTATCCGACCGCTGGCTCGATCAGGCGCGCACGCGGGTCGCGCCGCTGGCCTCGGCGCCGCTCACGGCGCTGTTGCGTTACGTCGAAGCCGAACGCCATCTGGATTCGCAGGACATCCTGCGTTACGCCGGCGCCTTGCTCGATATGCGTCCGGCGGCCTGGCAATTCCGGCTGGCGCGTGCGCATCTGTTGCTCGGCGACGGCTTGCGCGACGCCGCGCTGCAGGAATTGCAGCGGGTGGAAGTGAACGATCTCTCGCACCGCAAGCTCGTCGCCGTGCTGGCCGACCGCGCCTCGCTCGGCGATCCGGACGGCGCCGAAGCGGTGTTCGCGCGGATCGCGGCGAGCGCGCCGGCCGAATCGACGCGCGCTTACCTGCGCGGCCGCTTTGCCTGGAGCCGCGGCGATTACGCCGCATCGGCCGCGGCCTATACCGACACGGTGGCCGCCGCGCGGCGCGAAGCGCGCTTCGATCTGGCGCATCGGGCCCAGGTCAACCTCGGCGCGCTGGCGCTGTTGCAGGGTGAACCCGAGCGCGCCGTTGCGCTGCTCGAACAGGCGCGCGAAGGCATGTTGCAGGGCCGCTGGGTGTTCGACGAAATCGATTTGAGCCTGATGCTGGCGCAATTGCACGCGCTGGCCGGCGACACCGCGGCCACCATCGTCGAGCTGGATCGCGCGGCGCAGGTGCTGCAGCAAACCCAGCCCTCGGGCTTTTTCGATCTGCACGCGATCTATCGGGCGCGCCTGCATCCGGCCGCGCCGGTTCCGGCCACCCATGCCGGCGCCGATCCCGCGCTCGCGCCCTTGTTGGCGGCGCACGCGGCGTGGCGCGCGGGCGATGCGGCCGCGGCTGTGGCGCAGTACGAAATCGCGCGCCGTCGCCTGTCGCACGGCTCGCCCCTGCACGACGAGCTGCGCCTGTTGGCGCTGCTGCTCGGGCAGCCGCCCGACGTCGCACAGGTCGTCGATCCGCCTTATCCGCCGCTGGCGCGCTTGGCCACCCGGCTGGCAGCCCAGCGTCTCGAAGCCGCGAAAACCCATCCATGACGCCGCATCAGATCGCCTTGGTCCGCGCCAGCTTCGCCCGAATCGCCCCGCAGACGGCGGTGGTCGGGAAGGCCTTCTACGCCACCTTGTTCAACCTCAACCCCGAGATGCGCGGGCTGTTCCCGCCGCAGATCGAAAACCAGGCGCGCAAGTTGATGGAAATGCTCGGCGCGATCGTCGCAGGCCTCGACGAACCGGAGCGCTTGCACGCGCAGTTCCGCGACCTGGGCCTGCGCCATCAGGCCTACGGCGCGACCGAGGACCACTACGACGATGTCGGCGCCGCACTGCTGCAGTCCCTGCACGCCGCCCTCGGTGCGGACTTCACTACCGAGCTGGAAACCGCCTGGGCCACGGTCTATGCCGACCTGGCCGAGCACATGATCGCCGCCGGCCGCTAGGCCGCAACGCCGCAACGCCGCAACGCCGCAACGCCGCCAGCGGCGCCAGCGGCGCCGGAGACCGCCCCGAAGTTCGGTAATCCGTCGCCAAGCCGTTGGTGGACAAGGAAATAATGTAGGCGTGAGCCAGCCGAAACGCTGGCGTCATGCAGGGGCCCGGGGTCGAACCGACAGTGTTCGCCATGCCGCACTTTCGCGGCCTGACCGAGCCCGCTGCCATGACCTTGCTGACCCGCTCCGCCCGCCCGACGGACCACGTCGAATCGCCCGCCGCCGACCTGCCCGGCCGCAGCGCCGACGCCCTGCTCGAACACGCCGACCTCGCCGACCTAGCCCGCGCCGCCCGCCAGGTGCTGGACCTTGCCGATAGCGCAGCCAGGCGCTGGCGTCCGAAAACCATGCACGAGTGGCTGACCTGAGCCCCGTCCGACGCCCGTCCTAGCCCGGAGTTCCCCGCGATGAAAAAGATCCACCGCTGCTTCGTCCTGCTCGTGCTCGCGCTTTGTGGCGGCCTCACCGCCTCCACGGCGCAGGCCGAGATTTACTGCGTCGCCGATGCCGCCGCGCTGCGCGACGCCATTTCCGATGCCACCTACACCGCCGGCGATCATGAAGTGCGCATCCGCAGCGGCGTGATCCAGGCGCTCGCAACGCCCGAGAGCTACTACAACGCAATCTACGTGACGATGCGCGAAACCAACTCGCTGGTGATCTCCGGCGGCTGGTCGGGCTGGAACGGCAGTTGCGTCACGCAGACCATGGATGCGCGCCTGACCGCGATCGACGCCGAATTCAGCGGCCGCATCTTCTACATCCTGCGCGACAACGGCGGCACCGGTGCATTCACGCTGCGCAATCTGACCCTGCGCCGCGGCCACGCGCGCGACGTCAACGGCGCCGGCGGCTGCCTCGCTTTCCACGCGCAAGGCATCGTGCAGGCCGGCACCAACGTCTTCGAAAACCTGATCGCAAGCGACTGCCAGGCCGATGCCGTGTTCGGTGCGCTGGTGCTGTATGTCGGCTACGGCAACACCACCGTGCGCAATCTGCTGGTGCGCGGCAACCGCGCCCGCTACGACTCGGCGATGAATATCCGCACCAACGGCAACGCCTTCCTGTCCAACCTCACCGTGGTCGACAACGTCAGCGAAGAAGGCCACGGCGCGCTCAATCTCACGGCCGACGGCGACGGCGCGATCGTGATGAGCAACAGCCTGTTCTGGAACAACACGGGCGATGATGTGTATCTCGCCTACGGCAACGTCTATTTCATCCGCAACCTGTACGCCGACCCCGCCGTCGGTCAGCTACCCACACCCGGCTTGACCGCCGGCAATCTGCAGGACGCCGATGCCGGCCTGGCTGCCGATGGCGTGCACTTGGGTAAGCAATCCGTGGCCATCGAGTATGGCGTGAACCTGCCGTTCGGCGGCGCCGCCAGCTTCGACCTCGAGGGCAATCCGCGCATCCAGGGCGAACAGATCGACCTGGGCGCGATCGAATACACCGGGCTGTTCTCGCACGGCTTCGAATGAGCGGCGCGCTCGATCAGGTATTCGCACGAGCGTTGTAGTTTCCTTCTCCCTCATTGCCGGCGCGGTCCGTTCGTTGGCCGCACCGCAGCGCGCCGAACCGGTGTGGGTCGGCACCCGAGACCCCTAGTTCGCTCCGGGAAATTTTTTCCCTGCTGCCGTCAGCGCAGCCCCACGGGCTCATAACCGCTGTCCGCTTAAATCGAAGCTTGCGTACTACTGCGGCAACCGGCGTCCAAGCGACGCCGGCGGGCGGCTCGTGGTCGACGCGACCAGAGGAACTTCGCGGGCAACGGCATCGAGCGGCGCTTCCGCGCGCGCGGCCTGCAGAAGTTGATTCACCAGCCCGGCGTGCAACACACAACGAACTGGAGATGACATGAAGCGGACGTCGGATCGCATATCGCAGAATCGCGCAACCCCTGCGGCGACACACGCCATCGCAGATCATGGCATCGCAACGCCCACGAGGCTTCGTCATCGTGCGATTGCAGCGGCGCTCGTAAGCCTGTCGTTATGCATGTCCGCCCATTCGCGCGATGGCGATCTCGATCCGTCCTTCGCTCCGGACGGTTCGGGAATCGTCAATATTGGATTCAATATCGCCGGCGGGCAGAACGACGTGCCGGAAGATATCGAACTCGACGCCCAGGGTCGCATCGTCGTGGCCGGCAGTGCGGATGCGGGGGCCGGCGCGGCGATGAAGGACATTGTCGCCGCCCGCCTGCACGCGACGGGGGCCCTCGACGGACAGTTCGGTGCGGGGGGCTGGTTTCGATTCGTGCCAGCTGGTGAAGACAATCAGACCAACCTCAATCAATTCGCAAGGGATGTCGCAATCACGGGTGGCGGCCTGATCACCCTCGGTGGCGAAACCACGAAGGTCTCCGGCTGGGTGCAGGTACCTGCCGGACTCGTGCTCAGTCTCGGCGTCGATGGCGCGAGCTACGAAGTCGATGAACTGCCGACGACCAGCGCGATCCAGAGTTCCGATGTTTCGGGCGGAACGGTTTCCTACGCAGGCCGCGCCTCGTTGGGTGCAGGGTCGAAAGCGTACGTTCGCAATTACCTGCCCGGGCACGGGCCCGGGGCTGGAAAGTTCGCAGCCCCTGAGTACTACGCGCAGCCAACTCAGGCCGTGGCTGCCGCGGTCGATCCTCTCAACCCAATGCGCCTGTATATCGCCGGAAATCTCGACCAGTCCGCGCCGAATGTCGACATTGCGCTTTTTCGCGTCAATGCCCAGACACTCGTGCAGGAAGATTACAAAACGTTCGCGATCGACCGTATCAACACGTCGAAGATCGATAAGGTCGTCGCTATCGAGTTCGATTCCCAGGGACGCCTCGTCGTCGCCGGCACGACCTCGCACGACCTCAGCGACGATCGCGATCTGTTCGTCTGGCGATTTCACGCCGACGTTCTAATTCCCGATAGTTCGTTCGGCGAGGGCACAGGACGCGTCATCCTCGACTTTATCGATGGCGACAGCGAGCTCGACGACATAGCGATCGACGAGCACGACAAGATCTACCTCGTCGGCACACGCTGGTTGACAACGCAGCCGGACGCGGCAGGGAAGTTCAACTACAGCCAGCTCGCGATTACGCGGTTGACGGAGTCGGGCGAGCGCGACAACAAGACTTTCGGCATGCCCAACTCATCGAGTGGCACGAAGCTTTTCGATATGCCAGGTGTCGGAACCGACGGGCAGGAACGGGGGAAAGGCATCGCGATTTCGGCATCCGGTGATCGCGCGTATGTCTTGGCGCAGGTTTCGCGACAGCGGAGCCAGGGCGTATTTCCAGGTCAGGCCGACTTCGCGGTCTTGGCGCTCAAGGCCAACACATGGCCGACATTGAAGGCCACGACGCAGTTCCTTCCGGAAGACAGCGACATCTACGCGACAGGTTCGCAGATCCAACTCCAGACCGTGGTGACCAACGACGGGCCCGGTTCCGCAACGGATACGCATCTCATTCAACAGCTGCCGGCGGGAGTTCAGGTGTCTTCCATCGAAACGTCGCTGCCGGAAACATCATGCGACACGACCGTATCCGACTCGGCGACCACGATCCTTTGCCTCATTCCCTTTCTGGACAAGCCGGGCAGCGCCGGCCCGACGCAAATCACGGTCGATATCTTCCTGGCAGCGTCTGAGCCGAAGCCTGTCTCTACTCAGTGCGCCATGCTCGAAGCGCCGACTCCCGGCTGTGAGGATTTGATTTTCACGGTGCCCCTGGAAGCGACAAAAACCGGATCCGCCGGGCCGGATGGATTGGCGCAGCCAGATGAACTGGTCAACTACTCGATAACCGTCGACGGCAGCTACGGTGCTGCTTTCGAGGTGCGCGATCCGGTGCCGGCCGGATCGACGGTAATCGCAGATTCGGTGAGCGCTCTGGGCAACTACGATCCGGCAACCAACAGCGTTGTCTGGAGTTTTCCGCAAGGCTTGTCGGGCAGCGCCACACTGTCGTTCGGTGTCACCGTCGACCCAGATATTTCGGCGCTCGAAATCGAAAACACACACCGGATATTCGGTGCACCCGCCTGCGGAACGCCGCCCTGCGTGGTCATTCCGGTCGATCACGACGGCGATCACACCGCGAGCGTCGACGATGTCTGCCCGTTCGATCCGCTCGACGACGCCGACAGCGACGGCCACTGTGCCGACGCCGACAATTGCCCTGTCATCTACAACCCGGATCAGCAAGATGGCGACGGCGATGGCAAGGGCGATGCCTGCAGTGGCACAGGCGCTGCGCCGATTGCCAATGACGACGTCTACACGACGCCCGCCGGCGTCACCCTTCAGATCGCCGCGCCCGGCGTGCTGGCGAACGACAGCGATGCGGAAGGCGACCACCTGACGGCGGTGCTGTTCGATCCGCCACCCACCGGCAATCTGACGTTCTCGGCGACGGGAGGATTTGTCTACGAGCCCAAGCCGGGCGAAGTTGGTCCCACGTCTTTCACGTACCGCGTCACCGATGGCAACTCCGTATCGCAGAGCGCGATCGTGCAGATCGTGGTGGCTCCGAAAGGCGGTGGAATGGCGCCCGTCGCGATCGATGATTCGTATACGACGTCGGCTGGCGTCGCGATCCAGATCGCCGCCCCGGGCGTGCTCGGAAACGACTACGACGCGGAAGGCGACGCGATCAGCGCATCGATCGTCAATTCCACGGCGTTCGGCACGCTTTCGCTATCGTCCGACGGCTCGTTCGTCTATGTGCCGGACGCAGGATACGAAGGCCCCGACTCGTTCGGTTATCAGATCACCGACGGAAACCAGATGTCGGTCGCGGCCAAAGTGACTATCGATGTGGGACCGAAAGGCACCGGTGCCGCGCCGATCGTCAACGACGACGTCTTCGTCGCGCCGGCCGGCATGCCGCTGGTGATCGGCGCGCCGGGCATCCTTGCCAACGACTTCGATCCGGAAGGCGATCTGACTAGCGTCGTGCCGGAGTCGTCGCCGTCGGCGGGCAGCCTCACCCTTTCGACGTCCGGGGCTTTCACCTATATGCCGGCGCCCGGCTTCAGCGGCACGGACTCGTTCACCTATCGGGCAACCGATGGCCACAGCAATTCCAGTATCGCGACCGTCTACATCACGATTTCATCGGTCGGCAGCGGAAGCGCTCCCGTCGCCGTCGCCGACGCGTACACCACGCTTGCCGGCACCACGCTGTCGATTGCATCGCCCGGTGTGCTGGCCAACGACAGCGATGCAGAATCGGATGCAATGAGCGCGGTCATCATCGATCTGCCGGCCAACGGCGGCGCAACGCTGTCGTCGAACGGTGCCTTCGTCTATGTGCCGCAAGCTGGATACAGCGGGCCGGATTCCTTCACCTATCGCGTGACGGACGGCAATCTGTTTTCGGCGCCCGCCAAGGTCAATCTGACGGTAGTCCCGCAAGGAACCGGCGCCGCGCCGGTAGCCATCAACGACAGCTACGCGACACCGGCCGGCGCATCGCTGTCGATTTCCGGCCCCGGCGTTCTTGCCAACGATAGCGATGCCGAAGGCGACGCCATGACCGCGATCGCCAAGACGCAACCGGCGCACGGCAGCGTGATCCTGTCTTCGGACGGCGCCTTTGTGTACGTGCCGGACGCCGGCTACAACGGTCCGGACAGCTTCCAGTATCAGGCCAGCGACGGCCATGCGCTTTCGAACGTCGCCAGCGTGCAGCTAACGGTAGGAACCGGCGGCGGTGGCGGCTCGGGCAGCGCGATCTTCAAGGACGGATTCGAGAAACCGCCGACACCCTGAGCCCGATGACGCTTGGAGGAGTCAGAAGATCGAGCGAAGCAGCGCTTCGCTCGATTGCTCGTTCAAGCTGACCTGCAGCATAAGGCTTGATTGCGATCCCAGCGCCCACGGGCGCTGGCGTCGACTTGCGCGGACCAACGTCGCTCACCTTGGCCTGGTGAGCTCGGGCCGCTGCGATCCGAATCGCGTTGCATGCGTCGCGGTTCGGTGAGACACCCCCTTGTGTGCCCGTCGCGACCCCGCCATACTGAACCACATGGTTCAGCATCACTCCGCCCACTTCAACGCCTCTTTCGCCGCCCTGGCCGACGCCACCCGCCGTGGCGTCCTCGACCAGCTGGCACGCGGCGACGCCTCCATCACCGACCTCGCCGACAAGTTCGCCATGACCCTCACGGGCATGAAGAAACACGTCGGCGTGCTCGAGCTGGCCGGCCTCGTGACCACCGAAAAGGTCGGCCGTGTGCGCACGTGCCGTATCGGCCCGTGCCGTCTCGAGGAGGAAATGGCGTGGATCGCGCGTTACCGCCAGGTGTGGGACGCGCGCTTCGCAGCGTTGGACGGTGTCCTCGATGAACTCAAACGACAGGAGAAGGCGCGTGGCCGCAAGAAAAGAAAGTGAATCCCGGCGCACGACGGTGGGCAAGACGTCGGAGCGCGAGGTCATCGTCACGCGGACCTTCGAGGCGCCCGCGCGGCTCGTGTTCGAGGCGTGGTCCAAGCCCGAGTTGTTCAAGAAGTGGTGGGTGCCCCGCTCGATGGGCATGACACTTCGCTCATGCGAGATGGACGTGCGCACCGGCGGCACCTACCGCCTGGTGTTCGGCGACGATCCGGCGAACCCGATGGCGTTCTTCGGCAAATATCTCGACGTGGTGCCCAACAAGCGCATCGTCTGGACGAACGAGGAAAGCGGCGACGCGGCATCCGTCACCACCGTGACCTTGGAAGAGCGCGACGGCAAGACGCTGCTCGTCATGAGCGAGCTGTATCCCACGAAGGAAGCGCTCGACGAGGCTGGCACCGGCGCGCAGGAAGCGTTGCACGAGACGTTCGGACAGCTCGACGAACTGCTCGCCGAGCTGACCGCGCGTTGACCCGGTTCACGGTGAATCCGCAGGATTGCAAGGCCGATGCGACGGCCTTGGCGTAAGCCGCTCCAGCGCGGCAGCGTTGCGTCGAAGCGCGGCCTTGTGTCGCGCTTGGTTCCTGCGTAGACCTAGGGTCCCGCCGTCAGCGCCGCATGCAGCCGTTCGATGCGCGGAGGCGGACTGCGTAGCGCCACGTAAGCGCGTTCCGCGACGTTGCGCTTCTCTACCGCGTCGGGGCGCTGAAAGCGCTCGCGCGGCCAACGCGTGCAGCAAGGGAATTTCGGTGGAGAGTTCTGTATCGGGATTGGACGACGCGGCCAGTTGCGCCTGCTGTTCGCCGATGGCTTCGAGTAGTGCGTGCGCAGCTACGTGCCTGGGCCGCGGTGGGAGGCGAGCGGCTAGCGATGCGCATGCAGTGAAGCAGCGAGAGGGCGGCAGCTGACTCCATTGTTTTTCGCGTGCCTCGCGCCGTTCAACTCCTCAGCCACCGAAATGATCCCACCAGCGGCGGTTGCCTTTCGCGCGCTGCGCCAGGTCATCCAGGGTTGACGGGAAAAATTGGTGCGAGGTCCCGAGAAAACCAAGAAGCAAACTCCACGTGCCCGCCAGTAAACCGATCTTTGGTCCAGCCACGAATGCGACAGGGATGCCGATGAGCAGGCCGACGGCCAACGCGGCGGCACCGCGTGACAGACGCCGGTGCAGGAGCCGGCCGAGAAGCGGCGGCACCAGGCACCCGATCGCCACCCAGATCAGGATCGACTGCGGGTCGTCCGGCATGCCTGCCTTTATACCGCTATCCAGCGCCCGTAATCCGGGCTCCCGCTACAGGCGCTGGGTAAGCGCTCATCGCCTGGCGATGAATAAATCCGATCCCTCTATTCTTCCGGATCAATTCAAGCGGACGAGCCCCAACGGTTCATTCCACCGTCACCGACTTCGCCAGATTGCGCGGTTGATCGACATCGGTGCCGCGCAGCACCGCGACGTGGTACGCAAGCAATTGCAGCGGTACGGTGAAGACGATCGGGGCGGCGATTTCGCCGCTCGGCGGCAGCGAGAGGACGTGGCCGGCGCCCATGCCGTGGCTGACGGTGGTGTCGGCGAACAGATACAACTCGCCGCCGCGGGCGCGGACTTCTTCCATGTTCGACTTGAGTTTGTCGAGCAGGTGGTCGTTCGGGGCGACGGCGATCACCGGCATGTTCTCGTCCACCAGCGCCAGCGGGCCGTGTTTGAGTTCGCCGGCGGGGTAGGCCTCGGCGTGGATGTACGAGATTTCCTTGAGCTTGAGCGCGCCTTCGAGCGCCACCGGGAAATGCGTGCCGCGGCCGAGGAACAGCGCGTGTTCCTTGGTGACGAAGCGTTCGGCCAGCGCGAGGATTTGCGCGTCGAGCTTCAAGGCTTCGGTGACTAGGCCGGGGATGCTTTCGAGTTCGGCGACGAGTTCGCGCTGGCGGGCTTCGGGCAGGCCGCGCGTGCTGGCGAGCTGGATCGACAGCAACGCCAGTGCCGTGAGCTGCGTGGTGAAGGCCTTGGTCGAAGCGACACCGATTTCCGGGCCCGCGCGCGTCATCAGCACGAGTTCGGATTCGCGCACCAGCGAGGACTCCGGCACATTGCACACGGCCAGGCGCGCCAGGTAATTGCGTTCCTTCGCGAGCTTCAGCGCGGCGAGCGTGTCGGCGGTTTCGCCCGATTGCGAAATCGTGATGAGCAGCGTGTCTTCGCGCACGACCGGGCTGCGATAGCGGTATTCGCTGGCGATTTCGGTGGTGCAGGGCAGGCCGGCGAGCGATTCGATCCAGTAACGCGCCACCAGCCCGGCATGGAAGCTCGTGCCGCAGGCGATGATGTGCACCGCCTGCGCTTGCGCCAGCAATTCCGCCGCGCCGACGCCGAACACTTCCGGCAGCACGCGGCCCGCGGCGATGCGGCCTTCGAGCGTGTCGGCGATCGACTGCGGCTGCTCGTGGATTTCCTTGAGCATGTAGTGGCGGTATTCGCCGCGCTCCACCGAATCGGCCGAGAAGGTCGATTCCTTGATCGGACGTTCCACCGGCGTGCCGTTCTCGTCGAACACGCGCACGCGTTCGCGATCGAGCTCCACCACGTCGCCTTCCATCAGATAAGTGAAGCGGCGCGTCAGCGGCAGCAGCGCATGGATGTCGGAGGCCAGATAGTTTTCGCCGTCGCCGAACCCCACCACCAGCGGCGAGCCGCGCCGGGCGCCGACCAGCACGCCCGGTTCGCGCTTGGAGATCAGCACCACGGCGTAGGCGCCGTGCATGCGCGCGAGCGCGGCGCGGGCGGCGTCGAGCAGGCGGGCGCCTTGGCGCTGGTAGTGCTCGACCAGATGCGCGATGACTTCGGTATCGGTGTCGGAAGTGAATTCGTAGCCCAGCGCGCGCAATTCGGCGCGCAGCTCGGCGTGGTTCTCGATGATGCCGTTGTGCACCACCGACAGGCTGTCGCCGGAAATGTGCGGGTGCGCGTTCATCGTGTTGGGCACGCCGTGCGTGGCCCAGCGCGTGTGCGCGATGCCGCTGGTGCCGGCGAGCGGCGAGGCCGCCTGCAGCGCTTCCAGATCGCGCACCTTGCCCTTGGCGCGACGACGTTCCAGGCCCTGGCTGGTGAGCACCGAGATGCCGGCGGAGTCGTAGCCGCGATATTCGAGCGCCTTCAGGCCGCTGATGAGGTGATGAACTACATCGCGCTGCGCGCTGATGCCGACGATGCCGCACATAAGAGAAATCCGCGGAGGAACGAGGCGCGAATTATCACATGCGACCGCCGCTGCGCTGCGGGCGGTCGTCCGGCCGGACAGGGCGGACAGCCGTACGGCTCGTGCAAATCCGATGACAGTCAGGGACTTACGCCGATGTAACCGTTGGCACGCTGTCTGCATCCAAGGGACGTCACCCCTGGAACCCGATCATGATCCGCGACACCTCCGCCCAAGACCGCGTCGTCGCGGCCACGCCCGTCTCCCGCCGCAAGCGCTTCGGTTTGATCGCCGCGATCGGCGCCGCCGTCGTGCTGCTGCTGGTGGCCCTGCCGACCCTCGGCCGCTGGCTCGGCGCCGAACGTTCGGTGTCCAGCGAACGCCTGCGCGTGGCCGAAGTGCGGCGCGGCACGCTGGTGCGCGACGTGTCGGTGCAAGGCCGCATCGTGGCGGCGGTGAGCCCGACCCTGTATGCGCCGGTGGCCGGCACGGTGGCGCTCAAGACGCAGGCCGGCAGCACGGTGAAAGTCGGCGACGTGCTCGCGCAGATCGATTCGCCCGAACTCGACAACGAACTCGATCGCGAACGCGCCACGCTGCAGGAACTCGAAGTCGAAGTGCAGCGCCAGCGCATCGCGAGCGAACGCCAGCAGCTGGTGAGTCGCCGCACCGCGGATGAAGCCAAAGTGTCGCTGAGCGCCGCCGAGCGCGAAATGCAGCGCGCCGAAGCGGCCTGGGCGCACAAGGCGATCTCGGAAGTCGAATACCTGCGCGCCCGCGACACGCTGCGCAGCGCCGAGATCGTCGCCAGCCATTCGAAGAACGACTCGGGCCTGGAGATCAAGGGCGTGCAGTTCGAACTGCAGACGCGCGAACACCAGCTCGAACGCCAGCGCTTGGTGGTGAAGGACCTCGAACGCCGGCACGACGAACTCACCGTGCGCTCGCCGGTCGACGGCATCGTCGGCACCGTCGCGATCACCGATCGCGCCGTCGTCGCCACCAACACGCCGCTGCTGACCGTGGTCGACCTGAGCCAGCTCGAAGTCGAACTCGAAGTGCCGGAAAGCTTCGCCGACGATCTGGGCCTGGGCATGCAGGCCGAGATCAAATACGCCGGCACCACCTTCCCCGGCCTGCTGTCGTCGATCTCGCCGGAAGTGGTGAACGGCCAGGTGGTGGCGCGCGCCCGTTTCGATGGTGCGCTGCCCGAAGGCCTGCGCCAGAACCAGCGCGTCAGCACCCGTGTGCTGATGGAAGAAAAACCCGACGTGCTGATGGTGCAGCGCGGCCCGTTCGTCGACACCAGCGGCGGCCGCTACGCCTTCGTCGTGGTCGACGACGTGGCGCAGCGGCGCCCGATCGAAATCGGCGCGGCCAGCATCTCGGATGTGGAAATCCTGTCGGGACTCGAAGCGGGCGATCGCATCGTCATCTCGGGCACCGATGAATTCGCCGACGCCGAACGGATCGTGATTTCGGATTGAGGCAGAGCAGGGGTCAGGGGCGAGTAGCGAGGGCGCGCCGATGTCGCTCCTCGCTGCAACCCCCACGCCTTGAACTGCATCCATGCAACGCGCCCTCGCTACTAACCCCTGATCCCTGCTCCAAAGGACTCCGCCATGCTCAAGATGCAAAAACTCAGCAAGGTCTACCGCACCCACATGATCGAAACGCACGCGCTGCGCGAGCTCGATCTGAACGTGCGGGAAGGCGAGTTCGTGGCGGTCACGGGGCCGTCGGGCTCGGGCAAGACCACCTTCCTCAACATCGCCGGACTGCTGGAAGAATTCACCGGCGGCGATTATTTGCTCGACGGCGTGTCGGTGCGCGGCATGGACGACAACGCGCGTTCGCGGCTGCGCAACGAGAAGATCGGTTTCATCTTCCAGGGCTTCAACCTGATTCCCGATCTGAACCTGTTCGACAACGTCGACGTGCCGCTGCGTTATCGCGGCTATGCGGCGCCCGAACGCAAGCGCCGCATCGAAGAAGCGCTCGGCAAGGTCGGCCTGGCATCGCGCCAGCGCCACTATCCGGCGGAACTCTCCGGCGGCCAGCAGCAGCGCGTGGCGATTGCACGTGCGCTCGCCGGCAGCCCGCGCCTGCTGCTCGCCGACGAACCGACCGGCAACCTCGACACGCTGATGGCGCGCGGCGTGATGGAATTGCTCGAAGAGATCAATTCGCAGGGCACCACCATCGTGATGGTGACGCACGATCCGGAGCTCGCCGCGCGCGCGCAGCGCAACATCCACATCATCGACGGCCAGGTCACCGATATCGAAGACGCGCCGCGCCTGCATCGCCCGGCGGCCGCTCACCCGGCGCCGAACGCCGCCGCTGCGATCTGACCGGAGCCCCGACTCATGTTCGCTTACTACGTTCGTCTGGCCCTGTTGAGCCTGCGGCGCAATCCGGTGCTCACCGCGCTGATGGTGGCGGCCATCGCGCTCGGCATCGGTGCGTCGATGACGTCGCTCACCGTGCTGCGCGCGATGTCGGGCAATCCGCTCGAGCACAAGGAAGGGCTGGTCTATCGCCCGCAGCTCGACAACTGGTCGCCCGGCAATCCGTACAACGAAGACGGTTCGCCGCCGGACCAGTTCACCCATCGCGATGCGACCTATCTGGTCGCCGCCAAGAAAGGCGTGCGGCAGGCGGCGATGTTCCCGAACGTGCTGGCGGTGGAACCGGCCAATCGCGAGATCAAGCCGTACATGGCCACCGTGCTGTTCACGCACGGCGATTTCTTCCCGATGTTCGACTCGCCCTTCAAGTACGGCAACGGCTGGAGCAGCGCGCAGGACGACGACGCGGCGCGCGTCGTGGTGCTGTCGGCGCCGACCAACGAACGCCTGTTCTCGGGCGAAGACAGCGTCGGCCGCACGGTGCGCATGGGGGCCGAGGATTTCCGCGTGGTCGGCGTGCTCGACAACTGGAACCCGCAACCGAAGTTCTATGAAACCTCGGGCGGCGGCTTCCAGGATCCGGAAGAATTCTTCGTGCCGTTCAAGAACGGCATCGAACGCGAACTGCAGTCGTCGAGCAACAACAACTGCTGGAAGGACTCCGGCGACGGCTACCAGGCCTGGCTCGACAGCGAATGCATCTGGATTTCGATGTGGGTGGAACTGGCGAGCGCTGCGGAGCGCGACAACTATCTGGAGTTCATGAACAACTACGTCACCGACCAGAAGAAGCTCGGCCGCTTCGAGCGTCCGCTCAACAACCGTCTGAGCACCACCGGTGAGTGGCTGGAACAGGAGCGCGTGGTGCCGCGCGATGCCAGTACGCAGCTGTGGCTGGCGTTCGCCTTCCTCGTGGTGTGCCTGGTCAACACGGTCGGCCTGCTGCTGGCGAAGTTCCTGGCGCGCGCTTCGGAAATCGGTCTGCGCCGCGCCGTCGGTGCCAGCCGCCGCGAAGTGTTCACGCAGTACCTCACCGAGGCCGGCATGGTCGGCGTGGTGGGCGCGATCAGCGGCCTGGTGCTGACCATGCTCGGTCTGGCCGGACTGCGTGCGCTGTATGCCGACACGCCGACCGGCGAGTTGGCGCAGCTCGAGCCCGGCATGATCCTGATCACGATGGGCGTGGCGCTCGCCGCCAGCGTGCTGGCCGGCATCTATCCGACGTGGAAAGCGTGCCAGGTCACGCCCGCCACGCAGCTGAAATCCAACTGAGGCACCTGCGATGACCATGGAAATCCGCCCCATCTACTCGGCCCTGATGCGCAACAAATCGGGCCTGGCGCTGATCGTGCTGCAGGTGGCGATCACGCTGGCCGTGGTGTGCAACAGCCTGTTCATCATCCTCGACCGGGCCGAGCGCGTCGGCAAGCCGAGCGGCATGGACGAAGCCAACACCTTCATGATCCGCAGCCTCGGGTTCGCCTCGAACTTCGACCTGCGCAACACGATGCGTGAAGATCTCGACGCCATCGAAAGCCTGCCCGGGGTCATCTCGGCGACGGCCACCAACACCCTGCCGATGAGCAACGGCGGCTGGGGCACGGGCATCGACAAGGAGCCGATGGACCCCACCGGCACGCGCCGCGGAAAATCGACGGCGCTGTACTTCGCCGACGAAGGCGGCGTCGAGGCCTTCGGCGCCAAGATCATCGACGGCCGCAACTTCACCGCCGAAGAAATCACCGAGATGACCGACGATTCGGGCATCACGGCCAAGAGCATCATCATCACCAAGGCGCTGGCCGAAGAAATCTTCCCGGGCGAGAGCGCGGTGGGCAAGCAGCTCTACGGCATTGCCGGCGAAGCCGAGACCGTCACCGTCGTCGGTGTGCTGGAGCGTCTGCAGCAGCCCTGGCCGCGCTCGCGCAATGTCGAAAACAGCACGCTGGTGCCGAGCCGGCCGCTCTTCGACAAGTTCTCCGCCTACCTGGTGCGCACCGAACCCGGCCAGCGCGATCGTCTGATGAAGGAAGTCGAGACCAAGCTCGGCGAGATCAATACCGGCCGCCTGCTGCGCGAAAACGAAAGCGTGGAAAGCGTGCGCGCTCAGAGCTACCAGCAGGATCGCGCGATGATGACGATCCTGCTGTTCGTGATGGCCGGCATGGTGGTGATCACCGGCCTTGGCATCGTCGGCTTGGCGAGTTTCTGGGTGACACGCCGCATCAAGCAGATCGGCACGCGCCGTGCGCTCGGTGCGCGCCGCTTCAATATCCGCGGCTATTTCCAGACCGAAAACGGCATCATGGTGGCGATGGGCGTGGGCCTGGGGATTCTGCTCACCTACGGCTTCAACCTGTGGCTGATGGATCAGTACCAGGCGCCGCGTCTGCCCTGGTTCTATCTGCCGGTGGGCGCGTTGGCGGTGTTCGCGCTGGGTCAGATCGCGGTGCTCGGCCCGGCCGGCCGCGCGGCGCGGGTGCCGCCGGCGATCGCGACGCGGTCGGCTTAGTTTGTGCGGAAATCGGGAGTCGGGGACCGGGAGTAGAGCGCGGGCTGCGCTGTTGCTCTTACCATTCCCGATTCCCGATTCCCGATTCCCGTCTCCCGCTTCCCGGCTCAGCATCGATGCCCACCATCCTAGTCATCGACGACAACCCCAGCGTCTCGACCGCGCTCGAAATGCTGTTCTCGCTGTCGGACTTGCGCACGCTGAGTGCCGAGTCGCCCGAGGCCGGGCTCGAACTGCTCGCCGGCGAGTCGATCGATCTCGTCATCCAGGACATGAACTTCACCGCCGATACGACCTCGGGCGAAGAAGGCGTCGAATTGTTCGGACGGATTCGCGCGCGCTATCCCGATATGCCGGTGATCCTGCTGACGGCCTGGACCCATCTGGAATCGGCGGTCGAACTGGTGAAAGGCGGCGCGGCCGACTACCTCGCCAAACCCTGGGACGACCGCAAACTGCTCGCCACCGTGCGCAATCTGCTCGAACTGGGTCAGACGCGGCGCGAACTGCACACGATCAAACGTGCGCAGCAGCGCGGCGCGGGGGCCTTGCGCGAGCAATACGACCTGCGCGGCTTCGTGTTCGCCGATCCGGCCACCGAGCGCGTGGTGGCGCTGGCCTGCCAGGTGGCGCGCGCCGACGTGCCGGTTCTCATCACCGGCCCGAACGGCGCCGGCAAGGAGCGCATCGCCGAAATCGTGCAGGCCAATTCGGCGGTGCGCGGCGGAGCGTTCGTCACCTTGAATTGCGGTGCGCTGCCGTCGGAACTGATCGAGGCCGAATTGTTCGGCGCCGATGCCGGCGCCTACACCGGCGCCAACAAGGCGCGCGAAGGCAAGTTCGAAGCGGCCGACGGCGGCACCTTGTTTCTCGATGAAATCGGCAACCTGCCGCCGGCCGGCCAGATGAAACTGCTGCGCGTGCTGGAAACCGGCCGCTTCGAACGCTTGGGATCGAATCGCGAGCGGCAAGTGAAGGTGCGCGTGATCAGTGCGACGAATGCCGATCTGTCCTCGATGATCCGCGCCGGCACGTTTCGCGAAGATCTTTTCTATCGTCTCAACGTCATCGAGCTGCGGCTGCCGCCGCTGGCCGAGCGGCGCGGCGACATCCTGCCGTTGGCCGAGCATTTCCTGCGCGACGGCAAGCCGCTGACTTCGAGCGCGCGCGACGCGCTGCAACGGCACGCCTGGCCGGGCAATGTGCGCGAACTGAAGAACGTGTTGCAACGAGCGATGCTGCTAGCGGCCGGCAGCAGCATCGAAGTGGCGGATCTGGCCTTGCCGGCCGCATCCGGCGTCGCGTCGGCGGCGACGGAAACCGAAGCCGAGCCCGATCGAGACAGCATCGAATCGGCGCTCGCACGCGCCGGCGGCGTGGTGAGTCAGGCGGCGAGCGAATTGGGCCTGAGCCGGCAAGCGCTTTACCGCCGCATGGAAAAACTCGGCATCGCGCGCGCCTGAGCGCGCTATTCTTCGAAGCCGTCGCGGAAAACGCGTGCGTCCTGCACCTCGGCCCAGAAACCGCCGGACAGCTGGAATCGCGTCGCGCCGAGCAGCCTCACTGCGTCCGGCTGCGCGATCGTGCCGCGCAGCGTGAATCGCGCGCCGCTGGAAGTGCCGCCGCCGTTGTCGATGGTCCAGCGCGGCAGCGTGTATTGCGCGGCGGCGGGCAGGCTTAGCGCCGCCAGTGCCAGCAGGCTGCATCGAAGCAAGCGTTTCACGGCGTCACCGGCTGCCGGCTTCGAGCGCCGCGACGCGCGCTTCGAGCCGCTGCAAGGCATCGCGCAGGGTGGCGTTCTCGCTTTCGAGTTCGGCGCTGCGCTGCTGCGTGGCGGCGTGCAGGCCCTGGATTGCCGCCAGCGCCACGCCGTCCGCATCGACCGTGCCGATGTACTGCGCATCGCCGCCGAGCCCGAAGGCGGCGTAGAAGTCTTCTGCGATGGGTCCGATATGCCACGCGTCGTCGTCGCCGCGATAGCGCCAGCGCGATACATCGAGCGCCAGCACGCGCGCCAGCACGTCCGACACATCGATCGCGGTGAACGCCTGCTTGAAGGCGCGGCTCGATCCGTTGGTCCACACGCCGCCGGTCGTCAGGTGCGCCCCGTTGCCGCTGTTGGCGATCGTCGATTCGCCGATATGCAGCGGATGATTCGGCGTGAAGGTGATGCCGGTGGCGGTGCCGCGGAACAATCCCAGGCGGCGGTTCGCGCCTTCGGTGAAGAATTCGGCGATCACCGCATTGGCGTAGGTTGGATTGGTGTTGCGGATCGACAGTCGACCGATGGTGTCGCTCGCGCCGGCAACGGTGGTCGACATGCGGAACTGCCCGACAGTCGCCGCGGCACCGAGCACCAGGTCGGCGCTCTGGGCGGCATCGCCGGTGCGCGGCCCGATCGACACTTCATCGCTGCCACCGCCGGGCCGATTGATGCCGATGCCGCCCGCGGCACGAACCAGGAATTGGTTCGCCGCCGTGGTCGAAACCGTGCTGGCGGAAGAGCCGTCGGCGAACACGAAACTGCCGCCGTGCCCCACCGCCTGCGCCGCACCCACGCCGAGCGAACCTGCGCCGGTGAGCACGAAACGCGGATTGGCGACGATGCCTTGCGTCGGCGAACTGTAATCGAGCGACAGCTGCGTCGAGGCGTCTTTCGACACGCGCATCGCCCAACTGCGGTCGAGATCCGGCGCGCGCGGTTTGAGCGCCATTTCGACGTTGTCGTTGCCGCTGCTGGCGCCACCGATGAGACTCAGTTCGTAGTCCGAGGAAAACGGCGCCGTGTTGATGCCCACGCCGCCCGCGGCGCGTGCGATGAACTGGTTGTTGCCGGTGCTGGCGAAACCGCCGCCGGTCGTGTCGGCGAATACGAAGGTGCCCGGATGCGCGGCCGATGCGGTGGTGCCGGCAGCGATCGCGCCGGTGCCCGCAATGCTGAAACGCTGGACGAAACCGGTGAACGGATTGGTGCCGACCGAGAAGATGCCGAAGCGCGAATCCAGCGGCGTGGTGCCGATCGCGACCAGATCGAAGAAGGCCTCGCCACCGCGCGGCCACAGCACGATGTCGGCATTGGTTTCGGGCGTGCTCGGATTGCCGCGGATGGTGAGCTCGCTGTTGGTGTTCGGGGCCGTGCCGTTGATCGTCACGCCGACGCTCGAACGCAGGGCCAGCGGCGTGTTGTCGGTGGTGCCGAGAAACCCGCTGCCGACACCGGTATTGCCGCCGACGCGCCACAGAGTGTTGTTGAAGGCGTCGAAGGCGAAATCTTCCGGCAGCAGGCTGCCGTTCGCGACATCGCCGGTCGACACCGTGCCGTCGGCGATCTGGCCGGAGCCGATCGCGTTGGCCTGCACTTGCGCGCTGCCGACGGCATCGGCGGCGAGTTCGAGATCGGTGACGCTGGCCGGGGCGGTTTTCAGCGCGTACGGCGCGGGCGTCACTTCCTGCCGCGGCGCCAGGGTTTCGAAGGCGTTCGGATCGGCCGAATCGCCGTCGCGCACGGCGATCTCCAGCCACACCGCATCGCCGACGAAGAAGCCCGCGCCGAAGTCGATCTGCGTGGTGAAGACGCCCTCGGTCACCGGCACGTCCTGGATCACGAGCGCCGGTGCCAGCGTCGCACCGGCCGCGGCTTCGGCGTAGGGCGTGATGCGCAGGTCGAATACGCCGTCGGCCGGCAGGCCGTTGTCGTGCAGGTCGCCCTGGTAAGTGAACGCGGTGGACAGCGGCGCCGCGGGCAGCGCGGCGGCAGCGAGCAGGAGCAACAGTGCAATGGTTCGGCGGTACATCGGCGACTCCCAGGGATGCGGCCTGATTGGCTCAACGTATTGCGCGCGAATCCCCGGCCAGGCCCGCTGACGCCGGTCTGCGGTCGCCGCGATCAGCCCGCCGGGTTATCGTTCCGCGCATGACCGCCCGCCGCCGTTTCTCGCTCGAAGGCCGCCTCGTGTTGCTCACCGCCATCCCGGTTTTCATTTCGGTGAGCGTGGCGGTGTTGCTGGCGCGCTGGCTCGGCACCGGCTGGCTCGAGTGGGCGGTGGCGCTGGCGATTTCGATTCCGCTGATCGTGGTGTGCGTGCGGCTGTGGGTCGAACCGGTGCTGTCGCTGTTTCGTGCGCTGTCGGGCGCGGTGGCGGCGTTTCGCGATCGCGATTTCAGCTTCAGTATCGTGCGCAACGCCAACGATGAATTGGGCGATCTGGTGGTCGCGCACAACGAACTGGCGCAGACGCTGCGGCAGGAACGGCAGAATCTGTTCCAGCGCGAACTGTTGCTCGATACCGTCATCCAGAACACACCGGTGGCGCTGCTGCTGACCGAGCCGCGCGGCCACGTGGTGTACGGCAATCTCGCCGCGCGGCAATTGTTCAACGACGGCCGCCGGCTGGAAGGCCTCAATCTGGCCGAGGTGATGACGCAGGCGCCGCCCGGTTTGCGCGAAGCCTTGTCGGAAGGCCGCGATCGGCTTTTCACATTCCAGTACGAAGGCCACGACGAGACCTATCACCTGTCGCGCCGCGGCTTCAATCTCAACGGCCGCGCGCACAGCCTGCATCTGCTCAAGCGGCTCACGGTCGAACTGAGCCGGCAGGAAGTGGCGACCTGGAAGAAAGTGATCCGCGTGATCAGCCACGAACTCAACAACTCGCTGGCGCCGATCAGTTCCCTCGCGCACTCGGGCGCGGAACTGGCCAAGCGCGGCGACACCGAGCGTCTGCAGAAAGTGTTCGCCACGATCGAAGACCGCGCGCGTCATCTCGACGCCTTCATCCGCGGCTACGCGGGTTTCGCCAAGCTGCCGACACCGCGGCCCGAAGCGGTCGACTGGGGTGAATTCTTGTCGCAACTGCAAAGCCAGTATCCCTTCCGCCTCGACGGCGAAATTCCTCACGAGCCCGGCCATTTCGACCGCGCGCAGATGCAGCAGGCCTTGATCAATCTGCTGAAGAACGCGCACGAGTCCGGCTCGGCGGCCGACGAGGTTTCGTTGTCGATGCGGCGCATTGCGGGCGGTGTGCGGCTCGATATTTCCGATCGCGGCAGCGGCATGTCGGAAGCCGTGCTCACCAATGCGCTGGTGCCGTTCTATTCGACCAAGCGCAGCGGTACCGGGCTCGGGTTGGCGCTGGCGCGCGAGATCGTCGAAGCGCACGGCGGGCGGCTGACGCTGTCGAATCGCGAAGGCGGGGGTTTGACCGTCGGCCTGAGCCTCCCGGCCGCCTAGCGGCCGGGCCCGATTCATCGCCGACTGCGCAGAATTGCCGATATGTCGAAGATTCTCCCGCCCCCTTTGATCGTCCTCGCTTTGATCGTCGCTGCCGCGACGCCGCGATTGGCGGCGGCGCAGTTCGCGCTCGAAGATTTCGTGTCGACGCAATGCGGTGCCGGCGAATCGATGTTCCGCTCCGGCCTCGAAACGGCCGAGAGCGCGACATCGCGGCCGAGCGGCATGAAAGGCGAAGCCGCGAGCGGGCCGTCGTCGATCACGGTGGCGGTGCCGGACACCGGCCTCACCCATCAAGTGTTGTTGTATGTGCCGTCGACGTACGACGGTGCGCAGGCCTGGCCGCTGGTGGTCGCGCTGCACGGCGCCGCCGGTTCGGCGGCGCAGGCACCGACCGCCGCGTCGTCGATGCGCAGTCTGTGGACCAACGTGGCCGAAGCGCAGGGCGCCATCGTGCTGGCGCCGATCGCCAGCGGCAATTCCGGCGGCTGGGTGCCGTCGCTCGATACGCCGGCGCTGGCCTGCGCGATCGCCGAAGTTGAACGCCGCTACGACATCGATCGGGCGCGACGCTATCTGTGGGGATTTTCGGCCGGCGGCCACTACGGCCACGCGCTCGGACTCGGCAACTCGACGCGATTCGCCGCCTATGCGGTGAACGCCGGCGTGCTGTTCGCGCTCGCCTGCGAGCCGGCAAACGAGGACGCTGCTTGCGAAAACCTGCTGCCGGGCGCGGCCCGCCACATCCCGGTGCAACTGCGCGTCGGCTCGGGCGATCCGTGGGCGCCGTTCGTGCAGGGCGACCTGGCGCGCCTGCAGAACGCCGGCTGGAGCACGCCGGCGACGGTGAAGAAGGTCGACTTCGCCGGCGGCCACGTCGTCGCCCAGTCCGACGCCCAATCGGCCTGGACCTGGTTCGCAGGCCACCTGCTGCCGCCCTGAGGCGGCTCGGCATCGTGCATTCGCGGTTGCGGCGAATTTCGCCCGACTGCTATACTTCTACGTCTTGGCAGGGCGATTTTCTGCCGAATAACGCCGATTTTTCCCGGCAACCGGATCCGCAGCGTGCTCAATTCCATGGCCGCCGGCCGGCGCCAGGCGCAGCGTGTGGTCGTCTTCCAGACGGTCGTCACCCTGATCGCCGCGCTGGTCTTCCTCGTCCAGGGTGAACGGGCCGCGCTTGCCGCTCTCCTCGGGGGTGGCGCGGTGACGCTGGGGAGCGCGCTGATGGCCTGGCGGGCCTTCGGCGCCGGCGTCATCGGTCCCGGAGCGGCGCTTGCGCGCCTGTTCGGCGGACTCGCCCTGAAGTGGCTGGTGATCGTGGGCGCGCTCTACATCGCGCTGGCCCGCTTCGAGCTGCCGCCCCTGCCGTTGATCGCGGGGCTTGGCGCTGCACTGGTCGCATACCTCATGGCATTCAGAATCAAATCTTAAGGGTGGTCTCGTGAGTGCGGAATCCGGCGCATCCGGTGGTCTGACCCAATACATCCAGCATCACCTCACGCACAACCGCGTGCTCGGTGGGCCGTCGGATGGCGTGCATCTCGATTCGTGGATCACGGGCCTGGTGCTCGGCCTGATCTTCGTGCTTTGGTTCTGGAGCATGGCGCGCAAGGCCACCGCCGGCGTGCCGTCGAAAGGCCAGGCCTTCGTCGAAATCCTGATCGAATTCGTCGACGGCCAGGTGAAGGACGTTTTCCACGGCAGCCGCAAGTTCATCGCGCCGTTCGCGCTGACGATCTTCATGTGGGTGTTCTTCATGAACGCCATGGACCTGCTGCCGCTCGACGCGATCGGTTTCGGCGTACACCACATCGCCGGCGAAGAAGCCGCGCATCATACTTACTGGCGCATCGTGCCGACCGCCGATCTGAACACCACGCTGGCGATGTCGACCGTCGTTTTCCTGCTGACGATCTTCTATTCGATCAAGGCGAAAGGCGGCTGGGGCTTCACCAAGGAGCTGTTCACCGCGCCGTTCCATGCGCACGGCACCGGCGCCAAGCTCGCGCTTGCGGTACCGAATCTGGGCCTCAATATCGTCGAATATCTGTCCAAGCCGATCTCTCTGGCGATGCGACTTTTCGGCAACATGTACGGCGGCGAGCTGGTTTTCATGCTGATCGCGGGCCTGGCGGCGAGCTGGGTCACCTTCCTGCCGGGCGTGATCTTCAACGCCGCGTGGGGGATCTTCCACATCCTGATCATCCTGCTGCAGGCCTTCATTTTCATGGTGCTGTCGGTCGTCTATCTGGCGATGGCGCACGAGCATCACTGATTCTTTTTCAGAAATTTTCCAAACGTCTTTTCTCGCAATTTCACTTCCAAAAGTTCACGTCAAGGAGTCGCGTCATGCAAGAGTTCATCGCCCTGATCCAGAGCTACACCGCCATCGCCGCCGGTCTGATCATCGGCCTGGGTGCGCTGGGTGCCTGTATCGGCATCGGCATCATGGGTTCGAAGTTCCTCGAGTCGGCCGCCCGCCAGCCGGAACTCGTGCCGATGCTGCAGGCGCGCATGTTCCTGCTCGCCGGTCTGATCGACGCCGCCTTCATCATCGGTCTGGCCATCGCGATGTTCTTCGCTATCGCCAATCCGCTGCTGTCGGCGCTCACCGCGGCCTGATCCCGGCCCAGGGAAGCGCGGCGCGAGAGCGCGGCGCTTTCACACCCGCTGCGACGCGCCGGCGCTAGCGTGACGGCGTGTCGTGTTCCGGCTTTTCGGAGTGCGACATGGATCTGAATTACACATTTTTCCTGCAAGCGCTGAGCTTTGCGATCCTGATTTTCTTCACCATGAAGTTCATCTGGCCGCCGCTGATGGGCGCCATCGAAGAACGCCAGAAGAAAATCGCCGAAGGCCTGGCCGCGGCCGACCGTAGCCAGCGCGATCTGGCGCAGGCCGAAGAACGCGTCAATGAAGTGCTCAAGGAAGCGCGCGGCAAGGCCAACGAGATCATCGCGCAGGCCGAAGCCCGTGCCAACGCGATCATCGATCAGGCCAAGAACGAAGCCGTGGCCGAAGCCGATCGCCAGAAGGCGGCGGCGCACGCCGAAATCGCTTCGGCTTCGCATCGCGTGAAGGAAGAACTGCGCAGGCAGCTCGCCTCGCTCGCGGTGGCCGGCGCCGAAAAGCTGATCCGCCGCGAGATCGACGGCAACGCCCACAAGGCGCTGCTCGACGATCTGGCCGCCCAGCTTTAACCGCCGGGACGCCAGAGCATGAGCAACAACATGACGCTCGCCCGCCCGTACGCGCGCGCCGCCTTCGGGCTGGCGCGCGAGCACGGTCGTTTGCCGCAGTGGTCGAACCTGCTCGGTTTCGCTGCCTTCGTCGCGCTCGATCCGCAGGCGCAGGGGCTGCTCGGCCATCCCAAGCTCGGCCTCGAAGATACCCTCGGCCTGCTGTTGCCCAACGGCGATGTCGATCCGAATTTCCGCCAATACCTCACGGTGCTGGCCGACAACCGCCGCCTGTCGCTGTTGCCGGAAATCGCGGCGCAGTACGAGCAGCTGAAGTCGGAAGCCGAGCGCATCGTCAATGTGACGATCACCTCGGCCCAGCCGATGGCCGCGAGCGAAGTCGAAACGCTGACGGCCGCCCTCAAGCGCCGCTTCGGTTCGGACATCGCGCTGCAGCAGGCGGTCGATCCGGAACTGATCGGCGGCGCGGTGATCGATGCGGGCGACGTGGTGATCGACGGTTCGCTGCGCGGCAAACTCGCGCGCCTGCAGGCGTCGTTGGCGCATTGAGCTAGAGCGGGGAATCGGGAATAGGGAATCGGGAATAGAGCAGGGGGCGCTTCGAGCGCTGCTTTGATTCCCGATTCCCGGCTCCCGATTCCCGTACAAAAAATCGAAGCGCTGCCCGCAAAACCGCGAGCAGCGATCCAAGGAAACGACAATGGCAACCCAGCTCAACCCCTCCGAAATCAGCGAACTGATCAAGCACCGCATCGAGAAGGTCAAGCTCGCCGCGGAAGCACGCAACGAAGGCACCGTCACTTCGGTGTCGGACGGCATCGTGCGCATCCACGGCCTGGCCGATGTGATGCAGGGCGAAATGATCGAGCTGCCGAACAACACTTTTGCGCTGGCCTTGAATCTCGAGCGCGATTCGGTCGGCGCCGTGGTGCTGGGCGACTACGAACATCTGCGCGAAGGCGACACCGCCAAGACCACCGCGCGCATTCTCGAAGTGCCGGTCGGCCCGGAACTGCTCGGCCGCGTGGTGAACGCGCTGGGCGAACCGATCGACGGCAAGGGTCCGATCAACGCCTCGATGACGGCGCCGGTGGAAAAGGTCGCGCCGGGCGTGATCTGGCGCAAGTCGGTCTCGCAGCCGGTGCAGACGGGCTACAAGACCGTCGACGCGATGATCCCGGTCGGCCGCGGCCAGCGCGAGCTGATCATCGGCGATCGTCAGACGGGTAAAACCGCGCTCGCCATCGACGCGATCATCAACCAGAAAGGCACCGGCATTAAGTGCATCTACGTGGCCATCGGGCAGAAGAACAGCTCGGTCGCCAACGTGGTCCGCCGCCTGGAAGAAAACGGCGCGATGGCGCACACCATCGTCGTTGCGGCAACGGCTTCCGAATCGGCCGCGATGCAGTACATCAGCCCGTATTCGGGCTGCACGATGGGCGAATACTTCCGTGACCGCGGCGAAGACGCGCTGATCATCTACGACGATCTGTCCAAGCAGGCCGTCGCCTATCGCCAGATCTCGCTGTTGCTGCGCCGTCCGCCGGGCCGCGAAGCGTATCCGGGCGACGTGTTCTACTTGCACTCGCGCCTGCTGGAACGTGCGGCGCGCGTCAACGAAGAATACGTCGAGCAGTTCACCAACGGTGCGGTGAAGGGCAAGACCGGTTCGCTCACCGCGTTGCCGATCATCGAAACGCAGGCCGGCGACGTCTCGGCCTTCGTGCCGACCAACGTGATCTCGATCACCGACGGCCAGATCTTCCTGGAAACCGACCTGTTCAACGCCGGCATCCGCCCGGCCGTGAACGCCGGTATCTCGGTGTCGCGCGTCGGTGGTGCGGCGCAGACCACGATCATGAAGAAGCTGTCGGGCGGCATCCGCATTTCGCTCGCGCAGTACCGCGAACTGGCGGCCTTCGCGCAGTTCGCGTCCGACCTCGACGAAGCCACCCGCAAGCAGCTCGAACGCGGCCAGCGCGTGACCGAACTGATGAAGCAGAAGCAGTACGCGCCGATGTCGATCGCGCAGATGGCGCTGTCGATCTACGCCGTCAACGAAGGCTTCCTGGACGATGTGCCGATCGCCAAGATCGGCGCCTTCGAAGCCGGCCTGCACAGCCACCTCGCCAACACCCAGTCGGCGCTGATGAGCGACATCGTCGCCACCGGCAAGTGGGACAAGGACGTGGAAGCCGTGTTCCGCCGTGGCATCGAAGAGTTCAAGACGACGGGTTCCTGGTAAGCGGAACGCCCGGGAATCGGGAATAGGGAATCGGGAATTAGGAGCGCGAAGAGGTAGTCGAGCAGACTTTTGCTCTTACCGATTCCCGTCTCCCGATTTCCGTCTCCCGCGAACGAGCAAAGCGAGCAAAGCATGGCCGGCGGCAGAGAAATCAAAACCAAGATCAAGAGCGTGCAGAACACCCGCAAGGTGACGCGCGCGCTCGAAATGGTCTCGGCTTCCAAGATCCGCAAAGCGCAGGACCGCATGAAGTCCTCGCGTCCGTACGCGCGCCTGATGCGCCAGATGATCGGCCACATCGCGCAGGCGAACTCGGAATACGTGCATCCGTTCCTGGTCGAACGCGCCGACATCAAGCGCGTCGGCTACGTCATCGTCTCCACCGATCGCGGCCTGTGCGGCGGCCTGAATTCGCAGCTGTTCCGCCGCATCCTGACGGACATGCGCGAATGGCAGGGCAAGGGCGTCGAGATCGACGTGGTGTGCATCGGCCAGAAGGCGACCGCGTTCTTCCGCCGACTGAAGGTCAATCTGCTCGGCTCCGTCACGCATCTGGGCGAGCGTCCGCAGCTCGAAAAGCTGATCGGTGTCATCAAGGTGATGCTCGACGGCTACAGCGACGGCAAGCTCGATCGCGTCTTCCTTTGCTACAACGATTTCATCAACACGATGGCGCAGAAGCCGACGCAGGATCAGCTGCTGCCGCTGCCGCCGTCGGGCACGCTCGAAACGCGCCACGACTGGGATTACATCTACGAACCCGATGCCGAATCGGTGCTCGACGATGTGCTCAAGCGCTACGTCGAATCGCTGGTGTACCAGGCCGTGCTGGAAAACCTCGCGTCGGAACACGCGGCGCGCATGGTGGCGATGAAATCGGCTTCGGACAACGCGACGAAACTCATCGGCACGCTGAACCTCATTTACAACAAGGCTCGCCAGGCTGCGATCACGCAGGAGATATCGGAGATCGTGGGCGGTGCGGCGGCCGTGTGATGTCACCGTGCGGTGCCGACAAACGTAGTACGGAATGGTCAGGGGATTCCCAACTACGAACCAAGGAACCGCAATGCAACAGAAAGCTACATGGATCATGGTGATGCTCGCCGGCGCTGCGTTGAGCGCCTGCGGCAAGCAGGACGGAGCCGCGACGAGCGCGGCGGGTGGACTGCCGGAAGCCTGCGAGGCTTACCTGAAGCGCGCCGAGGCCTGCTACGACAAGGCAGGAGCGGCGGCAGCGCAGATGAAGCAGGGCCTGGAACAAGTGCGCGCCGGCTGGAAAGCCGTGCCGGACCAGAGCCAGCTCGAAGTCGCGTGCAAGGCAGCCAACGATCAGTTCGCCCAGACGGCCACCGCATTAGGTTGCGAGTGACCGGTTGAAACCCTCGCCGGCAGGCTTCGGCCCGCCGGCGGGATCGATCAAAATTCCAACATTGAAGCGGCAAGGAAACTCATGAACGCTGTCACCAACCAGGGCAAGGTCGTCCAGATCATCGGCGCCGTCGTCGACGTCGAATTCCCGCGCGAAAGCGTGCCGAAGGTGTACGACGCGTTGCAGGTCGAGAACACCGAAATCACGCTGGAAGTGCAGCAGCAGCTGGGCGACGGCATCGTGCGCACCATCGCGCTCGGTTCCACCGACGGCCTCAAGCGCAACCTGATCGCCAACAACACCGGCCGCGCGATTTCGGTGCCGGTGGGCAAGGAAACGCTGGGCCGCATCATGGACGTGCTCGGCCGTCCGATCGACGAAGCCGGTCCGGTCGACACCAAGGACCGCTGGGAAATCCATCGCGCGGCGCCGTCGTATGAAGATCAGGCGGCCGCCAACGAACTGCTCGAAACCGGCATCAAGGTGATCGACCTGATGTGCCCGTTCGCCAAGGGCGGCAAGGTCGGCCTGTTCGGCGGCGCCGGCGTCGGCAAGACGGTCAACATGATGGAGCTCATCAACAACATCGCCAAGCAGCACGCCGGCCTGTCGGTGTTCGCCGGCGTCGGTGAGCGCACCCGCGAAGGCAACGACTTCTACCACGAGATGAAGGACTCCAACGTCCTCGACAAAGTGGCGATGGTGTACGGCCAGATGAACGAGCCGCCGGGCAATCGCCTGCGCGTGGCGCTCACCGGCCTGACGATGGCCGAGTACTTCCGCGACGACAAGGACCCGACCACCGGCAAGGGCCGCGACATCCTGTTCTTCGTCGACAACATCTACCGCTACACGCTGGCCGGTACCGAAGTGTCGGCGCTGCTCGGCCGCATGCCGTCGGCGGTGGGCTACCAGCCGACGCTGGCCGAAGAAATGGGCGTGCTGCAGGAACGCATCACCTCCACGAAGACCGGTTCGATCACCTCGATCCAGGCCGTCTACGTGCCCGCCGACGATCTCACCGATCCGTCGCCGGCGACGACGTTCGCGCATCTGGACGCCACCGTCGTGCTGTCGCGCAACATCGCCTCGCTCGGTATCTATCCGGCCGTCGATCCGCTCGATTCCACCTCGCGCCAGCTCGACCCGAACGTCATCGGCAACGAGCACTACGACACCGCGCGCCGCGTGCAGTCGACGCTGCAGAAGTACAAGGAACTGAAGGACATCATCGCGATCCTGGGCATGGACGAGCTGTCGGAAGAAGACAAGCTGGCCGTGGCCCGCGCGCGCAAGATCGAGCGCTTCTTCTCGCAGCCCTTCCACGTCGCCGAAGTGTTCACCGGCTCGCCGGGCAAGTACGTGACGCTGAAGGAAACCATCCGCGGCTTCAAGATGATCGTCGAAGGCGAATGCGATCACCTGCCGGAGCAGGCGTTCTACATGGTCGGCGGCATCGACGAGGCGTTCGAGAAGGCTAAGAAGATTTCCTGATCAGGAAATCTTGCGGGAATCGGGAGACGGGAATCGGGAGAAGAGCGGACAGCTCGCTCTGATTCCCGATTCCCAACTCCCGATTCCCGCCCCTCGAAACCCCACGCACAAAGAGAAGCACCATGAGCACAATCCGCTGCGACATCGTCAGCGCCGAAGAAGAAATCTTCCACGGTGTGGCGACGATGGTCATCGCCACCGGCGAAATGGGCGAGCTCGGCATCGCGCCGCGCCATGCGCCGCTGATCACGCGGCTCAAGCCCGGCCAGGTGCGCGTCATTCTCGAGAACGGCGAAGAACAGTTTTTCTACGTCTCCGGCGGCATTCTCGAAGTGCAGCCGCAGGTCGTGACCGTGCTCGCCGACACCGCGATCCGCGCCAAGGATCTCGACGAAACCGCCGCGCGCCAGGCCAAGGAAGAGGCCGAGCGCATGCTCGCCAACCGCAGCGAAGCGATCGACGTGGCCGAAGCGCAGAACCGCCTCGCCGAAGCGATGGCGCAGCTGCAGGCGCTCGAGCGTTTGCGCAAGAACCTCAAGCATTGATCCGCGCGCGAGCGTGAATCGAAAAACGCCGGCCCCGCGCCGGCGTTTTTGTTTGTGCGGCATCGCCTTCGCCGCCGAGGCCATTCCGCTCTTCTCCCGATTCCCGGCTCCCGCTTCCCGACCCCAGCGAACGCCCCCGATTCCCGCCACCCAGCCCAATCGCTAAGCTTCACCAAACCGCGCACCAGCCACCCGAGGTCCACCCATGAGCGCCCCGCTGCACGTCGTCATCCTCGCCGCCGGCGAAGGCAAGCGCATGCAATCGTCGCTGCCCAAGGTGCTGCATCGCCTGGCCGGCAAATCGATGCTCGGCCACGTGGTGGACACCGCGCGCGCCGTCGGTGCGGCGGCGATCCACGTCGTGTACGGGCATGGCGGCGCGCAAGTACGCGAGGCTTTCGCCAGCCAGTCCGACATCGTGTGGGCCGAGCAGGCGAAACAACTCGGCACCGGCCACGCCGTGCAGCAGGCGATGCCGAACGTGCCGGACGGTGCGCGCGTGCTGGTGCTGTACGGCGACGTGCCGTTGATCAGTGCGCAGAGCCTGGCCGCCACGATTTCCAGCCAGTCGCCACTCGCCGTGCTGGTCGCCGATCTCGACGATCCGACCGGCTACGGCCGCGTGCTGGTCGATGCCAGCGGCCATGTCGCGGCGATCATCGAGCAGAAGGATGCGAGCGAAGAACAGCGCCGCGTGCGCACCGTCAACACCGGCATCATCGCCGCCGACGCCGCGCGCCTGCGCGCGTGGCTGTCGCAATTGCGCAACGAAAACGCACAGGGCGAGTACTACCTGACCGACGTTTTCGCGCTCGCCGCCAACGATGGCGACGCGGCCGCCGCATTGCCGTGCGTCGATGCGATGGAAGCCTTCGGCGCCAACGATCCCTGGCAACTGGCGCAGCTAGAGCGGCACTACCAGCGTCGCGCGGCGCAGAAACTTTGTGCGCAGGGCGTGCGTTTTGCGGACCCGATGCGTTTCGACCTGCGTGGCACGCTGCAGGCCGGCCGCGATGTCGAAATCGATATCGATGTGATCATCGAAGGCCGCGTCATGCTCGGCGACGGCGTGCACGTCGGGCCGTTCACGCGCTTGAAGGATGTGTCGCTCGCAGCCGGCACCGTGGTGCACGCGCACTGCGATCTCGACGGCGCCGTCGCGCACGGCGCCTGCGTGATCGGCCCCTACGCGCGGTTGCGTCCGGGCACCGAACTGGCGGAAGGCGCGCATATCGGCAACTTCGTCGAGACCAAGAAAACGCGCATCGGCCGCGGCAGCAAGGCCAATCATCTGACGTATCTGGGCGACACCGAAGTCGGCGCCGGCGTCAACATCGGCGCCGGCACCATCACCTGCAACTACGACGGCGTGCACAAGTCCGTCACGCGCATCGGCGATGGTGCCTTTATCGGATCGAATTCGTCGCTGGTGGCGCCGGTGGAGATCGGTCGCGACGCCACCATCGGCGCCGGCTCGGTGATCACGCGCCACGCGCCCGACGGCAAGCTGAGCGTTGGCCGCGCGCGGCAGGCGACGATCGAAGGCTGGCAGCGTCCGCGCAAGACGCCGCGTTGATGCGCCGGGACGATGCGCAGCGCGCCGCCGCCGGCCGGCGCGCGGTTGCGGCGCCGTTCGCGCGCTCGGCATAATCGGGCGATAGCGACCGCGGGGGTCGCGCCGGGCAGCCATCCACGCATGAGCCGCGAAGCACGCAGCGAGACGCCGTTCGTCGATTTCGCCGCCGGCAGCACCATCCTGCGCGAGGGCGAAGCGGCGGCCGCGCTGTTCATCATCGAAGCCGGCAAGGTGGCGATCGAGCGCAGCGACGCGCCCGGCGTGGTGCTAAACGAACTGGGTCCCGGCGATTTCTTCGGCGAAACCGCGCTGCTGCAGGAGCAACCGCACGGCGCCAACGTCATCGCGCGCACCGCGGTGCGCGCCCTGCGCATCGACGCCGCGGCCTTCCATGCCGTGCTGCGCGAAAACATCGAAGTGGCGGTGCAGATGATGCGTCGCCTGGTGTTGCGCTTGCGCGCCGCCGAACAGCGCGTGATCGAAACCTCGGCCGCGCGCGGCGATGCAGCGAAGGCGCCCGCCGCCGACGCCAAGGCCGGTACGGCGGCTCCGGCGCCCGCCGCGAAGCCCGCTTCCGCAAACAAACCCGCTGTCGCATCCGCACCGGCCGCTGCAGTGCCCGCTGCTGCACCAATCGCTGCGGCTGCCGAACCTGCGATGGCAAAACCGCCAGCGAAAGCCTTCGCGCTGCGTCACGCCGAAGGGATCATCCCGCTGCCGGAAGGCAAGGCTGAATGCCTGGTCGGCCGGCCCGATCCGGCCACCGGCGCCATTCCCGAAATCAATCTGGGCGCGCTCGATCTGGCGCGCAGCCTGAGCCGGCGCCACGCGCGCTTGTTCGTGGCGCCCGGCGGTGTCAGCTTGCGCGAAGAGCCCGGCGTCGCGAACGGCACCTGGGTCAACGGCGAACGCCTGGCCGCGGGCCAGACGGTGACGCTCAAACCTGGCGATAAACTGCGTTTCGGTGCGATCGAACTGGAGTTCGGCGCGGCCTGAGCGCGGCCTGATTTCCACCCGGCGGGCTCGACCCGTCTGCGACTTTGCGGAGCCCCACCATGCACGAAGAGCTAGCCACCATCGATGTGTCGCCGCTCGATGCGCTCGGTCGCATCAAGCTCGAACTCGACACGCTCGAGACGCGCCTGGCGGCGATGGAAGAGCGCAAGGAAACCGTCGCCACCGCGGTCTACATGCGCGTGCGCACCGATTACGAAGGCCGCCGCCGCGCGCTCGAAGACGAGGCCGCGCCGCTGCAGACGGTGGCGCGCGAGCAGTACGCGCGCCTGCGCGAATTGCTGGTGCGCTCGGAAGCCGACCACGAAACCACGCGGCTCGATCGCGAGGAAATCGAGTTCCGCTTCAGCCTCGGCGAATTCGACGACGCGGAATACAAAAAGCGCCTGAAGGCGGTCGACAAACAACTGGCCGACAAGGCCGCCGCGCGTGCGCAGGCCGAGGCGATGAAGCAGCGCTTCGTGTCGGTGTTCCGTTCCGAAGCCGAACTCGAAGTGGCGACGCCGCCGCCGCTCGGCGCGACGCGCAAGCTCAACACGCTGAGCGAAGCGCAAGCCGCCTCGGCTTATGTCACCAATCCCGGCGTGTCGCCACCGGCCGCGGTCCCGCCGCCGCCGTTGTCAACCACGGTGATGCAGGTGCCGCCGAGCGCACCCGGCGCCTCGCCCGGCGCCACGCAGATGATGCGCGCGATCCGGCCGGCCGATCTGGCCGCGGCTGCCGCCGCTGCGCCTCAGCCGCGCGCCGATTCCACCATGATCATGCGAACCGCGCGTCTGGTGCCGCAGAACCCGGAAGCCGGCAAGCAGAACTACACCCTGGCGCTCAAGCCGATGGCGATCGGCAGCGACGAAAATTGCGACGTGCGGGTGCCGTCGGCGGCGCGCCGGCATGCGGAGATCCGCGTCAGCATGGCCGGTTTCACGCTCAGCGACGAAGGCGGCGGCGTGCGCGTCAACAATGTCGTGGTCACGCAGCATCTGTTGCGCCATGAGGACGTGATCGAAGTCGGGCCGGCGCGTTTCGCGTTCCGCGAAGGCTGAACGGTGACGGTCCAGTTCTCCCAGGAACGCCACGGCGCGGTGCTCGTGCTGGCGCCGCGCGGGCGGCTCGACAACGAAAGCGCGGCCGATTTCGAATTGCTCGCGCAGGAGTTGCTGGCGGCCGGCGAGCGTCACCTGGTGGTCGACCTGTCGCAGCTCAACTACATCAGCAACGCCGGCCTGCGCGTGCTCGGCATTCTCGGCAAGGCGCTCAGGACGCCGGCCACCAGTCTGCGGGTCTGCGGCCTGACGCCGCCGCTGATGCAGGTGTTCGATGCGGCCGGCGCCTCGGCCATGTTCGAAATGCGGCCCGATCTGCGGCGCGCGATCGCCGATCATCCGGCCGCGCAGGGCGCGAGCGAACTGGTCAGCGAAGCGATGCGGCTGCTCGGCATTACGCCGTCCACGACAGCGCCGGTCGACGTGCCGAACGTCAAAACGCTCGCTGCCCTCGCCGTCGAACTGCTGGCCGGCGGCATCGCCGCGCCGCGCGCCGCGCGCGCGATGGCGGCCGGCACCCAGGTGGTGGCGCGTGTGCGTCCGCAGGACGAAGCCGCCGCGCTCGCCGCCCAGGCGAAACCCAACTGGCTGCAACGACTCTTCGGCAAACGGAAATGACTCGATGACGATCGCGACCTGGTGCGTGCTGGCCGCCGGGCTGATGCCCCTGATGTGGACCGCACTCGCCAAGGCGCGTGGCGGGCGTTTCGACAATCGCGACCCGCGCGCGTGGCAGGCGCGGCTGGCCGGCATGCCGGCGCGCGCGCACGCGGCGCATCTCAACAGCTTCGAAGCCTTTCCGCTGTTCGCCGCGGCGGTGATCATCGCGCAGGCCGGCGGCGCCGAGCAGGGCCGCATCGACCTGCTGGCGCTGAGCTTCATCGCGCTCAGGCTGATCTTCGGGCTGTGCTACATCCTCGATCTGCCGCGCACGCGCAGCCTGATCTGGTTGCTGGCGCTGCTGTGCTGCATCGGGCTGTTTCTCAGCGTGCCGTAGCCGTTTCGCGCGGCGAGCGGGTCACGAGAATCCGTCGCACGAGAACCGGGTCGGATATAAGACCGTTGCGCAAAAATCGGCGCGCAAAAGAAAAGGGCCGACGGTTTTACCCGTCGGCCCGAGCGTCACGCGGCAGGGAGGGAGAGCCGAGCGACGTTCACCACCGAAGTGGTGAAATCATGCTTAGCGCTTGGCGCCGGCCGTCTTGGCGGCGGCCGCGGCGTTCTTGGTGACCGTGTCGTTGGCGGCGTCGAACTGGGCGCGGTAGAGCTGGCCGATGGCTTCGGTGGTCTTGATCGACTGGCCGACGACGTCCTGGCTGGCGTTGTAGAGCTGCTCGCCCGACTGCTTGGCCAGCGCGATGCCCTTCGGGAAGATCGCCTTCATGCCTTCCACGTCACGCACTTCGGCGGCTTCGCCGAGGAACGCCACGGCGGCGCTGACGCCGGTGCCGAAGGTGTTGAGCTGCACGCCGACGGCGTATTCGAAATTCTGCAGTGCCAGGCTGTTGGCCTTCATCGCCGAGTCGGCGAACTGCTTGGTCATGCTGACGAACTGGCTGTTGATCTGGTCGAACATGGTTAAAGCCTCGAAGAGAAGGAAAGACTGCGAGTCGAATCCTACGCCTCTCGATGTTGCAGCGCAACATATTTCGTCCGTGAAAGGCTGAGCCCGGCCAGAAAACGTTTACTGGCAAGGATTCTCGGCGTGGAAAGGCCGACTGACGCGGCGCAACAAAAACCCCCGATCAAGGACCGCGATAGCGACAGCCCGAGGTGCAGGTCTCGTGCACCACGATCTCGCTCAACTCCGGGAGCACCGGCTTGAGCCGCGCCCAGATCCACACCGCGATGCGCTCGCTGGTCGGATTCTCCAGCCCGGGAATCTCGTTGAGATAGTGATGATCGAGCTGCTCGTACAGCGGCCGGAACGCCGTCTTGACGTCGGCGAAGTCCATCACCCAGCCGGTCTCGGACCCGGGTTCGCCCGCGACGTGGATTTCGATGCGGAACGAATGTCCATGCAACCGTGCGCATTTGTGGCCGGGCGGCACGTTCGGCAGGCGGTGCGCGGCTTCGACGCTGAAGATCTTGAAGATGTCCATGTAACGATTCTATTCCTGCGCCGCGGATTTGACGCGCCGCGGTTGGCGGCCTGAGCCGCGTGGTGTACGGTCGCGCTTCCTTCGAAATCCAGACATCGCACGCATGCAGGCTCCTCCCGCTTCGACCGCGCTGATCACCAACGATGCCGTGATCCTGGGCCTGCTGTTCGCGGTGCTGGCCTTCGTGTTCGCCACCAGCAACAGCGAAAAGCCGTTCTGGAAGCGCTTTTACACCTATGTGCCGTCGCTGCTGCTTTGCTATTTCATCCCGGGCCTGTTCAACACCGTCGGGCTGATCGATGGCGCCAACTCGAACCTTTACCGGATGGCGGCTGATTATTTGTTGCCGACCTCGCTCATCCTGCTGACCCTCTCGTGCGATCTGGGCGGCATCCTGCGCCTGGGCCCGAAAGCGCTGATCATGTTCCTCGCCGGCACGCTGGGCGTGCTGATCGGCGGACCGGTGGCGCTGTGGATCATGGGCTCGATCAATCCCTCACTGCTGGCCGACCTCGGCCCGGAAAGCGTATGGCGCGGCATGTCGGCGCAGGCCGGCAGTTGGATCGGCGGCGGCGCCAACCAGGCGGCGATGAAGGAAGTGTTCGATGTCGGCCCTGGCATATTCGCGAAATTCGTCGCGGTCGATGTGATCATCGCGAATCTGTGGATGGCATTCCTGCTGTACATCGCCGGACGCAGCGTGGCGATCGACAAACGCTTCGGCGCCGACACCAGCGCGATCGAAGACCTGCGCATGCGCATCGAGAAATTCCAGGCCGAGACCACGCGCGTCACCACCACCAAAGACCTGATGCTGATCCTGTCGATCGGCCTGGGATTCACCGGCCTGTCGCATTTCCTCGGCGGCGCGATCGCGCCATGGATCGCCGAACACGCGCCGCATCTGGCGGCCTACAGCCTGACCTCGACCTTCTTCTGGATCGTCGTCATCGCCACCACGGCGGGCCTGATCCTGTCGTTCACCAGCGCGCGCAATCTCGAAGGCGCCGGCGCATCGAAGGTCGGCTCGGCGGCGCTGTATGTGCTGGTCGCCACCATCGGCATGCACATGGACATCCGCGCGGTGTTCTCGGATCCCGAACTGTTCCTGGTCGGCCTGATCTGGATCCTGATCCACGGCGCGATCCTGTTCATCGTGGCCAAGCTGATCCGCGCGCCGATGTTCTATCTGGCGGTCGGCTCGCAGGCCAATATCGGCGGCGCCGCGAGTGCACCGATCGTGGCCAGCGCGTTCCATCCGGCGCTGGCGCCGGTCGGCGTGCTGCTCGCGGTGCTCGGCTACGCGCTCGGCACGTACGGCGGCTGGGTGGCGGGGCTGGTGTTGCGCTGGATCAGCGGGCAGTAGCCCGGCGGCGATCGATCAGCCGGCCGCTGCGGCCGGCTCGTCGGCGGTGCAGGGCTTCATTTCCTTCCAGTCGACCTTGAGCATCGCCGCTTCGCCCTGCGGCCAGAACTCGTTGCCCTTGTCGTCGGCGTAGCGCACGCCCGACACCGTCTTCTGCGGCGGCAGGCTGCGTTCGCCGAACGGGCCGCTGAGCATCAGCATTTCGCCCTTGAGCTGGGTCGAGATCGGCACATCGCCGCAGGTCCACCAGTGTTCGGCCCGCATCGCTTCGGTTTCCGGCAACCCGGCCGGTGCGGCGGCGGCTTGCGCGGTGTCCGTCGCGACAGGACTGTCGGTCGACGCCTGCTGGCAGGCGGCCAGCGCCAGGACGAGGAAAGGGACGAGCGAAAGACGGGCGCGCATCGACGCGATCCTCACGGGGAAGTGCGGCAAGAATACGCCCTGCGCCGGGCCGGCCGATCGACGCGCGGCGAAACGAACGCCGCGCGCCGCGAAGAGAGTGGCCGGTTCGCCACGTTCAGGCCTCACTCCGGCACGGTCAGGCGCAGCAGGTTTCCGCCGACGCCGCTGGTTTCGTCTTCCAGCAGCCACAGGTCGCCTTCCGGGCCCTGTTCGACTTCGCGGATGCGCTGACGCATCGGATAGCGCGCCGCTTCCTTCGCGCTGTCGCCGTCGACTTCGATGCGCACCAGCGCTTTGCCCGACAAACCGCCGATGAACGCGTCGCCCTTCCAGTCGGGGAAGACCGTGCCCGAATAGAAGATCAGGCTCGACGGCGAAATCACCGGCGTCCACCACACTTTCGGTGCGGCGAATTCGGGCCGGGTGGGGTGGTCGGGAATATCCTTGCCTTCGTAGTGATCGCCGTTCGAAACGATCGGGTAGCCGTAATTGGCACCGCGCTGCACGAGATTGAGTTCGTCGCCGCCTTTCGGACCCATCTCGCTGTTCCACAGCCTGCCCTGCGCATCGAAGGCCAGGCCGAGCGGATTGCGATGGCCGAGCGACCAGATCTGCGCGGTGACGCCGCCCTGGTCGGCGAACGGATTGTCTTTCGCCGGCGTGCCGTCATCGTTGAGCCGCAGGATCTTGCCCAGATTGGCTTTCATATCCTGCGCCGGATCGAACTTCTGGCGGTCGCCGGAACTGATGAAAAGCAGGCCGTCGCGACCGAACGCGATGCGATGGCCGAAATGACCCTGGCCTTCGACTTTCGGTTCCTGCCGCCAGATCACTTCCAGATCCGACAGCGCGCCGCCGCCGGCTTCGTCGAACGTCAACTTGGCACGCGCCACCGCCGCGCCGGAGAGCCCGGTCGCGCCGGCCTCGGCGTAGCTCAGATAAACCAGGCCGTTCTGCGCGAAGTCCGGATGCAGCACTACGTCGCCCAAACCGCCTTGCCCGCCGTAAGCCACGGCCGGTACGCCGGTGACATCGCCGCTCTTGCCGCCGATCTGGTAGAGCTTGAGCGCGCCCTTCTTTTCGGTGACGAGCAAGCGGCCATCGGGCAGGAACGTCATCGCCCAGGGCTCGCTGAACTTCGCGACCTGCGTGACTTTGAAAGGCGTCGTCGCGGCGGCTTCGGCTGCCAATGCCGGCAGCGCGAACGCGCTGCTGCACGCGAGCATCAACATCGAACGGACCAGGTTGCGGCTCATGCGATCACTCCTCGGATTGGAATCGATGAATTTTGAAATCGATGAATTTTGAGCGGAAGATTCGTTCGGCCGGACCGGCAACGCAATCCGCCGAGACTATGCGCAATTCCCTGTGCCGATGATGCGAAATTCGCAGCGCGGCGTCGACGCTTTTCGAACTCGGGCACCCGCTGCGCGGCAGCTCCGATCACGCCGCACGCGGCGCTTCTTCCTCGCTCAGCGACAGATCGCGGCCGCAATCGGCATGGCCGCAATCGCAATCGACATGTTCGCCGCCATGCGCGGCCTTCATGCTGCAATCGTCGCTGCAATAAGTCTGGTCGATCGGCACCTCGCAGGTGCAGGGCAGGTGCGCGCATTCGCGGGCGGGTTGAACGATCATGACGGCATCTCCGCTGGGGCGGGCCGACAGTTTCCCGCCGCCGCAATGAATCTGCGGTTACGCAAGCGGACTGTGCCCAGGGCGATCTGCAAGGCCGCGCGCGCGGCTTCTTGCGCGTTGCATGACCGCGGCGCGCAAACGCCGCCAATTCCGCGCAATTGCCGCTTGGCACGAGCGTTGCTGAGATCGCTCATCCGGCCAGCCAGGAGTGTGCGATGACCAAGCATTGGGATTTCTTCAAGGAATCGGATCACTCGTGGGGCGTGTTCTATCCGCGCAACTACATCGTCGCCGGCTACGGCAGCCTCGATCGCGCGCAGGAAGTGCGGCATGCGCTGATCGGTGCCGGCTTCGCGGACGACGACGTCGCCGCGGCGAGCGGTGAATTCGTCATCGGCCAACTTGAGTCGGCCAAGGGTTCCGGCTGGTTCGATCGCATCCGCCAGGAAGTGGCGAGCGCGGTTGGCACCGAGATCGGCTATCTCGAAGACGATCTCAAACACGCGCGCCAGGGCGGCGCGTTCCTGTTCGCATACGTGCCCACCGATGCCGACGTGCTGCGCGCGCGTTCGGTGATCGACGCCTCCAATCCGGTGCTCGCGCGCCGCTATCTGGCGCTCGGCATCGAACGCTACGCCTATCCGAGCCAGTCCGAGATCCCGATCGAATCGCGCCGCGCCGCGCAGCGCGAGTAAGGCTGCCGCGGGCCGTTCGAGCCGATATGCGATGAAGCGTTGAAACTTCGTCGCAATGCGCGCAGTCCGTGCATCGCTCCAGTCCGGAGCGAGGCGGAAGAGTGCGATGACGCTGAGAATCGGGGTTGCGGTGGCGATGGCCGCTGCGATGAGTGCGCCGGCCTTCGCCGGCGAAGTCGAAGTACGCGCGGCGCTGCACAAAATGGCGCCCGCCGCGAAATTGGAATCGCTGTCGCCCGCCGCATCGAACGGCTATTACGAGGCCGTGCTCGACGGCCAGGTCGTCTATGTCAGCGAGGACGGCCAGAACCTCTTCATCGGCGAGTTGTGGCGCGTCGACGGCAAGCAGAATCTCACCGCACTGCGCAAGAACACGCTGCGGCGCGACGCGCTGGCGGCGGTCGGTCCCGACCAGCGCATCGTGTTCGCGGCGGACAATCCGAAGTACACGGTGTCGGTGTTCACCGATTTCGACTGCGGCTACTGCCAGCGCATGCACCACGACATCGCCGAGTACAACAAGCGCGGCATCACGGTCGAGTATCTGTTGTTCCCGCGCGGCGGATTGAACTCGCCGTCGTTCGAGAAGGCCGTATCGGTGTGGTGCGCGGCCGATCGCAAGCAGGCCTTCACGCTGGCCAAGGCCGGCACGGCGCCGGAGCCCAAGAGCTGTCCGAACAAGGTGGCCGACAGCTTTGCGCTGGCGGCTCGCGTCGGCGTCACCGGCACGCCGATGGTGATCGATGCAACCGGCAACATGGTGGGCTATCTGCCGCCGGACCAGATGCTCGCGCGTCTGGAAACCGCCGCGCGATGACGTCCGCGCCCGCGCGTCTCGCGCGCGGGCGCAGTTGGCGTGGTCAGGGCGTCTGGGCGCCGGTGACGATCTGCAGCCGCGCACGCACCGCGGTGATGTAGAAATCGGTGCGGCCTTCGAACGCGCTGTCGCTGCCGACCACGAGCCACATCGAACCCGACGCGTCGGTCTGCACACGCAGCATCTGGCCCTTGGTCGAAATCGTGCGCAATTCCCACGGCGCCTGCGTGCCGGCATCGCAAGAGTAGGAATTGCCGAGCGTGCCCACGACCAGCGCATTGGCGCCCGATTGCGATTGCTGGCCGTAATCGATGTTCAGGCGCAGCCAGCCGTCGGCGGCCGTCGTCGCCAGCGGTTCTTGCGTCGAAGCGCCGAGTTTGAGGTACACGCCTTCGCCCGGCGAACCACCCACGCCGGCACAGCCGGACGGCACGTTGCTGGCGATCTCGGCTTCCACTTCGACGCGATAGATCGCATCGGGTTCCAGGCCTTTGAGTTCGCGCTTGACCAGCATCGCCAAATCGTCGGAATGATTGTTGCCCGACAGGCGCACGCCGAGGCGGCCCGTGATCGGCGCGGGCAGCGGTTCGTACACGTAGTCGAGTTCGTAGAACTGATCTTCGTTCGGCGGGCGATCGGCGAACACGGCTTCGAAATCCAGGTTGCCGTGTTCGAGCGAAAACGCGCGCGTCTCGGAGAATTCTTCTTCAGTGTTGCAGCGTGTGCCTTGCACGGCGGTGAGGCGGCTCAACGGCATGCTGCCTGCCGTGAAGCCGGCGGCCGTCGGGGTCCAGCGCAAGGTGCCGGACTCGCAGCCGATGAAATCGAGCACCAGCTCGCCCCAAGGCGCGGTGACGACCGCTTCCGGGTCGAAGTCCGGCCCGAAGCGTGCGCCGCTCGAGGTCGACATCTGTGCGCGCAACCTGTGTTCTTCGATCGTCGCCAGGCCGAACAGCCACATCGGTTTGCCGGTGGTGTCGAAGGTGAACCATGCGACGGTGGCGCGGCCACGATCGATCACTTCCACCGTCAACCCGTGGCCGGGCTGCGCTGGGTTGTACCAGGTGCCACTCACATCGCCACGCAAGCCGGTCGGGTTGATCGGAGGGCTGTCGGCGTGGGCCAGGGCAGTGCAGGCGAGAAAAACCGCGAGCAGATTCCGCAGGCGAGCGAGAGGGCGTCGAATCATGCGGACTTCTCCAAAGATGGGACAGGTCCACCTATTACGCAGTTGTGTCGCCGAACGTCGCAGCCGCCGCGATTCGCGGCGGTCTCGCCCATCAAATGCGGTAAGCGACCGCCTTCATCATTGCCGAACCGAGCGCCATCAGGCGCGGAATCGGCTGCGGCAACCGACGTGCGCCGGCCGCCTGCGCGTGATCCGCATGGCGCGCCTCGTCGGCCTTCATCGTGCGCAGAATCGCGCGGCTGCGTTCGTCGCCGGCAGGCAGCGATTCGAGATGTTCTTCGAGATGGGCTTCCACCTGGCGCTCGGTTTCGACCACGAAGCCGAGGTTCCAGCCATCGCCGGCAAGCCCCGCGACGACGCCGATCGCATAGCTGCCCGCGTACCACAACGGATTGAGCAGGCTGGGTCGACTGTCGAGTTCCGCCAGACGTTCGGCGCACCAGGCCAGGTGATCGGTTTCTTCCTGCGCCGCGCGTTGCAGATCGCATCGGGTTTTCTCGTCGCGCGCCACCACGGCCTGACCCACGTATAGCGCCTGCGCACAGACTTCGCCGGTATGATTGATGCGCATCAAGCCCGAGGCGTGGCGGCGCGCGGCATCGTCGAGCACGAGATCGGGGGTATCGGTGGCCGGAGTGGCGCGTTCCGAGTGCGCGCCGTCGACCAGCGTGGTCGTCAACGCGTGATCGATGCGCATCAGCACGCGATCGAGGCGGGAATATTGGCGTGCGGTCATGGCAGATGCTCGGCCAGCAATTCGATCGGATGGCGCGTGCGCAAGGCGGACGCGCCGCTGTCGAGTCCCGCCGCCAAGTGCAATCGGCAGCCGACGTTCGACGTGCACAGTGTAGCCGCGCCGCTCGCGGCGACGGCAGCGAGAAGCGGCGCGCGCAACGCCGCCGCGCGTTCGGGTTCGACCAGCATGTGCGTGCCGGCGGCGCCGCAACAGCCGGTTTCCGGCAGCAACCTGATGTCGAGCGCCGGGATGCGTTCGAGCAGTGGCGCGATGCGGGCGGCATTGCGTACGACGGTGCGCTGCGTGCACGGCAGATGCAACGCGATCGAGGTGCCTGGCGCGGCAGCGCGAAACTGGAGTCTTGCGAACTCCTCGTCGTTACGCAGGAAATCGAAAATATCGCGAACAGGAATCGGCCATCCGTCGGCCAGGCTCTGCGCAAAGGTTTCGTGGCAGCCGCTGGCGATCGTGACGATTGCGACCCGATCGGCTTGCGCGAATGCGCGTCGATTGACGTTGCCCAGCTGCCGCGCGGTGTCGTCGTCGCCACCATGCCTGTGCACGGCGCCGCAGCAGCCCTGATCGATCGGCACGTCGACCTGCCATCCCAATCGGGTCAGCAACGCGATCGCCGCGCGCGCCGTGTCCGCATCGAAATGCCGGCCGAGGCATCCCATGAACAGGGCGACCCGGCCGCGACTCGCGCCGCCTGGCAGATAGGTCGAAGCGAACGTCGATGCTGCCGGCGGTCTCGGCGCTAGCCGTGCGGAGCGGGGCAGCAACGGCCGCAGCCACCGCGCAACCGCCAGCCCGGCCCGCAACCGGGCGCGGCCGGCAAACAACCATTCCAGCGCACGCTGCTGCCGGCCGATCTGCCGCCGTTCGCGCAGCCGGGCGCGACTGCCGGTGAGCAATGCGCCATAATTCACCTGCGCCGGGCAGACCTGCTCGCAGTTGCGGCAAGCCAGGCAGTGATCCAGATGCGCCAGCGCGCCCGGTTCGGGCTGCAGCCGGCCCTCGGCCAAACCCTTCATCAGCATGATCCGGCCGCGCGGCGACTCGCCTTCGGTGCGATCGAGCGCGTAGGTCGGACACACCGGCAGGCACAGCCCGCAGAGCACGCAGGCATCGGCCAGGGCGGCCAGATCGCGGTCGGTTGCGGGATGGGCGGCAGGCAGGTCCACAGGTCCGGCGGACAGGGCAGTCGAGCCCACGGATGCTAGCACGCGGGTTTCGGCGGGGTTCCGCACGGGTTGCGCGGGCCGGCCAAGGCGGCTATCATTCCGCTCCTTTCGTTCACGCTTTTACCTTCCGGAAGTTGTCATGAAGACCTTCACCGCCAAAGCCGAAACCGTCAAGCGCGACTGGTATCTGGTCGACGCCAGCGGCAAGACGCTGGGCCGCCTGTGCTCTGAAATCGCAACGCGCCTGCGCGGCAAGCACAAGCCCGTCTACACCCCGCACGTCGATACCGGTGATCACATCGTCGTGATCAACGCCGAGAAGATCCACGCCACCGGCAACAAGCTGCAGGACAAGATGTATCACCGGTTCACCGGCTACATCGGCAACCTGAAGTCCGAAAGCCTGGGCCAGGCGCTCGAGCGTCACCCCGAGCGCGTGATCGAAATCGCCGTCAAGGGCATGCTTCCGAAGAATCCGCTCGGCCGCGCCATGTACCGCAAGCTCAAGGTCTACGCCGGCCCGAACCACCCGCACACCGCCCAGCAGCCGCAAGCGCTGGAATTCTGAGAAATCCCATGGCCACTCAGCAGCACTACGGCACCGGCCGTCGCAAGTCCTCCACCGCCCGCGTGTTCCTGCGCGCCGGCAAGGGTGCGATCATCGTCAACGAGCGTCCGCTCGACCAGTTCTTCGGTCGCGAAACCTCGCGCATGATCGTCCGCCAGCCGCTCGAACTGACCAAGATGGTCGAGAAGTTCGACGTCATGGTCACCGTCGAAGGTGGCGGCAACACCGGCCAGGCCGGCGCGATCCGCCTGGGCATCGCCCGCGCGCTGGTCGAATACGACGAAAACCTCAAGCCCGAACTGCGCAAGGCCGGTTTCATGACCCGCGACGCGCGCGAAGTCGAGCGCAAGAAGGTCGGCCTGCACAAAGCCCGCCGCGCCACGCAGTTCTCCAAGCGTTAATCGGTACCGCCGCGATTCTTCATTAGAATCGCAGCGCCAATCAGTCAGCCGCTGCAACCCACCGCAGCGCGATCGGATTGGGAGATCGTCTAATGGTAGGACTGCAGACTCTGACTCTGCCTATCTAGGTTCGAATCCTAGTCTCCCAGCCAAAAACAAAAACCCCCGCGCATGCGGGGGTTTTTGTTTGTGCGGCGGGCAATCCATTCGCCGGCAACGAACGCTAGAATCCACGCACGCTTCGCGGGCCTATAGCTCAACGGTTAGAGCAGGGGACTCATAATCCCTTGGTTCCAGGTTCGAATCCTGGTGGGCCCACCATGGCAGCACCGCCAGCGTCCGGATGTGTCTGTTCCCAACAGAGTTTGGCGGCGGTGGCCAAACATCGATGGAATTCCAGGGGGACGCCACAACCCCACGCCCACTGTCTCGATCCACTGTCTCGTGCGAAGGTCAGGCATCATTCTTCCGTGCCGAGAGGAGGCGTCGAACCAGGTTGGCAATACCAGTGTTTGGCTTGTTCTGGACGGGTTGCGGCCAAGTGAGCACTCGGTTGAGCGCCGGCTCGACGTCGCGAAGTACCGGCACCCGCTCTTGCTCGACCTGCGCGATCTTTGCCACGCAGTCGATCGTGAGTGTGATTTCCTGAGGCGTGTGTCCGCCGGGGTACTTGCGCAGCCGAAGCTCGACAACCGCTTCCGACAGCCAGCTTGCAGAGTTCAACGACCAGTGGGGGTCCTCGAACGAGAACAGACACTCGCCTGAGGCCTTATCGAGAATGGCTGGCGTCTCGACCCACAGGGACATTCTGGCCTCCCAAGGGGAAACGCGAACTTCGAACATTCCGGTGGGCGACGCGATGACCTCGTCCATAACACCCAAAGCCGTGTCGTGTTGAGCCGCTTCCGGCTAACAGTGGTCGGTTTGATTGTAGCGAATCTGCGGCAGTCGGCTCGGACACCTAGTTAGCGCTCATCCTCGTAGCCTTGTTGCTCAAGGGCTTTGGCCAATTGGAGAAACCCACCGCGAAACTGGTTGGCCACTTCCTCGATGCGGCGCAAGCTTTCGTCCGGCTCTTCGGTGACCACCCGCGCCGTTGACGCCGACGCGCTTGCCGCGATGAAGGACGAACCACTGCCCGACGGCAATACATCGCCGTTCCGACTGCATCGAAGCTGCGCGAAGAGCAGGAGCGCACGCTGGCCAACCTGCGCGCGCGCCACGCGCCTTGAGAGGCCGAAGCCGCCGGTGCGTTCGCGCACATAAACGACCGGTTCGCACGGCGCTTCGCGATGCACGCGGACTGACAACGCCGCGTGGCAGGCGGCGCTCGAGCGCGCGCGATCGTCGACCGGATCCCCTAACCGCCGCATTGATCTTCTGGCACGAGTCGGCCATGGCAAAAAGCCCCTGCGTCTTCCGTGTCAGCCATCGACGCTGCCCGATCCTGCGGCGGCATTCGACTGGAGCGCACGATGTCCCCGATTGCCCAGAACCTTGGTCGCCGCGTATTTCCGCGCGCACTCGTTGCCGCCATGCCGCTGTTGCTGGCGATGGCGGCGAACGAGGTTTTCGCGCAGGAGTGCAGCGACCCCGGCGCCTCGATGCTCGCCTGGTTCCCGCTCGACGAGCCGGGCGGCGAGATGGCGCGCGATGCGGTGGGTGGCAACGATGCCGTGGTGGTGGACGCCGCCGTCGTGGCAGGCGTCGCGGGCAGCGGCAACGCGCGCCGCTTCGATGCGCTGGCCGCGAATGGCGGACGGTTTTCAGCCGAAGGCGACGCGGCGCTCGATCTCGACGACGACACCTTCACACTGGAAGGCTGGATCCGCCTGGAGAACAACCTCGCGCACCCGGCGCAGACGTTCACCGCCGAGATCGGCAAGCAGAACCTGCCCGGCGTGCAGGCGTACGCCATCGTCTTCGAAGGCGGCCAACTCGCCGCGGGCACCTTGCTTGATGCCGACGAGTGGCAGTTCGAATACATCCTGACCAACGCCGCCGGCACGCGTGTGCACAACCAGTCGACCGGCATCACGGTGGCGGCCGATGGTGCGTTCCATCACTTCGCCCTGGTGTACGACGTCGCGACCGTGCGGCTGTACGTCGACGGCGTGCCGCGCGGCAGTTTCGGCGGATTTTCCGGCCCGTTGATGTCGGTGCCGGCGCGGCCGTTCGAGATCGACGGCAACTCGCCGTTCGCGGCCGACGAGATCGCCGTGCACGGCGTCGCGTTGTCGGATGCGCAGGTGCTGGCGCTGTTTCAGGACGGTGGGCAACAGCGTTGCAAGCCGTGTGCCGAGCCGCTTGCCAGTCAATTGAGCTGGTATCCGGGCGAACGCCACATCGACGATCACGCCGGTTTCCACAATGGTCGCCGCATCAACGGTGCGGACTTCGCGGTCGGCAAGGTGGGCGAGGCGATGAGTTTTGACGGCATCGACGACGGCGTCGAGAACGATGTCGGCGACGGCGAAATGCATGCCGTGGCGAATACCTTCACGATCGAGTTCTGGGCCCTTCCTAGCGCGTCGCGCACGGCGGGCGGGGAAAGCGCGTTCGGCACCGCCGGGCAATCCGGGCAGCGCTACGCGATCTTCCCGCAGGTCGCCAACGCGCCGCGCGCCGGCATCGGCGTATCGGTGGGCAACAATGGCGTGAGCGTCGTCGAGCACGCCGCCTCGCACACGCCGACGGTGCTGGTGTTCGACACGCCGATCACCGACTGGACCCACGTCGCGGTTGTCTACGAAAACCGCGTGCCCACGCTGTACCTCGACGGTGAGCCGGTGCGCACCGGCACGCAGAGCGCGATCGCGGAAGTGTTCGCATCGTGGCGCGACCTCGGCACCAACACCGAGGTGGGAGGCCACGTGGGCTACGGCGCCTATCGCGGCCTGCTCGACGAGGTGACGGTGCACGATCGCGCGCTCGACGGCGCCGAACTGCGCCAGATCGTGGCCGCGGCCAGCGCCGGCAAGTGCCGCGCGGCCTGCGTGCGCGAACGCGCCGACGATGCGTGGCAGGGCGCGCTGGTGACCTCGCACAGCGGCCTGAGGTCCGCACTGCCGGATGGCATGTTCGGACGCGCGGACAATACGCCCGAAGCCACCTCGACGCTGTTCGAAGACGGTCAACCGGCCGGCACGGTGCACGCGATCGAATGGGAAACCGAGTCGCCGATTTCGCTGGTCGGCTTCGGACTGGCCGCCTTCCACGACGACATCGCCACCACGAAACGCGCCTTCCGCAACGTGCGCATCGAGGCGCGTGCGATCGGCGGCCAGTTCGCGCCGGTGTACGACACCGCGATCGTGGTGCCCTATGGGCCGGATTCGCGCGAAATGGATCGTTGCGTCAACCTGCGGCCGGTGCGCGCCCAGCAATTTCGCGCGCTGTTCGAACAGGCCGGGCCTGCGGGCTTGTCCGGCCCGCGCGTGCTCGAGCTCGACGGCATCGGTCTGCCGGACGACATCTTCTCGGACGGGTTCGAAACCGCGCCCTGACAAGGTGCGCGCGCGATGCGTGTCGCGCGCGCGGCCTGCGCTGGCAAGCTGATTCAGCGGCTCATGCAATCACGGGGACGTGCCCGTGATTTCGTGTCGCCATCACCCCGGCTTCGCCCTACCGTTGTCGTCAGTCGCTCTCGAATCCATCCGCGAAGATCAGCGGCGGCAATTGCCCGCCCTGCTCGTGCGCGCCGATGTCGCAGCCATTGCCCGCCGGACGCGATGCGCCGCGCTGATCGATGGCCAGCACCGGTTCGGCGAGGCAGGCGCCCAGGTTCGCGGCGTCGATCGCAGGGCTGCCGGGCTGCAGCGCGTGGGTGCGGGTTTCGCTCTGGTTGTATCCGAGCGCCATCAGCATCGGGTTGGTGTTGCGTTGGTCGCTGGGCTCGTCGAGACCTTCGCAACTGAGATCATCGGATAGGTTGTTGCCGAGCGAGATGATCTCGGGGTTCTCCAGCAGTACGACGCAGTCGATCTGGCCCGGCGTCGAAATGATGCTGTTGCGCAAGGTCAGGTCGCCGTATTTGTAGAGGTCCCCGCCGGGCTGGTTGAAGGCGATCGTGACGTGCGTCGCCGTTACCTCGCTACCTTCGACAATGTACAGGCCGCCGGCATCCCCGCCTGCGCCGTTGGCGCTGATCGTGCTGTTCGAGAGATTCAACACCCCTTGGCTGTAGATGGCCCCGCCGTCGTCGCTCGTGGCATTGCCGGAGAATTCACTGCGCGAAACGTGGCTGGGTAAATTGCCCGGCCCCGAGGAGTACAGCGCACCGCCATTCTCCAGCGCGCCGTTCAAGAAGAAGCGCAGTTGGTCGAGCACGACGAAATTGCTCCAGAAGACGGCACCTCCCGGCCCGGTCTTGGCCAGGTTCTCGCGGAAGGTGCCTCCGGTCTGGGTATAGATCTGCGCGTGCACGGCGCCGCCGGTGGCGGCTTCGTTGCCGGTGTAGTCGGCTTCGATGGCCTCGGCACTGGTGGCGACGAGCAAGGCACCGCCTTTTCCGGCAGCTTTGTTCGCCACGAACGACACGTTGTCCAGTTCCGCGAAGATTGTCTGGACCGCGCCGCCATCGCCGCTCGCCGTGTTCGATTCGAAGCGGGAGTCCGCTACGCGCACGTCGCCGGTGGTGACGCTGCGCAGCGCTCCGCCCGACGCGGCCTGGTTGTCGACGAAGGTCGAGCGCCGGATCGGCAGTGCGAAGGTGGACGTGGTGAAGATGGCTCCGCCGGAATTGCCGGCCTGGTTGCCCTCGAAATTCGAATCCTCGACCGTCAGTTGCGAAGGCGCAATGTTCGCGATGCCGCCGCCGTTGCCACTTGCCGAATTGAGGTTGATGACCGAATTCCCGTCGATGAACACCGACCCGCCCGCGCTGTGGATGCCACCGCCATCGACGCCGCTGTTGCCGCGAATCAGCACGGAGGCCAGATCCATCGCGCCGCCGGCGTTGAAAATCCCGCCGCCGCCCACCGCCGTGGAGGTGTTGAGCTCGAACGCGCTATCGACGATGGTCGATGGTCCGAGGTTGAACAGTCCGCCGCCCGACGTCGCGCTGTTGGAGAACATGGCCACGCGAGTGAGCCACAGCTCGCCATTGAGGCTGTAAAGTCCACCGCCCGGTGCGGCTGCGGTGCCGCCGCGCAGCACTACGTCGCGCAGGTCCAGCGCGGCACCCTTGTTTTCCATCACGCGCTCGCCGGCGGCGGTCTGGCTCAACGTCGCTTGTTCGTCGCCACCTGCGACTTCGATCCGAAGGTGAGCCACGCCTTCGGGCAAATCGGCGCTGTCCAGGATGTCCAGGTCACCGGCATCGTCACCGATACCCTGCAACGACAGCGCATAGGTGGCTCCGCTCGTCAACCGGATCACGTCGGTGCCGTTGGCGATGCCGGCAGCGCATTCGTTGATCACCGGGCTCAGGGCGGTGTTGGTACCAGCGTTGGCAACGGCTTCGCGCAACGAACATTGTTGGTCGAACGCATCGAATGCGTCATTCGTGGTGGATACCGTGATCACGTTCTGCACGATGCCGGCGTGCACGGGCGCTGCGACGTTGCAGGCAAGCGCCGCTATCAAGGCAGCCGCAGTAGCGACGTTGCGCTTCATCGTGTGACTCCGTGAAAAGGGCGGCGCGCGATACACAGCCTCACCCCTCACTTACGGCGGGGGCGCCTTTCAGGGATCACCAATTCTCAGGAATGGTCCGGGTTTGAACCTCGCCGGGATATTCGGCGATGGCTTTTGCAGCCAGGCAATCTAGCCTTTGATATAGACGGAAAGTTCTTCGGGTTTTCCCAGCGGGAAGGCTTCTTTCAAAAAATCCAGGAAAGCCGAAACCCGGGTACTCAGCAGGCGCCGCGACGGATACAGGGCCCAGATCTCGATGGGGCGCCCCTTCACGTCGCCCCAGTGCACGAGCGCGCCCGAGCGCAGGTCGCCCGCCACCAGCGATATGGGAAGGACGGCCGCGCCGATCCCGGTGCGCACCGCATCGCGAATCATGATCAGCGATGCCAGGCGCAAGATCGGGTCGACAGAAACCCGCACATCGCCTGCATCGGTTGCCAATTCCCAGATCGTCTGATTGCTAGTCACGCGAACTACTGCGGGGATCGGTGCATCTGCCTTGGGTCGTTGCAACTCGGGGCTGGCCACGACCACCAGACGGTCGCGAAGCAGGATGCGCCCGATCAAGTGTTCGTCGGGATCGGGATTGACCCGGATCACCAGGTCGTAGCCCTCTTCCACCATGTCGACCGCCCGGTCCTCGGTCGTGATTTCCAGGCGCACCTGCGGATAACGCAGTGCGAATTCGGCGGACAGCTTGCCCAGTGCCGTCTGGGACAGCAGCAGTGGCGCGCTGATGCGCAGCCTGCCACGTGGCGTTTCGCCGCCCGAGGCGATGGCCGTGGCCGCTTCGCCCAACTCGGTGAGCAAGGTCTCGGTGCGCTCGAATAGGGCTCGGCCCTCCTGGGTCAGCTTCAAGGCGTGGGAGCCGCGCTCGAACAGTCGCACCCCCAGGCTCACTTCCAGGTCCGCTACCCGCCGCGACAGTGTCGCTTTGGGTCTGTCGGCCGCCCGCGCCGCCCGGCCGAAACCCCCATGGCGTGCCACCAGATTGAAGTCAGCCAACGCCAGAAGGTCCATTTCGTTCCACTGATGAGACGGATGGTCCAAGTATATGGGCTATCGGCCCGTAAGTGGATCAACAACGATATGGCCTCCCAACCAACCCGGAGCAGTCCCATGACCATCCTCGTAACCGGTGCCACCGGCAATGTCGGCCGGCACGTCATCCAGCACCTCACCCAGCGTGGCGCCAAGGTGCGCGCCCTGGTCCGTAATCCGGCCGCCGCAAAACTGCCGCAGGGGGTGGAGGTCGTAGCAGGCGACTTGCTCGATGTGGATGCCTTGCGCAGCGCCTTCCAGGGTGTCTCCACCCTGTTCCTCCTCAACGCCGTCGTGCCCGATGAATTCACCCAGGCGCTCATCACCCTCAACGTGGCCCGCGAGGCCGGCGTCAAGCGCGTCGTCTACCTCTCCGTCATCCACAGCGATCGTTACGTGAACGTGCCTCACTTCGCGGGCAAGTTCGGGGTGGAACGCATGATCGAACAGATGGGCTTTAGCGCCACCCTCCTGCGTCCGGCCTATTTCATGGACAACGACCTGACGATCAAGGACGTGGTGCTGAGCCACGGCGTCTATCCCATGCCGATCGGAGGCAAGGGTCTTGCCATGATCGATGCGCGCGACATCGGCGAGATCGCCGCCATCGAGCTGCTCTCCCGCGACCAGGCCCCTGACGGCGGCGCGCTGACCCGCATCAACCTGGTGGGCCCGGACACGCTGACCGGCGCCGACGTGGCAGGAATCTGGTCGGACGCACTCGGCCGCACGATTGCTTACGGCGGCGACGATACGGCGGGCTTCGAGCAGAACCTGCGCCAGTTCATGCCGGCGTGGATGGCCTACGACATGCGACAGATGGCCGAACGCTTCCTCACCGACGGCATGGTGCCCGTGACGGGCGATGTCGAGCGACTGCGCCAGTTGCTCGGCCGTTCCTTGCGCTCTTATCGCGACTTCGCTGCTGAAACCGCGGCGGCCGTCTGACTCGACTTCGACGTCTTCAAGTAACTGTTGCGGCTCCCGGCAGCGTTGTCGCAGGTTCCGACCCTACCTGTCTCGGCGCTGCCGTTGACCACCCCCAAGGGCCGCTTCCGGCGTCAAGCCATGACCGCTTGCCGCCGGCGCCGATGCGGCGGTCGTCGACTACAGCGATGGCACGGTGCCGCCGTCGATGCGGTGCTCGGAGCCGGAGATCGAACTGGCGCGTGCGGAGGCGAGAAAGACGATCAGATCGGCGACTTCGCGGGGCGCCGCCGGCCTGCCGAGCGGAATGCCACCCAGCCAGTCCATGATGATTTTCTTGCCGCCTTCATAGTCAGTCCCCGCTTGCTCGGCCATTCGCTCTGCGAACCTCACGGATGCCTCGGTCTCGATCCATCCCGGGGCGACCGAAAGTACGCGCACGCCTCTCGGCATGACTTCCTTCGCAAGTGACTTGCTGTATGTGGTCAGCGCCGCCTTGGCGGCCGCATAGGCAGTCGTGGACGCAGGCAGGGGCATCTCGCGCTGGATCGAGCTCACATGGACGATAACCCCCGAGCGCTGAGCGAGCATCGAGGGCAACAGCGCGCGATCAAGCCGCACTGCCGACATCAGATTCAAGTTCAGCTCCGCGAGCCAGTGCTCGTCACTGATCGCAGCAAAGCCACCCGGGGGAGTGCTCGAACCACCGAGCACATCGATCACGATATCGACGCCTCCCCAGGTCTTAAGGACGGTCTGGGCAAGATGCGAGACGCCTTCTACCGTCGTCAGGTCTGCGCACACGTAGGTCACACCATTCAACGGTCGCGCCGGCATTTTGCGGGCAGACGTGATTACCCGGGCGCCGGCATCCAGGAGCGCTTCTACGACTGCAGCGCCAAGGCCCATCGTGCCGCCGGTAACCACGGCCCTCAGGCCACCGAGTTGAAGGTCGAAGCTCATGCGCTGATCCTCAGGCTGGCAATCAGGCCGCGCTCGAGGCGGAAGACCAACTTCATATCGATCGGGCTGCCGGGGAAGCTCCCCACCACGTGGCTGCTGACCACGTGGAGACCGTCCACCTGTTCCATTGCGAACGGTTCCTGCGTGTAGGTGTACAGGGTCGACGACTCGGCCTTCCACGCCTTGATGGCGTCGCGGCCGACATGGGTCTGGCCCATGTCCGTCACGACACCTTGCGCGGTGAAACAACGCGCAACGTCGTCGGGACCTCGCTTGTCCGCTTCGAGATATGGCGAACCGCTCCGCTGCTGGTCGACCTGCCTAAGCCGGTCAGCGCGCCGAGCAAATTGTCCGCTGCCTCGGACGTGAAGGTTGAGCGTCGGGCCCAACGGCTGGCCACCATCGTCCGGGCGGGTTGTAGTAGGCGCTGCGCGAAAGGCGAAGCGCGCCGGAACCGTGGCAGACTTCGAGCGACTAGCCGGAGTTGCCAATGGATGAACGCGTCGCTCGCCTTAGGACGTCCATCGAGGCGAAGAAGTTTGCGGAGAATGCTGCTCGAAAGGGCCGCGCTGATCTGCAGCTGGAGGCGCTTCAGCGTGCTCGTGAGCTCCAGGCGATCGAGGAAGGATTTGACACCCCAGCGACGCGGGCAATTGGGCAAGCGTTGTTCGCCTACGAGGAGCAGCAGGCTCAGTTGACCGGGCGACCGCATTACCGCGCGAACTACACGCGACGAATGCTCAAAGAATATGGGGCTATCGGCACGGCGGAGAGGATGGTTCTGAAACCGACCGCGTCGCGAGGGTTCGAAGTGCTCGACGACGCCGGATTGCAGTCGATGAGTTTCGAATCTATCGTCGATCGGCACCCGAATGAGTTTCATGAAAACGCGGTCGAGGCAGCCAGAGCAAGACTCCAAGGGCTACCTCTGCCGGCGCGCTTGCGTGGGCGGTCCAGTGAACAGAGGGCCAGCGCAGATCCGAACGCAGCGCCCAGGTTCGACGCTGAAGCTCTGAGCTTTCTTGAAGGGTTCAGTGATCCGAACGCTTGGTTCTTGAACCTGTGGCTACCCCGCTATGGGCAGACCACCGCTTTCGTCGCCGACGCACTGTCCCACGGTCGTGTGGAGGACGTGTTCGAAATTCTCTGGAAGTGTGCGGACAATTCCGTCAGTAACGCTGGGCAAGGCATCTTGAAGTTCGAGATCGTGGACACGTTGCGTGCGGACCTGCTTGAAGTTACCCGCGACATTTCTCAAGACGGCACGCCGGCGAGTTTCGAGAGAATCGTGAAGCGCTTCGAGGCCTGGAAGGCAAGCGGCCAAATCCCCAAAGTTCCGCGATTGTTGATCGCCCGTGCGTTCGCCGCAATCCATCCTGATTTCTACCATTCAACGGTAGACGCAGAGAGCCAAGACTTAGCCATTGACTGGTTCGTTGACCACACTGGCTTCGATGCCCCCCGGTCGCGCAATTGGGCTGTCCGCGCGCTAGCTCTAGCGGACCATTTAGGGCGCTCCGAACGGTTTGCTGATCGGCTGTCGAGGAACATGTTCCCTTGGTTCGTCGTCAGCCAGCTACGCGCGCGCGTGTCTCCACGTAGCATTCCACCTGGTCACACGCCGCGGCCCGCGTCAGCCTACGCCCACATACCTGCGGGCCGGCGCGAGATCCTTCTGCGACACAACATGCTTCAGTCCATCCTCTTCGAGCATTTGGCGTCGGAGTTCGGGTCGGACTGTGTCTGGACTGAACACCCCACTGGTACCGGCGGATCAGCCGATGCGCTCGTACAACTGCCTGATGGGAGTTGTTACCTTTACGAGATCAAGATTGCTGAGAGTTGCGCTCAGGTTACACGGCAAGCGATGGGACAGTTGCTCGAATATTCGTTTCGAATCGGTGGCCTGGAGCCACAAAAGCTGTTCATCGTCGGCGAGCCCGCCCTCGACGAGATGACGGCGCAGTTCCTGGAACGTCTGAGATCACAGTTCAATTTGGACATTTCGTACCTGCAGGTCGTCGTCACGGCCGATCTAGCGGGTCTAGGAACTTAAGTAAAGGATCCCTTTCAGCAGGAGCGCATGCAGGCCCCGGGGGAGCTCGCAATAATTCTAGGCTCGGTCTGGGGAGAGTCACAGCGCGATGCTGCAGTGCATCTAGGAATTGTTCACCTGTACGAACGCCCGCCTGTAACGCACGATGGCAGGCGATTCGGCCTCCACGTCTTACTCCCGGCGACGGGCACGGTGTCCTGACAAAGCGCATGAAGATCATCAACTGCGGCAGAGGAATCCATCGTCGCGAGGCACCCGGCGTCGACAAGCTCGCTCAACTCCCCGATGCATGGTTTGCATTCACCAATCTTGACCTCGCGCTCCCCGGCAAAGGAATGCGCGAGATTGACGTCATCATGGTAATCGACGATCGGATGATACTGGTCGATCTTAAGGACTGGGTCGGCCCGATTACCTCGCAAGATGGCAACTGGTTCAACAAGAAGAAGGACTGTGGTAGCTCGCCGGTCAAGAAGATCGCCGACAATGCGCGCGACCTTCTACAGCTACTCAAACGATTCTTGGTCGAACAGAGCCAGAAAGAACCCGGGCTGATGCGTCCTCTGCGAGCGCCGATGCTGTGCTCGGCGGTGGTGCTAACGGGAACGTCGGACCGAAGTGGAATTGCGCTGTCGGAACGCGACTTCGTGTTCGACATCGACGCCTTCATGCGGGTTCTGCGAAGCCCCGCCGAGCGTACGGCGTGCTTGGGCGAATCCTTCGACAAGCATGGGGGCCTAGCAACCGACGAGTGGCTTCGCCGCTTTCGCCGCTTCTTCAACACCTCCGACGGCATCTTCAAGGCTGGCAGCCGAAGATATGGAGGGTTTCGCGCGTTACCTCAAAGCGAGTTCCCGACATTCGAGCACTCGTCCCGCATCTTTGCAGAGTTCGACGTGGAGGAAGAGGGGGTCGAGAACTCAGTCGGTCTGCTGCGGCGGTGGGACTTTGGCGCTGCGAACGTGCAGTTCCAAACCCAAGAAGGTCGGGCGCAGATTGCCGGGCGGGAGCGGTCGGTTATTGCGTGGCTGGAGGATCGCAACCCGCGGTGCGGTGAAGTGGTATTTCGCCAGAAGGCCGAAGACGCAGACCACGGTGTCAACTATTGGGAGGTCTTCGCCAAACGGCGCCGGCTGCAGCGATTGTCCGACTTCGCCGCCACCCTGCTCCCGACGCTGACACCCAAGCAGCGCGTTGACCTGGCAACGCAGGTCATGTCCCAAGTGGCGCAGATGCACGAGCTGCAAGCGGCCCATCTGGATCTCGGTCTTCACAGCATCTGGTTGGAACTGCCCAGCACTGTTCGACTCTCTCACCTGATGGCGGCCTCGGTGCCTACCGTCGAGACGCTTGGCGAGTCGCGATTTCACTTCTTATCGAGCTCTAGCGTCCCCGAGGCCATCTTGGGTGTTGCGAGTGACGCACTGAGAAAAGACGTGTTTCTCCTGGGGTGCCTGGTACACACCCTCGTCTTCGGTAGCTTCCCAGAGGGGTCGCCGCCCGAATGGAATCCCGCGATCGATCCCGATGGCAAACGGGCGGACCTGCATCCTTGGTTCGCACGCAGCCTCGATCTGGATCCGTCCTCTCGTTTCGCATCGGCAGGCGCCATGCTGGAGGCGTTTGGTGCATGCGATACGTCGCGCATGGAGCGCAATGACACGCGAGCCGGCCTTGAACGCTTCAAGACCTTCGCAACTCAGCGACAGGTCTATAAGGCGTATCCCGAAACAGACGTTGTTCGCGAGACGGAACGGCTGATCGCCTGGCGCTCGACCACCGAGTCCGCTGACAACTTCGTCAAGTTGTGGAGCATGGTCGCCATTGGCGACGTGGTGGCGGAGAGTCCGCGTATTCTCGCGTTCTTGCAGCGCGCCCACGCGCTGATTGACGCGCCCATCCCGGGCGTCGCACCGGTGCGCGCGGTGCACTGGACAGAAGACGCCATTGTCCTGGTGACTCAGTTCATCGAAGGCCCCTCGCTCTCCGCCGAGTGCGCTTCGCGAACTATGCTGGGTCAAGTAAGTGCAGCGGTAAGCTTTGTCTCCAAGCTGGTCGCTATCGTCGAGGCCTTGCACGAACGCTTCGTGGCTCATGGCGATCTTAAGCCGGACAACATCATCGTCCAGGCGTCCGAGGGGGCACCGCGCCCGGCACTGATTGATATGTTCGACTTCGCTCCGCTGTCTGACGGCGAGCGCGTGTCCAGGGCCTATGCGCCTGCGGTCGGTGGCGCGTTCGAGCGCGATCGATTTGCGGTTGGGCAAATCGCGCTCGAGCTGCTTACGCCATTCGGCGACCAGATTCCACGGTGGGACAGCATTATCTCGGCGATTAGTGAGTCGCGTGACGCTTCGCCCCCCAATGCAACCCTCATTGCGTTGCGTGAGGCGCTCGAGGTCGCTTTGGAGCCGCAGATCGTTCGCGGAGCCGGACCGCGGTACTCGATCTCGCTCATCGGGGTAGCGATGGGCGAGTTTCTCGCCGACGAAGGGACTTACGGGCTGTCGAAGCTGAATCATGAGTGGGTGATCCGCGGGGCCACTGAGGAGCTGCGGATCGAGCTGTCGCAGGATGGACGGCCCGATCGCGGAAGCCGGCGCGACCTTGCACAGCGCCAGATCGCGGGCCTGCGGCGGACCGAAGTTTCATCAATCCACGGCTCCATCGTTGTCGAGGAGAAGGCGCACGGTCTAGGCCCACTGCGCGACGTGCTCGTGGCTGCCGATGTTGCCCGAGCGGGGCGCGCTCCCACGCCCCCGAAGCCGAGCGACCTCAGTCACCCGCGGCACCTGGAGACGCTGGCGGTCGAGGAGGAGTTGGACCGCCTCGCTGGAGATGCGAATCCAGAACGCGGTGTCGTTCCACCTATTGACGTGCGTCGCTTGTGGATGCGCAGCGTGGACCTGGAGAGTGAGTTGCAGACGGAACTGGCGGTGCTGGGCGAGAGCATCGTCCGATCCGGGCGTCATGTATGCCCGGTGCAGGTGACCTTGGGAAGCGTCGACTTCAATCGCGATGACACGGTCACGGTCTGGCGCATGGGCTCCAAAGGCGAGTGGCAAAAGATTGGCCATGCTGATCTGAGGGTGACGACGGAAGACTTTCTCGCATTTCATTCTTGGATGGATGCGGCCCGCGGCCCGCTGCTGCAGGACGGAGGTCGGGTCAGGCTGGAGAGCCGATTCGAGAGCGTCAGCCTCGAACGTCGGGTGAGTGCGGTCCAGCGAATCCTGGGCGGGCGCTCGGCGATTGCACGCCTGATCGACGTCTTCACGCCCAGCCTGAGGACCGTGCCGCAGACAGTCGAACTCCCGGTCGACGAAGCCGCGTTGGAGCAGCGCTATGGGCTCAATCCTCGCCAAGTCAGTGCGTTCGCGACGATCCTTCGATCCAGGCCGTTGGGGTTGCTGCAAGGTCCCCCTGGTACGGGCAAGACCCAGTTCATCGGTGCGCTGGTTCATTACGTCCTCACCAACAACTTGGCCGCCAACGTCCTGTTGGCCAGTCAATCCCACGAAGCCGTCAACAATGCGGCCGAAGCTGTGCTCAAGCTGTTCGGTCCCGATCGCGGCGAATTGAGTTTGATTAGGGTGGGATCCGAAGGCTCGGTTTCCGAAGCCCTGCGCCCTTTCCACGTCCAACGCGCTGAAGCCGCCTACAAGGAGCGCTTTGCGGCAACGCTTCGGTCCCGCCTGTTGCCGGTTGCAACAGCACTCGGACTGGAGGAGACAGATCTGGACCGCGTGCTGCTGATCGAGCGGACGCTGCAGCCGATTGCCGAACGCATCTCTGCGTTGGAGTCGGCTGGAGACGCAGTGGACCGCGTGAACTCGTTACGCGACACGCTACGCGCATTGCTACAGTCACATGGGCTCGACGAGAACGTGGCTGCGAGCCCTGCCGAGCAGTTGCAGGAATCTCTGACGCGGTTACTTCACAACGCCCCACACGGCCGCAAGGCGTCGGCGTTGCAGAAGCTTCGCGAGGCGACGCTCCTGGGTGAAGACATCGTCGGATCGGTCTCCACTTGGCAGCGAACTTTCGAGACCTTCCTGGCGGGTACGCGGCAGGTGGTCGCCGGCACGTGTGTCGGACTGGGACGCTCGGCCTTGGGCTTAACGAAGACGATGTTCGACCTCGTGGTCATCGACGAGGCTGCGCGTTGCACAGCCAGCGAGCTGGCGGTGGCCATCCAATCGGGCAAATGGATTGTGCTGGTGGGAGATCACGCACAGTTGGAGCCGCAGCACCCTGAAGGAGTCGTCGAGGGGCTAGCCGAAGAGCTCGGGATTCCGGCCGAACAAGTGCAGAAGAGCGACTTCGAGCGACTGTTCGAATCCGAGTATGGACGGCAAGCAGGCGCGTCGCTCAACAAACAATTTCGAATGCTCCCGCCCATCGGACGTTTGGTGTCGTCGGCGTTCTACGACCGCGCGTTGCAACACGGCCGCCCCGACCCGTTCGTCGAGGCAAACCGCATGGCTTTCGGACTGGAGCAGCCGCTGCTTTGGCTATCAACCGATGCTGCGGGGCCAGAGGGCTATCAGCGCAAGCCCGAGCGTTCATCGAGCCTCCATAACCCGCTGGAAACCGAAACCATCATCGCGCTACTCAAGAAGTGGTCCGAACACGACGGCTTCCTCAGTTGGCTGGACCAGACCGGCGTGACCGATGCCACGATCGGCATTATCTGCTCCTATGCTGCGCAACGCGATGCCGTGTGGCGACGGTTGCAGTCGGAAAATTTCCCAGACGTGCTGCGTCGTTCCATCAAGGTCGATACGATCGACAGCTACCAGGGCAAGCAGAACCTGATAGTGATTGTCTCGTTGGTTAGGAACAACGCCGATGGGCCGCTGGACAACGGCGCCAGGACCATCGCGCCGGGCTTCATGTCGAAGAAGAATCGCATCAATGTCGCATTGAGCCGGGCTCAGGACAGGTTGGTGATCGTAGGCGCCAAGACCCATTGGCGGACCGGGTCCCCAATGGCCGAAGTGGCCAAAGCGTTCGATGCCGAGGTTCAGACTAGTGCCGGTCAGGTTCTCGATTGCAAAGTGATGCTCAATGCGCTGGAGCAACCCGGACCCAAGCGGAAGAAGACGAAGAAATCGCAACGGGCGCGTGCTGCGCGAACAGAAGCGGGGGGCGTATGAGCACCGTGCGGCCTGTGCTGAGTTTGCGTGCTCGATCATCGTCGGACGAAAGCCAGAATGACGACATCTCGGTGCCCGTTGACGTGTATGACCTACTCCTACCTGCCAGACGGTACGAGGTTAAACATAAGGTCGCGGTCTTGGGCGAGGTTTCGCTGACAACCGAGTTCTTGCTGAGGCTTCTGCATGCCTGCGATGACATGCGGGAAGACGATATTGCTGCCTTCTTCGACTTTAACGCTGTAGAACTCGCGTTTGTTGTCGATGAGGCAGAGAGTCGCGGCTTCATCGCTCGCTCGGCCGGACGGGTAGTCATGACCGACGCTGGATACCATCTGTTCAAGGAGGCCGAGCGCCCTCAGGTGTTCGAGATCCACCAGCGCGTCGAGAAGACCGCCTTTGATTTGCTGTCGTTGGCGCCATGCGCGTGGGAGCGCCTGGAGGAGTTCGATACGGCGTTGCCCGAAATACGAGTGCGCGACGCCAAGCTGGTGGCTGACGCATCAGGGCGGGTGCCGCAGTCGTTTCGCAAGTTCTTTCCGGAGATTGCTCATCGACGAGATAAGAGCGTGGCCGAGGCGGCTAGGATGTCCCTTTATTCCGTCGACCATGTGTTGCCAGGGGACCGCTTTTCCTCGGTCGTTCCAGTGGTTGCGTCGGTCAGCGTCAAGCGACCTGCAGATGTGCAGCCGGTGCTGACCAGCTGGCGGCCGCACGATGAAGTCTCGGATCGCAGCGAGGTCGTTCACGGCGTTGCGGCGTATCTGGACTCCCTTAAGACCACGCGCCGTGGCGAGGACAGCACGGCTTACGACACCCTCTTGCACGTGGCTGCGGAGTACTTGGAGGAATACGCCACGCGTTCTGGTCTAAGCATCCACCGGTATTTCCGCGACATGGCCGCACGCGCAGGCGAAATGCGCTCCGATCGACCGACCATTGGCCTCATTGGTCCGCTGTACCTGGCCGAGAACATCAAGCGCCTGGATTCCGCGTTGCGTCTGGCGCCACCAAGCAGTCGACCCGATAACGCCGTCGTGTGGTGCCTGCCGCAGCGCGAGGCGTGGGGATCGACGCGTGCGCTGGGCAAGCTGGTGTCCCACCTCGCAAAGGAATCCCAATCGCAGGCGCCCGGTATCAAGAACCAGGAGCCACGAACTCTTTACCCAGTGACTACGGGAAAAGTACCCCGACACCTGCAGAAACAATTTCCGAGTCGGCTTACGCGCCCCGACAACGGGGCTCTGCCTGCAAGCCTAGAGCTCTTCCTGGTGCCGCAGCGCGTCGCCGCCGCGATCGTTTATGCGCCCATCGGCGAGGGTCTAGCATTCCCCGTGCCGCTTGGCGTATTGAGCTTTGACCGCGCGGTGGTGGAACGAATTCACCGGCTGCTTCAAAACCAGCTTCCGCCGCACTTGGTGTTCGTAGGTTCGAATGAGTCGCTGGATTTGCGTGGCATGCTCGACGCATTGCCATCTCAGCCGAGCGACAGCCACGTCAGGGGTTGACCTTCGCGACCCTTGCAGACCTCCGTCAACAGTGGACGGCGCGAGGGTACGGCTCCATTGAGAATGCCAGCCAACGAAAGAAGCATCGTCGGACGCTCTACGACTGGTTCGGCACCGAGTGCAGTGAAGGGGCGTCCGACGCGGAGATTGGAATCTTGAGTCCGGCAGTGACTGCGGCTACAGGCGTCAGTGCTTAAGAGCATTGAACACGGTGAACGCCGTGCTGAACAACCTGCTTCACAGCACTGAAATACGCAGATCGGTCACGTCTGGACTCCACGTCACGTTTTTCGGATTTTACGACACCTTCCGTGCGATTGACTCAGGGATAGTGGCCTCACCGGGAACGACCCGGCCCCCTCGAATCCAAGGAGCTCCACCATGAACATCCTCTCCCCGCTGTTGCTCGCTTCCGCCCTCGGCCTGAGCGCCAACGCGGCTGCCGCCACGCCTTCGACCGCCGACACGCGTCCGACCGTGGTCCTCGTGCACGGCGCATTCGCAGACGGCTCGTCGTGGAACAAGGTGATTCCGTTGCTGCAGGCTGAAGGCTTGAACGCGATCGCGGTGCAGAACCCGCTGACGTCGCTCGAAGACGACGTCGCCGCCGCCAACCGCGTCATCAATGCACACACCGGTCCGGTCGTACTCGTCGGTCATTCGTGGGGCGGTGCGGTCATCACGCAAGCTGGTGGCCATGAGAAAGTGAAGTCACTGGTCTACGTCGCGGCGTTCGCGCCGACGCTGGGTGCCCACTCGGCGGCTGACACCGCGGCCTTCCCGGCTCCTCCGGGGTTCGCCCACTTCATCGCCGACGCCGATGGCTTCCTGACCCTGCCTGCCGACGCCATCACGCGCGATTTCGCCCAAGATGTGAGTGCCGAGGAGGCGAACCTGATCCACGCGACCCAAGGCCCGGTGCGCGGCGCGAACTTCGAGCAGCCCGTGACCGTCGCCGCGTGGACGGATAAGCCGTCGTGGTACATCGTCGCCGGCCAGGACCGCATGATCGACCCCGGCGCACAGCGCGCGCTTGCCAAGAAGATCAACGCGGCCACCATCGAATTGCCCACCGGTCACGTACCCATGGTTTCGAGCCCGGAAGCAGTTGCGAAGGTGATTGTCGAAGCAGCGCGCGCAGTCGCGAAGTAATCCTGTCGCACGTCTGTCGGGGAGCCCGCTATGGCTTCCCGACGGACTTTACTTCCGTGCCACTGCGTTGAGCACGATGCGGTTCAGCGCCAACGCCAAGTTCGCCATGCGTTGAAACGCGGCATCCGTTGCAGGACATCAACGCTCGGGGATGGACACCTACGGATGGGACGGCGACAACGGCTTGATTTCTACGAGGCCTTCCAAGGGCTGGTGCCACGGCAAGTCCGTCTGCGCCCAGTAGTAGTGCGGGTTCCACACTTTCGGCGAGTAGTACTGCGGGCGTTTGACGCCCTGCAAGGCTCCCACCGAGCCGCGCCCGAAATTTGTGATCACGTGGACAAACGCAGAACTTGCCCCCACCCGACTGCCTGGAGACTGCTTCAAGCCGGCACGCAGTACGTCCTCCAGGCGTGGCTTGGCGACGTCGTCGGAGTACTCCGCGAACACGGCCGGGCCTTCCTCCAGCGCCCGGCCTTGCTCGGCCGCGGTCAGTTGTTGCCAATAGAGTTCGCGCTTGCCGAGCAGCAACGGGTAACCGCGTTCGGCCGCCAAGTCCATCCATACGTACGCCCGTGCACGGTCTTGGCTCACCCCTTGTCCCGCCCAGTACATCTCGGCCACCAGCGCTTGGCTTGCCTTGTCGGCGAAGTAAGCGGCGCGCTCGAAGGCCTCGAATGCCGCTTGAGCTTCACCCCGGTCGAGCGCGGCGAGCCCCTTCTGGCGAAAGGTGACATCCGGATGATGTCGCTCGACGTGGCTTTGTGCCTCGGCCAGACAGGGCAGCGCTAACACGGCGGTCAGAAGCAACGGGCGCAGATTCATGCGTATCTCCCGGGGGCGCGGACAGGGTAATCAGGCGACGAAACGGTAAGCGATGCCGAACGAAAGTCGGCAATTCGAGGACGGTGCGATGCGCCGTTCCGTCGCATCGACACACGCGACCTGGTCGGTTTTGAGCACGGCGACACGCCGCTCGTCTCGAACCTCGAAGGAGCCATGCTGCACCATGCCAACGAAATCGCAGACGGCGAGCTGCCCCACAGGCTCGCCACCCGGAGCGCAGAACCGACGGCCACGGCAAGACACAGCTCGGGGCGCCGGGCAAAATCCTGCGCTCAGCAGCGCCTTGCGTTGTCGGGGGCCAATCTCCGAAACCGGCGGAAACGTGCGTCGCGCGAAGTCTCCGCCCGCTTCCGGCCAGAAGCGGACGCGTCAGGATGACCTCCTATCAGATCTCCCGGTAATGCTCTTTCATCGGATAGACGCGCGCATAGGCGGCGAACGCGAGCGCCGCGACCATCGCGAATCCGGCGAAAAAGAACATCAGGAAGGCATTCTCGGTCCAGCCCTGTGCGGTGATCCACTCGATCACCGCCGGCTTGCGGATGGTCGCGTTCGTCAGCAGCACCCAGAGTCCGCCGAAGGTGCTGGTCAGGTACCAGAACGCCATGATCACGCCCTTCATCGCCATCGGTGCCTGGCTGTAGGCGAATTCCAGCGCGGTGGCCGACACCAGCACTTCGCCGAAGGTCAACAGCAGGTAGGGCAGCGATTGCCAGGCGATCGACACCTCGGCGCCGCTGTCGATCCACAGCTGCAGGACGCCGGCCGCGACCCATGACACCGCCGACAGCGCGATGCCCCACCCCATCCGCCGCAGCGAGGTGACCTGGAAGCCCATCCGGCGCAGCGCCGGGTAGAGCACGATGTTGTTGAAGGGAATCAGCAGCATCACGAAGAGCGGATTGAGCGCCTGCATCTGCGCGGCGCTCTTGATCAGCCAGCTCGGCCACCACCAGGCCTCGTGCGGAATGAGCATCTGGTTGCCCTGGATGATCCAGGTCGATGCCTTCTGATCGAACAGCGACCAGAAAGGCGTGACCAGCGCGAACACGATCAGGATGCGCAACACGGCGCGCACGCCATCGACCGCGACGTCCGGATGCACGCCCCGCGCATGCTCCAGTTGCAGCGACGCACCCCAGCCGGTGCCGGCGATCAGCGCGCCGAGCGCCAGGCAGGCGCAGATCACGAAACCCCAGCCTTGCGGCAGCAACGCCGTGCCGGAGATCGCGCCGAACGCCCACAGCCCCATGATCGAAATCGCCGCCACCCATCCGAGCGTGGCGATCGCGGTGCCCGCGCCGCGCCCGCGCCGCCACAAGACCGTGTTCACGACTTGCAGGAACGAGTGCGGATCCGGTCCGGAGGGCGGCACGTTGACGTACTTTTTGCGTCCGGCCCAGAAGATCACCGTGGCGATGAACATCAACACGCCGGGGATACCGAACGCCCACGCCGGGCCCAGGTGCAGCAGGAACAGCGGCGCCAGCAACGAGGCGAAGAACGAGCCGAAGTTGATGATCCAGTAGAACGCGTCGAACACCACCCGCGCCTTGCTCTTGTTGCTCTGATCGAACTGGTCGCCGCAGAAGCTGACCACCAGCGGCTTGATGCCGCCCGAACCTAGCGCGATCAGGAACAAACCGGTGTAGAAGCCGGTCGCGTTCGATTCGAACAGCGCCAGGCAGGCATGCCCGGCGCAATAGATCAGCGAGAACCACAGCACGGTGTTGTACTTGCCGAAGTAGCGATCGGACAGCCAGCCGCCGAGCAGCGGGAAGAAATACACGCCGATCACGAAGCTGTGGAAGATGTCCTTCGCCGCGCCTTCGCGTTCCGATCCCGCAGGAAGGTAGCCGAGCAGCATCGAGCCGATCAGGAACGGCACCAGGATGTTGCGCATCCCATAGAAACTGAAACGCTCGCACGCCTCGTTGCCGATGATGTACGGGATTTGCCGTGGCAGGCGGCCCGCTTGGGCCTCTTGGGAGGGGGTCATGTGAGCGCCTTTCCTTGGGTTAGGCGATTGTCCATGGATTGGCGCCGCACTCCAATCGGCGGCCTGCGCCGGCAGATCGTCAGCACCAGGCCATGCCGGCACCGATGCCCAAGGTCAGCCCTCGCACGGTCGGACTGATCTTCGGGCAGGACACGCTCACCGTCCCCGACATCTTCAGCAAGTACGCGATGCAGGTCGCCGAATTCGGATTCGGCTACCTGCCGGAGCCCTACGCGAGGCCAGCCATTGACGCGGGACTCCTCGTGCAAAAGCAGGTCGAAGAGCAGCGACCGGTAGAGAACTTCCACCTGGTGTGGCGGCCCGACGAGGAAGGCGCGGCACTGACCTGGTGGCTGCAGCGCCTGCGCCAGCCTGGCCGCCTGCAGAAAATGTTCGAGAGCACGGCAATCGCCCACTTCTCGGTGGCCTCGCCGAAACCAACGCAATCACCGCCCCGACGGCGGGACTAGGCCAGTGGGGCGGGGGCCAATGCCCGGAATGACCGGCACCAATTCCTCGCGGTACGCCCCAGCCATGTTTGTCGCCAGCGCAACGACTACGCCTTGCGTCGGCCTTCATCAAAGACCAGGGCGAGTTTTTCTTCTTGCTCGGCGCGAGCCGGCGACATGCGGCCACGCTCATCAATACTCCGGTGCGGCCGGACGTTTGCTTTAGCCTCGTCGTCGGTGGGCCACTGCCCTCCTGGGCGCGATGTAGCTGTCCTTGCTGCAACGCAGCTAGGAATTTGTCACCTGTCTAAGCTTCGGGCACTTCAGGCACTCTGAGGCGCGTCTACGTCCTGGACTCGGAATCACTCCGACGGGGAATGACGCTGTGAAATGTTGTAAATGCCCGCTCAAATGCGTCGCTGGCGTCCGGCGACAGTGTAAAACCGGCCACTGGCAAGACGAGTAGCGTACTGTGCAGAGGACCTGGAGGGGCCGTGCCGATGGTGCGGGAACCGGTCTTGTTTTCGCGGGGGGTGATGCTTTTCCGGAGTGGCGCCGCAGCCGCTTTCGGCGAAGGATCTATTGAGATGAATTCGAAGGCGCCCAGCCGACGGCAAGATGACCGATCGATTCGGCGCCATCGCTCGATGTAATTGCCATGGAGTCCAGCCAAATGTTTGATGCTTCCCTTCGCGTCGGGTCGACGCGGACCGTAGACCGCGATGCATCGCTGCCGCGGAGTCAATGGGTGCTGCGTTGCTTCGCCCTGCTCATGCTCATGGCTGCTTCCATGGGTATCCAGGCCGCGGTCCTCATGGCCTCGACCGCTGGCGGCAACAACCATCGCGGCAACATGTTCGACCTGTTCGTCAACCAGAACGTGGCCATTACGCAGTTCGACATCAGCCCGATGGGCAACATGCCGTACGAGGTCCATTACAAGGAAGGGACGTGGGTGGGATTTGCGAACGATCCTCCCGCCTGGACACTTCTTCAGACCGGCGAGGTGACGTACACGGGAAATCTCGTGCCTGTGCCGATGGCGGAGCCGATCATTCTCACCGCCAACCAGAGCCATGCCTTCTACATCACTTCCGCGACCACGAGTGTTTCCCTCAACTATTCGGACGGCACACAGGTGGGCGACGTGTTCTCCGCCGATGCCGTCATGTCGTTCCATCAAGGCGGCGGCATGGAGTACCCGTTCACGCAGGGCACCGGGGCGGTCTACCAGCCGCGCGTGTGGAATGGCGCCATCCACTACGAGGTCATCGGCGCAGCGACCCGATTCGCGGTCACGGCGCCCGCGACCGTCAACCAGGGCATGGCCTTCGACTTCGAGGTCGTGGCGCTCGATGCCAACGGTTACCGCGATCCGGGTTATGCGGGCACCGTGCAGTTCAGCAGCACGGACCCGAATGCGGATCTGCCCGCGGACGTCACCCTGGTCGCTGGCCGAGGCACGTTTTCCGGGACGCTGAATGAAACCGGCGATCAGGAGATCACCGCGACCGATGCTGCCGCACCGGCCATCACCGGGACTTCGGCGGCGATCGACGTGTTGCCCTCGTATGCGGTGACCGGCGTCGCCAGCCCGCTCGAAGGGGGCAGCGTGGTGTGCAATCCCACCGGCGTACCGGAAGGCCAGACCAGCACCTGCACCGTCAGCACCAATGTCGGCTACACGCTCACGGAAGTGAGTGGCTGCGGCGGAACACCCGGCATCGGGTCGCCTTACACGACAGGTCCCGTAGTCGAAGACTGCGATGTCACGGCAACCTTCACGCTCAATACCTATCCGATCGACGCGACCGCGATCCCGGCAGGCGGCGGCGTCGTGAACTGCACGCCCAACCCTGTGCCGCACGGCAGCGGCAGCACCTGCACCGCCACCACGAATCCTGGGTATGTATTCGACGAATGGAGTGGCGACTGCGTCGATGCCACCTGCAGTTTTGCCGATGTGCAAGCGGCGAAGAGCGTGGCGGCGCACTTCCTGGCCACGCAGTCGATCATCCTGACGGCACCCACGCCGCAGGCCTTCGTGCCCGGCACGGTCTTGAACGTGACCGCCGCGGCCAGCAGCGGCCTGCCAGTGAGTCTGGCCAGCAGTACGCCGTCTGTTTGCGCGGTCCACGACAGCCTCGTGGTGATCGTTTCCGCCGGCACCTGCACGCTGACCGCGGATCAGGCCGGCGATGCCCAATACGCTGCCGCGCCTCAAGCGACCCGGTCGGTGAGCATCGTGCCCCTGGTGGACGTAAGTGTCGACATCGACGATGGCACGCTTGGCGTCACGGCCGGCACTTCGAGCGTCTACACCGTTGTCGTTGCCAACGCCGGGCCAAGTTCGGTGGCCGACCTGCACATGACCAGTGCCGCCATCGGCCTCGGCAACCTCGACTGGCAATGCACGCAAGCGCAGTCCAGCGCGCCGTGTCCGGTACCGGACGTGGGCGCCGGCCCCTTCGACGCGTTGTTGGCGCTCGAAGCTGGCCAGTCGATGCGTTTCGAGGTCGTGGGCACGGTGCTTGGCGATTTGGGCAGCAGCGTGATCCACACGGTGCAGCTCACGCCACCCGCCGGGACCACAGTGATCCACACCGGCGATGATCGGGCCACCGACATCAATGTCCTCATCCCGCCGTCGATTTTCTCGAGTGGCTTCGAGGCGCTGCCCCAGTCAGTGTCCGGGCGGTAGGCAAGTCGCCGCAGGTTGGTGGCGCGCCGATCCGGCGCGCCACCAGCGTCGTTGACGCTTGACTGGTGGTTCAGCAGCGCTTTTAAGGCGGTGGTCCCGGCTCATTCAAAGCCATCCGAGAACAAAAGGCTGATGCGGCACGCGTTCGCCTGCGCCCCCGAAACCATCACGTTGAACGCCGTGTTTTCGGCGAAGGTTGGCGAGCCGGCGCCTTCGGCCACGATGAACCAGTGGCCGGGAGCGCCGCCCGAGCCGGTACGGTAGTCGAGGGAAAACGCCGTGTTGTTGATCACCGATCCGACCCGGCCGACTTGCAGCGTTGCACATTCGTTGTCGTCGAGCAGGGAGTGTTCCAGCCGGAGCTCACGCCGCGCGGTTCCGCCCACCTCGCGCACGAAAGCGTTTGGCGATCCGACCGGCGCCACGATGATGTTGAAGGCCCGCCCGCTCTGCATGAGGATGTCGTCCTGGTTTCCGACGAACCAGTTCGGCGCGGCGTAATCGAGGCCCAGTCGATGGTCGTGATAGGTTCCGCCGACGCCGGCGGGATTCCAGTTGTGGGTGACGAAGGCAATCGCGCCGGGGTTGGAATCAAGGTCGGGATGGGAAATGCGCGAGTACGCATCGACGATCGATGCCAGCGTCGTTTGATGCAGAAAGCCCCGTGCACCGTCCCCGGCGACGAGGGCATGGATGCGGCGGCCCGGCGTCAGTGCCGTCCCGATGTTCTCGTGGTACGCATAGAACGTCGCCGCGTCAGCGTCCTGGTAGACGCCCAGGGTCGCTTCCAGCTCCGCGCCCGTGGTGGCTCCCCGCAGCGGGGTGAGCACCAACTTTTCGCTCGGCGAGAAGTAGTCGCGTCCGACCAGACGGGTGCTGTTGCCGAACGTGTTGTCGGCGGTCGCCACGTGTCGCATGGGCACATCGCCAGTCCATTCGAAGGCGCCCATGTCGACGGTGCCGTAGGCGATACGGCGTTCGCCGTCGGCATCGAAGGCCACGCCAAGCACGCTCGCTACGTCGGCATTGTTGCCATTGTTGAGGGCAGGACTCGACGGGCGAGGGCGAAAGTCGTGCATTGCGGCGAACTGCGGGTCCAGGCCGACGGTGCCGACACCGGGCGAAAAGCTGTTGGAGCCGTTGCCGAACACCAGGTTATGGCGGTTGGCAATCGTGTCGAAGCGCGCGTCGATGTCGATCCCCGTGCCCTCGTTCGACGCGATGATGTTGTTCGCGATCAGCCCGAAGCTCGCATTGCCGTCGGCAAAGCTCACCCGCACGCCCTTTCGGTTGCCTGCAATCGTGTTGTTGACGATCCTCAGGTCGGTGTTCGTCGGGTTCACGCCCAAAGCGCTTTCTGTCGACCCGGCCGAAGCGGCATGGCCGGTTATCAGGTTGTCGTGGATAGACAGGGTGTTGGCAGAACTGCCCGGGTTCTGCGAGACAACCACGCCGCGAATCGCGCCGTAGGCGAACAGCTGGTTGCCGCTGACCGTCACATTGCCCGAACTGGTGCCGGCGATGGAGATTCCGGCGAACAGCGCGCCGGGTTGGGACTGGATGTAGTTGCGAAAAATCGAAACCTGCCACGGACCGCCATCCCCGTTCACGCAGACCGCAGAGGCGGGAAAGGGCGCGGGCTCGCCGAAATACAACGTGCTGTCTCCGAGCACGAACGAGGGCGAACCCAGGCCCCGGTCGCTGAAGTCGATCGCGCACTCGCCAAGGCCGCTGGGGGACTCCGCGACGCGAAGTTGATCCAGCGTGTAGGTGGCCGCACCGCCGCTGCGGTGAACCACCCGTATGTCGCCCGAGCGCACGATGAGCCGTCGCAGCGTCACCGCAACGGCGCCGGTCGTCGGCGATTCGACCAGCACGGTGCGCGCAGGGGCAAAGACGGCATCCACCCCCGGTGAGGCCTCGAGGGTCAACGATTTGTCGATCAGAATGTCTTCGTCGATCGCGGTGTAGCCGTCGGCGAGTAGCAAATCGTCGTTGACGATGCGTACGGTGTCGCCCGCAGGCGCTGAATCGATGCACTGCTGCAGTGTGCCGTTGCAGCCGGCACCGAACAGAACGGGCCAGACCCGTGTGGCGCCACATGCGGCAGATCCCACGACGAGCGCGAGGGCGCCGGAAAAGCAAACGCACGACAGGCGAACGAATTTCGGAGATGACATCGGAACGGCTCCTGCCGAACGGGGATCCGTCGGGGCGGCGCCAATCTAGCGAGGCGGTGCGCTCGAAAATAACGGGAATTCCCGCGGAAAAGCGTGGAAATCCCGGTGCCGATTCGAGTCAGGCCGTCACGCGCCCGTCACGGCGTCAATGCCAGCACATACTCGAGGAACGCACGCGTGGCATCGTCGAAAACGGTATCGGTACGCACGAAGACGCCCGACTCGATGGCGCGTATCTGGTCACCCAGCGCGACACTGCCGACCGTAGTGCCGCGCGTCACGGCACCGGAGTGCAATAGCGGGACGATCGCAACCCCAAGCCCGGCTTCCACCATGCGCACGACGAGTTGCGTGGTGGTGGCTTCCATCGCGATCGTCGGCGATAGCTCGCGGCGATAGAAAGCTTCCAGAACGTGATTGCGTCCGGTTGAGCCAGGCTCGAAGACGATCAGCGGTTCATGCACCAGGTCTTCGAGCTGCAGGTCGGCGCGCCGCAGCAGCGGATGCCCTTGTTGCGCGATGAAGTGCCATCCCATCGCGAACCAATGGTGATACGCGAGTGCGGGAGGAAACTCGCTCGGGGCGCAAATGCCGAGCGCGGGGGTGGTGCTCGCAAGCATCTGCTCGCGAATCTGATCCTCCGTGCGTGTCACCAGACGGACCGCGATGTGCGGGAAGCGCTGTTGAAACGAACCCACCGCATCCACCAGCAGGTAGTACGCCAGATACTGACTGGAGAGCACCGAAATTTCGCGCCGCCCCGCTCCCGGTTCGTGCGACAGCAGAAGATCGTTGGCATGCTCGATGAAGCGGCGCGCCTTCTCGAGAAACATGCGTCCGTCATGGGTCAGCGTCGTGGCGTCGCGGCGGCCGCGTGCCTTGTGGTAAAGCTCGAGACCCACGCGATCTTCGAGCGTCAACAAACGGCTGCGCAATCCTTCTTCGGAGAGCGTCAATGCCTCGGCGGCGAGGCGAATGCTGCCGGTGCGGGCGAGCTCGACGAAGGCGAGCACCTGATCGGTCGATAACGAAGGCGTTGCGCGCGTCATCATCGGAGCGTACTGAGGCGACCAGTGGAATGGAAGCCTCGGCAAGAGCCGACCAGAGCTTTCAGAGTGGCGTGGGAATCGGCGTTTTCCGGAGAACATCGAAGACGTTTATCGCCCGACGATCGCATCATCGCGCACCGGCCTTGCGCATCGTTCGCGGGCAAGCGATTGTCGTCGAGTGCCGAACGGCGACTAGTGCACCCAGCTGACGCGCCAGAGCAAGAACAGCGAAAGCCCGAGGTGCAGCGCGCCGCAGAGCAACGCGGCTTCGTGCAGTTGCGAAGGATGTCCCGGCGCTCGCCATAGCAGGTAGGCGCCGCGCGGCAAGGCATACAACTGCAGCAGTCCGGTGGCGAGAACGACGATGATGGCCGTGACCGCCACCACCACCTCGCCTTCCATGTCCGCGAGACTCGCGACCACCGCGTCGACAGCGCTAGAATTCCGCGCCGCCGATCCGACGCGATCGGCATCTCCGGGCTTCCCGCATGAACGCTTCTGTTTCTGCCATTCACGCGCGCGGACTCGTCAAGCACTACGGTGACGTGCGGGCGGTCGACGGCATCGATCTGGACGTGCCGCGCGGCATGATCTTCGCGATCCTGGGGCCGAACGGCGCCGGCAAGACCACGCTGATGCGCATGCTCGCGACCCTGGTGCGGCCGACGCAGGGCACCGCGTGCGTGATGGGCCATGACCTGGCGACCGAGCCGCAGCAGGTGCGCGGCGAAATCGCGATGACGGGGCAGTTCGCGTCGGTCGATGAAGATTTGACGGGGCGCGAAAACCTGGTGCTGCTGGCGAGGCTGTGGGGCTTTCGCGGTCGCGACGCGCGCGATCGCGCCGATCGCTTGCTGGCCGATTTCGATCTCGTCGACGCGGCCGCGAAACAGGTCAAGGATTATTCAGGCGGCATGCGCCGCCGCCTCGACATCGCGGCCTCACTGATCGTGACTCCTGGCGTGCTGTTTCTCGACGAGCCGACGACGGGCCTGGATCCGGTGGCACGCCAGAGCGTCTGGCGCATGATCCGCGCGCTCGCCGGCTCCGGCGTCACGGTGCTGCTGACCACGCAATATCTCGACGAAGCCGATCAACTCGCCGCCCGCATCGCCGTCATCGACCACGGCAGGAAGATCGCCGAGGGCACCAGCCGCGAACTGAAGATGACGATCGGCTCGGGCGTGCTGCACGTCGCACTCGCGGATCCGGGCCGGCTCGATGCAGCCGCGCAGCTGCTCGAAGCGAATCTCGGCAGCAGCGTGCAGCGCAACGTGGAAGGCGCGACGCTCGCGATCGTGGCGAAGACGCCGAAGGATGCGAACGCCGCGCTGGGCGCACTGATCGATGCCGGCATCGAGCTCGCGGATTTCTCGATGGGCAGTCCGAGCCTGGATGAAGTGTTCTTTGCGTTGACCGGAGCTCCCCGCCAATGAACGACCAGGCCCCCGCGTTCCAACCGGTCGCACGGCCGCCCGCGCCGTCGGCGTTGTCGAATGCGCTGGTGTTCGGCTGGCGCGCCGCGCTGAAATTCAAGCACGTGCCCGAGCAGCTGTTCGATCTGGTGATGACGCCGATCATGTTCACGCTGCTATTCACCTTCGTGTTCGGCGGCGCGCTCGCGGGCTCGCCGCGCGAGTATCTGCAGGTGTTCCTGCCGGGCATCCTGGTGCAGACGGTGGTGTTCAACGCGGTGTACTCGGGCATGGGACTGTCGACCGATCTGGGCAAGGGCCTGTTCGATCGCTTCCGCACGCTGCCGATCTGGTCGCTGGCGCCGTTCGCCGGCTTGATGGTCGGCGACGTGCTGCGCCACGTGATCGCCGGCGGCATCATCCTGACCATCGGCCTGATTCTCGGCTACCGGCCGGAAGCCGGCATCGCGGGCGTGGCCGCCGCCTTCGCATTGCTGGTGACGATCGGCTTCGGCATGGGCTGGGTGTTCATCGTGCTGGGCCTGCTGATCCGCACACCGATGACGGTGATGACGCTCGGCTTCACCTTCCTGTTCCCGCTGGTGTTCGCATCCAACATCATGGTCGACCCGCAGACGATGCCGGGCTGGCTGCGCGCCTTCGTCGAGGTCAATCCGGTGTCGCTGATGACCACCGCGATGCGCGGCGTGATGAGCGGCAGCGCGGCGCTCGAACAGGTCGGCGTCGCGTTGATCGCGCCGATCGTGTTGACCGCGGTGCTGGCGCCGGTGACGGTTGCGCTCTATCGCAGGCAGTAGGCGCGTCTGCTCGTGTGGCGGAGCTAACAGTCTCCATCGCGACCATCATTGCGAAACGTCTCTCGCGTTCGAGCGACATTTCCTGCGTGATCGGGGCAGCCTGTATTACTGCCTTCCAGTACCGCGACGATAGTCGCTCGAAGATTTCCGCAGACAACATCATCGAGCCGACGTAGCTCAATTTTGAGCGGCGATTGAAATTTGGAAAAGCCACATCCCATGTGGTTATGAGAATTCCCATTCGACTGCCAGCTCTCACTGCGGTGAAGGGCCTCTTCGGCGTCAAGAATCGCGAAGCGAAGGCGCTCGCCCGATTCACGGGAACCTAGCTGCGCATTAGCCGTTTTTTACGGCTGCCAACAGGCGAGCTGCGGAAGTCGGATGCGACGTGACCAGTCGCGATGCCTGAGACACGCGATCGCGACCATGACAGCGCGGCAAAGTTGATCGCGAAGCTCGGGATACAACGCCCGCGATCGAAACTTCGGGGGCTCGGCTCTTGAAACGCATGGGCTTTGAACAAGAGCGTGAAGGCTGCCCGTGACCGGTGCGAAGCGGCTTATCGGTAGATCGACGTCTATACACCCCACAATCCAGGAGCATGATCATGAGCACGACATTTCCCGCCAGCATTCAAACATTCGCTGCGCCGGCTCCCACGCTCGGCGACACACTGACTGCGGTGCAAGCAAGGGCCTTGCTGGTCAGGAATGTCAAAGATTTTGGAGCAGTAGGTGACGGTGTCACCAATGATCGTGACGCGATCCAGAACTTGCTCGATGCACTCGGAGAGTTCGACACGCTTTGGTTCCCGCCGGGAAACTACGTAATAAACGGGACGCTGAATGTCCCCGTCAGCAACGTTTCTCTCGTCGGGCCAGCGAAGATCGTGGCCCAGAATGGCACTTCGTTCGAGTACATGCTGCTGGTCAACTCCAAGTCCGGTGTAACGGTCCGGGAGCTCGAGTTCGACGCGAATCAGGCCAATCGCTCCAGCGGACAAACGATCCGTTTCATGGCCGCGGGCTTTATCGCTTGCTCCGATTGCTCCTTCCTTCGCTGCACCGCTCGTAATACGCGCGGTTACAACTCTGTACCTGCCGTGGGTTTGGCAATAGGCGGGGCTTCCATTCGCTGTCGAGTGGACTCATGCCTATTGGTCGACTGTGGAGGAAATCCAACCCTGGGTCTCGGTTCCGACGGTGTTTTTACCAGCGGCGATCAGAACGTCATATCGAACTGCATTGCGACCAACTGCACGGATACCGGTTTCGTGATTGAGAGTTCAAACCAGTCGATCATTACCGGATGCACGACGCTGGATTGCAATGCGGGGGCCGCGATCACGAATGCGACCAGTAGTACCAAGTCCGGAAACATTATCAACGGGCTCACCGTCAAGAACTGGTCGAGCAGCGTAACCGGGGGCATTCAGATAGGCGTCCCGACTTCCGACTCCGGAAACCTGGTCGATACCGAGGTATGCGGCGTAGTGATGTATGCAGAAACTGCAGCGCCGGCGAGTCGAGGTGTGGGTCCCGCCATCAACGTGCGCACCCAGGGGGCGGGACGGGCAGTCGGAGTTTCAATTGCTTCCTGTCGAATAGAGGGTGCGACGGCCCAAGGAATTCTTATCAATGGCGACGAGGTCACGGTCGTCGGCTGCGCTGTCAAAGGTACGGGAGCTTCCTGCGTACAGTTCCAGGGCGGCTCGAATGGCCATGCAGCAAACAACTATCTCAAAGGCGGGACTTTCGGGGTAACGGCAGCAACTACGGCATCCGTTGTTGCGCAATCCAATGCGTGCGTTACCCAATCGAATACCGGGATTTATGCTTCGGGAACTTCAAGTATCACTTCGATACTCAACACGATCGTTTCTCCAGCCTCCAACTACGAGGCGAAAGATGTAGGAGCTACTTTGAACCTTTTCGGCCATAGGGCCGGGAATCTGGCGACAACGAACATAACTACGGCAGCAGTGAGCGGCGCGCAAACCAAGAAACTTGCCGTGTATGACAACACCGGCAGCCTGGTTGGAACCATTCCGCTTTACGCCAGTTGATAAGTTTCGCCGATTCAGCGCGGCGACCGGTTTCGGCCGTCGCCGCGCATCTCGGCTGAAACCTCGATGCACAAGCGGAATAATGTCAACTCTGACCGGCAAGCTTCACTCGAAGCCATTGCCGAACAATCGATCACCGATGCCATCGACCAACCGCCGCGCATCGTTCGCCGGTGCGAGCGCCGTCATGCCGGTGCGCGGAGCGGCGTGCGCGTCGATGACGATGTAGTTTTCGGTGGGGTCGATTTCGCCGTCGAGTTCGAGGGTGGCGCTGCTGCCGATGGGCAGGTCGAAGCGGGTGTCGGCGGTGGCGGCGCCGAGGATCGGTTCGCAGGGCTCGGGCGCGTTGCAGGTCCACAACCGGTCGAGCAGGCCGGCGCTCGAGTCGACCTGCAGGCGCACGTCGGGCGCATCGACCGGACCATGGTTGATCACCGAGACGCGGTAGCTGCGAGCCCCGGTGACGTTGCTGAGCGGTGGGGCCGGGGCGATGCGCGAGATCGTCACGCCCAGATCGACTGCCGGCACGAACACTCCGACATCGACCGTGGCGGTGGCGGGCAGGTGCACGCTGCCGCCGGACTTGGTGGCGGTGACCGTGCAGGTGCCGGTGCCGGTGAGCGCGGCGGTGAGCAGCGTGCCGTTCAACGAACACAAGGCGCCACCGGCGGTGAGCGCCAGGCTCACGGCGCCGTTGCCGGAGCCGACGCCGACTGACAAGGCACTCGCGCCGCCCTGCGCGATGGCGGCAGGTGCGGCGTCGAGCGTCAGCGACAATTGCTCGGCGCGTCCGATCGTCAGCGGCAGCACGGTGCTGGTCGCACCGTAGTCTTCGTCGCCTTCCTTGCTTGCCGTCAGTTCGCAGGCGCCGATGCCGATCGCGGTGAGCGTGTCGCCGTCCAGCGTGCAGTTCGAATTTCCGGCGGACAGTTCCAGCGTCGACGCGCCGGTGCCCGAGCCGCCGCTGACATCGACTTGCGCAATGTCGCCGTAGACGAGCGTCGGCGGTGTCGTACTGATCACCAGCGGTGCCTGCAGACCGCGGATCGTGACCGCGACGCTCGCGCTCGCCGGCAGATAGTGGTTGTCGCCGGCTTTCGTTGCAGTGATTTCGCAGCTGCCCGCGGCCAGCGCCGTCAGCATGGCGCCGTCGACCGAACAATTTACGGCGCCCGCGCTCACCTCGAAGCTGACGGCGCCGGTGCCCGAGCCGCCGGTCGCGGCCACCGTCGCGGTGTCGCCGACCATCAGCGTGTCCGGCGTGGCGCTCGCCGAAAGTGCCGTCTGCGCGATGGGTTCGATCAGGCAGGCGGCGTTCGATGCCGCGCGGCTGCGCACATGATCGAGCATGCGCGCCGGCACGCGTTCGGGCTGCACTCCGAAGGCATGGCCGGTGCCGAAGGTCAGACTGGTGTTGGCGAGGCCGCCCGGCCGCAGATGGCAGTAGCTCATCAGCGTGCCGCTGCCTTCGCCCTGCGGCCCCGGCAGCGCGGCGCTGCCGCTGTAGCAGCCGCCTTCCCCGGAGTAACAGGTATCGACCGGATCCGGGTTGTCGCCGATGCCGCCGTAGCAATGCGTGTGCGGCGAACTGAAGTTGTGGCCGATTTCGTGCGCCACCGCCATCACATCCCAACCGATCGCCGGATTGGCCGCGTTGAAGGTGCCGGTCACGCCCATGGTCACGCCGTAGGCGCCGCCGTAGTTCGACGACGCGCCGCTGTCGATACCCGGACAACTGGAGGCACCGACTTGCGAGGGCGTTATGTTGAATGGCGAGTTGCACAACACGCCTACCCACGCGATGCCGGCGCGCGGCGATTGCCGTCCGCTCAGAAAATGCATGGTGCTGCGCGTCACGGCGGCTTCGTTGTCGTTCCAGTATTTGCCGGTCTGCAGCAGCGCGCAGGCGGTGGTGCTCTGGTCGAAAGGATCCGGCGTTTCCCACAGCCGCAGGAACGACACTTCCATGCGCGTGTCGGCCTCGGCGCGATAAATGGTGGAGATGAAAGCCATCAGTCCGCCGACATAGGCGGTGGCGTCTTCGACATCGCCGCCGAACAGCGCGAGGAATTCGTTGTCGGTCTCCAGCGCGATGCGCGCGCGGAAGCCGTCGGGCGGATCGCCGTTCAGCGCTGCCGGCAGCGTGGTGCCCGGCATCGTCTCGATGGCCCGTTGCAGCGCGGTGGCGGGAACCTCGTCGTTGCCGCACTGGAACGGCTCGTCGTCCTGTTTGGCCTGCGGCAGCGCCGAGATGCGCAGCACGTCCCTGGCATCGGGCTGCAACCACGCGAACCGGTCCGCGCGGCGCAGCAAACCGCGCACGCGGCCATCGCTGCGCAGCATGACGATGCCGCGCAACGAAGGGTCCCCGCGACCTTGCACTTCGAAGTAGCGCGTCGCATCGGCGATGCGGCGGCGCGAGCCGTCGGCGGACACCACCACGATCTGCGCGTCGCGGCTGTACGGCGCGATCTCGCGCAGGTCCAGATCGATTGCCGATCGTTTTTCGTCCTGCGCGACGAGATGCGCCGGTGCATCTCGCTTGGCTGCAAGCAAAACATCGCGCACCGTCGCCGCAGTGCCGATGCCCGGGAGCGACACCGCCAGCAGCATCAGCCACGACAGTCGCAGGCGCCGCCACACAGGCGAACGCGCTGGCGCGATGGCGTCGATTCCCCGCATGGCAGTCCCCCGTGGCGCGCCCCCGGCCGCCGTGGGCCGATTATCGCCAAAGTCGCGCGGCGGTTGCATGTCCCGGCTTGCCCGGCATGACAATCCGCTACGTTGCGCCGCTCGTGCGGCGACCACTCAGGCGATCATGGCCCGGACGGCTTCGGAAACACCACGAGGATGACGAGATCCTCGTCACCGACCTGGCGCAGCCCGTGAGTGTGGCCATTGCGGGTGAGCACGGCGTCGCCGGGCAGGAAGGGGCGCACTTCGCCCTGCAGCGTGAGTTCGCCGCGGCCGCTCAGCGCGTAATAAATTTCATCCTTGTCGTTGCGGTGCACACCGATCGAGGAGCCCGGATGCAGGATGCGTTTGCGGAACACGAAGCTCAGATCCGGATCGTTCTCGAAGAACGGAAAGGCCGTGGTACGGCCTTCGCCTTCATGCGGTCCGGGTTGTTCGACGGCGATATCGGCTTCGCGCTGCACGTGCGATTTCGGATCCCTGGCTTGCAAGGCGCACGCGAAAAACAACAGGACAAGCAGCTGGACACGCCGCGAGACATTCCGCAAAACCGGGACCGGACCTTGCATGCGACGCTCCTGCAGCGGTGGAGGGCAGCATCATAAGTCGTGAACCGCGATAGCCGCGCGAACTCCGCCGGCCCCGGGTTCGACCTGCCCAGGAACAGATCGGGTCATCCGTATGCGGCCACGCCGCTCAGCGTTCGCGCCGTTTGCGCTGCGCCGCCAGCAGCGAATTCAGATTGGCGTGCCCGGGGGCGATTCTGCGGATCGCATCGATGCTGTCGGCCAACCGCAGCGACGCGTTCGCGACCGTCGCCGAATCGGTCGCGTCCTGCAGATCGTCGAGCGCCAGTTCCGCCTGGACCAGCGCGGCGCCCAGGTCGCCCAGCCAGCCAAGCTGCTTCTGCACGGCGTCGGCGCGCCGGTGGTGGGTGCGCGCCGCCGCCAGGTCGTTGCGCTGGCGCGCTGCCGTGCCGGCATACAGATCGAGTTCGACGAGGTGGCTGTTCGGCGACAGGTTGTCGGCTCCCAGTTCTCGGATCGCCTCATCGAGTTCGCGGTCGCCCTGCGCAATGTCGCCGTTTGCGGCGCGTGCCACGCCCAGCATTCCGTGCGCATACCAGCGCGCCTCGTGGCGCTCGCGGGAGGTCTCGATGAAATTGCGTTCGGCGGCCATGAAACTCGCGAGGGCGGCATGCGCGTCGCCAGCGCCCAGTTCCGCACTCCCGCGCAGTATGAGCAACGGCCCGACACCCAGCGGCATGGTGATCTGCGCATCCGCCAACACGCCGTTGTTCAGTCGCTGCAGGGCACTGGAATATTCGCCGGTCAACACGTCGAGCCAGACGTAGCCGCGCTCGGCATTGAACGGGCCCGACTTGGCCGCGCCGGAAACCTGGCCGCCCGCGTTGAGCGCCGCTTCCGTGGCGGCGAGTTCCCGGCGCGCATCGTCGAAGCGTCCCATCTTCATCAAGGCCATGCTGCGGCCGTAGAGCGGCACCCCGAGCCTGGGATGCTTCTCGCCCAGACGTTGACGCAACAGATCGATCGCGCGCACGTAGGCCGCGTCGGCCTCGGCGAACCGGCCCACGTTGTAAAGGCCGGTGGCGAGGTTGTTGTAGTCCATCGGCAGTTCGAGCTGCTGTTCCTCGTCGAGGCGCTCGCGCAACGCGATCACTTCGCGATACCAGCGCAACGATTCGGCCGCATCGCCGCGCGTACTGGCGAGCTTGCCGAGCGAGATGTACACGCGGACCCACATACCCTGCGGTGCGTCCGAGCCTTCCAGCCAATCGAGGGCTTCGAACAAATGGCGCTGCGCGGCGTCGAGTTCGCCCGTTTCCATTTCCAGGCTGGCCAGGCGCTGGGCGGTGCTGGCGATCGGTGTGCGCTGGCCGCGCTGCAAGGCGATCCGATGCGCGTCGCGTGCCGCCAGCATCGCCGACTCGAGCCGGCCCTGATGCTGCAGCGCGTAACTGAGCCGATGCAGCACGTCGACCAGCACATCGGGTTCGTCCCCCAGATCGATGCGGGCTTGCGCCACGGTGCGCTCCAGCACCTCGGTCAGGGTCACCGCGCCGTCGTTGTTGGCGCTGAAGCGATCGGAAATATCCAGCGCCGCGAGCAGGAACTCGTTCGCCACCTGCGCCCGATGTGCGTGCAACTGCGCCCGTTGCGCGAACAGCAGACTCACCACGGTGGCGACGATCAGCGCCGCCGCCATCACCCCCGCACTGGCGACCAGCGCACGATGGCGGCGAACATATTTGAAGGCGCGATACAGCGTGCCGCCGCCGGCACGGATCGGCCGTCCCTCGAGCACCGCGCCGACATCGGCCGCCAGTTCGAGCGCGGTTCGATATCGATTGGCCGGCGCTTTCTCCATCGCCTGCTGCAACACGCGATCCAGATCGCGATCCATCGTGCCCGCAGGCACGCGATTTCCCGCCAGCCGCGAGCGCTGCACGGCGGCGGTGAGCCGCTGCGGCGGCTCGTGCAGCACGGCGTTGATCAGCGACTCGGGGTCTTCCGAAGCGTACGGCGACACGTCCACGAGCAGCCGATAAAGCAGGCCGCCCAGCGCGAAGACATCGGTGGCGGTGGACACCGGCTGGCGCAGGATCTGCTCGGGCGCGGCATAAGCCAGCGTGAAAAGACCGCCGTGCGTCTGCGTCTGCTGCAGGGCCTGTGGGTCGTCGAGCAGTTTGGCAACGCCGAAATCGAGCAGCTTGACCTGGCCTTCGGGCGTGACCAGTACGTTGCTCGGCTTCAGGTCGCGATGCACCACGAGTTGCTGGTGCGCGCTCGCCACCGCATTGCAGACCTCGATGAACAGCTTCAGGCGCGCTTCGACGTTGAATTGGCGCCCGCGGCAGTAAGTCAGCAGCGGCTCGCCGTCGACCAGTTCGAGGATCAGGCAGGCGCCGACCTGCGGCAGGGAGAACGCTTCGATGAACTTCGCGATGCGCACATCGTCCAGACGCTGCAGCGCGCGCTGTTCGTTCTCGGAAAACTTCGCGTAGTCCTGCTGCGCCAGTCCCGAGCGCAATACCTTGAGCGCCACCGCTTCGCCGCCGTCGATGCTGCGCGCTTCGTAGACCTCGCCCATGCCGCCGCGCCCGAGCAACCCCTCGATGCGAAAGCGCCCGACGGTTTCGCCCGGAGCGTAGCGCAGCATCGCGCCTTGCGAGTTGGCGCGCGCATCGGGATGCGGCGCCTGCAGCCGCTTGTCGCCGGCGAGCAATGGCGCCAACAGCTGGCCGAGTGCGATGCGGTCGTCGGCGTCGAGGGTCAGCCGCGCGATCGCATCGTGACGCTGGTCCGGCTCGAGTTCGCCGATATCCGCGACATGATCCTTCAATCGTGCCCAGCGGCCGGCGTCGAGTAGCGGCGAAGTCGTAGACATGGCGACCTGATTGCGCGGCGTTGGGAGGCGAGTGTCGGCCCGCTGCGGCGCCGAGTCCAATGGAGAAATGCAATGTCCATGCAGCGCACCGAAGTGCGTTGCCGGCTCTTCCTGCTGATCGGACTGCCGGTGATTCGCCGGATCAGCGCGCCGAAAGCTGCGACAGCAGGAACGCGCGCCCGCTATCCCAGTCGCGGCGTGCGGTTTTGTCGCTGACGCCCAGCAGATCGGCGATCTCGAAAAAATTCAGGCCGGTGAAGAAGTGCAACTCGATGACCTGGGTGGCGCGCGCGTCGATCGCACGCAACGAGTCGAGCGCCTGGTCGAGCGCGAAGTAGTCGAGATTCTCCGCATCGCTGGCGAAGGCATCGGCGGTCAGTTCGATCCGCACATCCTGCCCGCCGCGCTTGACCGCCTGCTTCTTGCGCTGGTGATCGAGCAGCACCTGCCGCATGGCGCGCGCGGCCAGCGAGAAAAAATGCACCCGGTCGTTGACGGCGTGCCCGACACCGTCGTTCAGTTTGATGTACACCTCGTTGACCAGGGCCGTCGGGCTGAGCGTCAGCGGGCTGCTGTCGCGGCGCATCTGCCGCTGCGCACTGCGCCGCAATTCGGCATAGACCAGTTCGAACGCGCGCTCGTTCGCTTCGGCGTCGCCCGCCATGCCCTTGTTCAGCAGGGCGGTCAGGTCGTTGGAGTCCAACGCGTTGTGTTCGGGCATGGCGCAAGTATGTCACGTGGACGGTGGTGGCCGGTCGCAACGCGAAAGCGCGGCGCAAGCGGAAAACACCTGAAAACCGTGGTGCACGCGGCGCGGATACTTCGGCAATGAGCCCGATGCATTGCGACTCCAATTGCAAGCAATGGTGACATCTCGTTTCGCGCTATCGACGCGTGTTTCCAACGGCGCGGTATAGCCGCGGCACAGCGGTGTGAATGTCCAAGCGGCCGCGCAAACGGCGTTCCACTGAAAAACATCATCCAGCCGAGACGAATCGCGATGCCCTCCCTCCAGTCACCGACCGCACCCGCTGCGGCCGATTCCACCAGCGACCTCGCCAGCGCCCCGGTGGTCGCCTACATCAAACACCTGGCCGGCAATCTCACGTCGATCTGGGGTTTGAACAACGGCATCATCGGTCAGCAGACCGTGCGCCGGCCGCGCGAGGTGCGCATCGGTGCATGTTCGATCGATGGCGACGACGCCACGCTGGAAGTGGCTGGGCGCATCGACGATTCCAGCGTTTGCGGGCGCGTGGTGCTGCGCCGTTATGCCGGAAGCTGGCGCGTGCTGTCGGAAGACTATTCCGGCTGCGCCTCGCAGCGGCATTGCCTGGATGCGCCGCGTACCGATCATTGATCGGTACGCGCACGTCGACATTGCGCGCCGTTCGCGGCGCCATCAGGGTTTTCGATCCCTCCGCATCCGTTCCCGCGCCTGCGCCGTCCCGGTAGCACGCTCGATCTTCCCAGGGTTTTCCCATGACCAGCGCGCGCGCCGTCGCACGAATCCTTTCGCTTCTCGTACTGGCCGCCGCGCTACCGGCCTGGGCCCAGGTCTCCACGATGACGCGGGCCGCAACACCCACGATGACGGCCGACCAATCGGGCTGCGCGACGATCAACTATTACGATGTCGGCGCCGAAGGCAGCGGGCATCCGTACACGGCCTTGAAGCAGCTCCCGTGGAGCCAGTTCAAGGGCTGCGACACGGTAAGGATCCATGCGCGGCCAACACCGTACTACGAAATGATCCTGGCCTCGGCCGGCACCGATATCGCACCGAGCGCGCCGACGCGGTTCATGCGCATCGTCGGCGTTTCCGATCCGATGACCGGCGCGCTGCCGATCATCGACGGCACCAACGCCACCCAGCTGGAAACGCTGCCCGGACAAGCGCCGCGCTCGTTGCAGTACTACGAAAACAACAATGCACAGGAGAACCGGGCGCTCTATCGTCTCGGGCTCGTCACCGTATCGGCACAGTATGGCCGCACCTTCAGTGCAGGCCCGGCCGGCTACCTGTCGATCGAGAACCTTGAAATCCGCAATGCCAACTTCGGCGAACCGTTCATCGACGGCAAGACGAATTCGCCGTCGACTTACGTCGCCTTCACTGCGTGCCTGAACGTCGAAGCCGGTGCGCATCTGGTGCTGAAGAACAACATTCTGCACAACTGCGGCAACGGGCTTTTCATCAATTCCAAAAACGGCGGTCAAGGCTCGGCGGCGGAACTGTCGCAGGACATCCTTGTGGAAGGGAACTGGTTCTACGGCAATAGCGTTTTGACCGGCGTGGGCGGCAGCGGCGGCTATTCGGAGCACAACAGCTACTCCGAGGCGCGTGGCATCATCTTCCAGTACAACGCCTTCGGCGACATCAAGCCGGGCGCGCATGGCGATTGTTTGAAGGACCGATCGTCCGGTCTGATCGTGCGCTACAACCATTTCGCATCGAACTGCGGCATACCGTTGCACCTGGTCGATGCCACCGGTGGCGTGGGCCTCATCTACGACGAGCCCGACTACGCGACGACCCGCGTTTACGGAAACGTCTTCGACATTCCCGACCGCAACACGACACTGCTCTCCAAATACGGCGGCGACAGCGGCATCGAAGAGCACTACAGGAAAGGCACCTATTTCTTCTACAACAATACGGTCGTGGTGCGCGGCAATGCCACCAGCGGCGCCTACGCCACGGTGTATCTGTTTCGCCTGAGCGATCCGGCAACGGTGGTCGAAGCACGTAACAACGTGTTCTACGCCCCGCCCACGAATCCGAACAAGCCGGGCAAGGTGATAGCGGTGAGTATCGAGAACGGCATGGTGAACCTTGCCAATAACTGGATCTCGCCCAACGCGGCTCCTTTCTGGCTCGGCCACCTCGTTCCGGGCGCCGTAGTGAACGGTTGGGACAGCAACCTGGCTGCGGGCAACAACGACCCGGGCTTCGTCGATCATGCGCAGCACGACCTGTCCCTGCTCGGCGGCTCGCCGCTGATCGATGGCGGTGTCGCGTTGAACGGCGCCATCGTCGCCGGCGGCAATCATCCCACCGGTGTCGCCGGATTCGACACGACGGCGCTTCGATCGCAGGATTCGCACATCGATGTGGGCGCCTTCGAATACGTGTCGGGCGAGTTCATTTTCGCAAACGGCTTCGAGTAAGCAAACAAGGACGCCCGCGCAATGCGGACGTCCTCGCATCGGCCGGGCGCAATGCTGCATTCAGTCGGGCGCGATCGTGCCCGCGACCGGTGCACTTGGTCCGCGGCCGCGTTGTATCCGGCAGCTGCCGCGCAACGCCTGCAACGGGATGCGCAAATTCTCTTCTGGTAATCCGGCGCGTCGGCGCGCATCGCCACGCCGTGTGCAACCACGTTGCAGGAAATTGAATGTCGAAGCGAGCCGCGTTCGTGCGTTTCACGGTTGGTCAGGGAGGATGGCTGTCATGTCTTGTCGACGAAGCGGCTCTGTTTTTACCGAGCGTTCGTCGATTCAGCACTTCAGCGCCACTGACCATCTATCAGCGTCCTGCCCAGTGCGGAATCACGCTGCTGTGCAATCAAATCCGAGAAATTCCGGGGCGAAACATGAGCATTTCCGCAAGTATCAACCATCGCATCAGGCGCGGCGCGACACGACTCGCGCTGCTCATGCTGTTCGCCTCGCCGGCCTTCGCGCAGCCGACCGTAGGTCTCGACGTGATCGTCGTTGCACCGGGCACCGTCGCAACGACGCTGGTCACCGGAAAGCTGAGCCTCCTGGCCAACGACAGCAACAGCACGGGCGGAAGGCTGGTTGCAAAGTTTGGCTCGAGCCCATTACGAGGCACGCTCGACTACCTCAATCCGGACGGCACATTCAGCTACTCGCACGGTGGCGGAGCCTTTGCCGATAGTTTCAAGTACAAATCCTGCGACCAGAACAATGTCTGCAGCACCGGCAGCGTGGCGATAACAACGGTTGCGCAGGACTTCGCACCGAACGTTGGCGACGACGCCGCCCAGGTGTTGCAGGGCGGCACGGTGTCGGTGCTCGATAGCGGGCATGCGAGCGTTCTTGCCAACGATAGCGAGCCCAACGGCGAGACCATGACGTTGCAGATGATCGTGCCTCCCAGTCACGGGACAGCCGATCTCGCCGCCGATGGCAAGTTCAGCTACACGCACGACGGCTCGCAATATTTCGATTCGCTGCAGTACAGGGCATGCGATCCGCAGAACCAGTGCGCTACCGGCACCGTCCTGTTCCACACCACCTCCAACCACGCGCCGGCCGTACAGGCAGACGCCATCGTCGTCGCGCCCTCAGCTACGTCGAGCACGCTGGCGAGCGGCGCGAGCAGCCTGCTGGCCAACGATTCGGATAGTGAAGGCGAAGCGATGGTCGCCGCCATTCTGCACGGCGGCGGTCCGCTGCACGGCAGCGCGATCGTCAACAGCGATGGCACCTTCACCTACACCCGTGGTGCCAACTCGTCGGACGACAGTTTCCAGTACGTCGTCTGCGACATCCACGACACCTGCACCTTGGGCAAGGTTTTCATCTCGACTTCCGGAGTGCCCGCGGTGCTTTCCCGGCCGACGATATCGAAGTCGTTCGGTACGTCGAGCGTCGCGTTCGGCGGCGCCACCACGCTGACACTGCACCTCTCCAATCCGAATGCCCAGCCCATCGTGGCCGTGTCGGTGGTCGACAACTATCCGGCCGGGCTCAAGAACGCCGCGGTCGGTGCGCTGGTGAGCAACACCTGCGGTGGCTCGGCCGCCGCAGCCGACGCCGGCGCATCGGCGGCGCTGAAGGGGGGCGTGATTGCGGCCGGAATGAGTTGCGATCTGGTGGTCAAGGTAGTCGGCGCGGCCGCAGGCACGATCGTCAACCAGACCGGTAGCGTGACCAGCAGCAACGCAACGAGCGCCAACGGCGCTTCGGCCTCGCTCACCGTAGCACCGCCACCGCCGTCGGACCTGAGCATCAGCAAGAGCCTGGCGGGCAACCTGAGCCGTGGACAGACCGGCGCGCCGTTCGTGCTTACCGTGAGCAATGTCGGCGGCGTGGCGAGCAGTGGGCAAGTATCGGTAGTCGACACATTGCCGGCTGGATTGACGGCTTACGCCATCAAGGGCTCCGGCTGGATATGCACGATGCCACCGACCTACGGTTGCACCCGATCCGATGCGCTCGCCGCCGGTGCGAGCTATCCGCCGATCTATGTGCTGTCCAGCGCCGCCGCGGACGCAGCGCCGAGCGTTACGAACAAGGCCACCGTCTCCAACGCCGGAGACGCCAATAATTCCAACAATGTTGCGAGCCTGTCGGTGACGGTGAGCGGCAACCCGGTTCCCGTCGCGAGCAACGATGCCATCGGCATCCTGCCCGGCGGCACCGCGACCAAACTCGTAGGCGGTGCGACCAGCGTGCTGTCGAACGACAGCGATCCGAGCGGTGGTGCGCTGACTGCCTTGCCGATCGGGTCGAATCCGATGGTCGGTATTGCGGGCAACCTGCTGCTCAATCCGGACGGTACGTTTTCCTACACCAACACGGATGTGTCGCCGCAACAGACGACAGATTTCTTTCACTATCAAGCCTGCGATGCCAAGGGTGCGTGTTCCACTGCGCTGGTCACCGTGATCATCAGCAATGACCCGATACCTCAGCTCCTGCCCGCTGCGGTCGGCGACGCGATCCAGGTGGGTAGCGGTGGTACGGCGACCGCACTGCTCGGCGGCGCGACCAGCGTGCTGACCAACGACAAGGCGACGCTTGCCTATGGCGATGTGCTGTGGGCATTGCCGCTCGGCGCCGGTCCGAAGCACGGCACGTTGACGCTCGCCGGTCCGTCCTCGGGCTACAACGGTACGTTCAAGTACGTGCACGACGGTTCTTCCAGTACCACCGACAGCTTCAAATATCAGGCCTGCAGCGTGTTGTATGCCGTCTGCACTTCGGCCACCGTGACGATCACGATCGGCAACGGCCCGCTCGATCAACTGCCGGTCGCCGTCAACGATGCGATCGGCATCCTGCCGGGCGGCACCTCGACGAAACTGATCGGCGGCGCGACCAGTGTGCTGACCAACGACAGCGATCCGGACGGCGACACGCTGATCGCGCTGCCGATCGGTCCGAATCCGATGATCGGTATCGCCGGTCAGATGCTGCTCAATCCCGACGGCACGTTCACCTACACCAACACCGATGTCTCGCCGTTGCAGACGACGGACATCTTCCACTACCAGGCTTGCGACAGCCATGGCGCCTGTTCGACCGCTGCCGTCGCGGTGGTCATCAGCAGTGACCCGATACCGCAGCTCCTGCCCGCTGCGGTCGGCGACGCGATCCAGGTCGGCACCGGCGGCACCGCCACCGCACTGCTCGGCGGCGCGACCAGCGTGCTCGCGAACGACCAAACGACGCTTGCCTATGGCGATGCGCTGTGGGCCTTCCCGCTGGGTTCCGGTCCCAAGCACGGCACGTTGACGCTCGCCGGCCCGTCCTCGGGCTACAACGGCACGTTCAAGTACGTGCACGATGGTTCCGCAAGCACGAGCGACAGCTTCCAGTATCAGGCGTGCAGCATTCTTTACACGGTGTGCACTGCCGCCACCGTGACGATCACGATCGGCAACGGCCCGCTCGATCAACTGCCGGTCGCCGTCAACGATGCGATCGGCATCCTGCCGGGCGGCACCTCGACGAAACTGATCGGCGGCGCGACCAGTGTGCTGACCAACGACAGCGATCCGGACGGCGACACGCTGATCGCGCTGCCGATCGGTCCGAATCCGATGATCGGTATCGCCGGTCAGATGCTGCTCAATCCCGACGGCACGTTCACCTACACCAACACCGATGTCTCGCCGTTGCAGACGACGGACATCTTCCACTACCAGGCTTGCGACAGCCATGGCGCCTGTTCGACCGCTGCCGTCGCGGTGGTCATCAGCAGTGACCCGATACCGCAGCTCCTGCCCGCTGCGGTCGGCGACGCGATCCAGGTCGGCACCGGCGGCACCGCCACCGCACTGCTCGGCGGCGCGACCAGCGTGCTCGCGAACGACCAAACGACGCTTGCCTATGGCGATGCGCTGTGGGCCTTCCCGCTGGGTTCCGGTCCCAAGCACGGCACGTTGACGCTCGCCGGCCCGTCCTCGGGCTACAACGGCACGTTCAAGTACGTGCACGATGGTTCCGCAAGCACGAGCGACAGCTTCCAGTATCAGGCGTGCAGCATTCTTTACACGGTGTGCACTGCCGCCACCGTGACGATCACGATCGGCAACGGCCCGCTCGATCAACTGCCGGTCGCCGTCAACGATGCGATCGGCATCCTGCCGGGCGGCACCTCGACGAAACTGATCGGCGGCGCGACCAGTGTGCTGACCAACGACAGCGATCCGGACGGCGACACGCTGATCGCGCTGCCGATCGGTCCGAATCCGATGATCGGTATCGCCGGTCAGATGCTGCTCAATCCCGACGGCACGTTTACCTACACCAACACCGATGTCTCGCCGTTGCAGACGACGGACTTCTTCCATTACCAGGCTTGCGACAGCCATGGCGCCTGCTCGGTGGCCGCGGTCACGGTGATCATCAGCGATCCGGCACCGCCGCAGACGCTGCCCTCCGCAGTGGGCGACGCGATCCAGGTTCCGCTGGGCGGTACCGCCAGCACGTTGATCGGCGGCGCCACCAGCGTGCTGGCGAACGATGTGGCTGCGTTGAGTTCCGGCGATGCCTTGTGGGCGCTGCCGTTGGGCAGTGGCCCCCAACACGGTTCGCTGGTTTTCAACACGCCGAATGGTGGTTACGACGGCAAGTTCAAATATGTGCACGATGGTTCGGCGACGACCAGCGACAGCTTCCAGTACCAGGCGTGCAGCGTGCTCTATGCGGTGTGCACCGCGGCCACGGTAACGATCACGATCGGCGCCGGCCCGGCGGATCAGTTACCGGTCGCCGTCGATGACGCCGTCAGTGTCTTGCCGGGCGGCAACGCGACAATCCTCGTCGGCGGCGCCACCAGCGTTCTGGCCAACGACAGCGATCCGGACGGCGGCACGCTCATCGCGTCGCCGATCGGGCCCAACCCCATGCTCGGCACGGCTGGCGAGTTGCTGCTCAATCCCGACGGATCGTTCTCCTACAGCAACACCGTCGTTTCGCCGCTGCACCTGGCGGATGTCTTCCACTATCAGGCTTGCGACAGTTTCGGCGCGTGCGACGTCGCCACCATCTCGGTCGCCATCGGTGTTCCGCTGCTGACTCAAACGATAGATTTCACGTCGATGCCGCCTTCGACGGCTTCGGTCGGCGGCAGCTACGCGGTGGTCGCTGCGGCCAGCTCCGGTCTGCCGGTATCGCTGACCATCGATGCGGCATCGATCGGTGTGTGCACGATCGCCGGCTCCGCCGTCGCCTTCACCGGTGCGGGCAGCTGCACGATTGTCGCCAACCAGGGCGGTGACGCCACCTTCGCGGCGGCACCGTCGGTGACGCAGATCGTGACCGTCGCCGCGGCTCCGGGCACGATCGCGCAAACGATCGCGTTCGACTCGCTCGCGCCGAGTCCGGCCATCGTCGGTGACACTTATGCCGTGCTCGCAACAGCGACTTCTGGTTTGCCGGTGGCGTTGAACCTCGATGCGGCTTCGGTCGGCGTTTGCACCATCGCCGGTTCCACGGTGACCTTCATCGGGACTGGCGCTTGCGTGATCACGGCGAACCAAGCTGGCGACGTCAACTTCGCGGCCGCGCCGCAGGTTACGCAAGTGGTGCTCGTCGGCGCCGCACAAGGAACGTCCTCGCAGACGATCACGATAAATTCGCTGGCTCCGGCGCCCGCGATTGCCGGCGGCACCTACGAGCCGTCGGCTTCCGCCAGTTCCGGTTTGCCGGTGTCGCTCACCATCGATTCGAGCTCTGCTGGCATTTGCACGATCATCGGGTCCACCATCACCTTCATTGGTGCGGGTAGCTGCACGATCCTCGCCAACCAGGGCGGTGATGCCACCTTCGCGGCGGCACCGCAGGTCACCCAAGTAGTGCTTGTCGAAGCGGCTCAGGGAACGACCGCGCAGACGATCACGATCGACTCGACCGCGCCGAATCCTGCGATCGTTGGTGGCACCTATCACGTCCTCGCAACGGCCAGTTCGGGTTTGCCGGTATCGCTGACGATCGATGCCGCATCGACCGGTGTCTGCACGATCACCGGCTCCACCGTCACGTTCATCGGTGCAGGCAGCTGTGTGATCGCGGCAAATCAGGGCGGCGACGGGACGTTCGCCGCCGCACCGCAGATCACGCAGGTCGTGCTTGTCGCGGCTGCGCCGGGAACCACGGCGCAGACGATTACGATCGCATCGGCCGCGCCGAGCCCGGCGGTTGTCGGCGGCACGTATGGCGTGCTCGCGACGGCAAGTTCCGGTTTGCCGGTATCGCTGACGATCGACGCTGCATCGACGAGCGTGTGTACGATCACCGGTTCGAGCGTCACCTTCATCGGTACGGGCGGCTGCGTGATCGTCGCCAACCAGGGCGGCAATGCGACTTTCGCGGCGGCACCGCAGGTCACGCAAGTGGTGCTTGTCGAGGTCGCGCAAGGAACGACCTCACAGACGATCACTATCGGTTCGATCGCACCGAATCCGGCGCTCATCGGCGGCATCTACAACGTGCTTGCGACGGCCAGCTCGGGCCTGCCGGTAGCGCTGACGATCGATGCAGCGTCGGCCGGCGTATGTACGATCGCCGGTTCGTCCGTCGCTTTCATCGCCACAGGCAACTGCGTAATCGTCGTCAACCAGGCCGGCGACGCAGCATTCGCGGCGGCACCGCAGGTGACGCAGGTTGTGATCGTCGAGACAGCGCAAGGCGAGACGGTTCAGGCTGTCACGATCCATTCGAATCCGCCGCTGCCGGCAGTCGTCGGCAGCACCTACGGCGTGCTCGCGACGGCCAGCTCCGGCCTGCCGGTGGCGTTGACGATCGACGCGGCGTCGTCCGGCGCTTGCACGATTCAAGGCTCCCTCGTCACCTTCATCGGTACGGGCACCTGTACCGTCCATGCCGACCAGAGTGGCGACGCGACGTTCTCGGCCGCACCGCAGGCGACGCAGTCGTTCGCCATCACATCGCCTCCGACGCTCGCGATGCCGCAGGCCTCCGATGATGCGTTCACGGTGCATCGCGGCGGATCTTTCAACACCGCGACCGGCGCAAGATTCAGCGACTCGTACACGAGCGTGCTGGGCAACGATCGCGGCACCTCGCTGACGGCCGTGCTGGTGACGCCGCCGGCGCATGCCGCGTCGATCACGCTCGACGCCGACGGCACTTTGACCTATCTCAACAACGGCAATGCCGCCGCCACCGACAGCTTCACCTATAACGCCTGCGACGCGCAGAACGAGTGCTCGCTCGCGGTGGTGTTCGTGACCATCGTCGACAATGGCACGACGCTGCCGCCCGCGAACGACGAGCCGCCGCTCGCGGCCGACGATGCGTTCGACATCGCTGCGGCGGGCACGCTCGACACGACCGCTGCCGGTGTGTTGAGGAACGGCTACTCCAGCGTGCTGGCCAACGATCGCGGCCAGGGATTGAAGGCCGTGTTGCTCGCTCCGCCGGCCCACGCGACCGCAGGCTTCGCGCTGAATCCGAACGGCACGTTCAGCTATTCGCATAACGGCGACAATGCCGTCAACGACCGCTTTGTCTACGAAGCATGCGAAGCCAATGGCGCGTGCTCGGTGGCCGCCGTGCTGATCAGCATCCTGCCCGAGGGAACGGAATTGCCGCCGGTGGACGACGATGCGCCGCTCGCGGTCGACGATGCATTGCAGCTTGCGCCCGGCAGCCTGGCGGATACGTCTCTCGCCGGCGGTGCGACATTGATCGGCGGTGCGCGAAGCGTCCTGTCCAACGATATCGGCCAGGGATTGAAAACAGCAATCGTGCTGACCGAACCCGCGCATGCCTCGCTGTTCCAGCTGCGAGCCGACGGCACGGTGGTCTATCGCCATGCCAATGACGGCTCAACGAGCGACAGCTTCAGCTACCAGGCCTGCAATGCCCATGCATCGTGCTCGCCGGCGATCGTGCGCATCGTCATCGAACCTGGCACCAACGATGACCGTGCGCCGGTTGCCGCGGACGATTTCATCGTGGTTGCCGCCGGCGGTTCGGCCAACACGCTCACCGACGGCGCGACCAGCGTGCTGGCGAACGATACCGATGCGGATGGCGATGTGTTGCACGCCATCGTGTTGAGCCAGCCGCAGCACGGCAGCGTGTCGTTCGGACCGGACGGTGGATTCCACTACATCCATGCCGGCGACGGTGCCGCGGCCGACAGCTTCGCGTATGAAGCATGCGATCCCGACGGCGCATGCTCGTCTGCCACGGTCTGGGTGGACGCCACCGGCGTTCAGGGCGAGACGGCGCAGTCAATCTCGTTCGGCTCCACCGCGCCGGATCCCGCGCTGATCGGCAGCACCTACGAGGCGATCGCGACCGCCACTTCCGCCTTGCCGGTGGCGCTCACGATCGATGCCGCGTCTTCGGCGGTCTGCACGATCGTCGGCACGACCGTCGCTTTCATCGGTGCGGGTGACTGCGTCATCGTCGCCAACCAGGGCGGCAACGCAACCTTTGCTGCGGCACCGCCGGTGACGCAGAGCATTGCGGTCGCTGCGGCCTCCGGCACGACGGCGCAGACGATCACGATCACTTCGACGGCTCCGAACCCCGCAGTCGTCGGCGGTACCTACAACGTCGCGGCGACGGCCAGTTCCGGCCTGCCGGTGGCGTTGACGATCGGTGCGGCGTCATCCGCGGTCTGCAAGATCACCGGCTCGACCGTCACCTTCATTGGTGCGGGCAGTTGCGCGATCTTCGCCAACCAGAGTGGTAATGCTGTCTTCGCGGCGGCGCCGCAGGTCACACAGGCCTTTGCGATTCTCGCGGCTCCGCTGCCGGTGGCGCAGACGATCACGATCACTTCGACAGCTCCGAACCCCGCGATCGTCGGCGGCACCTACACCGTCGCCGCAACGGCCAGTTCCGGCCTGCCGGTGGCATTGACGATCGCGGCAACGTCTTCGAGCGTCTGCACCATCGCAGGCGCGACGGTGACCTTCATTGGTGCCGGCAACTGCACGGTGGTCGCCAACCAGGCCGGCAACGCCGCCTTCCTGGCGGCACCGCAGGCGACCCAGGTCGTTCTGGTCGACGCGGCGCAGGGCACGGCGGGGCAGACGATCACGATCGACTCGACCCCGCCCGCCCCCGCGATCGCCGGCGGCACCTACGCGGTGTCGGCGACCGCCACTTCCGGCTTGCCGGTGACGTTGGCGATCGATGCCGCTTCCTCGGCGGTGTGCGCGATCAGCGGTTCGACCGTCACTTTTCTCGCTGCCGGCAACTGCATGATCGTCGCCAGTCAGGGCGGTAGTGCGAACTTCGCGGCGGCCTTGCCGGTGACGCAGACGGTCGATATCCAGCCCGCCGGCAACGCGATCTTCCGCGATGGTTTCGAGGACTGAGCGATCGGCGACGATGGCGGCCCGGGCTCCTTCCCGCGTCGCCTGAATCGAAATCTCACCAACGCATCGACGGCATAGTTTTCTTCTAGAAAAACTTCTTCTACAAACAAGGAACAGCACGTGCTCAAGAATTTGCGCTATCCCCTCGCTCTGGCATGCAGCGCCGTCCTGCTCGGCTGCAGCCAATCGCCGCCGCCGGCGGTCGAGTCCTCGGGTGTCGAAGCATCTCCGACCATCGCCGACAACAGTGTCGGAATCTTCGAATGCGACGACTATCTGGCCAAATACGAAGCCTGTCTGGCGACCAAAGTGCCCGAGGCGGCGCGCGCGACGCTTGCCCAGTCGCTCGATCAGACGCGGGTTGCATGGCGCAGCGCCGCCGGCAATCCCGGCGCCACCGAAGTGCTCGCGTCCACCTGCACCCAGGCGCGCGCAGCATTGAAGGAAACCCTGGCCGCCTATGGCTGCACCGATTTCTGATGATGAGGCTGTCGCTCGCCCTCGGCCCGACCGATAACTGCGGACAGATGAACCTGCAGCCTCAAGAGGGGCGTCGAGCTGCCGGCCGGTAACGGGCCGGCTGTCGAGAACAATAAAAAAAAAGCAATCGAAGCGATTCTCTCGAGAGGTTGCCCGACCGCAACCTCTCATTTTGGCTTCGCTGCGAAACGATGCGGTCAGGCATCGATCTTTCACCCAACCAGGGAACGACTTCTGGTTTCGAACCCTGGCCGCGTTGCCGCTGCAGGGCAGCGCGTCGCGAGTTTTCCGAGTCTGCCGTGCGCCGCCTCGATTGAATTCGGCATCGATTCTGCTGACCGTTGGCTGCAACGAACTGCGTTCTCATAGTCAGACGAGGTGCGGCGCAGACGTGATTTCCACTCGCTGTGAAGCGATCGGCACTCAGCCACCCCTGTATCCCATGCGACTGATTTTGTCCCCCGACAAGTCCATTTGCTGAGGCGCCGCACCTCGTCGATTCTGCGCCTTCCGGAACTCGGACGCCCATCTCGTCGCCATCCAGCGCGGCCCTGGCTTGTTGAGCACCGAAATTCCCGCGGCCCAGAGGGTGTACGCGCGACATCTGCCGCGAGCGCCGCACCATCAATGTCGAAGCGCGCGATCGAACCGCGTTTGGTGAGAACAAGCAGAGCGCGTGGTCGTTGTCCGGCCGCGCTCCCATTCGCGGAGCCCAAGAGGCTCTCACAAGGATCAGTTCCCATGAGCCGCTTCGGCCATCGCTCGCGCGTTACGGTGCTTCATGTCTCTTTGCTGACGGCCGGCGCGCTCTGCGCTTCTCCGGCAGATGCGATCACGTTCTGTGCCAGCACGGTGCCCGAACTGAAGGCCGCTCTCGTATACGGCCTGGTCCAGTCGGGCCCTTACTCGATCAAGGTCGTACAAGGCACGTATGTGATGGATCAGGATCTGATCCATACCTTCAATTACCCGACGACCATCGAAGGGGGATACACCTCAGCGTGTGCCGGACGCATCGTCAATGCGGCCAACACAACGATAGACATGAAAGACTTCGCTTTGGCGTTGGAGCAGCCCGCCGGCTCGCCGACCGCTTCACTGTCGATCGACGGCATGACGATCAAGAATCTGGGCGAGCTCGATCTGGAGGCTGGCAGCTATAACACTTACAGCGCAAACGATCCAGGCAGCCTGCGTCTATCCAGGGTGCGTCTCTCCGGCAATCCTGCATCCAAGGCCTGGTTCAATCTCAGGCACTACGGCCCCGCAGGCATAACTCTGGAAAACGTGGTGCTCGAACATCTTCCGGCCGCAGTGGAGTTCGGCTGCGCGATCGTCTTGTCCACGCATGGCGACAAGACGTATGCCACTTTGAACGGAGTCACCGCCAATCTCATGGGAGGGTCGGATTTCTGCTTCGGATGGGCGGATGAGGCGGCAAAGGTCGACATCCGCAACAGCATAATCTGGCCAACGGATGGCACGAACGCATCGATTCGCACTGCGGATGGCGACCATGTCGTGAACCTGTGGAACACGATTTATGCGTTCAAGGGTGGTCCGGGCCAGTTCAACGAGGCCGGATCGCTGGTTCAGGATCCGCAATGGGTGAATCCGGCTGCCGGCGACTATCACCTCTCCAATAATGTATCGCCCGCGGCCGACAGCGGCACGGCGATCGTGCCGGGCGGCTTGCCGAGCACCGATATCGAAGGCAACGCACGTTGGGTCGGTACTGCACCGGATCGTGGCGCCTATGAGTTGAAGACCAGCAACGCCGCCAGCTACGTCGTGACCACGACCGCCGACACCAACGGGGCAGGTACGCTGCGCACCGCCATCACGCAGGCCAATGCGAATCCGAATCACACCATCATTACGTTCGCGATTCCCGGAGCGTGTCCGCAGACCATTGCGCTGAGCAGCCTGCTGCCGAGGATCACCAGTCCCATCGTGATCGATGGCACGACCCAGCCCGGCTCGAGCAAGAACTCCGACAGCGTCGCGTTCAACGCCAATGTGTGCGTCGTCGTCAAGCCGGCCAGCGGCACGTTGGCGCTGGGGCTTTCCGTCGATCCGGGCGCGGCGCAAGCATCGCTGGTGCTGCGCGGGCTGGCACTGGGCGGTTTCAGCCAGCCGGTGCGGCTGCTCGGCGGCAGCAACCATGTGATTGCCGGAAACCGGTTCGGCGGCTTCGTCGGCGGCTATCTGGCCGGCGCCACCTTCAATGCGATCACGATGGGAGTCGATGCGGCGGGCAGCGTGATCATCGGCGGCTCGAACCTTGCCGATCGCAACGTGATCGGAAGTGCGGCGCTTTCCGGCGTCAATGTGCAATCCGACATGGAAAGCACGCCGGATCAATGCCAGATCGTGAACAACCTGATCGGCCTGTCGCCGAACGGCAATACCGCGGCGCCCAACTTCACCGGCATCACGCTGGGCGGCAGCGGCTGTTCGGTGCGGAACAATCGCATCGCCGGCAACAAGCGTGACGCCATCTGGGTGAACGGCGGCAGCGATCACGTGATCCAGTCCAACTCCATCGGCGCCGCCGTCAGTGGCGGCGGGTTCGTCACTACGGGGCACGGCGTACGCATCGATGGCAACTACAACACCATCGGCGCGGCCGATGGCGGCGTCGTGGGAGGGAATTCGATTTCCTCGATGCTCAAAGGCGTAAGCGTCGACAGCGGGTCCAACAATTCCATCCGCGCCAACCTGTTCTACCAGAACGAAGGCATGTCCATCGACCTGGGCAACGACGGGCCGACGGCTAACGATGTGCACGACGCGGACACCGGCCCGAACAATCTGCAGAACCCGCCGCAGGCCAACAGCCTGTACTTCAACAATGGCAGCGCCACGAAAATGACGGTGGTGGCGCAGCTCGACGCCGCGTCCGGCATGCATCGGATCGACGCCTACTTCTCCGGCAAATGCCTTGATGGCGTCGCCGATGCGCCGGCGCCGCACGGCGGCACGCAGCTGGTGTATTCGGGGGCGCCCTTCACGATGCCGCTGACATTGCCGGTCGGCTACTACTTCGTCGTCCTCACCTCGACGGACCCCTACGGCAACACCTCCGAATTCGGCAATTGTCTTGCGGTGGCCGACGCGGGAAGCGGCCCGCCGCCGCAGTCGATCATCGTCTCTTCGACGCCGCCCAATCCCGGCATCGTCGGCAAGGTGTACACGCTGGCCGCCAAGGCGACATCGAATCTGCCGCTGACGTTGAGCGTCGCGCCGGCCTCGTCGAGTGTGTGCAAAATCTCCGGCTGGAACGTGACCTTCACCGGCCCGGGCGCCTGCAATATCTATATCAATCAAGCTGGCGATGCGACCTACGCGCCTGCCCCGCAAGTGGTTCATTCCATGATGGTCGCGGCGGCCGGCCTGCCGGCGCAGACGATCACCTTCACCTCGGCGCCCCCCAATCCGGCGCTGGTCGGCCACAGCTATACGCCGATGGCCACGGCGACATCGGGCCTGCCGGTGTCGTTCGCGGTCGATCCCTCGTCGGCGGGCTCATGTTTCATCGGCGGGGGCGTGGTGGCTTTCGTCGGCACGCAGTCGCCGTGCATCATCCACGCAACGCAGGCGGGCGACGCCACCCACGCACCGGCAACGCCGGTGAAGCAGGAATTTCCGGTGCTCGACCCGGCCGTTTTCATCTTCAGGGATGGATTCGAGGCGCCGTCCTCGGCGAGCTGAGTGCACTCCTGATCGGTCGCGCTCGTCGGTGCGAGCGCGCGATCGATTGTCCTTGCTCCCGGTCGACCCACCCTCGCGCCCACGGCTCGCCGCTATTCCGCTAGCATCCGTCCTTTCGGAGGATGCGCAATGCAGAAATCCACGGCGATAGACGTGATCCGGCTGGCCCGGGCGGTGGCGGTCGCATGCGCGCTCGTCGGGCTCGTCCTGCTGGGCGTCGGGTTCGGATACAACGCGCTGTTCGGCATATCGCAAGGCTGGGGAATCATGGCGACTGGCGTGCTCTTCACCCGGTTCGCCACGCCGGTGATTCTTCACGGCGTGCTGTGGATCCTCGTGCTCACGCTGGCCAAGTGGATCGTCGGCCGGATGCGGTTCGACTGACGCGCAAAGCCGCACAAGGAGACAGCGACATGTCGGACTTCAAGAAACATCGCACCGAACCCGAGCGCGCGCGCATCGATCTCGACGACGCGCAGGACGTGCGCTACTGGACCCGGGAGTTCCGCGTCAGCGAGGCGCAGTTGCGCAGTGCGATCGATCTGGTCGGTAGCACGTCGGCGACACGGGTGCGGGAATTCCTGCGGACCAGCGGCGCGCTGTGACCGTGTCGGTCGCGGGCCACCGCCACCGATGCCGCCGTGGCGGTGGTGCGGGTGAAACCACGCGATAGTGCAGTGCGCACCACCAATCATCCCGGGGAAACCATGTTCGGATTCCGCTACGCCAAAGCCAGTCCCACCACGTATCTGATCCAGTATCGCAACGGGCAGCCGGTGCGCGAAGGCGCGGGCCTCGCCTTTTTCTACTTCGCGCCGAGCGCATCGCTGGTGTCGATTCCGATGGAAAGCGTCGACGTGCCTTTCATGTTCCGCGAGGTCAGCGCCGATTTCCAGGAAGTCACGGTGCAAGGCCAGGTCACCTATCGCGTGGCCGATCCGAAAGTGCTGGCGACGCTGATGAACTTCACGCTCAAGCCGAACGGCGCCGAGTACGTCTCGGAAGATCCGGTGAAGCTGCCGCAGCGTGTGGTGAACGCGGTGCAGGTGCAGTTGCGCTCGGGCCTGCAGGGTTTGTCGCTGCAGGACCTGCTGCGCGGTTCCGACGGGCTGGTGCAGACAGTGCGCGCCGGCCTGCGGCGGCCGGATGGATTGCCGAGCCTGGGCCTCGAACTGGTGAGCCTGGCGATTCTCGCGATCAAGCCCACGCCGGATACCTCGCGCGCCCTCGAAGCCAAAGTGCGCGAGCAGATCCTGAAGGAAGCCGACGATGCGCTCTATATCCGGCGCAACGCGGCGATCGAGCAGGAACGCGCGGTGAAGGAAAACGAGCTCAATACCGAGATCGCGGTCGAATCGAAGAAGCGCCAGATCCGCGAAACGCAGATGGACGCCGAACGCGCCGTGCTGGAAAAACGCCTGCAAATCCAGGCGCAGGAAATGCAGGGCCGCATCGCGCACGAGAAGGAAAACGAAGCGCTCACCGAATTGCGCTCGGCCAATGCGCGGCGCGATGCCGATGCCAAGGCCTATGCGATGAATGCACTGGTGAAAACCGTCAGCGGCGTCGATCCGAAGGTGCTGCAGGCGCTGGCGCTCGGCAGTGCCGATCCGGGCACGATCATCGCCGCCGCTTTCCAGGAACTCGCGCAGAACGCCAGCAAGATCGGCGAACTGAATATTTCGCCCGACCTGCTGCAGCAACTCACGCATCCGGCCGCCAGCGCGAAGAAATAAGCGATGGATGCCCTGCAGCACCGCATCGTGCTGGTGACGCGGCGGACCCGGCTCGAAGACCTGGTGGCACGGCTCAACACGGTCGAGCAGGCGCGTTTCTATGTCGAGCACATGGGCTCCGATTTCTCGGACTACGAAGCCGAGCAGGCGACCTATCGCGAGGCGATCGGCCAGGCCGAAGCGCAGCTCTCGCGCTACGGCCGCGTGCAGCGGCTCGAGCGCACCCTGGTGCCGAACTTTCTGTTTCCGCCCGATTGCCTGGTGGTGGTGATCGGGCAGGACGGTCTGGTCGCCAACACGCTCAAGTATCTGCACGGGCAGCCCGTGATCGGCGTGAATCCCGATCCGAAGCGCTGGGACGGCGTGCTGCTGCCGTTCAAGGTGGCCGACCTGCGCGCGATCGTGCCCGAGGCGCAGGCCGGCAAACGGCCGACGCGCGCGATCACGATGGCGCGCGTGGTATTGAGCGACGGCCAGGAACTGCACGCGGTCAACGATCTGTTCGTCGGCCCGCGCACGCACGTCTCGGCGCGCTACGGCATCGAAGTCGGCGAACGGCGCGAAGTGCATTCGTCGAGCGGCATCATCGTGTCGACCGGATTGGGATCGACCGGTTGGTTCCGCAGCCTGCTCACCGGTGCGATCGGCGTGGCGGGACCGGCCGCTTCCGATCATCTCAAGGCGTTGCAGACGGCCGGTTTTGCGTGGGAATCGAAGTTTCTTTACTTCACCGTGCGCGAGCCGTTCCCGAGCCGCAGTTCGCAGGCCGAACTGGTATTCGGCCGCGTCGATCAGGGCAGCAGCCTCAGGCTGACATCGCAGATGCCCGACTACGGCGTGATCTTCAGCGACGGCGTCGAGCGCGATTTCCTCGAGTTCAATTCCGGCGTCACGGCTGAGATCGGCGTCGCGCAACGACACGGCGTTCTCGTGCAATAGCTCGCTTGTTGCGAAAACCGCCTCGCGCGCGGGAGAAGTCGGCGAACCGCCCCCGAACGAGGGCGGGAATGTCGACGATCGTGGCCGCGCGATTGCGGTCACACAATTCGCCGCCGTGGACAGTCGACAATCGGTGCGCTACAAGGATGACGAGGGAATCATGGTGACCATCTGCGGGGCAGAGCGCGATCTCATGAGCAGGATGTTGACGAAGCCCGATCGTCGTACCAACCCCGCCTCGCCCAGCCTGGCGCGACGCTGCCAGGCGGCCTTCATCGGTGCACCGGCGCTGCTGTGTGCCGCGCTGTCTGCGCAGGCCGCCGCGCCGAGCCGCGAACTGGCCGACATGTCGCTCGAAGAGCTCGGCAACGTGCGCGTGATGTCGGTATCGAAAAAGGTCGAGCCGCTGGCCGATGCCGCGGCATCGGTGTTCGTGATTTCGGCGCAGGACATCCGCCGCTCGGGCGCGGTGAGCCTGCCCGAGGCCTTGCGGCTCGCGCCGAACCTGCAAGTGGCGCAGCCCAGTTCCTATGGTTATGCGATCAGCGCGCGCGGCTTCAACGGCAGCAACAGCAGTGCGCCGAACAAACTGCTGGTGCTGATCGACGGCCGCAGCGTGTATTCGCCGTTGTTCGCCGGCGTGTTCTGGGACGTGCAGGACCTGATGCTGGAAGACATCGAGCGCATCGAAGTCATCAGCGGCCCGGGCGGCACGCTGTGGGGCCTGAATGCGGTGAACGGCGTGATCAACATCATCACGCGCAATGCGGCCGATACGCAGGGTGCGCTGCTGGTGGCGGGCGCCGACAATCGCGAGTCGAATGCGGCGCTGCGCTACGGCGGCGCCATCGGCGACGACGGCCACTATCGCGTCTATTCCAAATATCTGGACCGCCGCCGCAGCTCGATCGAAGCTCATGCTCCGATCGACGATGCCGGCCACAAGGCACAGGTGGGATTCCGTGCCGACTGGGGCGTTGCCGACAGTCGCTGGAGCCTGCATGGCGCGGCCTATCGCGGCGCCGAGGGCCAGCCGGCGCCCGGTTCGGTGGCTACCGGTGCGCCGATCGTGCTCGGCGACATCCAGCTTTCCGGCGCCAACCTGACCGCGCGCTGGGATCGCCAGCTCGATAGCGGATCGGCTTTCAGCCTGCAGGCTTATTACGATCGCACCGAGCGCGACGTGGTGCCGACCTTCGCCGAAGAACTCGACATCTTCGATCTGCAATTCCAGCACTCGCTGCGGCCGATGGGCCGGCATTCGGCGGTGTGGGGCGCCAACTACCGCTACAGTCGCGACCGCGTCGACAACAGCGTGTATTTCGCCTTCCTGCCGGCCGAATTGAACCAGAAATGGCCGAGCCTGTTCGTGCAGGACGACATCGCGTTGCGCGACGATCTGCGCTTGATCGTCGGCGCCCGGCTGGAACGCAACGACTACACCGGCAGCGAATTGCTGCCGAATGCGCGCCTGGCGTGGACGCTGTCGCCCGAACACATGCTGTGGGCCGCCGCCTCGCGCGCCGTGCGCGCGCCGTCGCGGCTCGATCGCGATGCCTACGTGCCCGGCATTCCGCCGTTCCTGCTCGACGGCGGCCGCAGCGTGCGCTCGGAAGTGGCGAAGGTCTACGAGCTCGGTTATCGCGGCCAGTCCGGCGCGAAGCTGTCGTACTCGGCGACGATTTTCCATTCCGATTACGACTGGTTGCGTACGCAGGAAATCGCACCGAGCGGTACCTTCCTGACCTTCGGCAACGGCATGCAAGGTTATGCGACGGGATTGGAAACCTGGGGCAAGTATCAGCTCGCGCCCAATTGGCAGATTTCCGCCGGCTACACCGCCTTGCGCGAGCGGCTCCAACTCAAGCCCGGCAGCAACGATGTGGAGGCGCCGCTCGCGGCCGGCAACGATCCGTCGCACAGCTGGCAATTGCGATCGAGCTGGGACATCGGCAGCACGCGCACCTTCGATGTCGGCGTGCGGCACGTGGCCGCACTCGATCGTCACAGCGTGCCCGATTACACCGCGGTCGACGCGCGGCTGGGCTGGAACCTGCGGCCGAATCTGGAATTGTCGATCACGGCGCGCAACCTGACCGGCGACCACGCCGAATACGGACCGATCGCCACGCGCGCCGAATTCGGCCGCAGCGTGTTCGTCAAACTGGCGTGGGAAATGCGCTGAGCGGCGCGCGCAACCGCCGACGCTAGGCGCCGGTCGTCGCGTAAACCGGTTCGCTTTCCGCTTCGGCGGCCGATGCCTGCGCCAGCACCGACTCCGCCGTTTCGCTTTCGAAGGCCGTGCCGGCCAGTTTCGCCGCCGCCAGGGCCGCCGCCGATTCCTTCGCCGCCGCTTCGTATCGCTTGCGATCCGGACAGAGCATTTGCATGTAGTCGGCGTCGAAATTCAATCGCTCGACCAGGAAATCGATGAAGGCGCGCACCTTCGGCGATTGCACCTGGCCGCGCGGGAAGACCGCGTTGAAATCGAGTTCGGGGCCGGTCCAGCCGGCCAGCACGCGACGCACCAGACCCTGTTCGGCGTAGGCCTTCACCGTCACGTCGCTCGCCAGCATCAGGCCTTCGCCGCAGATCAGCGCGCCCTTCAGCGCGCCCGGATCGTTCGCCACCAGCACCGGATCGACGCGGAAGTCGAGATCGCGCGTGCCGTCGCCGAGCGTCCAATAAAAGCTGCCGTTGCGCCGCGATTTCTGCATTGCCAGGGTGCGGTGATGCTGCAGATCGTCCGGATGCAGCGGCTCGCCGTGGCGTTCGATGTAGCCGGGGCTCGCATAGACCTGGGTGCGGAACACCGAAAGGCGGCGCGCGATCAGATTCGAATCGGGCAGGTTGCCCACGCGCAGTGCCAGATCGAGTTCCTTGTCGATCAGATCGACCGCTTCGCTCGTCAACAACATTTCGACCCGCACTTCCGGATGCCGCGCATGGAATTCGCCGAGCAGCGGCGCGATCCAGGTGATGCCGACCGAGTAGGGCGCGGTGAAACGCAGCCAGCCGCGCGGGCCGCCCTGCAATTGGCCGACCGCGCTTTCGGCTTCATCGAGTTCGCGCGCGATGCGCTGGCAGTGTTCGAAGTAGACGTTGCCGGCTTCGGTGAGTCCGAGCTTGCGCGTCGTGCGGTGCAGCAGCTGCGCGCCGAGGCGCGTTTCCAGGTCCTGCACTTTGCGGCTGACGGTGGTCTTGGGAAGTCGCAGCGCGCGCGCGGCGGAAATGAAGCTGCCGTGTTCGACCACTTTGACGAAGATCAGGGTGTCGTTGAGATCGCGTGACATCGGGCGCTCCGGAGGCGATTCGGGCATTGGCCCGATTTCGGGACAATTATTCCCTCATTTGGCGACTTATCAAGGGGCGGCGCGGCGCCTATCGTTCGCGCCGTACCCCGCGAAGTGCCCGCCATGACCGACTCGCCCCTTCATCCTTCCCGTTTGCTCGAGCTCTTGACCGGACCCTCCGGTCGCGCCGAAAAAGCGGGAGAAAGCCTTATCGAGCAATTGCTTGCCCGCGATGGGGCGGAGGAAGGCGCGGCCGCAGGAAAGGCACGTACCGCGCAGGCCCCGACCGCGGTTGCGACCGGCCTTGCCCCGTCCGAATCGCTGCCCGTGGATGGGACAATCCCAACCACGGGAGAAAAAATCCCGGGAGCGGGACAATGACCGGCGCGGTGCTGATTCTGGGTGCCACCGGCCAGGTCGGGCGCGGCGTGGTGGCAGCCGCAGTGGCGACCGGCCGCCCCGTGATCGCGGTGGCGCGCCAGACGCGCGAACTGCAGATGCTGCGCGACGCGTATCCCGATGCCGACCTGACCCTCGTGCGCGGCTCGGTGGCCGACGATGTGCGCAGCGCGCGACTGGTGGCGGCGCTGCGCAAACTGCGCCGGCCGATCTCCGGCATGGTGGCGTCGCTGTGCGGCGAAGAGTGCGAGCGCGGCCGCGTGCTCGACAAACCCGCCGCCGCGCTGAGCCGCATGCTCGACCAGAACCTGCTGGCGCATGCCTGCGCCGCGCGCCATCTGTTGCCGCTGCTGGCGCAGGGCGATCGCGGCGGCAATTACGTGCTGATCGGCGGCCCCGGCGCCGAACAACCGTGGGCCGGCTACGGCCATCGTTCGATCATCGCGGCCTCGGTGCGCATGCTCGCGCGCGTGCTGCATGAAGAAGCGCGCGTACTGGCCGTGCGCGTGCAATTGCTCGCCGTCGATTCGCCGCTGCGCACCGAGGCCAATCGCGAACACGCCTGTCCGCAATGGCCGACCGCCGACGCCATCGGCCGCCGCGCGCTCGAACTGGTCGACAGCTCGCAGGCACAACCGGCGCGCGCCATCGTGCGCTATTCGAAAACCGATGCCATGGCATCGAGCTTCCCTTGTATCGATAACGCCGCCGCCGGCAAGGACGGCGCCGCCACCGACACGCAACGCTCGCTGCACGACGCGCGCGCCTTGCTCAGTTCACTCGCCTCCGCCTCGAAGATGAAGGAATCATCGCCATGAAAACCGCCCGACAAGGTTTCAACTTCTCCGCTTCCCGACCGACGCTGGCGCTCGCCGCCAGCGTCCTGATCGCACTGGTGGCCGCCGGTTGCGGCAGCCAGGCGGCGACGCCGGAAGGCGCGCCGCCCGCGCCCGAAGTGAGCGTCGCCAACGTGCTCGCCAAGCCGGTGCGGCAGTGGGACGACTTCACCGGCCGCGTGGTCGCGGTCGAAACGGTCGAACTCACGCCGCGTGTCAGCGGCTATGTCGAACGCGTCGAATTCCGCGAAGGCCAGGAAGTCGGCAAGGGCGACGTGCTGTTCGTGATCGACGAGCGTCGTTATCGCGCCGACTACGATCGCGCCGTCGCCGAACTCGAACGCGCGCGCAGCGAAGCCAAGCTGGCGCAGACGCAGGACGTGCGCGCGCAATCGCTGATCGAAGCCAAGGCCATCTCGCACGAGGAATTCGAAGCGCGCAAGGCCGCCACCGCGCAAAGCCAGGCCGTGGTGCGTGCGGCGCAGGCCGCCGTGGCACGCGCGCAACTCGATCTCGAATACACCAAGGTGCGCGCGCCGATTTCGGGCCGCGCCGGTCGCGCGATGGTGACGGTCGGCAATCTGGCGCAGGCCGATACCACGCTGCTCACCACGCTGGTCTCGCTCGATCCGGTGCATGTGTATTTCGAAAGCGACGAACAGGCCTATCTGCGCCTGTCGAAGCAATCGCGCGCGGCCGGCACTGAAGCCGACAGCGGCAAGGTGCGCGTCGGCCTCGCCGATGAGGAAGGCTATCCGCACCTGGGCACGCTCGATTTCATCGACAACCAGGTCGACCCGCGCACCGGCACCATCCGCGCCCGCGCCGTGCTGCCGAATGCCGATCGCGCTTTCACGCCGGGCCTGTTCGCCCGCGTGCAGCTCGAAGGCGCGGCCGACACGCAGGCCTTGCTGATCGACGAAAAGGCCGTGCTCACCGACCAGGACCGCAAATACGTCTACGTGCTCGGCCCGAAGAACGAAGCGGTGCGCAAGGACGTCGAACTGGGCCGCTCGATCGACGGTTTGCGCGTGGTGAATGCCGGGCTCGATGCCAGCGACGTGGTGATCGTGCACGGCGTGCAGAAAGTGTTCTTCCCCGGCATGACGGTGGCGCCGACGCAGATCGCGATGGGCGAGGCGCCGTCGACCGCGCTGGCCGGCGCGGCGGGCAGCCCGTGATGCGGTTTGCGAAGGTGTTGTCGATGCCGCAACGATGAACTGAGGCTCCACTGCCGCGGCGTCCGCGCCGCGCGCAGTTCATAAGAATTCCGAGTGCAACCGCCTGCCGCCGTGCGCGGCGGACAGGCATCTTGCGGCCGAAAAGCCGCGCAAGGACATCCCATGGACTTTTCCAAATTCTTCATCGACCGGCCGATCTTCGCGGCCGTGCTGTCGATCGTGATTTTCGCGGCCGGCCTGATCGCGATACCGCTGCTGCCGATCAGCGAGTATCCGGAGGTCGTGCCGCCCTCGGTCGTGGTGCGCACGGTGTATCCGGGCGCCAATCCGAAGGTGATCGCCGAAACGGTGGCCACGCCACTGGAAGAAGCGATCAACGGCGTCGAAGGCATGATGTATCTGAAGTCGGTGGCCGGCTCCGACGGCGTGCTGCAGATGACGGTGACCTTCCGTCCCGGCACCGACGCCGACGAAGCCGCCGTGCGCGTGCAGAACCGCGTGAGCCAGGCGCTGGCGCGGCTGCCGGAAGACGTGCGACGGCAGGGCGTGACCACGCAGAAGCAATCGCCGGTGTTCCTGATGGTGGTGCATCTGGTGTCGCCCGACGGCAAGTACGACACGCTGTATCTGCGCAACTACATGCGCCTGCACATCAAGGATGAACTGGCGCGCATCGAAGGCGTCGGCGACGCGCAGACCTTCGGCGGCGGCGACTACGCGATGCGCATCTGGCTCGATCCGGACAAGGTGGCCGCGCGCGGCCTCACCGCGGGCGACGTGCTGCGCGCGATCCGCGAGCAGAACATCCAGGTCTCGGCCGGCCAGCTCGGCGCCGAACCGATGGCCAACGGCAGCGACTTCCTCACCCTGATCAACGCCAAGGGCCGTCTGCAGAGCGCCGAAGAGTTCGGCAACATCGTGCTCGAAAGCGGCGATAACGGCGAAGTGGTGCGCTTGAGCGATGTGGCGCGACTGGAACTGGCGGCCGGCGACTACACGCTGCGTTCGCGTCTCGACGGCATGGACGCCGCTGCGCTCGGCATCTTCCAGGCGCCGGGCGCGAACGCGCTGGCGATCCGCGATCAGGTGATCGCGAAGATGGACGAGATGTCCACGCGCTTCCCGCCCGGCGTCGAATACCGCAGCGTCTACGACACCACCATCTTCGTGCGCGATTCGATCAACGCCGTGGTCACCACGCTGCTCGAAGCGGTGCTGCTGGTGGTGCTGGTGGTGATCCTGTTCCTGCAGACCTGGCGCGCCTCGATCATTCCGTTGATCGCGGTGCCGGTGTCGGTGGTCGGCACGTTTGCCGCGCTCTATCTGCTCGGTTTCTCGATCAATACGCTAACCCTGTTCGGGCTGGTGCTGGCGATCGGCATCGTCGTCGACGACGCGATCGTGGTGGTCGAGAACGTCGAACGCAATATCGAAGAAGGCCGCACCCCGCTCGAAGCCGCGCATCAGGCGATGAAGGAAGTGTCCGGGCCGATCGTGGCGATCGCGCTGGTGCTGTGCGCGGTGTTCGTGCCGATGGCCTTCCTCAGTGGCGTGACCGGCCAGTTCTACAAGCAGTTCGCCGTCACCATCGCGATTTCGACGGTGATCTCGGCGATCAATTCGCTCACGCTGTCTCCGGCCCTGGCCGCCAAACTGCTCAAGCCGCACGGCGCGAAGAAGGATGCCTTGTCGCGCGGCATCGAGCGCGTGTTCGGTGGCCTGTTCGGCCGCTTCAACCGCTTCTTCAAGCGCAGCTCGGAAGGCTACCAGCGCAACGTCGGCCGCTCGCTCGGCAGCCGCGGCCGCGTGTTCGCGGTGTATGCGGTGCTACTGGTGGCGACCGGCTTCGTGTTTTCGACGGTGCCGACCGGCTTCATTCCGATCCAGGACAAGCTCTACCTGATCGCCGGCGTGAAGATGCCGGAAGGTTCGTCGATCGAACGCACCGACGCGGCGCTCAAGAAAGTCGCCGACATCGCGATGCAGGTGGAAGGCGTCGCGCATGAAGTGGCGTTTCCCGGCCTGAATCCGCTGCAGTTCACCAATACGCCGAACAGCGGCGTGGTGTTCTTCCCGCTCAAGCCGTTCGACCAGCGCAGCAATACCGCCAAGCAGATCAACGACGAGATCAACCAGAAGATCGCCGGCATCCAGGAAGGTTTCACCTTCGCTTTCATGCCGCCGCCGATTCTCGGCCTCGGTAACGGCTCGGGCTACTCCCTGTTCATCGAAGACCGCGCCAACCTCGGTTACGGCGCGCTGCAAAGTGCCGTGGCCGCGTTCCAGGGTACCGCGTCGCAGACACCGGGCATGGGCTTTCCGATCAGCAGCTACCAGGCCAACGTGCCGCAGCTCGATGCCGAAGTCGATCGCATCAAGGCCAAGGCGCAGGGCGTACCGCTGACCGAGTTGTTCGATACCTTGCAGATCTATCTGGGTTCGGCCTACGTCAACGACTTCAATATGTTCGGCCGCACCTGGCAGGTGATCGCGCAGGCCGACGGCGAGTTCCGCGACGCCGCCGAAGACATCGCGAAGCTGCGCACGCGCAACGAGAACGGCGAGATGGTGCCGATCGGCAGCATGGTGACGCTGCGCCAGACTTATGGTCCCGATCCGGTGATCCGCTTCAACGGTTATCCGGCGGCCGATCTGCTCGGCGACGCCGATCCGCGCGTGATGTCGTCGGCGCAGGCGATGGCGAAAGTCGGCGAACTGGCGACGCAGGTGCTGCCGAACGGCATGGGCTTCGACTGGAGCGATCTGAGTTATCAGGAAGCCACGCAGGGCAAGGCGGCGCTGGTGGTGTTCCCACTCGCCGTGCTGCTTGCCTTCCTGGTGCTGGCGGCGCTGTACGAAAGCTGGACGCTGCCGCTAGCCGTGATCCTGATCGTGCCGATGACGCTGCTGTCGGCACTGCTCGGCGTGTGGATGACCGGCGGCGACAACAACGTGTTCGTGCAGGTGGGCCTGGTGGTGTTGATGGGCCTGGCGTGCAAGAACGCGATCCTGATCGTCGAATTCGCACGCGAGCTCGAAATGCAAGGCAAGGGCGTCGTGGAAGCCGCCCTCGAAGCCTGCCGCCTGCGTCTGCGGCCGATCGTGATGACGTCGATCGCCTTCATCGCCGGCACCGTGCCGCTGGTGCTGTCGCACGGCGCCGGCGCCGAAGTGCGCTCGGTGACCGGCATCACGGTGTTCGCCGGCATGCTCGGTGTGACGCTGTTCGGCCTGTTCCTGACGCCGGTCTTCTACGTCGCGCTGCGCAAGCTGGTCACGCGCAACGCGGCTCCCGCATCCGATGCGCTGCCGCTCGAGGTGGTCCATGCTTGATTCCAACTTGCTTGATAAGAATCGCAACGCTGTAAATCTGCTGCGCCGAGCGTCGCTGGCGGCACTGATCGCCGCGCTGGTCGGTTGCAGTGTCGGACCCGACTATGTCCGGCCCGACATCGAAACCGGCGCCGCGTTCGCGCGCGCACCGGCGATGCCGGCGGATGGCGGAGCGGCGACTTCGGTCGCGCCTGTGTCGGAAACCGACGCGGCGTTCTGGCTGGCGTTCGAAGATGCGTTGCTGAGTCGATTGATCGAAGACACGCTGGCCGACAATCTCGATCTGCGTGTCGCGCTGTCGCGCTACGATCGCGCCAACGCGCTGCTGCGCGGCGCGCGGCTCGATCGCTTCCCGACCGTGCGTGCGCAGGCCGGGGCGGCCGACACGCGCAGCAGCAGCGTCGAGGCGCCGGGCGTGGCGCGCGATCTGCGCGATGGCGAACGCTACGACGCCGGCATCACGGCATCGTGGGAACTCGATCTGTTCGGCCGCGTGCGGCGCGGCGTCGAAGCCAGGCTGGCGGAGGTGTCCGCCAGCGCCGCCGATGTCGAGGCCTTGCAGGTCGTGCTGGTCGGCGAAGTGGCGCGCGGCTACATCGAACTGCGCGGACGCCAGGAACGTTTGCGCGTGGCGCGCGAGAATGCCGAGAATCAGCGCGACACGCTGCGCCTGGTCGATGCGCGTCTGGATGCCGGACGCGGCACCGAATTCGATGTCGCGCGCACGCGTTCGCAACTGGAGGCCACGCTCGCGCGCGTGCCGGCGCTCGAAGCGCAGGTGGCGGTCGACATGCATCGTCTCGCGGTGCTCACCGGCCGCGATCCGGCAGCGCTGACGCAAGAGCTGTCGAAACCGCAGGACCTGCCGGCGCTGCCGGCGAAGCTCGATCCGGGCACGCCGGGCGACCTGCTGCGACGCCGTCCCGATGTCGCGGCGGCTGAGCAACGCCTGCACGCGGCGACCGCGCGCATCGGCGTCGCCACCGCCGACCTGTTCCCGCGCTTCACGCTGGCCGGCTTGCTCGGCAGCGTTGCCGGCGACACCGGTGCCTTGTTCGAACGCGATAGCGAATCGCGCACGATCGCGCTCGGCATCGATTGGAGCTTCCTCGATACCGGCCGCGTGCGCGCCGGCATCGCGGCGGCCGATGCCGATGCGGACGGCGCGCTGGCGCAGTATCGCCAGACCGTGCTGCTGGCGCTCGAAGATGTCGAGAACGCGCTGGTGCGCTATGCCCGCGCGCGCGTCGAAGACGCGCATCTGGCGCGTTCTGCGTCCGACAGCGAACGCGCGGCGCAGTTGGCAAGGGTTCGCTTCGAAGCCGGCGCGATCGACCTGCTCGAAGTGCTCGACGCCGAGCGCACACGCCTGCAGGCACAGGATGCGTTCGCCGATGCGCGCACGCGCAGCGTGACGCATGCGGTGGCCTTGTATCAGGCGCTGGCCGGCGGCTGGCCGTCGAAGGTGCCGATAGCCGCGGAAGTCGCGCAGCAGTGACGCCACCGATCGCACGCATCGACGGCGTCGATGCGTGCGGCAGTCATGAGAGCGGCCGCGCGCAGCGGCCGCCAGCGGTCAGGCGAAGAACGTCGTCAGCAATTGCGACACTAGGCCCAGGCCGACCAGGGCCGCCATCGTCGGCACCGGACGTTCGCGGAAGGTCAGCCCGAGATCGACGAGAAACGCGCCGGTGAAGGCGGCAATGGCCAGCGACGTCGAGGTGTTGGCGTCGGCCAGGCCGGAGAGATGTCCAAGACTGCCGGCGATGACGCCGAAAGAAATCGCAAGCGTGACGCCGCGCAGCGACGGACGTTTACGGGTGGGCTTGGACGAAGGCGAAACGTTCATGCGTTGTGATACTCGCGAAAGTGGAATGTGGTCGGCGAGGCCTGCCGAAGGCGTGGACAACCTGGCCAATCCGTGGCCAAAGAAAAAACAAGCAAGACCGCGTGCAACCCTTGCCGTCGATGCGAACGCGACGACGGGCGGCGCGAGGACAGTGACGGCGCGATCGCCCGACGGCGACCGATGCGCAACGAAACCCGCGGCCGGAACCGGGGCGGATTCAGAGCCCGGAAACCGCAGAAAGTTCGCTACCGGCCGGCGCGAAAACCCGGCGCGGCTGGCGGCGCAATATTATCAAGGCCGTCGCTGCGGCGCGGGCACTCCGCCACAGAATTGTCGATGAAATCGGGCTTTTTTGCGGTGCGTGACGTTGGTTTGCACGATGGGCGAATACGTTTGTGAAGGTGGGGCTGAATTGGTTGGGCTTGGTGTGGGTTGGGAATCGGGAATCGGGAATCGGGAATCGGGAATCGGGAGAAGAGCCGGCGGCCTGCCGGATTTTGCTCTCTTCCCGACTCCCGATTCCCGATTCCCGCTCTAAAACCGACAACCCAAAAAGCATCGAGGAGCCAAAAACGACCTGGCCAAACTCCAACTTTCCGCCGAGTCTTATTCGGAGCCCCGGCATGAGCCGCGCGGCCCGCAGAGGTGCACCGTGCCGCGACATCTCGTCGCTTCCGTGACGCGTACAAAGCCGAGCCAAGCAAGCCAAACATTGGCATGCGCGTTGCAGGCTCGTCAGTGTTGGCGTGGAGCCGACAGGGGCGGGGCGCCGCGATACGGTTCCCGGCTCTGCGACGATCAGGGCTTCGTCGCACTGCGGTAGCCACCGACGCGCGGCGCGCGCTCGGTGGCTACCAATCTCCACCGACTCTCAAAATGCGATGCGCCGAGAGAAGCGACGCAGCCACCGCCCGCGGAACTCGTTCGCATTCGCCGGCATCAACCACATCGCCGGCCGTCTCCCGATTCCCGATTTCCGCGAGGCGACGACGCACCCGATCCGCGAACGCCCGCTACGTCGTCCGCGGAAGGATTTTCAAAGTCACGTCATTCCTGCTGGCACCGCATCGCGCGCAAGGCGCCGCGAGCCCGACATTTCGCAGCCTTCTGCACCGCCTGGCTCCCGCTCGCCATGGCACGCCGCTTGCTCCGACCAGGATCTCTGCCAACTGCGGCAGAACTTGTCCACCGCATCGATGTTCGGGCCCGTGCCGGCGCAACCCGCGCTCGACGCCAATCCGCAAGCCTCCCACTGAACGTATCGGAGTAATGCCATGTTCGGAATCGGCGAATCACCCAATAACGCCATCAAACTGCTGACGGCCGACCATCGCAAGGTCGATCAATTGTTCAAACAGTTCGAGGCCGAGGACAACGGCCGGCGCAAGGTCGAACTGGCCACGCAGATCTGCAACGAACTCACGGTGCACGCCACGGCCGAAGAGGAGATCTTCTATCCGCAGGCGCTGGCCGCCTTCTCGCAGAAGGAGAAGGACGAGGACAGCAAACTGATCTGGGAAGCCACCGTCGAGCACGGCACGCTCGAAGGCTTGATCGCCTCGCTCAGCGGCATGCAGGCCGAAGACGAAAGCTTCGAGGCGCATGTCAAAGTGCTGCAGGAATACGTCAAGCACCATGTGCGCGAAGAAGAGAACGAAATCTTCCCGAAGGTTCGCCGCACCGATCTCGACCTGGACGCGCTGGGCGAGCGCATCGCGCAGCGCAAGGAAGAACTGAAGGAAGAAATGGGCCTCAACGGCAGCGGCAAGCCGTCGTCGCGCAGCAGCAGCGGGCGCTCGGCGTCAGGCCGCGGCGACGCGGCCGGCGCGGCGCGCTCGCAGCGTTCCAAATCATCGTCGCGCGGCCGCGGCGACGCGCGCAAGGCCAGCTGATACCGAACCATTGACGTGAGTCGCGAAGCGTCGCCGCCTTGCCGCGGCGACGCTGTACCTATCGGTTGCCATAGCAAAGCTGTCGGCAGCAATTCTGTGGCTTGCGAACCGCACACGGCTTGGTAGAAGGCTTCGGCCAACGCTCCGCTAGCGCGGACCGGCGCAAACCGCCGCTCATCGCCGACGTTCGACACGCATTTGGCTGGGGCGCACGTCGTTCTGTCGATTTCGGCATTTGTTGCCGCGAATAGCCATTGCCCATTCCGCTGCCGAGCGCGTGGCGATTGATTCTCGCGACGTTCCGCGATGTAGAACTTCGGCGACGCCGGCAGACAACACCCCGCTGATTTCGCATAGGCGGTCACGGTTCTGGCGAGCCGACGAGGCCGACCGCGCGCGAATGGAGCCTCGATGTGAAAAATTCCTAGATACAACCCAGTGCTTGTCTGCTTAGACTCCGCCCCGCCAAGTCCGGCGTGTCGTCGAGCAGACCTTCGC
>CBFHAI010000008.1:0-118314 GCA_965653565.1 uncultured Chiayiivirga sp. | reverse complement strand
CTTTGTTACTTTCTTTGCACAAGCAAAGAAAGTGACTCGTCCCCCGCTGAGGGGGACGAAACTCGCGAAGCCGCATCAAACAAGAGGGAAGCGAACCGCTTCAAAGTCACTGAATTCCCGCCTACGCGGGAATGACGCAGGTTGGCGTGGAGTCGCGAAGACGCAGACGCTTCAACACCACAGACAACAACACAAAAACAATGCCCCCCACTACTCCGGATCGTAATCCAGATTAGGCGCCAACCACCGCTCCGCCTCCACGACACTCCACTTCTTGCGCGCCGCATAGTCCTCGACCTGCTCGCGACCGACCCGTCCAACCACAAAATACTGACTGCGCGGATGCGAAAAATACAACCCGCTCACCGCCGCCGCCGGCGTCATCGCGAAGCTTTCGGTCAGTGCCATGCCGGTGTGCTTTTCGGCGTCCAGCAGCCGGAAAATCGTCGCTTTTTCGGTGTGATCGGGGCAGGCGGGGTAGCCGGGTGCCGGCCGGATGCCGCGGTATTCCTCGCGAATCATCGCTTCGTTGTCCAACACTTCGTCGGCGGCGTAGCCCCACAGTTCGCGCCGCACTTTCGCGTGCAGCACTTCGGCGAAGGCTTCGGCCAGGCGATCGGCGAGCGCCTTCAGCAGAATGGCGTTGTAGTCGTCGTGCTGCGCTTCGAAGGCGCGCACGCGTTCGTCGCAGCCCAGGCCCGAGGTCACGGCGAAGGCGCCCACCCAATCCGCCCGCCCGGTTTCGCGCGGTGCGATGAAATCGGCGAGGCAGAAGTCCGGACGATCGGGCGGCTTGTCGACCTGTTGGCGCAGGCAGTGCAGCGTCGCGGTCGGCGTGCGTTTCTCCCCGCGCATCGCAACATCGGCGAAGACTTCGATGTCGTCACCGACCGCATGCGCCGGCCATAAACCCGCAACGCCTTTCGCGGTCAGCCACTTCTCCGCCACGATTCTGTCGAGCATCGCGCGCGCATCGGCGAACAACTCGCGTGCCTGCGGCCCGACCAGCGGATCGTCGAGCAGCGCCGGATAGCGGCCCGCGAGTTCCCAGGTCTGGAAGAATGGCGTCCAGTCGATCGCGGCGGCGAGTTCTTCGAGCGGAAAATCGGAGAACACCGTCAGCCCGGGCTTCAGCGGCGCCGGCGGTCGATAAGAATCCCAGTCGCCGTTGAAGCGCTGCGCACGCGCCTGGATCAACGAAACCAGGCGCTTGCCGGGCCCGCGATCCTTGTGGCGTTCGCGAATGTCGGCGTAATCGGATTGGTTGGCCGCGACGAAGGCGGCGCGCAATTCCGGGCTGATCAGCGACTGCGCCACACCCACCGCGCGCGAAGCATCCTTCACCCACACGGTGGGAAATTTGTAGTGCGGCTCGATCTTCAGCGCGGTGTGCGCGCGCGACGTGGTGGCGCCGCCGATCAGCAGCGGCAGATGGAAACCCTGGCGCTGCATTTCTTTCGCGATGTGGCTCATTTCTTCGAGCGACGGCGTGATCAGGCCGGACAGTCCGATCATGTCGGCGTTCTCGGCGCGCGCGGCATCGAGGATTTTCTGCGAGGGCACCATCACGCCCAGGTCGACCACGTCGAAGTTGTTGCAGCGGAGCACCACGCCGACGATGTTCTTGCCGATGTCGTGCACGTCGCCTTTCACCGTCGCGAGCACGATCTTGCCGTTGGATTTGCCGACTTCGCCGGTGCGCAGTTTTTCCGCTTCGATGTAGGGCAGCAGCCACGCCACCGCCTTCTTCATGACGCGCGCCGACTTCACTACCTGCGGCAGGAACATCTTGCCGGCGCCGAACAGATCGCCGACCACGTTCATGCCGTCCATCAGCGGGCCTTCGATCACATCGAGCGGGCGCGTCGAGCGGATGCGCGCTTCTTCGGTGTCGGCATCGATGTGGGTGTCGATGCCGTGCACCAGCGCGTGCGCCAGTCGCTTGTCGATCGGCAGCGTGCGCCAGGCGTCGTCGCGGCCGCTGGCGGCGGCATCGCGCGGGCCGCGCTTGAAGCGTTCTGCGATCTCGATCAAACGTTCGGTGGAATCGGCGCGGCGATTGAGCACGACATCCTCGACGCGCTCGCGCAGTTCGGCTTCCAGATCGTCGTAGATCGGCAGGGCGCCGGCATTGACGATGCCCATGTCCATGCCGGCCTGGATCGCGTGATACAGGAACACGGCGTGGATCGCCTGCCGCACGGTTTCGTTGCCGCGGAACGAGAACGATACGTTCGACACGCCACCCGACACATGGCAATGCGGCAGCGTGCGCCGGATGATGCGGGTGGCTTCGATGAAGTCGACCGCGTAATTGTTGTGCTCTTCGATGCCGGTGGCGACGGCGAAGATGTTCGGATCGAAGATGATGTCCTCGGGCGGAAACCCGATTTCCTTCGTCAGCAGTTTGTAGGCGCGCGTGCAGATTTCGACCTTGCGCTCGCAGGTGTCGGCCTGGCCGGCTTCGTCGAAGGCCATCACCACCGCCGCCGCGCCGTAACGCAGCACCTTGCGCGCCTGTTCGAGGAAGACTTCTTCGCCTTCCTTCAGCGAAATCGAATTGACGACACCCTTGCCCTGCAGGCATTTGAGGCCGGCTTCGATCACGCTGAACTTGGACGAATCCACCATCACCGGGATGCGCGCGATGTCGGGCTCGGAGGCGATCAGATTGAGGAAGCGCACCATCGCGGCTTCCGAATCGATCAGGCCTTCGTCCATGTTCACATCGAGGATCTGCGCGCCGTTCTCGACCTGCTGGCGCGCCACTTCCACCGCTTCGGCGTAGCGGTCTTCCTTGATCAGTTTGCGGAACTGTGCGCTGCCGGTGACGTTGGTGCGTTCGCCGATGTTGATGAACAACAGGTCGGGCGTGATGACCAGCGGTTCGAGGCCGGAGAGTCGCGTGTGGCGTGGTGTCATCGTGCTGCCCATGTGCGGTGTGTCGTGCTCACGCGGCCAGGCGCGCGTCGTTGCGGCCGCGGCGCGGTGGCACGTCGCGCACCGCGGCGGCGATCGCGCGGATATGCGCAGGCGTGGTGCCGCAGCAACCGCCGACCAGATTCAGCAGTCCCGAGGTCGCGAATTCGCGCAGCGTCGCCGCCATCTGTTCGGGCGTTTCGTCGTACTCGCCGAAGGCGTTCGGCAGGCCGGCGTTCGGATGCGCGGAGATGTAGCAGTCGGCCACGTGCGCCAGCGTCTCGATATGCTCGCGCAGGTCGTCGGCGCCGAGCGCGCAGTTCAAACCGATCGCGAGCGGACGCGCATGCGTCATCGAGGCGTAGAACGCTTCCGCGGTCTGGCCGGAAAGCGTGCGGCCGGATTTGTCGGTGATGGTGCCGGAAATCATGATCGGCAGGCGCGCGCCGCGCGCATCGAACGCTTCCTCGATCGCGAACAACGCGGCTTTCGCATTGAGCGTGTCGAAGATCGTCTCGACCATCAGCACGTCGGCGCCGCCGTCGATCAGGCCGTCGATCGCGACGCGATACGTACCGCGCAGTTCGTCGAAACTGGTATTGCGGAAGCCCGGATCGTTGACGTCCGGGCTGATCGACGCGGTGCGGCTGGTCGGTCCGAGCACGCCGATCACGAAGCGCGGGCGGTCGGGAGTTTTTTTCTCGACGTTGTCGCAGCACTCGCGCGCCAGGCGCGCGCCTTCGCGATTGAGTTCGTACACCAGATGTTCGAGGTGATAGTCGGCCTGGCTCACCGAGGTCGCGTTGAAGGTGTTGGTTTCGACCAGGTCGGCGCCGGCTTCGAGATAGGCCGTGTGCACCGAGGCGATCACGTCCGGCCGCGTCAGCAGCAGCAGATCGTTGTTGCCTTTCAGATCGTGGCTGCAGGTCGGACCGTGTTCGTGCGTGCTGTCGAAGCCGGGCGCGAAACGTTGGCCGCGATAGTCGGGCTCGTCGAGATGCCACGACTGGATCATCGTGCCCATCGCGCCGTCGATGATCAGGATGCGTTGGTCGAGCGCGTGCAGCAGCGCCGCGGTGCGCGCGGGGTTCAGCCAGGGCAACGTCTTCATGCTTTTCTCGCCAGCAGTGAAACCACTTCGAAATGCGGCGGGCGTTTTTCGCGCGCCACCACGTCGCAACTCGCCACGCTCAAGCCGGCCTTGACCGCCATGCGGCCGAGCTCCTTCGGCGTGAAGCCGAGGTTGGCGTGGCCGTAGGGTTCGATCGCGCCGCGGTGTTCGTGCCGCGCCAGCGTCGTCGCCAGCAGGCGGCCGCCGGGACGCAGCACGCGCGCCGATTCGATCAGCGCCTGGCCGGGCTTGTCGGCATAGGTGAGGGCGTGCATCAGCAACACCAGATCGAAACTGGCATCGGGAAATTGCAGCGCGTGCATATCGCCTTCGCGCACTTCGACGTTGCGCCACGGCTTCAGGCGTTCGGCCGCTGCCGCGACCACGCGCGGGCTGGCATCGATGCACACGTAACGCTTGGCGCGCGGCGCCAGCAACTCGGCCAGCACGCCGTCGCCGGACGCGATGTCGAGCACATCGCCGGCTTCGAGCAATTGCAGCGCGGCGCGCGCCATCGCTTCCCAGGTGCGGCCGGGCGAGTAGTGGCGCTCCATGTCGCCGGCCACCGAATCGGCCCAGTTCTGATCCGACGCACGCATCGCCAGCACTTCCGGCAGACGTTCGGCATCGGCGCGCAGCAGCGGATCGTCGGCGCCTTCGCGCAACGCCTTCCAGAGCGAACGCTGCGCCGCGTCGAGCTCGTTCTCGTCGAAACGGTAGTAGGCCGAGACGCCCGAGCGGCGGTCGCGCACCAGCCCGTTTTCCTTCAGCTTGGCCAGATGCGTCGACACCCGCGGCTGCGCCAGCCGCGTCACCGAGGCCAGCTCGGCCACCGTCAACTCGTCGCGCTCGAGCAGCGCCAGCAGCCGCACCCGGGTCGGGTCCGACAGCACGCGCAGGCAGATCGACCAGGCGTCGAGATCCACGGATTCATCCTTTTATCGCGATTCAGGGATGGATTGTGGTGGGGCGACTGGGAGGGGTCAAGGTGGGCGGGCAGAGCGGGGATAGGGATTAGTAGCGAGGGCGCGCTGCGCTAGGCGTTACGGCGGGCTGAAGTCTTGCGTGCAGAGCGCCCTCGCTACTCGCCCCTAACCACTTTACGCAGGGGCTAGAGACGAGTGATTAGGGCGCGCCGCACCAGGCGTTGCGGAGTTGAAGGCCTTGCGTGCGAGCGCCCTCGCTACTCGCCCCTAACCCCTTCTCCTCGTCCACCCGCTAAAATCCCCGTTTGCCTAAAAGAGACCCGCCGCCATGGATTTCCGCTTCACCGAAGAACAACTGATGATCCAGGACGTCGCCCGCCGCATCGCGCAGGAGAAGGTCGCGCCGTCGGCCGAGTATCACGATCGCACCGGCGAGTTCCCGCTCGAAAACATCCGCACGCTCGGCGAGAACGGGCTGATGGGGATCGAGGTTCCGGTCGAGTACGGCGGGGCCGGGATGGATCCGATCAGCTATGTGCTGGCGTTGATCGAGGTGGCGGCCGCCGATGCGGCGCATTCGACGATCCTGTCGGTCAACAATTCGCTGTTCTGCAACGGCATCCTGAAATTCGGTACCGAGGACCAGAAACAGAAATACGTGCGCGCGATCGCCGAGGGCCGTGAAATCGGCGCGTTCGCGCTCACCGAGCCGCAGTCGGGCTCGGACGCCACCGCGATGCGCTGCAAGGCCACGCGCCGCGACGATGGCGGCTACGTCATCAACGGCAAGAAGAGTTGGATCACCTCGGGCCCGGTCGCCAAGTACATCGTGCTGTTCGCGATGAGCGATGCCAGCAAGGGGGCGCGCGGCATCACCGCGTTCCTGGTCGATACCACCAAGCCCGGTTTCCATCGCGGCAAGACCGAGCCCAAGCTCGGCATCCGCGCCTCGGCCACCTGCGAAATCGAATTCACCGATTTCCAGATCGGTCCGGAAGACGTGCTCGGCGCCGAAGGCGAAGGCTTCAAGATCGCGATGAGCGTGCTCGATGCCGGCCGCATCGGCATCGCCTCGCAGGCGATCGGCATCGCGCGCGCCGCCTACGACGCGACGCTGGCCTACGTGAAGGAACGCAAGGCCTTCGGCGCGCCGATCGGCACCTTCCAGATGACGCAGGCCAAGATCGCCGACATGAAATGCAAGCTCGACGCGGCCTTGCTGCTGACGCTGCGCGCGGCCTGGCAGAAAGGCGAGTTCGACAAAGGCGGCGCCCGCTTCAGCACCGAGGCCGCCGTCGCCAAGCTCACCGCCTCGGAAGCGGCGATGTGGATCACGCACCAGGCCGTGCAGATCCACGGTGGCATGGGTTATTCGAAGGAAATGCCGCTCGAGCGCTATTTCCGCGATGCCAAGATCACCGAGATCTACGAAGGCACCAGCGAAATCCAGCGCCTGGTGATCGCGCGCAACGAAACCGGCCTGCGCTGAGCGGCTCGGCGGGCCTGGCGCGTTAACGCGCGCCGGGCCTGAAAACCGCATAAAAACCCGCACATACGCTGCCGCATCGCCGTCTTCGCGGGATCGCCGCGCTGGCCCCTGCCGGCGCCCGGCTGGCACAATACCGCTCCTTACTTTTCGCCCCTCAAGACGCCAGGCCATGAGCGCCCAACCCGCTGCCGCTGCCACGCTCCACGACGTTCCGCTCGAACCCATTTTCGCGGCCCTGAAAGCCACGGTTCCCGCGCCGCGCTACAAGGAGGCGGCGCTGTTCGCGGAGGCGTTCTACGCGCGCATGTCGGCCGAGGAATATGCGCTGCGCAGCCCGGAAGCCTGGGCCGCACTGGCGCGCGGCTTCCTCGATTTCGTGCGCGAGCGCCGGCCCGGACAGGTCGCGATCCGCATCTTCAATCCGACGGTGGAAGAGCACGGCTGGGATTCGCCGCACACCGTGATCCAGATCGTCAACGACGACATGCCCTTCCTGGTCGACACGGTCAGCATGTCGCTGGCGCAGCACGATATCGCGATCCACGTGCTCGGCCATCCGGTGTTCAAACTGCGCCGCGATCCGGGCGGCAACATGCTGTCGCTCGGCGACGGCGTGCTCGAATCGCTGATGCATGTCGAGATCGATCGGCAGACCGATCCGCAGGATCTCGAGCGCATCCGGGCCGACATTCTTTCCGCGCTGGCCGACGTGCGCTCGTGCGTGGTCGACTGGCAGGCGATGCGCACCAAGCTGCGCGAAATCGCCGAACAGTTCGACAAACGTCAGATGCCGGTCGACGAAGCCGGCCGCAACGAAGCGCAGGAATTCCTGCGCTGGGCCGCCGACGATCACTTCACCTTCCTGGGCTACCGCGAATACGAAGTGGTGCAGGCCGACGGCGAGGACGTGCTGCGCGCGAAATCCGGCACCGGCATGGGCCTGCTGCGCAGCGAAGATCGCGCCGGCAAGCCGCGCTCGCTCAAGAGCCTCACCGCCAATTCGCTGCCGGCATCGGGCTCGGTCGATGCATTGATCCTCACCAAGACCAATGCGCGCTCCACCGTGCATCGGCCGGGCTACATGGATTACATCGGCATCCTGAGTTTCGATGCCAAGGGCCAGCCGAACGGCGAACAACGCTTCATCGGCCTGTACACCTCGAGCGCTTACAACCGCCGCCCGTGGGACATCCCGCTGGTGCGCGAGCGCTACGAATACGTGATGAAGAAGTCGGGCCTGGCACCCGGCAGCCACAGCGGCAAGGCGCTGCGCCACATCCTCGAAACCCTGCCGCGCGACGAACTGTTCCAGTCGGGCGAGGAAGAACTGTTCCGCACCGCGATGGGCATCCTCGGCCTGCAGGAGCGCATCCGCACCAAACTTTTCCTGCGCCGCGATCGCTACGGTCGCTTCTATTCGGCGCTGGTCTACATCCCGCGCGACCGCTTCAACACCGACGTGCGCCAGCGCATCGAAGCGCTGCTGATGGAAGCGCTCAACGGCCAGCGCATCGACACCACGATCCAGGTCGGCGAATCGCCGCTCGCGCAATTGCATCTGATCGTGCGCCCGAAAGCCGGCGGTGCCGAAGTCGATCAGGGCGCGATCGAAGCGCGCCTGGCGCAGATCGTGCGCAACTGGCACGACGAACTGCGCGAATTGCTGATCGCGCGGCATGGCGAAGACAAGGGCCTCAAACTCGCCAACCGCTACGGCAAGGCCTTGCCGACCGGCTACATCGAAGAAGTGACGCCGGAAATCGCCGCGGCCGATGCCGAGCGCGCGGCCTCGCTGCGCGGTGCGGACGATCTGCGCCTGAGCCTGTACCGGCCGGCGCGCGCCGAAGGCAAGCAGCTGCGCTTCAAACTCTATCGCCAGGGTCGCGACATTCCGCTGTCCGAAGCGCTGCCGATGATGGAGAACATGGGCCTGCGCATCCTCACCGAGCATCCGTACGTGATGCAGGTCGGCGATACGCGCATCCACATCCAGGATTTCGAGGTCGAAAGCGCGCGCGGCGACGTCGATGTCGAGACCGTGCGCGACAGCTTCGAAAGCGCCTTCGATCGCATCTGGCGCGGCCAGGCCGAAAGCGATGGCTTCAATCGCCTGATCCTCACCGCCGGCCTCGACTGGCGCCAGGTCGCGATGCTGCGCGGCTACGCCAAATACCTGCTGCAGACCGGCGTGCCGTTCTCGCAGAGCTATATGGAAGAAACCCTCGGCCGCTACCCGCTGCTGGCGCGTTTGCTGGTGGAATTGTTCGAGGCCAGGTTCCATCCGGCCACGGGCCGCGAAAGCCAGGAAGAAGTGCGCCAGGGCCAGCTGCGCTTCGGTTCGCAGATCAAGCGTCTGATCGCCGGCGATGCCGCGGCGGAAACCGCGATCGGCCTGCTGATCGATGCGCGCGCCGGTTCGCGCGAGGTGCAGCTGCAGGCCGCGGAAAACGCGCTCAAATCGCTGATGGACCGCGTCGCCAGTCTCGATGAAGACCGCATCCTGCGCAGCTTCATGACGGTGATCCGCGCCACCTTGCGCACCGGCTACTACCAGCTGGTCGACGGCAAGCCGCGCGAGTGGATCAGCTTCAAGTTCGATCCGGCCAGGATTCCGGATTTGCCGAAACCGCGGCCGTATCGCGAGATTTTCGTCTACGCGCCGCGCGTCGAAGGCGTGCACCTGCGCTTCGGCCCCGTTGCGCGCGGCGGTCTGCGCTGGTCCGACCGGCGCGAAGATTTCCGCACCGAAGTGCTCGGCCTGGTGAAAGCGCAGATGGTGAAGAACACCGTCATCGTGCCGGTCGGCGCCAAGGGCGGTTTCTTCGTCAAGCGCCCGCCGCAAGGCGGCGATCGCGATGCGCAACTGGCCGAAGGCATCGCCTGCTATCGCATGTTCATCAACGGTCTGCTCGACATCACCGACAACCTCGTCGATGGCCAGATCGTGCATCCGGAGAATGTCGTGCGCCACGATGGCGACGATCCGTATCTGGTCGTCGCCGCCGACAAGGGCACCGCGACCTTCTCCGACATCGCCAACGCGATCTCGGCCGAACACGGCTTCTGGCTCGGCGATGCATTCGCGTCCGGCGGCTCGGTCGGCTACGACCACAAGGGCATGGGCATCACCGCGAAGGGCGCCTGGGAATCGGTGAAGCGGCATTTCCGCGCCCTCGGCCGCGACACGCAGACCGAAGATTTCACCGTGGTCGGCATCGGCGACATGTCGGGCGACGTGTTCGGCAACGGCATGCTGCTGTCGAAACACATCCGCCTGCTGGCGGCGTTCGACCATCGCCATATCTTCATCGATCCGAATCCGGATGCGGCGAAATCCTTCATTGAACGCGAGCGCCTGTTCGCGTTGCCGCGCTCCAGCTGGGAGGATTACAACAAGGCGCTGATCTCGGCCGGAGGCGGCATTTTCCCGCGCAGCGCCAAGACGGTGACGCTGTCGGCCGAAGCCAAGCGCGCGCTCGGTTTCGACACCGCCGCCGACACGGTGACGCCGAGCGAACTGCTCACCGCGATCCTGAAAGCGCCGGTCGATCTGCTGTGGAACGGCGGCATCGGCACCTACGTCAAGGCCGAAAGCGAAACCCATGCCGATGTCGGCGACCGCGCCAACAACGCGATCCGCGTCAACGGCAAGGACCTGCGCTGCAAGACGGTGGGCGAGGGCGGCAACCTGGGCATGACGCAGCGCGGCCGCATCGAAGCCGCGCAGCACGGCGTGCTGCTCAACACCGACTTCATCGACAACTCCGCCGGCGTCGATACGTCCGATCACGAGGTCAACATCAAGATCCTGCTCGGCGCGCCGGTGCTGCGCGGCGAATTGCCGATGGACGATCGCAACGCGCTGCTGGCGAGCATGACCGACGAAGTCGGCGACCTGGTGCTGAACGACAATTATCGCCAGAACCAGGCGATCAGCCTGATGGAGACGATGAGCGCGCCGCGCTTGGGCTCGTTCGCGCATTTCATCCGCACGCTCGAATCGCAGGGCCTGCTCGATCGCGGCATCGAATTCCTGCCCAGCGATGCCGAACTCGCCGATCGCAAGGCGCGCGGCCAGGGCCTGACGCGGCCGGAACTGTCGATCCTGCTCAGCTACGACAAGATCGTCATCTTCAACCAGATGCTCGATTCGGATGTGCCGGAAGATCCGTACCTGTCGAAGGAACTGGTGCGCTACTTCCCGCAGCCGCTGCAGGAGCGTTTCGCCGCCGACATGGAGAACCATCGCCTGCGGCGCGAAATCATAGCCACCGCGGTGACGAATTCGTTCGTCAACCGCATGGGCGCGACCTTCATGATGCGCATGCAGGAAGACACCGGCGAAGCGCCGGCGCAGGTCGCCAAGGCGTATTCGATCGCGCGCGAGGTGACCGAAGCGCGCGAACTGTGGGCCGGCATCGACCAGCTCGACTTGCAGGTGCCCGAAAGTGCGCAGCTCGATGCGCTGACGCAGATCTGGAACGTGCTGCGCAATATGAGCCGTTGGCTGTTGAACCGGCCGGGCGAGCGTCTCGATATCGCCGGCGCGGTGGCGCGTTATCGGCCGGGCCTCGAAGCGCTGCGCGGGTCGCTCAGTTCCGTGTTGTCCGGTTCGGATCGCGCGCAGTTCGCGGAAGATCGCGCGCGCTGGCTCGATCATGGATTCCCGCAGACATTGGCCGAATCGCTGGCCGGGTTGCCGTTCCTGATCTCGGCGCTCGACATGATCGAAGTCGCGCTCGAACGCGGCTTCGATGTGAAGGACGTCGCGAAGGTGTATTTCGGCCTCGGCGAAGGCCTGCATCTGAAGTGGCTGCTCGAGAAGATCGAGGAACTGCCGGTCGAAGGCCGCTGGCACGCGCACGCCCGCGGCGTGATGCGCGACGAATTGCAGGCGCAGCAGAGCGCGCTCGTCGCGCAGGTGCTCGCGCAAGGCCAGGGCGCACCGGAACAACGCGTCTCCACCTGGATGAACCGCGACGACTCGTCGCTGCGCTTCACGCTCTCGATGTTCAACGACATGCGCAACCAGCGCGGCATGGACTACCCGACGGTGTCGGTGGCGGTGCGGCGCCTGGCGCAGATCGTGGCGGCGGGGACGCGAGGGTAACGGGCTCGGCGAAGTTGCCGCATATTTCGTCATCCCGCGAAGGCGGGATGCAGCGACTTTGCAGCGCATCGCCGCGTGCGAGGCCTCAGTGTTACCGCCTGCGCGGGAATGCCGGTGTGACGTTGCACGAATTGCATCGGCACACCGCGGCACGATAGTCAGAACGCCAACCCCGGGCTAACCTAGGCCACCCAGCAGTCCGGAGGTCCGGTGAGCACGCAGCCACGCATCGCGGTTGTCGCCAGCAAGACGCCCGAAGGGCAGGCCGGTCTGGCGGTGTTGCAGCAGACCTTCGGCAGCTTGCCGCCGGCCGATGCCGACGTCATCGTCGCGCTCGGCGGCGACGGTTTCATGCTGCAGACCGTGCATCGCCACATGGCATTGAACAAGCCCGTTTACGGCATGAAAGCCGGCACCGTCGGTTTTTTGATGAATCAATATCGGCCGGAAGAACTGCTCGACCGCATCGCCGCCGCGCAGCCCGCCGTGCTCAAACCGCTCGAAATGATCGCGCTGTCGGAATCGGGCAGCAGCGTCAACGCGCTCGCCTTCAACGAGGTCTCGCTGCTGCGCCAGACCAAGCAGGCCGCGAAGATCCGCGTCTCGCTCAACAACGCAGTGCGGCTGGAAGAACTGGTCTGCGACGGCGTGCTCGTGTCCACCGCCGCCGGCAGCACCGCCTACAACCTGTCGGCGCATGGGCCGATCCTGCCGCTCGGCAGCGAAGTGCTGGCGATGACGCCGATCAGCCCGTTCCGACCGCGCCGCTGGCGCGGCGCGATCCTGCGCTCGGGCACCGAGATCAAGCTCGAGATCCTCGATCACTACAAACGTCCGGTGAGCGCGACCGCCGATTCGTCGGAAGTGCGCGACGTGGTCGAAGTGTCGATCCGCGAATCGCGCGATCGCACCGTGACACTGCTGTTCGATCCCGAGCACAACCTCGAGGAACGCATCCTCAACGAGCAGTTCGCGTACTGAGGTTTTGACGCCGGGCTACGGACGGCGGGCTACAATCTCGCCATGCCGCTCGCCACCGCCACGCCTGCGCCGCCGTCCGACGATCGCCTCATCGTTGCGATCACCGCGCGCGCGCTGTTCGATCTGGAGACCGGCCACTCGCTGTTCGAGCGCGAAGGGGTCGCGGCCTACGCCGATTTCCAGCGTAGCTACGAGAACGAAGTGCTCGAACCGGGCATCGCGTTCCCTGTCGTGCAGAAGCTGCTCGCGCTCAACCGCAGCGGGCGCGCGGGATTGCCGCAGGTCGAAGTCATATTGCTGTCGCGCAATTCGTCCGACACCGGCCTGCGCATCTTCAACTCGATCGAACATCATCATCTGGACATCGTGCGCGCCGTCTTCACCAGCGGTGCGCCGACCTGGCCGTACATCCGGCCGTTCGGTGCGCATCTGTTCCTGTCGGCGAACCCCGAATCGGTGCGGCGCGCGCTCGAACACGAGGTCGCGGCCGCCACCATCCTGCCGGCGCGCGCGGCGACGCGCGAGTCCGATCAACTGCGCATCGCCTTCGACGGCGACGCGGTGATCTTCGGCGATGAATCCGAACGTATCAGCCGCGAGCAGGGCATCGAGGCCTTCGCGCGCAACGAGCGCGAGCTGGCGCAGGAACCGTTGTCGGGCGGGCCGTTCAAGGGTTTTCTCGCCGCGTTGCATCGCATCCAGAGCGCATTTCCGGCGGACCATTCGCCGATCCGCACCGCGCTCGTCACCGCCCGCTCGGCGCCGGCGCACAAGCGCGTGATCCTCACGCTGCGGCACTGGGGCGTGCGGCTCGACGAAGCCCTGTTCCTCGGTGGCCGCGACAAGGGGCCCTTCCTCGAAGCCTTCGGCGCCGATCTGTTTTTCGACGATTCGACGGCGAATATCGAGAATGCGCGCCGGCATGTGGCGGCGGGGCATGTGCCGCATGGGGTTTCGAACGATTAGCTGCGGCGTGCGTTTCCCGAAGCCAAAATCCACTCACCGTCCACAACCGCACGACCCCACTGTCCGATATCGAACACCGCTCACCGAACACGGGTAGTCCAGCCAATACAATCAACAGGATATCGGCGAAATCCCGCATGGCACGGCGCTTGCTAAAGCCCCGTCCATGGATATCCAGCGCTCCGATTTAAAAACCAAAAAACGCCGCCGCCAGGTCGCCATCGGCGCCACCGGTGCCATCGCCGTGTTGGGCCTCGGCCTGTGGCTGGCGAATCTCGATGCCGCGGCACCGGAAGTCGAACGCACCAGCTTGTGGGTCGATAGCGTCAAGCGCGGCGAGATGCTGCGCGAAGTGCGCGGGCCCGGCGTGCTGGTGCCGAAGGAAATCCGCTGGATCGCGGCCGAAACACCGGCGCGCGTCGAGCGCATCGTGGTCAAGCCCGGCGCCATCGTCGAACCCGACACCATCGTGCTCGAACTGAGCAATCCGGAAGTCGAAGAGGCGCATCTCGCCGCCGCCTCCGCGCTGATCGCCGCCGAAGCCGATCTGGCCGCGCAGCGCATGACGCTGGAAAGCCAGTCGCTCGATCAGAAGGCCAATCTCGCCGGCGTCGAAGCCGACTACGAATCGGCGCGGCTGCAGACCGAAGCCGAAGCCGATCTCGCGCAGAAAGGCATCATTCCGAAGATCCAGTACCGCCGCAGCCAGTTGACCTCGGATCAGCTGAAAGTGCGGCTCGATATCGAAAAGGAACGCGTCGCGAAATTCGCGCAGACGATGCAGTCGCAACTGGCCGCGCAGCGCGCGCGTGCCGACCAGTTGCGCAACACCGCGCAACTGCGCGACCGCCAGCTGAAAGGCCTGCAGGTGCGCGCCGGCATCGCCGGTGTGTTGCAGCAGGTGCCGGTGGAAGAAGGCCAGCAGGTGATCGCCGGCACCAATCTGGCGCGTGTCGCGCGGCCCGATGTGCTGATGGCCGAACTGCGCATTCCGGAAACGCAGGTCAAGGACGTCACCGTCGGACAAAGCGTCAGCGTCGACACCCGCAACGGCGTGGTGCCCGGCAAGGTGATCCGCATCGACCCGGCGGTGCTCAACGGCAGCGTGCTGGTCGACGTCGATCTCGAAGGCCAGCTGCCGCCCGGGGCGCGTCCGGACCTGAGCGTCGACGGCACGATCCAGATCGAACGCCTGCCCGATGTGCTGTACGTCGGCCGCCCGGCCTACGGCCAGCCCGAAAGCGAAGTGCGCCTGTTCAAGCTCGACGAAGAATCCGGCATCGCCCACCGCGTGCCGGTGCGGCTCGGCCGCGCGTCGGTGAACCTGATCGAGATCCAGCAAGGCCTCGAACCGGGCGACCAGATCATTTTGTCGGATACCTCGCAGTGGGATGAGCACGACCGCCTGAGGGTGAATTGATGCAGGGGTTAGGGGCGAGTGGCGAGGGCGTGCCTTTGTGCAATGAGGTGGTTCGCCGCGCCTTTTGCTGCAAACCGTCTCCGTCAGGCCCACTCCCGCCCCTCGTCCCTAACCCCTAGTCCCGCTCCCGTTTTCCTCAACCTATCGAGTCCCCGCCATGAGCCCGCAATCCAACCTCATCGAAATGTCCGACATCACCAAGGTGTTCTACACCGACGAAGTCGAGACGCATGCGCTCTCGGGCGTGCACTTCAATCTGCATCGCGGCGAGTACGTGTCGATTTCCGGGCCGTCGGGCTGCGGCAAGTCGACGCTGTTGTCGATCCTCGGCCTGCTCGATACGCCGACCGGCGGCAAATACACCTTGAACGGCACGGCGGTGGAGGACATCAGCGCCAGCGATCGCGCGCGCATCCGCAACCGCGAGATCGGTTTCATCTTCCAGGCCTTCAACCTGATCGGCGATCTGACCGTGTTCGAGAATGTCGAACTGCCGCTCACTTATCGCGACGGCGTGTCGAAAGGCGAGCGCCGCGACAAGGTGCAGCAGGCGCTCGAACGCGTCGGCATGGCGCATCGTCTCAAGCATTATCCGGCGCAGCTTTCGGGCGGCCAGCAGCAGCGTGTCGCGGTGGCGCGCGCCCTGGTCGGCGCGCCGTCGATCCTGCTCGCCGACGAACCCACCGGCAACCTCGACTCGAAGAACGGCGAAGCGGTGATGGCGCTGCTCGACGAACTGCATCGCGCCGGCTCCACCATCTGCATGGTGACGCACGATCCGCGCTACGCCGACTTCGCGCAGCGCAAGATCTTCATGTTCGACGGCCGCGTGGTGGATGAAGAAACGCTGCATCGCCTGCGCCAGGAAGAAGACCAGCGTCTCGACGCCCAGATCGCCCGCGCGCGCGATCGCGCCGCCGTGTAAGCAGGACCGCGCAGTTTCCATCCCACCTGCGCAATCGCAAGAAAACATCGACGCACAGACATCCAGAAGAGTCGTTCCCATGACCACCAATCTGCTGCAAGACCTGCGCTACAGCCTGCGAACGCTGATCAGCCGGCCGACCTTCGCGATCGTCGCGATCCTCACGCTGGCGCTCGGCATCGGCGCCAACACCGCGATCTTTTCGGTGATCTACGGCATGTATCTGCGGCCGCTGCCGTATCCGGGCGGCGAGCGGCTGGTGTCGGTGTACAACACTTATCCGAAGATGGGGCTGGAGTTCGCGGGCACGTCGATTCCCGACTATCTGGATCGGCGCGAAAACGCGCCCTCGCTCGACGACCTGGCGATGTACACCGGCACCAACTTCAATCTGGCCGAAGGCGGCGCCACGCCGGAACGCTTGCCGGGCCTGAAGGTGACGCCGTCGTTCTTCACCACGCTGCAGGTGGGCCCGGCCACGGGACAGGCCTTCACCGATTCGCATGCGGTGCCGGGCAACGATCGCGTTGCGGTGATTTCGCACAGCCTGTGGAGCAATCGCTTCAACCGCGATCCCTCCGTGATAGGCCGCGACGTGCGCCTCAACGGCGAGCCTTACCGCGTGCTCGGCGTGATGCCCGAAGGTTTCGCCTTCCCCAATCGCACCACGCAATTGTGGGTCCCGTTCGCGTTCACGCCCGAGCAGATGAGCGACGACGAACGCGGCAACGAATATTCGAACTCGGTGGGGCGGCTGAAACCCGGCGCCAGCATGGAGGCGCTCAACAATGAACTCGACGTCATCGTGCAGCGCAACGTCGAGCGCATCTCGGCGGTGCAGCCGGGCGCGGCAGACTTCATCGGCCGCACCGGCTTCACCGGCCGCGCCGTCAGCCTGCGCGAGCAGCAGGTCGGCGAGGCACGCACCATGCTGCTGGTGCTGCAGGCGGCGGTCGCCATGGTGCTGCTGATCGCCTGCGCCAACGTCGCCAATCTGATGCTCACGCGCGTCGTGGCGCGGCAGAAGGAATTGTCGGTGCGCAACGCGCTGGGTGCTACGCGCTGGCGCATCGCGCGGCAGCTGCTGGTCGATTCGCTGGTGCTCTCGGCGATCGGCGGCGTGCTCGGGCTATTGCTCGCATTCCTCAGCATCGACCTGATGCCGCTGGTCGGCATCGAGCCGCAATCGAGCGATTACGATTTCCGCATCGACGGCAACGTGCTGCTGTTCGCGCTCGGCGCGGCGGCGCTCGCCGGCATCCTGGCGGCGGTATTGCCGATGTATTCGCTGCTGCGGATGAATATCAACGAAGTGATCAAGGAAGGCGGCCGCCTGGGCGGCGGCGGCCGGCGCGCGGCGGCCTCGCGCAATGTGCTGGTGATCGCGCAGATTGCGCTCGCCACCACCTTGCTGATCGGCGCCGGCCTGCTGCTCAAGAGCTTCAAGCAGCTGCAGGAACAGAGCCCGGGCTTCGACAGCAACGGCGTACTCACCGCGATGATCTCGCTGCCGCCGGCCAAGTACCCGGATGCCGAATCGCAAACGCGTTTCTTCGACAACGCCTTCCTGCGCCTGCGCGCGCTGCCGGGCGTGAGCGCCGCCGGCTTCGTGCAGGCATTGCCGTTCAGCGGCAACAACTCGTCGGGCACGTATTCGGTGGATGGTTTCACCGCCGGTGAAGGCGAGGCCGCGCCGCACGGTTTCCAGCGCCAGATCGACGAGGACTATCTGGAAGCGATGTCGATCACCTTGCTGCAGGGCCGCAACTTCACCGCCGCCGACAATGCGCAGGCCGGCGCCGTGGTGATCATCGACAAGCTGCTGGCCGACAAGTATTTCAAGGGCAAGGATGCGATCGGCCAGCGCATCGCGCGCGGCGACGGCCCGCCCGATCCCGCGAACCCGGAGATTCCGTGGGCCACCGTGGTCGGCGTGGTGAGCACGATCAAGCACAGCGCGCTGAAGGAAGAGACCAGCAAGGAAACCATCTACTGGCCGCTGCGGCAGCAGCCGCAGTCGCAGGGCGCGTTCGTCATCAAGACCACGGCCTCGCCCGACACGCTGATCAAGCCGGTGCGCGATGCGATCCTCGAAGTCGATCCGGAGCAGCCGCTGTTCGGCATCCAGGCGCTCGACGAGCGCATCGCGGTGTCGCTCAACCAGCAGCGCGCGCCGATGCTGTTGCTGGCGGCGTTCGCGGCGGTGGCGCTGGTGCTGTCGGCGATCGGCATCTACGGCGTGCTGGCCTATTCGGTGGGTCAGCGCACCGGCGAACTCGGCGTGCGCATGGCGATCGGCGCCGGCCGCAGCCACATCCTCGGACTGATCCTGCGGCACGGTGCCGCGCTCACCGTGATCGGCCTCGTCCTCGGTTTGATCGGCGCGTTCGCCGGCGGCCAGGCGATGCGTTCGCAATTGTTCGGCGTGAGCGGCGCGGACCCGGCGATCTTCTTCGTGGTGACGGTGTTCCTCGCCGCCATCGCGATGCTGTCGTGCTACCTGCCGGCGCGGCGTGCAACGCGGGTCAACCCGCTGTCGGCGTTGCGTCACGAGTAATCGCTTTTTGCACGCTGCGAATCGCGTACGACATCGTCTTCCGGGGAGCGGGTCATGAACGCATGGTGGTCGGACACGCGGTTGGCGGCACGCAGGCTGCTCAATTCGCCGGGCTTTTCGCTGGCCACCGTGATGATGCTCGGACTGGGCATCGCGCTCAGCGTCACGATGTTCAGCGTGGTGCGCAATGTGTTGCTCGCCGGCTTGCCGTTCCCCGACAGCGAGCGCGTGATGGCGGTCGGCACGCAGAGCGCGGCGAACGCGGTCAGCAACGGACAACTCACCGGCGCCGAAGCCGCGCGACTGGCGCAAGCCGATGGCCCGTTCGAAGCCTTCGGTTACTACAACTGGGGCGGGCTCACCGTGTACGACGGCGAGCGCCCGCGCGAATTCACCATCGTCATCGTCGGCGATGGATTTTTCCCGGCATTGGGGCTGGCGCCGCTGATGGGGCGCTGGTTCGCGCCGGAAGATTTCGAGCAGGGTGCCGATTCGATCGTGATTTCGCATGCCGAGTGGCAACGCTTGCTCGGCGGCGCGTCCGATGCGATCGGCCGCAGCATCGAAACCTCCGACGGCCGCATGCGCGTGATCGGCGTGATGCCGGAGAATTTCGCCACGCCGAGCGCCGAAGTCGGCGGCTGGCGGCCGATGGCGGCGGCGCGGATGCAATCGGCCGAGCCGTGGTTCTGGAACGCGCGCTTCATGTTCGGCGTGGCGCGCCTGAAAGCCGATGCCACCGCGCAGCAGACGCGCGAACGCCTCGATGCCGCGATGGCGCAGGTGCGCAGCCAGTACGGCATGCCGAGCGAAGACTGGCGCTTCTCGGTGACGCCGGCGCTCGACGAAATCGTCGGCGATGTGCGCGGGGTGCTGTGGGGCGCGTTCGCGATCGCGCTGCTGGTGCTGCTGATCGGCTGCGCCAACGTCGCCATCGCGATCGATGCGCGTCAGCTGGCGCGGCGTCACGAACAGGCATTGACCCAGGCCCTCGGTGCGACGCGCGTGCGGCTGTATCGCGGGCTGATGATCGAGATCGCGCTGCTGGCGATCACCGCAGTCGGCGTCGGCATCGGCTTGTCGATCCTCGGCATCGACTGGCTGCGCGAACTGGCGCGCAATTCACTGCCGCGTGTCGATGCGATCGCGATGCAGGGCGATGTGCTCGCCTTCGCCATCGCGCTGGCGCTGCTGCTGCCGTTCGTCGCGGTCGGTGCAGGTTCGTTGCGCCTGCGTAGCGATGCGGCGCAGGCGATCCGCGGTGGCGGCAAAGGGCTGGTGGCGGGCAGCAATCGCAAACGGCGCGTGCTTCCGGCGCTCGGTGTCGCGCTGTCGACAATCAGTCTGGTCGCAGCCAGTGCCTTGCTCTTCAGCCTGTTCGCGCTGCAGAAAGTCGATCCTGGCTTCCGCACCGACAATGTGCATGCGATGCAGTTGTTCGTCGATGGCGGGCCGCAGGTGTGGCGGCAGAGCGGCGCGGCGCTGCTGGACAAACTCGCTGCGATTCCCGGTGTCGAAAAGGCGGCGATCACGTCGGCCGCGCCGCTGTCGCAGATCGGCAGCTTCAGCATCGATCTGCAATTGCCCGGCCGCGAACGCCCGGAACCGTTCCAGATCGGCCTGCGCCGCGTCTCGCCGGACTATCTCGATCTGCTCGGCATTCCGCTCGTCGCCGGCCGCAACATCGAGGCCGCCGACGGCGAAGGCGGCGAGCCGGTCGCCGTGATCAATCGCGAACTCGCGCGCCGCGTGTTCGGCGACGACGTGGCGCTCGATAAAACCATTCTGTTGCCGCTCGGCCAGGGCCCGCGCGTTGCCTATCGCATCGTCGGCGTGATGGACGATGTGCGCAATGCCGGCCTGCGCGCGCAACCGGCACCCGAGCTGCTGGTGTCGCAGGCGCAGGCGCCGTGGATGGGCATGACCTTCCTGGTACGCACCGCGCAGCCGCTGCCCGGCATCGACAAGCAGATGGCCGAGGCCTTGTGGCAGGTGGCGCCGCTCGAAGCGATCACGCGACAGTTCACGCTGGCCGACGAGATCGACGCGCAGCTCGCCACCGCGCGCTTCTTCACCCGCACCGTCGGCAGCTTCGCGCTGGCTGCGCTGCTGCTCGCCGCGCTCGGCGTGTACGCGGTGGCGGCCTTGCAGCAACAGCAGCGCGTCGCCGAATTCGGTTTGCGTGTTGCCATCGGCGCACGGCCGGCGAGCCTGGTCGCGCAGATATTGCGCGGCAGTTTCGGTTCGATTTCGGTCGGTATCGCGGCCGGCCTTTGCGCGGCCTGGGCCGTGCTGACCGTGATCGAAGCGCAACTCGTCGACGCCGGCACGCAGCGCACGCTGGCGCTCGGCAGCGGCGCTTTGCTGATCGGCGCCGCGGCACTGATCGCCGCGTTGCTGCCGGCATTGCGCGCCGCGCGCACCGATCCGATGACCTCGTTGCGCCATTCGTGATTCCACCTCGAACCAACCGGGACAACGCCATGATCGCCGCCCTGCTGCAGGAACTGCGTTTCGCGATACGCGCGCTGGCGCGCAGCCCGTGGTTCACCGCCACCTGCGTGGCGATGCTGGCGGCGGGCCTGGGCCTGTCGATGTACATGTTCGGCGCGATCAACGGCTTCGTGCTCAAGCCGCTGCCGTTCATGGATGCCGAGCGGATCATGTTCGTGGCCTACCAGGATCCGGACGACGCCGACGACGAACTCGGCGTGCCGCTGCACGATTTCATCGAAATCCGCGCTGCGCAGACGCAATTCGACGATCTGGCCGGCTGGTACGATGGCACCATCAATCTGAGCGACGGCGAACGTCCGGAACGCTACGACGGCGTGTTCGCCACCAGCGGCCTGTTCACGCAATTGGGCATCCAGCCGCAACTCGGCCGCCTGATCACCGACGACGACACACGGCCCGGTGCCGCGCCGGTCGCGGTGATCGGACACGCGTTGTGGATCAATCGTTTCGGCGGCGATCCTGACGTGCTCGGCAAACCGGTGCGCATCAACGGCAAACCATCGTCGATCGTCGGTGTGCTGCCGCCCGGTTTCCGCTTCCCGCGCAAGCACGATGTCTACGTGCCGCTGCCGCTCGACACCAGCACCGAAACGCGCGCCAACGCCACCAGCCTCGAAGCGTTCGGACGCTTGCGGGAGGGCGCGACGGAGGCTTCGGCGCGCGCCGAACTCGATGCGCAGATCACGCGCATCAACGCCGCCCATCCGGAAGCGCGCCGCAGCGATCGCAGCCGCGTGATGCCGTACGGGCTCGAGCTGATCAATCCGCAGACGCGCACCGTGCTGTACACCATGTTCGCGGCGGTGATGATGGTGCTGCTGATCGCCTGCGCCAACGTCGCCAATCTGATGGTGGCGCGCGGCGCGGCGCGGCAGCGCGAACTGGCGATCCGCGGCGCGCTCGGTGCCGGCCGCCGCCGGCTGGTGACGCAGGTGCTGGCCGAGAGTCTGCTGATTTCGGCGGCGGCCGCGGCGCTCGGCCTGGTCGGCGCCATCATCGGCGGCGAAATCACCATGCAGGCGATCATGAGTGCGGAAGATCCGCCGGTGTATTGGGTCGATTTCAGTCTCGATGGCGTCGGCGTGGCGTTCTCGCTCGCGGTCGCCGTGTTGTCGGCGGTCGTTGCCGCGCTGCTGCCCGCACGCGAAGCCGCGCGCACACCGGCGGCACAGGCGATGCGCGCGGGCGGTGCCGGTTCGATCGGCCGCGGGGCGCGTCTCGGGCGCGTGCTGGTGGTGTTCGAGGTGGCGGTGTGCATGGCCTTGCTGGTCGGTGCCGGGCTCACCGTGCGCAGCGTGTTGAAGATGCAGAACTACGATCTGGGCGTCGATGTCGAGCGCGTGCTGACCGGCCGCATCGGCCTGTTCGAGGCCGCCTATCCGGAAGCGGCCGACCGCGTGCGTTTCATCGAAGCGCTGGAAAGCAAACTGGCCGCGATTCCCGGCGTCGAATCGGCCTCACTCGCGACCTCGCTGCCGGTGATGGACATGGGCCGCTACGCCTACCAGGTCGACGGGCGCGAGCTGCCGGCCGACAACAATTATCCCGACAGCTGGGCGACGTGGGTGACGCCGAGCTATTTCGATACCTTCCGTTTCCGGCCGATCGCAGGCCGCGCGATCGACGCCACCGACCGCGCCGACAGCGTGCCGGTCGCGATGGTCAACGAATCGTTTGGGCGCGCGACATGGCCGGGCGAATCGCCGCTCGGCAAGCGCATCAAGGTGACGCCGACCGATCCGGAATCGCCGTGGGCGACCGTGGTCGGCGTGCTGCCCGATACGGTGCAGGGCGCACTCGCCTATCCGCAGCGCGAAGCCGTGTTCCTGCCGCTGGCGCAGGCACCGGCGGCCTTCCTCAGCTTCGCGGTGAAAACGCGCAACGATCCGTACGCGCTGTCCGATGCCGTGCGCGCCGCGGTGACTTCGGTCGATGCCGACCTGCCGATCTACTGGCTGCGCAGCATGGACGACTGGATCGAGATCGCGATGTGGGACGGCCGTTTGATGATGCGCCTGTTCGGCGTGTTCGCCGGCTTCGCATTGCTGCTGGCGGTGAGCGGCATCTACGCGGTGCTGGCCTACGCGGTGAGCCAGCGCACGCGTGAAATCGGCGTGCGCCGCGCGCTCGGCGCACGCGACCCGGGCATCCTGCGCATGGTGCTGGGGCAGGGCGGGCGGCAACTCGCGATCGGTCTTGCGATCGGTGTGGTGCTGGCGCTGGGCTTCGGCCGTCTGCTCGCCAATATCCTGTTCGATCTGCCGGCGTTCGATCCGCTGACCTTTTTCAGCGTCGCCGCGATTCTCGCGCTGGTTTCCGCCTTGGCCGGCTGGATTCCCGCGCGCCGCGCGCTGCGCGTGCCGCCGATGGTGGCGTTGCGCTACGAGTGAGCGCGGCGATCGACTTTTCTGGCCTTTGAACCCGCCGAATTTCCAAGACATCGATGACGCCATGATCGAACTCAAGCAACTGGAAAAATCCTACGCACAGGGCACGCAGCGCCTGTGGGTGCTGCGCAACGTCAACCTGGCGGTGCGCGAGGGCGAGTTCGTCAGCGTGATGGGGCCGTCGGGCTCGGGCAAAAGTACGCTGCTGTCGGCGCTCGGCTTGCTCGACAACGAATGGCAGGGCGAATACACCTTCGACGGCAAGCCGCTGCACAAGATGAACCTGCGCGAGCGCGGCGAATTCGCGCGCGCCAACATCGGCTTCATCTTCCAGCAATACCATCTGATCGACGACCTCACCGTGCGCGAGAATCTCGAGTTGCCGCTCGACTATCGCAACCTGCCGTCCGGCGAACGCAAGGCACGCGTCGCCGACATCCTCGACCGCTTCAACATCGTCGGCAAGAAAGACCTGTTCCCGCGCCAGTTGTCGGGCGGACAGCAGCAACTGGTCGCTGTCGCGCGCGCCATCATCACGCGGCCGCGGCTGTTGCTGGCCGACGAGCCCACCGGCGCGCTGCATTCGAGCCAGGGCGACATGATCATGGACCTGCTCGCCGATCTGAATCGCGAAGGCACCACCATCGTGCAGGTGACGCACAACCCGCAATATGCAACTCGCGCGCATCGCACCGTCGAATTGTTCGACGGCTGGCTGAAAGACGCCGAGCCGGCGCGCGCCGCGAGCGCCGGTTGAAGCGCTTGCAGTATTCTCCCCGCTCATGAGCAACCCCCGCATTCTCGTTACCGACGATCAGGGCGACGTCCTAGAAGCGCTGCGCCTGCTGCTGAAATCCGAAGGCTATGCCTGCGTGACCTGCCAGTCGCCGGCCGCCGCGCTCGACGCGGTGCGCAGCGAGCGCTTCGATGCCGCGCTGATCGATCTGAACTACACGCGCGACACCACGTCGGGGCAGGAAGGCATCGAACTGGTGGGCGCGCTGCGCAAGCGCGACCCCGATCTGCCGGTGGTGGTGATGACGGCCTGGGGCACGATCGACGTCGCGGTGCAGGCGATGCGCGCGGGCGCCGGCGATTTCATCGAAAAACCATGGGACAACCGCCGCCTGGTGAGCGTACTGCGCGCGCAGGTGGAACTCGGCCGCAGCCGCCGCCGCGAAGCCCGATTGCAGACCGAGAACGATCTGCTGCGCGAAGGCGAAGACGATGTCTTCGTCGCGCAGTCCGCCGCGATGCGGCCGGTGATGGAAATGCTGCGCCGCGTCGCGCCGTCCGATGCGAACGTGCTGATCCTCGGCGAAAACGGCACCGGCAAGGGCGTGATCGCGCGCCAGCTGCATCGATTGTCGCGTCGCGCCGACAAGCCGCTGATCAAGGTCAACATGGGCGGCATCGCCGAAAGCGTTTTCGAGTCGGAAATGTTCGGCCACATCAAGGGTGCCTTCACCGACGCCAAGGCCGATCGCATCGGCCGCTTCGAACTGGCCGACGGCGGCACGCTGTTTCTCGACGAGATCGCCAACATTCCGCTGTCGCAGCAACCGAAACTGCTGCGCGTGCTGGAAGACGGCGAACTCGAGCGGGTCGGATCGTCGCGTACCTTGAAGATCGATGTGCGGCTGATTTCGGCGACCAATGCCGAGCTGGGCTCGGAGGTCGCGCGCGGCGCGTTCCGCAAGGATCTGCTGTTCCGCCTCAATACGGTCGAAATCCGCCTGCCGTCGCTGCGCGAGCGGCGCGAGGACATCGTGCCGATGGCCACTTCGTTCCTTGCGCGCTGCGCCAAACGCTATCAGCGCGAAGGACTCACGTTTGCGCCCTCGGCGCTCGAGGCGCTGCAGAACTATCCGTGGCCCGGCAATGTGCGCGAACTCTCGCACGTGATCGAACGCGCGGTGCTGATGGCCGGCGCCGCGCGCATCGAGCAGTTCGATTTCAGCCTGCAACCGCTCGAGCCGCTGGTCCCGGCCACGCACGCCGCCAGCGCCGCGATGACGCTCGAACAGGCCGAGCAGGCGATGGTGCGCAACGCGCTCGATCAATGCGGCGGCAACATCCAGAAGACCGCCGACCTGCTCGGCCTGAGCCGCGCGGCCTTGTACCGCCGGCTGGAAAAATACGGCATCACCGCCTGAGCCGGGGCAGGCGCGTGACGCCTCGCGCATAATCGCCGCATGAGCGCGCCACCCCTCGGACCCAACCGCCTGCAACCGCGCACCCGCGGGCTCGAATCGATGACCTTCGAGCGCCAGGTGCTGGTCTCCGGCTGGCTGGTCGCGCTGCCGGCGCTCGTCACCGCCGGCCTGCTGCTGTGGCGGCACGGCACGTTCGATCCGCTGACCCTCACCTTGCTTGCGCTCGGCCTGCTGGCGACGGCGATTCTCGCGGCGCGCCTGCAGCGGCAGGTGGTGTATCCGCTCTACACGCTCGCCAACCTGCTGGAAGCACTGCGCGAGGGCGACTACAGCCTGCGCGGCTCGCGCGCGCAACGGCGCGATGCGATCGGCGAGGTGGTGTGGGAAGTCAACACCCTGTCGCAGACGCTGCGCGATCAGCGCCTGAAAGTCGAAGAGACCAGCGCGCTGCTGGGCAAGATCATCGCGTCGATCGACATCGCGATCTTCAGTTTCGACGGCGAAGGCCATCTGCGTCTGATCAATCCGGCGGGCGAACGCTTGCTCGCGATGCGCGCGCGCGCCGCCCTCGGCAAACGCGCCGATCAACTAGGCCTGGCCGATGCGCTCGGCATCGAAGGCAGTGAAACGCTCAAGCGCGGTTTTCCCGGCGGCAGCGGACGCTGGGACATCCGCCGCTTCACCTTTCGCGAAGGCGGCCTGCCGCAGGATCTGGTCGTCATCACCGACCTCTCGCGCGCGCTGCGCGAAGAAGAACGCCAGGCCTGGCAGCGCCTGATCCGCGTACTCGGCCACGAACTCAACAACTCGCTCGCCCCGATCAAATCGATGGCCGGCACCGTGCAAAGCCTGCTCGGCATGCAGCCCTTGCCCGACGACTGGAACGAAGACGCACGCCACGGTTTGCGCGTGATCGGCGATCGCGCCGATGCGCTCGCCCGCTTCATGGTCGGCTACGCCAGCCTCGCGCGCCTGCCGCCGCCACGCCGCCAATCGGTCGATCTGGCGCCGTTGCTCGAACACGTCGTCGCACTCGAACAGCGTCTGCCGGTGCGACTGAGTGCCGGACCCGAGGTGCGCGTCGACGTCGATCCGGATCAGTTGGAACAGGCCCTGATCAACCTCGTCAAGAACGCCGTCGAAGCCTCGCAACCGCAACAGGGCGCAGTCGAACTGCGCTGGAGCGCCGAACGCGACCGGCTGCGAATCGAAGTGCTCGACGAAGGCTTGGGACTGGCCAGCTCCGACAATCTCTTCGTGCCGTTTTTCACGACGAAACCCGGGGGATCGGGGATTGGTCTGGTGCTTGCGCAGCAGATCGTCGAGGGGCATGGCGGGGTGCTTACGTTGACCGATCGGGGGGATCGGCGGGGGTGCGTGGCGATTGTGGATTTGCCGTTGGAGCGGGTGGCGGCTTGATGCCGTTGTCGATGCCGACGGAGCCTGGATGCCGCTTCGCGGCATCCAGGCCCGCGAGTTCAAACCGGCGCGTTCACTTCGTAGCAAAAGAAGGGACGCAAAGGTACAGAGAATGGACGCAGAGAAAAAGAAAGAAAGTCATTAGAGCTGAAGGCGAAAGAAAAGCAGAGATGGAGAACAATCTCGATAGCGCAGCTCGTTTTCGCTCCCCTTCTTAAGCTCTTCTCTGCGCCCTTTCTCTTCCTTTTGCGTTCCTCGCGTTCCGCGTTCGCTTCACCGGCTTCTTAGTCATTCGGGAACCCGAACAAGTCGCGCGCGTTGGCAGTGGTGGCATCGGCGATGGTCCGTGTGTCGACGCCGCGCAAATCCGCGATGATTTCAGCAATTTCGACCAGTCGCGCCGGTTCGTTGCGGCGGCCGCGGTCGCTCGATAGCGGTTGGTCGGGGGAGTCGGTTTCCAGTAGCAGCCATTCGATCGGCATCTCGGCCACGATGCCGCGCAGTCGCTTCGCGCGTTCGTAGGTCACCGGGCCGCCGATGCCGAGGTGGAAACCGATCTTCCACAGTTGCTGCGCCTGTTCGCGGCTGCCGGCGAAGCTGTGGACGACGCCGCGCAGGTCGCCGATGCGGCGCAGGGTGGCGATCACGTCGTCGACGGCGCGCCGTGCGTGCACGACGACCGGCAGGTTGAATTCGCGGGCGAGTTTGAGTTGCGCTTCGAACAGGCGGCGCTGTTTGTCGAGGTCGAGGCCTTCGACGAAGTAATCGAGGCCGCACTCGCCGACGGCATACGGCCGTTCGCGCTCGATCCATTCGCGCAGCAGGTCGATGTGTTCGTCCTGGTGATCGTCGAGGAAGGTCGGGTGCAGGCCGTAGCCCGGATACAGGCCGGGCGCGGCGTCGCACATCGCGCGCAGTTTTTCCCAGCCGTCCGCGGTGACGGCCGGGATCAGCTGGCCACGCACGCCGGCCGCGCGCGCGCGGGCGATCACCGCGTCGCGGTCGGCGTCGAATTCTGCGGCATCGAGGTGGCTGTGCGAGTCGATCAGCATCCGTGCCGCGGCGCTCAGCGGGGGGCGTCGATCGGGCCGCGCTCGCGGCGGCGTTTCCAGTTGCCGAGGAACAGCGTGCCCAGGCCCAGCAGCAGTTCGTCGATGAAGGGGATGAAGTCGGGGATGACCAGGTCGACCGCGAACAGGGCGGCGATCAGCGCGAACAACTGCGGATGGCGCAGCTTGCCGAAGTAGGCGAAAACCGGGGCGAGCAGGGGATTGGCCATGAGCGGCAGTGCCTCGTTGCGTGGGCGGAATCGGCGCACAAGCAGTCTACGTGAGGGGCCGGCAGGCGGCGGGAATGCGCTGTGAACGCCGCGCCCCGGCGGGCCGCGGCAGCGCTCGGACGAGGTTCAGACACAGTTTGTTGCAATCTCGCTGACCGGGCGCGGGACGCGTCGGTCATTGCCCTGAATCTGGAGATACCTCATGGACAACAAAGCGATCTATCTCGGCCTGGCGGCCGTGCTGGTCGGCGGCGTCGCGATCGCGGCCTGGCAGGGCACCCGCGACGACTTCGCCGATGTGGTGGAAGTCGACCCGGTGGTGGTGCAGGAAGAAGCCTTCGCCCAGGTGGTGCAGGCCACGCCGGTCACCGATGTGGTGGCCACGCCGCGCCAGATCTGCAACGACGTCGCCGTGCGCGAGCGCCTGCCCGAACGCGACGGCAACGTCGGCGGCACCGTCGCCGGTGCGCTGATCGGCGGCCTGCTCGGCAATCAGGTCGGCGGCGGCGATGGCCGCAAGCTCGCCACCGTGGCCGGTGCCGTGGCCGGCGGCTATGCGGGCCGCGAAGTCGATCGGCGCCATGTCGGCGGCCGCGTCGTCGACGGCACGCAGCGCCAGTGCCAGACCATCAGCGAGGCGCGCGAGCAGGTGATCGGCTACGACGTCACCTATCGCACCCAGGACGGCCTCACCGGCCAGGTCCGCACCGACAAGAAGCCGGGCCAAGAGGTGTCGATCGGGCCGCAGGACAAGACCATCGGTTACGAAGTCACCTATCGCTACGACAACATCGAGCGCACGGTGCGGATGGATCGCGACCCCGGCGACCGCCTGCCGGTGATCGACGGCCGCGTCGTGCTCGCCACCGACGACGTGCGCGAAGACTCGCGCGACGAAGGTCGCGACGAGGGTTGACCCAGTCAGACCGGCGCGAAGTCCCTTCACGAGCAGCCCGCCGGTCTTCGCGAAAGCCCGCTCCGCCGCCACGGCGCGAGCGGGTGATCGCCCGGCTGATCGACGTTTGCGCCGGCGACATGGCGCCGGGCCCGCCGCACGGGCTAAAATTCGCGTTCCGCCGCGGCCTTCCGGCCCCGTCCGCGACTTTCCTTCCCGCCTTCCAGACACCGAGCCCGCCATGCCCGCGCTGAATCCGTGCGACCTGTACGACGTCCGATCCTTGCTCAGCGACGAGGAGCGCGCGGTGCAGGACACCGTGGCGCGCTTCACCGACGAGCGCGTGCTGCCGATCATCGGCGACGCTTTCGACCAGGGCCGCTTCCCGAAGGAACTGATCCCCGAAATCGCCGCGATGGGCCTGCTGGGTTCGTCGCTGCCGGAAGAATACGGCTGCGCCAATCTCAATGCGGTCAGCTACGGCCTGATCTGCCAGGAACTCGAGCGCGGCGATTCGGGCATCCGCAGCTTCGTCTCGGTGCAAAGCTCGCTGTGCATGTATCCGATCTACGCCTACGGCAGCGAGGAACAGCGCCGTGAATGGCTGCCGCGGATGGCGGCCGGCGAAGTGATCGGCTGCTTCGGCCTGACCGAACCGCACGGCGGCTCGGACCCGGCCAACATGAAAACGAACGCCAGGAAGGACGGCGGCGACTGGGTGATCAACGGCGCCAAGATGTGGATCACCAACGGCAACGTCGCGCAGATCGCGATCGTCTGGGCGCAGACCGAGGAAGGCATCCAGGGCTTCATCGTGCCGACCAATACGCCTGGCTTCACCGCGCAGGAAGTGCACAAGAAGATGAGCCTGCGCGCCTCGGTGACGTCGGGCCTGTTCTTCGACAACGTGCGCATCCCGGATGCCAACCGCCTGCCGAACGTCAAAGGCCTCAAGGGCCCGCTCGGCTGCCTGACGCAGGCGCGCTACGGCATCACCTGGGGCCCGATCGGCGCCGCCATCGCCTGCCTCACCGAAGCCAACGAATACGCCAAGCAGCGCGTGCTGTTCAATCGTCCGATCGCCGCCACCCAGGCGGTGCAGCTCAAGCTCGCCGACATGGCGCGCCGCATCACGCTGGCGCAGCTGCTGTCGCTGCAGTTGGGCCGTTTGAAGGACGCCGGCAAGATGCAGCCGGCACAAGTCTCGCTCGCCAAGTGGAACAACTGCCGCATGGCGCTCGACATCGCGCGCGAGGCGCGCGACATCCTCGGCGGCGCCGGCATCACCACCGAGCATTGCCCGATTCGCCATGCGCTCAACCTCGAATCGGTGATCACCTACGAGGGCACGGAAACCGTGCATCAGCTGGTGATCGGCCGCGAACTGACCGGGATCAACGCCTTCGGCGGATGAGTCGATTTCGTGCAGTTGCAGCGGCGACCCGATCGATCGCGGTTCGCAACGTCATCGTGCTCGGCCTCGCCTGGGCGGCTTCCGCCGCGCAGGCGCAGACGATCTTCCGTGACGGTTTCGAATCGGCGAAACCGGCCGGGCGAGGCGGCAGCAATCTGATCTGGCACGACCTCGCCGGTTGCGATCGCGAACCCTACGGCGCGCTGCCGAACTATCACGAGCCCGGCGTGCGCGCCCGCGTGCAGGGACAACTCGCGCAGATGCGGGCCGAGGGCCAGGAACGCATTTCGCTCGGGCTTTATCACCTGCGCGGCGTGCCCGATTCTTTCGGCCGCATCACCGGCACCATCCTCGATTCGACCGGCGGCACGCTGCATCTGCAGCAGCGGCAGAATCTGGTGTGGCTGCTGGCCGATATCCGCAACGCCGGCTTCGCCAGTTTCGTGTTCCGCTATCACCCGCAGGGCGCCAACGATCCGAAATCCTGGGTCGCCTTCGATGCCGACCGCTTCGAAGAAAACTGGTCGCTGATCGCCGCGCTCGAACCGTTGTTGCAGGCGTCCGGCCTGCCGCACGGCACCGATCTGATGGTGGAAGGCATGCCGCGGGCGCGCATCGTCGAATTGCCGGGCAACGACGTCATCGTTCCCGACGAACCGCACCGCGAACCGTGGAGCCGCTACGCGCGCGATCTGTGGTCGCGCTACGTGAAGGCGTTCGGCACCACGCAGACGGTGGGTTTTTCCTTCGTTTCCGATACCGACGATGGGCGCATCGATGCGCGCGTCGAGCACAAGGATTACGTCTACACCGTCGACGGCACCTTGCAGATGCCGATCGCGCTCGCATTCGACATCTACGGCACCGTCGCCTTCGACGAGCGCTACATCTTCGAGCGCTATCACCATCATCTGAAGGACGAAGGACTGGCCTCGGTACCGTGGCTGATCACCGAGAGCTACTACGACGACGCCGCGGCGGCGCGCGCCTTCAGCGAAGCGATGACCATCACCGGGCAGAGCGTGCTGTTCCTGACCCAGTGGCCGCTGCGCCGGGTGTCCGCCTGCAACGATGTCGACGTCGCACCGCCGGTCGATTATTCGAATTATCGACCGGCCGGTTTTTGAGGCTTTTCGCCGCCGGATAGACTTTTTCCCACCCATCGTGCGCTTTGGGCCGGCCACCGCTCTCCGGTATCCTGCGCGCCTCTTCTTGCCAGTCCGCCGCCGCCCCGGCGTCGCGGCTTCCCACCGCCAGGTCCTGCATGTCCGCCACCCCGATCGCCGCCCGCCATCGCAACGTCAATCGCGCGCAAGTCTGCGACGACAACTTCGTCGAATTCGTGCAACAGTGGAACGGCCGCCCGCAGCCGCGGCCGGCACCGGACGAAGCGGTGCTCGACGGCAGCCAGTGCCGCGCGCGCGATTTCCTCGAGTTGTTCGAGTCGCAGCTGATCAGCCGCCATCTCGACCTGATGGCGCGCGTGCTGCGCGTGCAGAACAAGGTGTTCTACACCATCGGTTCGAGCGGCCACGAAGGCAATGCGATGGTCGCGCGGCTGACGCGCCACACCGATCCGGCCTTCCTGCACTACCGTTCCGGCGGCTTCATGGCCGAACGTTTCCGCAAGCTGCCGGGCATGGATCCGGTGATGGATTCGGCGCTCAGTTTCGCCGCCAGCAAGGAAGATCCGATCTCCGGCGGCCGCCACAAGGTATGGGGCAGCAAGCCCTTGTGGGTGCTGCCGCAGACCTCGACCATCGCCTCGCATCTGCCGAAAGCGTTCGGCACCGCGGTGGCGATCGAACAGGCGCGCCGCATCGGCCATCAACTGCCGATTCCGGCCGACAGCATCGCGATCTGCTCGTTCGGCGACGCCAGTTCCAACCACGCCACCGCGCAGACCGCGTTCAATGCCGCGGCCTGGACGGCGTACCAGAAGTTGCCGGCGCCGGTGCTGTTCGTGTGCGAAGACAATGGCATCGGCATCTCGGTGAAAACGCCGACCGGCTGGATCGCGCAGAATTTCTCCGGCCGCCGCGATCTCGATTATTTCTACGCCGATGGCCTCGACCTGGCCGAAGGCTACGGCCAGGTGGCCGCAGCGGTCGAGCATTGCCGCCGCACGCGGCGACCGACGTTTCTGCATCTGCGCACGACACGCATCATGGGTCACGCCGGCACCGATTTCGAAATCGAATGGCGCGCGCTGGAAGAGCTGTGCGCGGTGGAAGCCAGCGACCCGCTGTTACGTTCCGCCGCCATCGCGCTCGAATCGGGCCTGATGACCTCCGAGCAAGTGCTCGCGCAATACGAGGCGATCCGCAAGCGTTGCTTCGCGGCGGCCGAAGATGCCGACACGCGCCCGCGCCTGACCTCGCTGGCCGACGTGATGGCGCCGCTGGCGCCGTACACGCCCGATGCGGTGCAGCAGGAAGCCACGCGCGCCGATTTCGCCGACAAACGCCTGGCCGTGTTCGGCAGCGAAGAAAAATTGCCGGAAAAACAGCCGCCGCGGCATCTGGCGATCCAGATCAACAACGCGCTGCACGACCTGTTCTGCAAATATCCCGAAGCCCTGTTGTTCGGCGAAGACGTGGCGCAGAAAGGCGGCGTCTACACCGTCACCAAGGGCCTGCATAAATCGTTCAAGGGCACGCGCGTGTTCAACACGCTGCTCGATGAAACCATCATCCTGGGCCTGGCCCAGGGCTATGCCAACCTGGGCATGCTGCCGCTGCCGGAAATCCAGTATCTGGCCTATTTCCACAACGCCTGCGACCAGATCCGCGGCGAGGCCTGTTCGCTGCAGTTCTTCAGCGACGGCCAGTACCGCAATCCGATGGTGATGCGCATCGCCAGCCTGGGCTACCAGCGCGGCTTCGGCGGGCATTTCCACAATGACAATTCGATTACCGCGCTGCGCGATATTCCCGGCCTGGTGGTCGGCTGCCCGAGCCGCGGCGACGACGCCGCCACGATGCTGCGCACGATGATGGCGCTGGCCAAGGTCGACGGCCGCGTCTGCGCCTATCTCGAACCGATCGCGCTGTACATGACGAAGGATCTCTACGACGCGGGCGACGGCGGCTGGCTCACCAGCTATCCGCCGCTCGATGAGGCGATGCGGTTAGGTGAAGGCCGCGTCTACGGCGAAGGCGACGACCTGGTGATCTTCACCTTCGGCAACGGCGTGCCGATGAGCCTGCGCGCGGCGCGCGAGATCGGCCAGAAGCACGGCTGGCGCACGCGCGTGATCGACCTGCGCTGGCTGCAGCCGTTGAATGCCGACTTCATCGGCGCCCAGGCGCGCGGCGCGCGCCACATCATCGTGGTGGACGAAGGTCGCCGCAGCGCCGGCGTGGGCGAGGGCATCATCACCGCTCTGGTCGAGGCCGGTCTGGGCGACACGCCGCTGCGCCGCGTGGTCGGTGCCGACACTTACACCCCACTTGCGGGGGCTGCCTTCCTCGTCATTCCGTCGGAGGCCGACATCGTGGCGGCCGCATCCGAACTGGCCGCTGCATCGGCCTGACGCCGGCCCCGTGACGTTCGGCGCAGGATTGCCTATCATCCGAAGGCCATGAGCCAGACCCAGCCGCTGTGCATCCTGTTCGCCGACGTCAGCGGCAGCACCAAGCTGTTCGAACAGCGCGGTGACGTCGAGGCGCGCCGCATCATCGCGGCCGTGCTCGATGCGCTGTCGAAGATCTGCGTCAGCCACGGCGGCAAGGTGATCAAGACCATCGGCGACGAAATCATGTGCACGCTGCCCGGTGCGATGAACGGCGTGATGGCGGCCTGCGACATGCAAAAGCGCGTCGCCCACGATCTGGTGTTCGTGCGCGACAACCTCGGCATCCGCATCGGCCTGCACCACGGCGATACGCTGGTCGAAGACAACGATGTCTACGGCGACGCCGTCAACACCGCCGCCCGCATGGCGTCCTTGGCCAAGCGCGAACAGATCGTCACCACCGCCACCACGCTCAAGGGCCTCACCAATGCCGCCGGCATCCGCAGCCGCAGCCTAGGCCGCGCGCGCGTCAGCGGCAAACTGCTGCCGATCGAAATCGTCGACGTCATCTGGCAGGAAGACACCTCCAACATCACCACCGTCCAGCGCGCCATCCGCATCGACGACGGCGGCACCACCAACGTCAAACTCACCCTGCGCTACCGCGGCCAGGTGATGGAACTCAACGAAAACTCGCAGCCCTTCAGCATCGGCCGCGACGCCAGCAATTCCCTGGTGATCGACGCCGAATGGGTGAGCCGCACCCACGCGATGATCGAATTCAAGAAGGGCTACTTCGTGATTTCCGACCGGAGCACGAATGCGAGCTACGTGAAGCTCGGCGATGACGATGAGCTGCGGCTGCATCGCGATGAGGTCCATCTGCGCAAGACCGGGGCGATCAGTCTGGGGCAGGCGATTGGGCTCAATCAGCAGGATGTCGTGTATTTTCAGTGTAGTTACTGAAAGCTGATTTGCCTGTTGAGGTAGCGTTCGGCCCTTCGCGCGGCACAACAGCCCCGTTATTTTATTTTCGCGAATCCGCTCCGGTTCTGTCATTCCCGCGAAAGCGCGAACCTAGTGACGCTGAAGCATTCGGCTCTTCGCGAGTTTGGCAGTGGTGTCGCGAAAATCAAACGCGTCAAAGTCGCCCGATTCCCCAAACCGCAACCCTCAATCCCGAATAACCAGCAACCGAATCTCCGTCATATCCTCGATCGCATACTTCACGCCCTCGCGACCGAGTCCGGAGTCTTTGACTCCGCCATACGGCATGTTGTCGACGCGCCAGCTGGGCACGTCGTTGATCACGACGCCGCCGACTTCCAGCACATCCCAGGCCCGCATCGCCTTGCCGATGTCGCTGGTGAAAAGACCGGCCTGCAGGCCGAATTTGCTGGCGTTGATCTGTCTTAGCGCCTGCTCGAAATCGTCGTAGCGGTAGAGCGCGACGACGGGGCCGAAGGCTTCTTCGCAGTTGATTTCGGTATCCGCCGGCACGTTTTCCAGCACGCTCGCTTCGAGCATCGCGCCTTCGCGGCGGCCGCCGCACAGCAGTGTCGCGCCGCCGGCGACGGCCTTGCCGATCCAGCCTTCCAGCCGCTTGGCTTCGCCCTCGGAAATCATCGGGCCGATGAAGGTGTCTTCATTGCGCGGGTCGCCCATTTTCAGGGCTTTCGCGGCGGCGACGAGTTTCGCGCGCAGGGCGTCGTAGATGTCGGCGTGGGCGAGGATGCGCTGCACGCTGATGCAGCTTTGGCCGCTCTGGTAGAAGGCGCCGAAGATCAGGCGCTCGACCACGTGATCGAGGCGTTCGCGCTGGTCGGCGTCGACCAGGCAGGCGGCGTTGCCGCCCAGTTCGAGCACCACTTTCTTGCGGCCGGCCTTGGCTTTCAGTTCCCAGCCGACGGCCGGCGAGCCGGTGAAGCTCAGCAGTTTGAGGCGGTCGTCTTCGGTGAAAAGATCGGCGCCGTCGCGATGCGCGGGAAGGATCGAAAACGCGCCTTTCGGCAAGTCGGTTTCGGCCAGGGCTTCACCCATGATGAGCGCGCCGATCGGTGTGCGCGACGCGGGTTTCATCACGAAGGTGCAGCCGGCGGCGATCGCCGGCGCGATCTTGTGCGCGGCCAGGTTCAACGGAAAATTGAACGGCGAAATCAACGAGCACGGACCGATCGGCACGCGCTTCCACATGCCGCGATAACCTTTCGCGCGCGCCGATATTTCCAGGTTCATCACCTCGCCACCGATGCGGACCGCTTCTTCCGCGCCGACGCGGAAGGTGTCGATCAGGCGCGACGCTTCGCCGCGCGAATCCTTGATCGGTTTGCCGGCTTCGATGCAAAGCGCGAGCGCGATTTCCTCGAAGCGCTCGGTGAAGCGCTTCACGCAGTGATTCAACACTTCCTGGCGTTTGTACGGCGGAAACGCGGCCATCGCTTCCTGCGCTTCGACCGCCGCAGCGATGCCGGCGTCGATCGCCGCCGCATTGGCGAGCGCCACGCGCGTGGCGAGCTTGCCGGAAAATTTGTCGGTGACTTCGAGGTCGGCGTTGGCGTAGACGGCTTGGTTGGCGAGGTAGTAGGGGTAGCGGTCTTTCAGCATGACGTTGCCTTGTTTGCTCGTTGACTGCGCGGCCTCGATGCAAGGCCGAAACCGCATCCGCCGTTCGGGCACCTTCTCGCGACGGGAGAACAGAATCGCGAAATCACAAATACAAAATCAAACTTTCGCGCTCAGTTCCTTGATCTCCCGATTCAGGATGCGATCGTTGTCGGAATAGTCGATCGGCACCTCGATCAGGTCGACGCCTGGCTGGCCCAGCGTCTTTTCGAGGATCGGAATGAACTCGGCGGCCGACGCCGGACGATGGCCGCGCGCGCCATAGCTTTCGGCGTATTTCACGAAATCCGGATTGCCCATGTCCATGCCGTAATTCGGGAAATTCATGTTCGCCTGTTTCCACTTGATCATGCCGTAGGCGTTGTCGCGCAGCACGATGACGGTGAGATTGAGGTTCAGCCGCACCGCGGTTTCCAGTTCCTGCGAATTCATCATGAAGCCGCCATCGCCGGCGATGGCGACCACTTTGCGATCTGGATGCACGATCTTGGCAGCCATGCCGGACGGCAGGCCCGCGCCCATCGTGGCGAGCGCGTTGTCGAGCAGCAGCGTGTTCGGCGCCTGGCAGCGGTAGTAGCGCGCGAACCAGATCTTGTACATGCCGTTGTCGAGGCAAAGAATGTCCTGCGGCCCGAGCGCCTTGCGCAGATCGGCGACCAGACGCTGCGGATAGATCGGAAAACGATCGTCGTCGGCACCGATCGCCAGATGTTCGTTCAAGTGCTTGCGCACCGTGTCGAAATAATCGAAGTCCCAGTGCGATTGCGCTTCCAGGCGCTGCTTGATGCGCCACACCGAATTGGCGATGTCGCCGACCACTTCAATCTGCGGAAAATAAACGGTATCGACTTCGGCGGTGAAATAGTTGACGTGGATGACGGTGCGCAGGCCCTTTTGCATGAAGAACGGCGGCTTCTCGATCACATCGTGGCCGACGTTGATGATGAGGTCGGCCTTCTCGATCGCGCGATGCACGAAATCGCCGGCCGACAGCGCGGCGTTGCCGAGCCACAGCGGATGCGTTTCGTCGACCACGCCCTTGCCCATCTGCGTGGTGAAGAACGGGATGCCGAGTTTGTCGACGAACTCGCGGCACATCTTGCTGGTGGTCTTGCGGTTCGACGCGGCGCCGAGCATCAGCAGCGGTCGCTTGGCGTTGGCGATCGCTTCGACCGCGTGCGTGATCGATTTGTCGTCGGCCACCGGCCGGCGCGAATAGCTTTTCGGAATCACGATCGCATCGCTGTGCTCGTCGGCGATGTCTTCGGGCAATTCCAGATGGGTGGCGCCGGGACGTTCTTCTTCGGCGCGGCGGAACGCTTCGCGCACGCGCGCCGGGATGTTGTCGGCCGAGACGATCTGCCGCGTGTACTTGGTCAGCGGCTTCATCATGTCGACGATGTCGACGATCTGGAAATGGCCCTGTTTGCTCGCTTTGACCGGCTTTTGACCGGTAATCATCATCATCGGCATCGCGCCCAGCTGTGCGTAGGCCGCAGCGGTGACGAAGTTGGTGGCGCCCGGGCCGAGGGTGGCGAGACAGACGCCCGCTTTGCCGGTGAGCCGGCCGTAGGTGGCGGCCATGAAGCCGGCGCCCTGTTCGTGGCGCGTGAGGATGAGCTTGATCGACGAGGTGCGCAGCGATTCGAGCAGGTCGAGGTTTTCTTCGCCGGGAATACCGAAGACGTACTCCACGCCCTCGGCTTCCAGCGCTCGCACGAACAGATCCGAAGCCTTCATGCCGCGTTCCCCGAGTTGTGACCCCTGCCGCATTGTCGGGGTGGGGCATGACAGCGTCAATCGCGCGGAAGCGTTGGAAAAACCGCGAATGAATCGCGAAGTTTCGCGCCGTCGACTAGGGTTCGCGTCGCAGCCGGATCGTGGCGTCGCTGAGCTTCGCATCGACCTGACTGCCCGGCGCGATGTCGCTCGCCAGTCGCAGCACGCGGCCTGTTGCCGGATCGCTCAGCACCGCGTAGCCGCGTTTCAAGGTGGCCAAGGGGCTCACCGCATTCAGGGCGCGACCGAGCGATGCCAGTTGCAGCGCGCGCCGCTCGACCAGCCGCACCGTCAATGCCTGCTGGCGATCGCGCGCCAGCAGCAGACGCGTGCGCATCGCCGCGACGCGTTCGCGCGGATGCTGGCGTTGCAGACGCGCGAGCAGTTGCGCATGTCGTTCGCGCAGCCGCTTTAGCACCAATTCCGGATGACGCTGCAGACGTTGATGCAGGCCGGCGAGGCGTTCGCGGCCGCGCTGCAATCGTGCGGCCGGACGCTGCGCGTGCAGCCGCTGTTGCAGTTGATCGAGCCGCTGCGCGCGGTTTTCCAGGCCGCGGCGCGCGCAGTTGTCGAGTTGCGTGCGCCGCCGCGCGAGCAAGGCCAGCAGCTCGCTGCGATCGGGCGTGAGCACTTCGGCGGCGGCCGATGGCGTCGGCGCACGCAGATCGGCGACGAAATCGGCGATGCTGAAATCGACTTCATGGCCGACCGCGCAAACCAGCGGTGTGTTCAACGCGGCGATCGCGCGGGCGAGGGTTTCGTCGTTGAAGGCGGCCAGATCCTCCAGCGAACCGCCGCCGCGCGTGAGCAGCAGCACGTCGTAGCGGCCGCTGGCGTCGGCGCGGCGCAGCATGTCGACGGCCTGCGCTGCCGCGCCGCTGCCTTGCACGGCAATCGGCAGCACGTCGGCTTCGATCAGCGCGAAACGCCGGCGCAGGATGCTCAGCACGTCGCGCACCGCGGCGCCGCTCGGCGAGGTAACGATGCCCAGACGCCGCACATAGCGCGGCAACGAACGCTTGCGCGCGGTGTCGAACAGGCCTTCGGCCGCGAGCCGGTTCTTGAGTTCTTCGAAGGCGCGCAGCAAGGCGCCTTCGCCGGCCTCTTCCATGTGATCGACGATCAACTGATAGTCGCCGCGCGCTTCGTAGACCGTGAGCCGCGCACGCAGCATCACCTGCACGCCATCGGCCGGACGGAACTTCAGCCACTGGCTCTTGGGCTTGAACAGCGCGCAGCGCACCTGCGCCCGCGCATCCTTCAGCGTGAAATACAGATGGCCCGACGCAGGCCGCGACACGCCGGACAATTCGCCCTGCACCCAGATCAGCGGAAACGCGCCCTCGAGCAGATCGCGCGCGAGCGCGTTGAGCTGGGACGGCGTGAGAACGGCGCGTTCGGTCGACAAGGGCAGGGCGGGTGGCGGCGCCAGCGGCGCGGGACGGCGATTGTGCCGCAACGCACGCGGGCCGGCAGTACGGATCGTCGCGCGGGTGTGGGCGATTGTAAAAACGCCAAGCAGCCGACTGGATAATCCTCGCCGAGGCATTAGCATAGGGTCAGGTCAGGACATTGGGGATAGCAGATGCACGGACACGGACTCACGATGCCCGCCGGCTCGGAAAACTGGCGTGCCGACATGGCCGCCTGGTGCCGGGACTTCCGCGCCCTGCTGACGCGGCAGTGGTCGGACGACGAGGCGCGAGAGATGTTCGAGCGCATCGAGGCGTTCTCGGCGCTGGCCGAGCTGATCGCCGATCGCGACGTCGCCGATGCCACGGCCGAGCTCGAGGTCTATCTGTGCGCCTTCGCCGATTCCGACCTGCGCCCCGATGCCGCGCAACGCACACGCCTGGAGCGCCTGGTCGGCGAACTCGAACGCCATCTGATGCCGTCCGGCGCGCCGGTGCAGGCCGCGCCGCAGACGCCGGAACAGGAATCCGCGCGCCTGTATCACGTCTACTACCTGCGCACGCCGGGGCGCGAGAATTCGAGCCTGATCGAAAGCCTGCGCCAACAGAATCTCGATGTGGTGATCCTCGACGATGTCGGCGCCGCGCTCGCCGCGCTCGAACAGGAACTGCCCGACGCCTTCATCCTCGACGCCGACTATCTGCCCGACGTGCAGAAACTCAGCCAGAGCGGCCGCCGCCACAGCACCGGCACCTGGCGCAAAGTGCTGTGGGCCGCCACCGGCCTGCCGGACGATTTGCGCGCGCGCCTGCATGCGCGGCGCGCCGGCATCGATCTGCTGCTCGATGCCGACGTCGCGAAGGCCAGCGAAGCCCTGCTCGGCGCGCTGTCGCGCCGCCGCGAGGAGGCGTATCGCGTGCTGGTGGTGGAGGACGATCGCGGCCACGCGGCCTTCTGCGAATCGCTGCTGCGCCACCAGGGCTTCGAAGTCGACGTGGCGGCTTCGGCCGAGATCGCGCTCGACATGATGCAGGCGCGCGCGCCCGATCTGATCCTGCTCGACATCAATCTGCCGGACATGACCGGCATCGAACTCGCGCAGCTGGTGCGCGAACGCGAGAGCCTGGCGCACGTTCCCGTCGTGTTCCTCACCGGCGAGGAAGATCTCGACAAGCGCGCCGAAGCCATCGCGGCCGGCGGCGACGATTTCCTTTCCAAGCCGGTGCGCCCGCGGCATCTGCTCGCCAACGTCAACAGCCGCATCGGTCGCGCCCGTGCGCTGGCCCTGTCGGCGCCGGCCGAGCGGCCGGAAGGCGGGCTGACGCAGCGTCTGGATCGCGTGCGTTTCGTCGAGGCGATGGAAGATGCGCGCAAGGACGGCAAGAGCGCCGCGGTCGCCGTGTTCGCGATGAACGACATCGCCACCGTGGCCGACAAACTCGGCTTCGTGCGTGCCGGCAACCTCGCGCTCGAAATCGCGCAGGCGATCGAATCCGAATGCGGCGGCCTCGGACGCACCTGCGGCATCGGTGAGTTTTCGCGCCTGGTGCTGATGGCGTCGGAGCATGAAGCCGGTCTGCGAGCCGATGCAGAAGCGCTGCTTTACAGCCTCAACAGCCGCGAATGGCTCAGTGCCGATACCGGCAATCCGCTGAGTTTCAGTGTCGGCATCGCGCGCTACGACGGCTCGCGCGTCGACGGCGACAAGGTGATCGCCGATGCCATCGGCACCGCCGATTCGGCGCGCCGTGCCGGCGGCGGCAAGATCGGGTTCCTCGATCTGCGGTGAGTTTTGCGGGGGCGGGCGGGGTGCAATGCCTCGCCCAGGGTCGGCCGAGTGGGTTTTTCGTCCGACGTCAGCGTGCAGATCGGCAAAGTCGAAAAATCTGCGTCGGAGAATAGAAATAACCTTTCGATTCAATTGATTACATGGCCGCGTTGGCGGCCGGGGCGGCGATTTTCCGCCCGGATTTCGTCGCCGCCGGTCGCGGATGGATGGCGGCGGCGCACGCTGGACTGCGCGAAATGGAAATTTTCGTCAATTATGAAAATGAACTAAGTATTTGTATGAAATACAGAAGTTCACATTTCGCATGTCCGATTTAGCTTCACGTTCCAAAGCGGGATCAAGATTTCGCTTAGGCGGCTGATCCGACGCGTCTACGCTGCACGCCTGCCAAGCCAAGCGAGCGCAGCCGTGACAGCACTGAGAACTGCAATTCTTGTTTCATCGATAGGCCTGTGCGCGCCGGAATGCGCCTGGGCCGAGCGCGTCTTCGCCGATGGTTTCGAAGCTTCCTGCGCGCTGGATACCGACACTGACGGCCTGATGGACTGCGAAGAGGCGGTGGCCGGAACGCTGGCCACGGCCGCCGACACCGACCGCGACGGCCTGTCCGACCGTGACGAGTTGCTCGGCACCGCGGGCGGCCTCGATCTGCCGGCGCTCGGCGTAAACCCGCTGCGCCAGGACATCCTGCTCGAATACGACTGGTTCGCGGACGCTAACGACATCAACGTCAGCGCCTACTGCGTCGGACCGCACGATCACAAACCGAGCGCCCTGGTGCTCGAGCGCGTCGCCGCCGCCTTCGCGGCTGCCCCGGTCGACAACCCCGACGGCACCACCGGCATCAACGTCATCCAGGACGTCGGGCAGGGCGGCGTTTTCGACGGCGGCAACCTCGTTCCCGACAGTGACGGAATCGTCATCGGAAGCGCGCTCGGTGACGAGCACAAGGCGATCTACACCGCGAACATGGCAGTGAACCGTCGCGGCTATTTCCACTACGTGCTCATGGCTCACCGGTACGTAATCGACAACTACAGCGCGTCATCGGGCAACGCCAGCATCGGCGGCGATCGAATGATGGTGACGATGCAGTGTCAGCCATCGGTGCAAAAAATCGGCAACACCATCGTGCATGAGTTGGGACATAACCTGGGCCTGTATCACGGCGGTAACGACGCCTGCAACGGCAAGCCAAACTACAGTTCGGTGATGAACTACCGATTTCAGTTCACCGGAATCGATGTGAACTGTGATCGGTTCGGCGACGGCATCGCTTCCTACTCGATGGGCACGAACGCTGTCCTCGATGAAAACGCGCTCGTCGAAGGCGCAGGTATCTGCGACGCGCATCCGATGGATTGGAATGCCAACGGGATCATCGACCCGGTCGCCGTCAAAGCCGATATCAACAATCTCGATTGGACCTGGGAATCCAAGCCGCTGGAAAACTGCGGCGGTGTCTATACACAGCTTTCGGATTACGACGATTGGTCGAAGATCCAACTGCCGATGTTTCCCAATGGCGGGGGCGCGCCGTTGAAGGAAACCGCTCCCCCGTGTCCTCCGGAACCCAACTGAGAAGCCGCCCCGATGAAGACCTATTTTCTGTGGTTTGCGCTTCTCTTGTTCTTGCCCGCAACTGTCAGCGCGCAATCGTTGACGCTATACAACGTGACGTACACCGCCGAGGTACGCGGCGACGAAGTATGGTTGCACATGCTCCTTTTGACGGATTCGTGCATAGGTTTTCCCGAGCCGATGATTTGGGAACGTGTACCCGGCGGCGTTGCCACGCGAACCTTTCTCCATGACATCTGCGAACCGAGTACGGCCGGTGACGAAATCGTCGCGTATATCGGGCAATTCGAGGCCGGCACGCATACGTGGTTTCTACATGGCTGCGGTTTCGGCGCCGATGGCTGGGAGTGCAGTGAGTACGGCCAACTCGTCTTCCAGGTGCCATCAATCAAGGTAGCCACGGTGCCATCGGGCGGGCCGGCCGCGAATTTCGGCCTGGGCGGGTTGCTACTGTTTCTTGCCTGGCTTGCGCTGCGCTTCGGACGCAAGCCGATCGATTGATAAATCGATTGATACGCAGCGCAGCTCAACTCATCGGCGGCTGCGCACACTCCGCCGCCCGCTTGCGCAACAGCGTCTTCTCGCGCGTGTTGCGCGCCAGGTCCGCCGCGCGGATGAATTCCGCGGCGGCTTCGTCGAGGCGGCCGAGTTTGAACAGGAAATCGCCGCGGACGGTGGGCAGCAGGTGATAGTTCTGCAGCGTGCTTTCGTCGCGCAGCGCGTCGACCAGGGCGAGGCCCGCCTCCGGGCCGAAGGCCATCGTCACGGCGACTGCGCGATTTAGCTCGACGATGGGCGAGGGCATCAACTGCGACAGTGCGTCGTACAAGGCGACGATGCGCGGCCAGTCGGTTTCCTGCGCCGTGCGTGCGTGGGCATGGCAGGCGGCGATCGCGGCCTGCAATGCATAGACACCGAGCGTGCCGCCGAGCGATTTCGCGCGATCGAGCGCGTTGAGGCCGCGGCGGATCAGCAACTGATCCCAGCGCGCGCGATTCTGGTCGAGCAGCAGGATCGGTTCGCCGGCCGCGTTGACGCGCGCGGCCGTGCGCGAGGCCTGGATTTCCATCAGCGCCACCAGGCCGTGCACTTCGGGTTCTTTCGGCGCCAGGCCGGCGAGCACGCGGCCCAGACGCAAGGCCTCGTTGCATAGGGTCGGGCGCATCCAGTCGTCGCCCGCCGTCGCGGAATAGCCTTCGTTGAAAATCAGGTAGATCACTTCGAGCACCGATGCCAGGCGTTCCGACAATTCGGCGCCGCGCGGCACTTCGAACGGCACCTGCGCTTCGGCCAGCGTGCGCTTGGCGCGCGAAATGCGCTGGCCGATGGTGGCGTCCGGCACCAGGAAGGCGCGTGCGATTTCTTCGGTGCTCAAACCGCCGAGCAGCCGCAGCGTGAGCGCGACGCGCGCTTCGGTGGAAAGAATCGGATGACAGGCGGTGAAGACCAGTCGCAGCAGATCGTCGCCGATGTCGTCGTCGATCAGAATTTCGGCATCCGGCACGACAGCCTCCTGATGCAGTTCGATCTCGTAACCAAGTTCGTCATGCTTGCGTTCGATCAACGTATGACGGCGCAGTTGATCGATCGCGCGCCGTTTCGCGGTGGCCATCAGCCACGCGCCGGGGTTGTCCGGCACGCCGCTGCCCGGCCAGGATTCGAGCGCCGCCACCAGCGCATCCTGCGCCAGTTCTTCCGCCAGGCCGACGTCGCGCACCATGCGCACGAGGCCGGCGATCAGCCGGGCCGATTCGATGCGCCAGACGGCATCGATGCGGCGGTGGATGGCATCCATGCTCACGGCGGTCGAGTCCTGTAGGAAGGCGTTTGCCCGGTTCTAACGAGTACTGATTCTAACGACGCATGTCGCAGCGGCGCGAGCCTGCGCAACGCTCGCGCCGCTTGCCGTCATGCGCGTTTACGAGCGACGTTCTGCATTTCCTGCAGACCTTCCGCCGCCTTCTGCACTTCCGGCGAGAAATCCTCCAGTTCCTGCACCTGACGCACTTCGATCACTTCGTTCGGCCCGGCCGGGCAACGCGTGGCCCAGGCGATCGCATCCTCGCGCGACTTCACATCGATCAGCCAATAGCCGCCGAGCACTTCCTTGGCCTCGGCGAACGGGCCGTCGCTGACTCTCGGCTTGCCGCCTTCGAAACTCACGCGCGCGCCCATCGACGGCGGATGCAGCCCATCGAGCGCGAGCAGCACGCCGGCACGATGCAGCTCTTCGTTGTAGCGCATCATCCGCTCGACACCATCGGCATCCGGCAGCGTGCCGGGAGCCGCGCTTTCGTAGCCCTTCGGAATCATCAGCATCATGAAGCGCATGATCAGCTCTCCTTTTCGCAGTTGACCATCCACGGAATGCCGAACTGATCGGTGCAGGCGCCGAAGCGCACGGCCCAGAAGGTCTGGTCGAGCGGCATCTCCACCTTGCCGTTCTTCGACAGCGCACCGAACACGCGCTCGGCCTCGGCGATCGAATTCACGTTGAGCGCCACCGCGAAACCTTTGACGCCTTCGTACGGGCACATCGGCGTCGAATCCGAACCCATCAGCGTCTGCGATCCGATCAGCAATCGCGCATGCATGATGTGATGCTGGATTTCCTTCGGCACGTGCTCGCAGGCCGGTGTTTCGGCGAACGACTGGATCGTTTCGATCTTGCCGCCGAGGACTTTTTCGTAATACTCGAACGCTTCGCGGCAGCGGCCATCGAAGTTGAGATAGGGCGTGATCTGCAGGTTGCTCGACATGGGGTGCTCCTTTGCGGCTCGGTTGGGATGAAGCGACGATGCGTGCTGGCCGCACGAGCATTCGTACGGAAGCGGCGGCGCGTGGCGGAACCAGGGCATCGTCGTGGCTCTTCGTGCTTAGGTTCGTAAGGCCGGTCAGCCGTTCTTGCGCTGCTGTTCTTCGATGCGCTGGCGCAACTGGTCTTCCTGCGCGCGCAGCTCCGGCGTGAATTCCGCGCCGAAATCTTCGGCCTCGAAAATCGGCCGGATTTCGATATCCGACTCGCCCTGCATCGGATTCGGACAACGCTTCACCCACTCGACCGCTTCCTCCATCGACTTCACCTGCCACAGCCAATAGCCGGCGATCAGTTCCTTGGTTTCCGAGAACGGACCGTCGACGACGGTGCGGTTCTTGCCGGCGAAGTGCACGCGCTTGCCCTTCGAGCTCGGATGCAGGCCTTCACCGGCCAGCATGATGCCGGCCTTCACCAGCGCTTCGTTGTAGTTGCCCATGTCGCGCAGCAACTCTTCGCTCGGCATCTGGCCGGCTTCGCTGTCTTCACTGGCTTTGACGATCACCATTACACGCATTTCGTTCTCCTGTTGGTTGGATGACGAGGCGGGGCCCTTCGGATGGGGACTTCGGAGCGGGACTTCCGATCGGATTCCATCGCGCCTCTAAACAGGGCGACGAACGAGCGACGGCGATTTCGACACGATCGCAAAAATATTTTTGCTTCCGATCGAAAGAATGATCCCCGGGCCGGGTGCAGCGCGTATGTCAGCGCAGGCCTCCTTCGGAATTCTGCCGTGCGCATCGGTCCGATCCTGCTGTTTTTATTGATTTTTCCGCCTTTTTCGAAGGCCGCCGAGCCGGCGCCGCGGGAGTCCCGCTTCCGCCTGACCTCCGACCGGCCGGCCGCTGCGGAAGCGGACTCGGCGCGCTTTTCGCTGCATGCGGTGCCCGCGCGCCGTCCGGTCGAGGCCTCGTCCACCTCCAGATTCCGCCTTCACTCCAATGCCTCGGCCTCGGGCTTCGCCAAAGGCATCGATGCCTGCGAAGGGCCGAACCAGATCTTCTACGACGGATTCGAATCGCCATGAACTGCACGAGGAATCGCATGAACACGTCCGGCCTGCTGTCCCGTTCGATCGGTCTCGCGCTGCTCGCCGCGTTGAGCGGCGCGACTGCCGCCGAGTTGCCTTACCGCGGCAAACTCGACGATGGCGGACAGCCCGCGCACGGCCGCTACGATTTCCGCGTGCGCCTGTTCGCCGACGATGCCGGCAGCAAGGCGCTCGGCGAAACCATCGACTTTCCCGCCGTGACGGTGAGCGATGGCCGCTTCGAACTGCCGATCGATCTGGACCCGAGCCTGGCCGGACGCGAACAATTGTTCGCCGACATCGAAGTGCGCGCGGCCGACCAGGGCGCATTCGAGAAACTGCCGACGCGCGAAATGGTGAAAGGCATCGTGCCGCCGGCGTGCTGGAGAACCGACGGTAACGACGCGCTCGATGCCGGCAGTTTCCTCGGCACGCTCGATGCGCTGCCGCTGGAGCTGCGCAGCAACAATCTGCGCGTGGCGCAGATGGTCGGCTACAGCACGAGTCCGTCGGTGATTTACGGCAGCGCGAGCAATGTCGCCACCTTCCTCGCGGCTGGCGCCACGATCGGTGGCGGCGGCGCGGCCAGCGCGGCGAATCCGGACTTCGGCAACATCGGTCCGAACCTGGTCACCGATGGTTTCGGCACGGTGTCGGGCGGCGCCTCCAATCGCGCCGGCAACAACAACGGGCTCACCGTCGACGATGCGCCGTACGCAACGGTCGGCGGCGGACAACAGAACGTCGCGAGCGGCGCCGGATCGACCGTCGCCGGCGGCGGTGCCAACACGGCCAGCGGGGTGGCGTCGACGGTTCCGGGCGGCCGTTCCAACACCGCTTCGGGCCAGCACAGTCTGGCTGCCGGACGCCGCGCCAAGGCCGTGCACGACGGCACCTTCGTGTGGGCCGACAACACCGATGCCGACTTCGCGTCGACCGCCGCGAATCAGTTCCTGTTGCGCGCGGGCGGCGGCATCGGCGTCGGCGTCGCGGCGCCGCAGGCGAAGCTGCACATGCGCAGCGCCGTGCTCGATCTCACCGACGTGCCGGCGAATCGCGCCACCGAATTGTTGATCGAAGACGCCGACGCCGAGGTGCGCCTGATCAGCAACGGCGTCGGCACCTACGGTTCGCAATTCGTGCTGCAGGAAGGCGAGGATGGCGCTTCGTCGTGGTTCATCTACCGCGAAACCGAAGGCGCCAGCCCGCTGCCCGCACTCGGTTTCTCCTGGGGCGTCGGCGACACCATTCTTTCGGCGGTGAAATCCTTCCAGTTCTTCCCCGACGGCACCGCGCTGAAAATGGGCGGCGGCGACTGGGGCACGCTGTCGGATCTGCGCCTGAAAAAGCGCGTCGAACCGCTGACCGGCGCACTCGACAAGCTGCTCGCGCTCGAAGGCGTGACCTTCGAATACAACGCGAAGGCGATCGGCCTGGGACTCGCGAAGTCCGGCACGAACACGGGCTTCGTCGCGCAACAGGTGAAGGAAGTGATGCCCGAATGGGTCGGCGAAACCAGCGACGGCTATCTGTTCGTCGAAGAGCGCGGCACGACGGCGCTGATGGTGGAAGCGCTGCGCGAACTGCGGGCGCAGAATGCGCGGCTCGAAGCGCGCTTGGCGGCGCTCGAAAAACAGCTGTCGAAATAATCGGTGGCAGCCGACGAACCGGCTGCGGCTCGGCACTCCGAACGCAGCCGGTATCAGCGCGCGGTGAGCTCGATCCGCACCTGGTAACCGAGCACGCGCGCCGCGCGGCTGAGCGTTTCGAGCGTGAGGCCGGTGTCGTGCTCGTCGAGCAGGCGATCAAGATGCGAGCGGCTGGTCTGCATCTTTTCCGCCATCGCCTTCTTGGTGAGCCCGCGATCCTTCATCGCCATCGAAATCTGGAAGGCGATGGCGCGCTTGAGCGCCACGGCCGTGGCCTCTTCGAGCTCGCCGACTTCGGCGAGGAAGGTGTCGAACTCCGAACCCAGGTGTCGATTGCGATCAACCATGATGCAACTCCTTGCAGCGGCGCCGCGCCAGTTCGATGTCGGCGGCGGCGATGCGATCGGTCTTCTTGATGAAAGCGTGGAATGTACCTATTTAGGAACATTCCTGCAAGTAAGATGACGGGAAAGCGTTGTGGTTCGGCTGTCGGTGGACGGGATAAAGAGAAGAGCGGGACGCAGAGGACGCAGAGACAAGAGAAAGGACGCGAAGGAAGCAGGAGCGATAGAGAAAAAAAGAAAAGCAGACGTCTAACCAGCCAGTCTGCGCGACGTTTCGGACGCGCAGCGAGAAATTCACCGCTTTTCTTCGCGTCCCTTCTCTTTCCTTTGCGTCCTTCGCGTCCCGCTTTTTTCCTTGGCCACAGGAACCCAGCCAGGCTCAGCCGGACACACAGTGCTGCCCCACACGAGGCTGCAACGCTAAGGATGCGGCGGATTGTCGGCGCCGGCAGGTTGCTGCTGATCCCAGGTGCGATTGGGTTTCCAGTCGACAGGTTCGGTGGCAATGCCGCGCGGTCCTTCGACTTCATCCGACACGAACCACGGTTTGCCGTTCGCATCGAGATAAAGCTTCTGCATTTCCTCGAGCGTGAACGGGCGCGAGCCGATGCGGCCGAGCACGGCGATCTGATGGCCGGTTTCGTCGACGGCGCGATCGCGTTCGAGTCCGCGCGAAATCGATAGCGCGGCGTGTTTCGTCGGATAGTGCGCGATCAGGTGCGGCTTCACATCGGGACTGAAGCCGTAGAAGTTCGGCTGCGTCTCGGGCGAGAACAACTGGACGACCTTGAGCCCGCCGTCGCCATCGGCAACATACGCAAACAGCGAGGCGTTCGTCGCACCGATGACCACATCGCGCGCATCGACGATCTGCCCGTCGGCATCGAAGCTCTGATAAAGCGTCGGCGTTTCCGGCTTGGTGATGTCGACGATCGCGATACCGTCCGCACCGTTTGCCACGTACGCGAACGTGCGTGCCAGATGCAACTTCTGCGCCTGCTGCAGCGGTACCAGCGCACCTTCGACGACGCGCGGATTTTCCGGATCGGTGACATCCACCGTCTGCAATCCGTCGCGCGTGGTGACGAACAGATAGCGGAACTGGCGCTGGCTGGCGCGCACGTCGGGCAGGGCGAGCGTGGTGACGTGGCGCGGCTTGAGCGGGTCGTTCATATCGAGCACGACGAGGCCCGCGTCGGCCGCAACGTAGAACCAGGTGCCGGAAATCGCCAGATGGCGCGCGCCGTTCAACACGCCGCCTTCGTTCCAGGTGAGCGCGCGCTCGAGGAAATTGTTGCGCGGTTCGCCGTCGGACAAGGTGTTGACGTCGGTGAGGATCAGGCCCTCGCTGGCATCGGTGACGTAGGCGTAGTTGTACAGCGGATGGAACGGCTGCTCCTGATTCACCTTGCGCATCAGGTCGCCCTGGTTGCGGTCCGGATGGATCGGCTGCGTGGTCGGCAGTACGACGCAGGTCGCGTTCGTCGATTTGATATGCGTGCGTTGGCCGAGTGCCGACGTCGGGCCGGTGATGATCCGCTGCGACACGCCCTTGTTCGCCACCGAGGCCGCGTCGTACACGCGCATGCCTTTCGAGCCTTCGGCGACATACAGATATTCGCCGCGCAATTGCAGGCAGTTGGCGGCGCCGGATTTGTGATCGTAGGCTTCCCGCAGCTTGCGATCGTTCTTCTCGTGACTCGCGAACCAGTCCGGATAGGCGTACTGGTGCAGGTACGAGCCGATAACCGCCTGCGGTTCGTCCCATTCGGTGACGCGCACCGCGTTGACGTCGCCTTCGGTGCCGACCCAGGCATTGAAGCCGACGAAGTCGACGAACCGGGTTCCCTGCAACAACAACTGCGCCATGATCGCGTTGTTGTCGTTCTGCTTCGACAGATGGCAATCGGTGCAGGTCTTGGTTTCGGTGCGGCGCTCGGTGTGCGGATAGTGCGGCGCGAAGGCCTGCGAACTGAAGCCCGACGCGGCCACCGGCGGCTGCTGGATGTAGATGCGTTCGCGATTGACGTTGGTGGAAGAGAGGATCAGCGCCGAACTCGAACGCACCGGTGCGATCTTGTTGCCCTTGATCTCGCCGTGGATGCCCAACTGGAACATATCGTCGCGCGTCACCTGCGGGTTGTAGGTGGCGTAGTTGCGCGTGTCGTTGCCTTCGTAGTGATTCTTCTTGGTTTTCCAGTTGGCCTGGATGGGCAGATGGCAGCCGCCACAGCTCGTCGTCCACGAGGTGTGGCAGGTGTAGCAGAGCATCTTGTCGTCGCCGTGCGCGCGATCGGCCATTGCGACGTCGGTGCCGAACTCGAGCGTGTCGGTCTTGTTCGATATGGTGTGCGCGCGCGTGGCTTTCGCGTTGTAGGCCGGCGAACCCGGCGTGGCCGTGTCCTTCACCAGCGAGATTTTCCACTCCAGGCCCGGTGTCACGGCCGAGCGCTGGATCAATTCATCGCCGATCCACTCGAAACGCTTCTTGCCGTCAGGATTTCGGATCAGCGCGAGATTCTTGCCGGTCTCCGACGCCGCCGGACCCGTGGTGCGAAGTTTCGGATAGGCATCGGCGGTGCCGTGGCAATCCTGGCACTGGATCTCGACACCGGCCATCACCTCGCCGACGACATGCCCATTGCCGTGCGCGTCCTGGCTGAAATGGCAGTCGACGCATTGCATGCCGACATCGACGTGCACGCTCGACATGTGCACGGCCTTCTCGAATTTCTTCGGATCGTCGGCGGCCACCGGCGCGCCTTCGGCATCGAGCAGATTGCCTTTGCGATCGCGCTTGAAGATGGCGCGGAAATTCCAGCCGTGGCCGTGATAGTCGGCGAACTGCGTGTCCTTCAACGTCGGATTGAGCAGCGACACGTCCTTGAGGAAACTCAAGTCGCCCCATTTGCCGCGGATCGCCGCTTCTTCCGGATTGCGATCGAGGATCTCGCGCATCTCGTCGTTCGACGGATAGCGCTGTTGCTTCGGCCACATCGACGGCGCGTCGGATTCGTAGTCCCACATGATGTAACCCAACATCGTGTTGATGAACATGTTGGGCTGATGCATGTGGCAGATCATGCATTGCGAGGTGGGAATCTGCCGGGTGAATTCGTGCTTGATCGGGTGGCCTTTCTGGCCTTTCGGGATGGTGGGATCAATCTGCTGCGATGCGCCGAAATTGCCGAACTGCGCGTAGCCGGCCGAATGGCGCGGATCGCGATCGTTGGCGTAGACGACGTGGCACGCGCTGCAGCCGGACGAACGGAAATCGCCGGGGTTGTCGTTGGTGCCGAGGAACCACAGGTGCGGATCGTTCAAGCGCGTCTTGGTGATGTTGATCACCGGCACCGCGATGCGCAGGCCGGTGCCGGCGCCGCGGCTGGATTGTTTGATATCGGGACGGCCGGGTTCTTCAAGCCGCTGGATCTGCCCGACGGAATTGGGCAAACCGACTTCCGCGAAGGAACTCTGGATGTTGCGGCCGCCGCGTTCGAACACGCGGAAAATGTCGGCCGGCGGTACCGATTCCCATGCCGGCAGCGGATACAGGGTTTTCAGCACGCCGCGCTTTTCCATCTCCGGCGTGACTTCACCCAGTGACGAAATACTGCCGGCCACGCTGTTGCGATCGTAGGATTCGCCGATGATGTAGCGCTTGTAGGGCAGGATGCCGTTGTTGTACGAGGCGCCGCCCATCAGCATCGCGCTGGTCGCCATGATGCTGCGTTCGCTGGCCTGGATGATCGGCAGATGGCAGGCGCCGCAGGATTCGCGCGCGATGCGCAGGTCGCCCGGATTCACGAAGCGGATGAACTCCGGCGATTCCTTGTTGAGGCTGGCGTAGGAGCTCGCCGGGTTCGCACTGCCGTGCCAGTTGCCCGGATAGCGCGGCAACACATGCGCCGCGTCCATCGCGGCCTGGTATTGCGAACTCCAGCCGTGTTTCGGTGCGGCGCCATGTTCGCCGTGTTCGTCTTCGTGCGCGTCGTCGGCGCCGGGCGTTTGCGCGCGATAGGCTTCGCCGGCCGGCGCCGCGACGCGCGGATTGCCACCGTGGCAATCGACGCAACCGAGGATCACCGCCGGGGTGCGGTGCATGGTCTTCTGGTCGCTGGCGCTGTGGCAGGAAATGCAGCCGGCACTCTTGGCGTCGGCCATTTCGGTGGTCTGGAACGACGGCGCGTTCGGCGCCGTAACGTAGTCGCGTTCGACGGCCTCGGCTTCCTCGGCGAGTGCCGGCAATGGCGCGAAGAACAGCACCAGGCCCAGGCAGGTGGCGAGTCGCTTGGCGATGGCGTAGCGCATTTGCTGCCCCGATTCGTGTTGCATTCGTGTCGCTTCGCGCGCGGTTTGCGAACCGCGCGGCGCGTCAGAAATTCAGGATGAAGTTGCCGAGCACCGTGTAGTACGTGTCGTCGCCGCCGTACAACGTTTCCAGACCCTTGCCGGGAATCAAGGCCGCCGCCGACAGGCGCAGCACCACGTTCTGGGTCTGGAACGGACGCCAGATATAGGCCGCCGACACGTCCTGGCCGATCTCGCGATCGATATCGCCCTGGTTGCGCGCGACTTCGAGAATCTCGGTTTCATCGAACCACAGTTGGTTCAAGTTGAACGAAATGCGCGACTGCGGCGTGAGATCGAGATCGGCACCGATGCCGACCAGGCGCAGGCCCGGATTGTCGAAGTTGCTCTGGCCCAGTTCGCGCGACGAACGCAGGCTCGGGATCAGCGAATTGCGGCCCGACAGCGCGACACCGCCGCCGCCGATCAACGGGATGTTCTGGCGAATCCAGTAGCTGGTGTCGGCACCGGCGAAAACCGGGTTTTCGAAAATCGCATCGAAACCGTTGGATTCTTCATCGAAGGCGTTGTCGTCGCCTGAGCTGTAAGCCACCGACAGTCGAGCGCGAATCCAGTCGAAATCGCGCGAGGCCTCGGCGGCGAAGAAAGCGGCTTCGATATCGGTCTCGTGATCGACGAAGGTGCCGGGGTTGTTTTCGCCGGTGGCGTAGTAGAACGACGTCGTCAGATTGTATTTGCCGATGCGGCCATCGCCGTTGTAGCCAAGATAGGTGACGTCATAAGTTCGCAGTCGTTCGCCGCCGAGGCTCGAAGGCCGCGCGATGAAGCCGTTCTCGTCGAAGAAAATCTCGTCTTCGCGATTGCGGTTGTGCACGATCGTGCCCTGCGACACGAAACCGACGAACGGCCAGTCCTGCCGATACAGGTTGGCGATGAAGATATCGTCGTCGCGCAGGCCTTCGCCGACGTCGTTCAAGCCCGAATTCGTGTCTTTTTCGACGCGGCGGAACCAGGCCAAGTTGTATTGCCAGAAGTTGTTGTCGCGGTTGCCGAACAAGCGCACGCCCATCTGCAGATCCTGGAACAGGAAGCCGCGGAAATCGGTGGAAAACGGCTGGATGCCGACGCGCACCGAATCGAAGTCGTAGCGCGTCGACACATCGCGGATGTGGTAGTCGTAGAACAATTCCTGGATCGCGATGAAGCCGTCGTCGCGCGTGGTGCCCAGGCGCGGATCGATCTGCAGCGCGCGCACATCGTCGACATCGACGCGGTTGTATTGGCCCGCGAGGGTCAGGCGGAATTCGTAGACCGGCGGCTTGAAGGCGGTTTCGCCCTTGAACAGGATGATGCCGGCGAGAAAGGTCTGCGCCAGGATGGTCTGATCGATGCCCGAATAAATATCGTTGGCGCCGGGATTTTCGCTCGATTGCGGGCCCACCGGCGTCGGAATGCTGCGCGGTTCGAGGATGGTGTCCGACACGCCGACCAGGCTCAGGAAAACGTCGTCGCCGAACATCGGCAAGTCGCCTTTCCAGACATTCTGGTTGTACGGGTCGTACCACGGATGCTTGAAGCCGAGAGCTTCCATGATGCGCCAGCGATCGGGCAGCGGAAGAATCTCGCCGACCTGATCCACCGGCGCGGGATTGACCGCGCCCGGATTGATGATCACATCGACCGGACGCTCGGGCGCCGGATGCCCCGGACGGCGACGTTCGAACGCCGAGTTTTCCCAGTCGTAGACGGGCGCCGGCACGAGGCCGGTGAACTCGAGCCACGTCTGTCGCGCCAGGGTCGTGCTCTGCGCGCCGGCATTCGAAGCGGCACCGAGCAAAGCGAGAGAAACCAAGGCGGGCAGGGCGCGCAATGCGGTCATCTCACTTGCCCTCGCACACGTTCTGCTCGTCGGAACCGATGAAAGGCGACTGCGGACATTGCACGTAGCGCAGTCGCGCATTATCGGGCACCAGGGTGTCGGCGCGGATTGTGCGCGGTGCATTCGCGATGCCGCTGTCGAGGCGCACGCTGGCGTTGTGCAGCCCGAGGAAGGCGGTCATGTCGTCCTGATCGACGCCGTCGCCGGAAATGCCGATCGCGCCGACCAATTGCGTGCCGCGATAGATCGGCACGCCGCCGGGGAAAATCTGGAGGCCGTTGCCGAGCCGCGCAATGCCGGTGCAACTGCCCTGCGGCGGATCGGCCACCACGATCGGGAAGCCCGGACGCGGCGCACCGGCGAGCAATTCGCCTTCGAGGAAAATCGCCAGGCCGAGCTGATTCAGATAATGCGCGACATGGAAGGCGAGCGCGTTGTAGACCAGATCGAGTTGCAGCCCGACATGGAACGGACTCCACTGCGCGAATTCGCGGCTGAAAGGCCCGGGCCCCGCGGTGACGATGCCATCGGGATAGAACGGCCGCGCGAGATTGCCGATCGCGCGGTCCGAGTAGGCGATCGAGCCGTCGGCCAATGCATCGTTATCGCCGAGAAAGGTGCGTAGCGTGCCGACGTAATCCTCGACATCGGCGTTGCCGACGACGGTGAGGTTGAAACCTTCCGGAATGAAAGCGCCATTGAAGTACCGAACTTCGGCCGTCGATGCGAGATCGGCGGCCGCGAAGTTGCCGGAAAAGAACACGGCGGTGCGCGCCTTCTGCAACGACACATCGATACCGAACACCGGCGCATCGCGCGTGCGGGCAAGCGCCAGCACCGTGCCGTTGGTATCGACCACCGAAATGCTGACGCGTGCGGGCGTGCTCAGCGGGCGGCGGATCTGTGCGCGCGCGCGATTCGCAACCGCGAGCGCTTCGTCGACGATGATGCGCGCTTCGTTCGCGGTGATCGCGCCGCTGCCATCGGTGCCGGCGCGCGGTGCGAAACGTTCGGCGCCGGCGGCGTCGACGAGCACGAAGGCATCGCGGCCCGGATACAGCGTCGCATCGGGTCGGATGCCCGACGCCGGCGCGCCGAACACCGTGCCGGCCTTCACCGTGCCGCCGAAATAGGCGGGCACCGGTGTGAATGCACCGGCCGTCGCGAGATTGCCGAGGCTGCCGGTGGCGGCCGTCAGATCGTCGAAACGCGCGTCGCTGAAGCGGAAGGTCTTGCCGTCGGCGGTGATGCGATCGCCCTGGCGATCGAGCGGTGCGGCGAAACCGAACGTGGCCGCGACGGCGACCAGCTCGTCGACATCGAGATCGCGGTCGAGGATCACCGGATCGAGCGAGTATTGCGCATCGCCGCCGGCAAAACCCACGCCACCGATCGGCACGCCGTTCTTGTAAAGAGGAAATCCGCCGGGATCGGCCGACAAGCCGAGCGGCGATCGATTCGGGCCGACGCTGGCCGTGCCGTCGAAGCGCGTGTTGAGATCCGAACAAGGCAGCTGGCTGAATTGCACGCCGAACAGCGGCCCGGAAGGCGCGTTCGATTCGCCGGGATTGAAGGCCTGCTGCACGATCTGGCTCGCCGTGCGCGTGGAAAACGCGTTGCCTTCCGACGATAGATACGCGCCGGTGACGGCCTTGGCGATTGCAGCCAGTTCGGTCGGCACGTCGAGATTCTCCAGGCCGCCGACGACGCCGCGATTGGACGTGATCTTCACCGTGACGGGCGTGCCCGTCATGCGATACACGCCGAGCACATTGCCGACGCGATCGACCACCGCGAACACACCGGGCTTGCCGCGCGCGGCCGCTTCGGCCACGCCCTGCGCGATCACGCGCTGGACCTCGGCGGTGGTGAGAAACGAATCGGCGTTGACGCAACTGCCGATGCAACCGGAGTCGCCGGTGTTGGCCGGCGGTGGCGCGGTGCCGACCGGATCGCCGGAATTGCTGCTGCCGCTGCAGCCTCCCAGGCCGAGCGCCGTCGCGATCGCGAACGCCAGCATCGACGACGAACGCCGCACCTTCTGCCGCACTTTCCTCATGGCCCCGAACCCTCCCCGAGGTTCCATTCCCCTGACCGATCGCCGGCGTGCTGCACCAGACGCCCGGATCATAACGCAGGTTGCGGAACAATTAGGACCGCAGAACCAGGGCCGTGGCGGGACGAGGTCGCAGCGCATGCCGACCCCGTGCCCTCGTCTGCGGCCTTCGCCTAAGATTGCAAGTTCGCTGCTCGCTGCGAGCACGCTGATCGATGGAGTCCGCGCGATGATCCCGATGCTTTGGTTCGCAAGAGCCGTCGCGGCAATCGTCGCGCTGGGCATCGCCGGCAGCGCCGCGGCGCTCGACATTCCGGTCAATTCGGCTATCGCACTGCGCACGGCGATCGAGAACGCAGATCCGGGGGATCGCATCCTCATCGCCGCGGGCACCTACACCTTCTCTGCCAATCTCGTCTGCGACACGATTGCATCGACGGGCCAGCCGATCGAAGTGCGCGCAGTGCAGCCGCGCAGCGTCCTGATCCGGTTCGATGGCGGCGGCGGTATCGCGGAAGGATTCCGGGTGGTTGCGACCGGCTGGCGCTTCGAGGGCCTCGATATCGAAGGCGCCTGCGCGGTCGACACGAACTGCGAGCATGCCTTTCATCTGGCCGGCGATGCCGATGGCACGGTGATCCGCGACAACCGCGTGCGCGACTTCAATGCGCAGATCAAAAGCAACGGCGCCGCGCCGAACGCCACGGCCTATCCCGACGATGTGCTGATCGAGCGCAACGTCTTCTACGACTCGCGCGCGCGCAATACGGCCAATCCGGTGGCCAAGATCGATGTCGTCGGCGGCCGACGCTGGGTCGTGCGTGCGAATGCGATCTACGACTACCAGAAACTCGGCGGCGATACGGTCAGCTACGCGGCTTTCCTGAAAGGCAACTCGCGCGATGGGTTGTTCGAACGAAATCTCGTCGTCTGCACACGGAATTTCAGCGGCGGTGTGCGGCTGGGCCTGTCGTTCGGCGGTGGCGGCAGCAGTCCGAATTCGATCTGCGAGGAAGGCAGTTGCACGCCCGAACACCAGAACGGCGTGATGCGCAACAACCTGATCCTGGCCTGCAACGACGTCGGCATCTATCTCAACAAGGCCGGCGCCACGCGTATCGAGCACAACACGCTGTACGCCACGACCGGCATCGACGTGCGCTACCCGGAAAGCACTGCCACGGTGCGCAACAACCTGGTCAGCGGCGGTATTCGCGACCGCAACCTAGGAAGCAGTGCGCGCGAGGGCAACATCATCGGAATCAGCGATGCCACGTATTCAACATGGTTCGCCGACCCGGCGGCCGCCGATTTCGGCCTGCTCGATGGCACGGCCTTCGTCGACGCCGGTGTTGCCGCACCGCTCGTAACCAACGACCACTGCGGCAACGCTCGCGACGACGGCCTGCGCGACATCGGCGCATTCGAGTACGACGCCGATTTCGCTTGCGATACGCGTGTCGCCGGCGGAAAGGAGCCGAGCCTGTTCGCCAACGGTTTCGAATCCCCGTAACGCAGCGTCAAGCCATGAATCCCAGATCGCGTACGGCGAATTCGTGCAGGTTCGGGAACAGCAGATCCATTGCGCTGTCGGGCACGCCGAACCATTTCGCCAGCGTGGCGCCGTACTGATCCACCGCGATCTGCGGAATCAGATTGCCGTCGCCGGCGATCACCGGGCTGGCTTCGCCCAGGTCCGGCATCTGGCCGATGATGCGGCGGCCGTCGACGGCGCCGCCCATCACGAACAAATGATTGCCCCAGGCGTGGTCGGAGCCGTCGCCGTTGCTGGTGAGGCTGCGGCCGAATTCGGTGCTGGTGAACGTGGTGACGGACTGGTCGACGCCCAGTTCAATCATTGCCGAGTCGAACGATGCCAGGGCGCGCGATAGTGCGGCGAGCAGCTCGGGTTGATCGCGGGTCTGCGAATCGTGCGTATCGAAACCGCCGAGCGCGGTGAAGAAAATCTGCCGGCGATGGCCGAAGGTCTGGCGCAGCGAAATCAGTTCGGCCGCGCGCCGCAGCTGCGCGCCGAGCACGAAAGCGAAGCGATCGGCGGCCGGCGCGCCTTCGCCGGGCGGCGCTGGAAACGGCGTCGCGATCGGCGACGCAGCCGCGAGCGCGGTTTGAAGATGGCGATAGTCGCCCACCGCGCCGCGCAATTTGCGTCGATATTCTTCGACCAGCAAGTGCGGATGGGTGGCATCGAGCGCGGCTTCGAGCGCCAGCGCGGCGTCCGGATCGTGCTCGGTGATCAGTGAGCTGATCGCGCCGGTGCCGACTGCGAGGGCCTGCGATTGGCGGCCAGTGAGGAAGGGGTTGGCGCCGGCCAGCGACAGATTCATCGCCAGCGTTGCGTTCGGGTTGTAGCCCGCATGCAGCAGATCGGCGACGCGCCCGGCCCAACCGCTCATCGGCGTGCTGTCGACCGGCGAGCGGGTCTCGAGACTTTGCCAGAAATCCTGCTGATCGTTGTGCGAGAACAGCTGCGGCGGCAGGCGCGCGGTGCGGTTGTCGTAGCCGCTGCGCGTCACCGGCTCGCGCAGCGCACCGATGTTGGCGAGCATCGCGATGCGGCCTTGCTCGAAGCGCGTGCGCAACTCGCTTACCGCCGGATGCAGGCCGAGCGCGTAGTCGGCGCCGCTGGTCGGGTTGATCGGCAGCAGCGTGTCGCGCGCGATGGTCAGACCGCGGCGACGCTGCGCGTAAGTCGCGTACTGCGTTTGATCGTGCGGCACGATGAGGTTGTAACCGTCGTTGCCGCCGAGCAGGAAGACACAGACCAGCGCCTTGTAATCGTTGCCCGGCGGTGCCTGCTGCGCCCACGCGCTGTTGAACAGCGATAGCGACGAAGGCGCGATGAAGAAGCCCGAGCCGGCGGCCGCGGCGGTGAGGCTGCGGCGCAGGAATGTGCGGCGGGGGAGTAGCGAGCGGATGTTCGACATGGCCGGTCCTTCAGCGCTGCACGGCGTATTCGGGCGACGCGGTGATGAGATAGAGCAGGTTCTGCACGCGCCGCAGCGGATCGTCGGCGGGCAGGGCGAGCACGCGGCTGCGCACCTGCTGGCGCAAGGTCGTCGACATGGTGCCGCCGAGGAACACCACATCGGCGCGCGCGATCAGCGCGTCGATCGCGGCCTCGGGCACCGTGCCGCCCGCGCCGGGCGCGATCGCCGTGCGCCAGCTGTCGAGTTGCGTCACGCGCACGCTGTCGTCGAACAGATCCATCGGACAGCCGTTGCAGGCCCAGTGGATGCGGCCCCATTGATCGTTGGTCAGCGCGATCGCGACGGTGTCGGTGATCGCCTGCAATTCCGGCGCGACCATCGCGTTGGCGCTCACCGGGCCGGGCGGCGCGAACGATGGGGCAAAGAAATTGAACACCGACGGCGAACCGAGCGGCGTCTGGTTGTGCGTGACGTGGATGTCGCGATCGTCCGGGAACAACCGGTTGCGGCGCCAAGTTACATTCAAGCCGCGCCACACCTGCGTCAGTCGCAGCAGCGGCTCGCGCACCTTGCCGAAACGCACGGAAGAGTGGCCGAGCCGCGCTTCCGGATCGAGCAGGATCGCGCGCACCACGGCGCCCAGATCGCCGCGCACGCCCTGGCCGTTGTCATCGAACACCGCCGTCACGCGGCCGACGTATTCCGGCGACGGATTGCTGGTGACGAGGCGCTGGATCAGTTGCCTGCCGATGAAGGGCCCGACGTTCGGATGCTCGAAAATCGCATCGAGTGCGGCTTCCAGATCGGGCCGCGCGTCTTGCTCGGCCGGCAGCACGATGTCGTCGAACAAGGATTTCGCACCGCGATCGTGATACGCCTCGAACGGCTGCATCGGCTGCTCGGTCGAACAGGCCACGGCTTCCTCGAAGGCGAAACCGGGGCAGGCCCAACCGGTGAAGGCATGGGCGAAGCCGCGTACGACCTGTTCATCGTAAGTCGGCACCGTCGCATTGCCGACGATGATCGGGCGCCCATCCGGCTGCAGTTTCACCAGGCCGATCGAGAACAGCTGCAACACTTCGCGCGCGAAATTTTCGTCGGGCCGGATGTTGAGCGCCGGGTTCGGTTTCTGATTGCGGTACATGCTCAGGAAGCGGCCCATCGCCGGGCTGAGCGTGGTGTCGCGCAGCAGATCGCGATAGTTGCCGAAGGCGTTGCGCAGCAGGATGTCGTAGTAGGCGCCGAGCGCGAGGCCGTCGTTGGCGAGATTGTTGCCGCGTTCGGACACCACGAAGATTTCGCTCAACGCGAACGCCACGCGCTGGCGCAATTGATCGGGCGCCTTCAACGAGCGATCGAACCAGGCTTCGGTGAGGAAATGGAAATCGATCGGCGCGGTCGGGTTGGCGACGCCGGCCTCCGCGCGCATGTAGGGCAGCAGATAGGTGGGCGGCAGTTGTTGCTGCGACGTGATCCATTCGTCGAAGCGGTCGCCCTGCAATGCGGCGATGTCGGCTTCGGTGGCGCCGAAGGTGGCCTGCGCCAGGAAACGGCTGGCGGCGGCCGGCGTTTCGGCGATTTCGCCCTGGTCTTCGAAGCCGTCGCGCAGGATGGTTTGCGCGCTCAGCGGGCCGATGCCTGTCATGAGCAACAGGCCAAGCAGGCGCAGTCGAGGCGTCGTCGCCTTGCGTGTCATTCGGTTTTTTCCCCTGTGGTTGTTCTGGCGGGAATCGGGAGTCGGGAATCGAGAGAAAAGCCGGCAGTTTGCGGCGCACCCGCTCTTTTCCCGTCTCCCGATTCCCGCGCGGGCCGGAAGGCCGCGCAAGCGCAGCCACTCGCGAAAGTCTGACGCGATTACGCAATCCCAGGCGTCAGCGAAATTCGCGAGGCGTTGTTCCGATCCTGCGATTTCAGCGCCGTTCGTGATTCAACCGGCCGCGTCTTCGCGTCCCTCCGCCAGCACCCAATCGACGAAGGCGCGGGCGGCCGGCCGCAGGCGGCGGTGCGAGGGATGGATCACGAAATAGCTCCAGCGTGCCGGCATCACGGGGCCGCTCAGCATCCGCAATTGGCCGCTTGCCAGAAATGGCGCGACGATTTTTTCGCGCGCCAGCGCCACGCCCAGACCATGCGCGGCGGCCTTCAGTGCGTCGGTCGAGTCGCTGAACACATGGCGTTCGTCGAGCGGCACGCCATGTACGCCGGCGGCGCGGAACCAGTCCTGCCAGCCCTGCCGCGAGTGATCTGAAATCAGCGGCAATCGCGCGATATCCGCCGGCGTGTGCGCAGCGCGCGCCGGCGGATAATTCGGTGCGGCGACCGGGAACATCGCGTCGCCCATCAGCCGTTGCGCGGTGAGTCCCGGCCAGTGGCCGGGACCGTGGCGGATGCCGACATCGGGCCCGCCTTCGTCAAAACGCGTCAGCGCGATTTCGGTATCGAGCGTGATGCGCACGCGCGGATGCAGCGCGGCGAATTTCGGCAGGCGCGGCAGCAGCCACGCGTAGGCCAGCGAATGCAGCGTGGTGAGGCGCACGCGCTGCGCATCCTCCTTGCCGGCGCGCAGGCCGCGCAGCACGCTTTCCATATCGGACAAGGCGCTGCCGGCGGCGTCGGCCAGTTGCCGGCCTTCGGCGGTGAGCGAAACGCCGCGTGCGTGGCGCTGGAACAGCACCACGCCCAGCCGGCTTTCGAGCTTGCGCACGTGATGGCTCACGGCGCTGGCGGTGAGGTGCAGTTCTTCCGCGGCATGGGCGAAATTCTGATGCCGCGCGGCGGATTCGAACGCCGCCACCGCCGGCAACCAGTCGGAACGCAGTGCCATCGCGAGCCTCAAATCTGGCTTGTGTCTGGATTCGAAAGTACGCGCTTGTCGGCCCCGGCCGCAAGCGGAGAATGGCGGCAAGCAACGAATCGAGCTTGTGCCCCATGCGCTCCCCTGATGCCATCGCCACCCCACTGCCGGCCACCGCCGAGCGCGCCTGGCTGACACCGCTGGAATTGACGCTGCTGGCCGCGATCTGGGGCGCGTCGTTCCTCTTCATGCGCGTGGCGGCGCCGGACTTCGGTCCGTTCGCGCTGGTCGAGATTCGTCTCGCGCTCGGTGCGCTGGTGCTGCTGCCGTTCCTGTGGCGCGAGCGCGCCTTGTTTCCGGCGAAGAAATGGCCGCTGATCGCGCTGATCGGCGCGATCAACTCGGCGATTCCGTTCGTGCTGTTCGCCTGGGCCGCGCAGCGTGCGCCGGCCGGCATCGGCGCGATCTGCAATGCGATGGCGGTGTTGTTCACCGCGGTGGTGGCGGTGGCGTTCTTCGGCGAACGCATCAGCACCCGCCGCAGTGTCGCGCTGCTCACCGGTTTTGCCGGCGTGGTGGTGCTGGCCGGCAGCAAGACCGCCGGTGCCAGCGTCGGCGAAGCGGTGGCGGCCGGCGTGTCGGCGGCCTTTCTCTACGGCATCGGTGCCAATCTGGTGCGCAAATATCTGACCGGCCTGCCATCGGCGGCGGTGGCGGCGGCGACGCTCTCGTGCGCGGCCTTGCTGACGCTGCCGTTCGCGCTCGCGTACTGGCCGGAACAATCGATCGGCCTGCGTTCGTGGGCCGCAGCCGGCTTGCTCGGCGCGCTGTGCACCGGCATCGCGTTCGCCATGTACTACCGCCTGATCAAACGCATCGGCGCGGCGCGCGCGGTGACCGTCACCTACATGGTGCCGCTGTTCGGCGTGCTGTGGGCGTGGTGGCTGCTGGGCGAACCGCTCACCGCGGCGATGGCGGTGGCCGGCGTGCTGATCGTGGGCAGCGTGATGCTGAGCCAGCGGCGCTGAGCGCGCCTCGGGAGCGCGCGCCGCTCACTCGGACGGCGCTGATTCGAACCCGTTGCGGAACAGCCGGATGAACTGCGCCGGCGTCACCGAATAATTTTCGCCGGCGTTGAAATTGCCGTTGCCGGCCCCGGTGCTCCCCACCGGATTGTCTGCCGCATCGCGCACCGAATCGTCGTCGACGAAATCGATGCCGACGGTGCCGCTGCCCATGCCGAGGTTGCCGATGTCGACCGTCACGATGCGCGTCGCGCCGTGGCCGGCGATCGATTCGACCCGCAGGTCGGCCAGCGTGCCGGTCGCGTCGATGACGAAATCGTCGATGTCCACGCCGCTCACCGGTTCGCTGAAACGTACGGCGAATCGCAGCGGCGCTTCGAGCGCCGGCGACGGGTCGAGCGTATCGACGGCGACCACCAGCGGCGGAATGTCGTCGACCACCAGCGTCAGCGGCGCGTTGTTGATGTCGAAGAAAATATTCGAGGCACAGCTCACGCGCACGCGGCCCTGCGCCGTTGCCGGCGCCGGAATCGATACTTCGTGGCTGCCGTCGTTCGGCGTGCCGGCGGCGAGCACGGTCGCAAAGCTTGCGCCGTTGTCGGTCGACCAGGCGATGTCGACGTTGGCGCAGGAAATCGGTTTTGCCTGCGTGCCGGCGACGTTCCAGCCGATCGTCAGCGGCATGCCGGCGATCAGCGATTCGGGCGCATCCAGGCCGGTCACCGCGAACCCAGCGCCGGTGTCGAACACCTGCAACTGCGTCGACGGCGCCGCGCTGCCGCTCCACTGCACGCCGCCGGCGCCGTCGCGCACTACGACGCGGAAGGTCAGCGTGCGCGTCGTGGTCGGCAACACTTCGCCGCGCACGAAATCTGCCGGCAGGCCTTTGCCGGCGAGGATGTCGGCGAGTTTCGGGAAGCTGCGCGACGGCGATGGCGTCGGCGGAAAGGTGCGGAACAACGGACGGTTGCCGCCGTCGGTGAGCGGCGGGGAGGGCATGCCCAGGTCGAACTGTTCCCACGAATAAGTCAGCGTGTCGGCGTCGGCATCGATGGCATTCGCGGTGAGGGTGAAAGGCGTGCGTGCGGGAATCGTGCTGCCCGGTGTGGTGATCACCACCGGTGCCGTATTGCCGGTGGGCGTCAGCGTGCCGCAACTGCCGCCGCCGGCGGACGACTGCGAATAACTGCGGATCTGTTCGAGGCTGCGGCCGTGGAAATTTGCATCGGCGAAAAACTGCAGATCCTCGTCGATGGTGCCGTCGAAACAGATGCCGGCGTAGGCCATGATGGTGCTGCCGCTGCCCGGCTCGTAGGCGCTGCCCGAGTCGCGGCTCTTGCCGCAGAAATCCACCGCGCTGTTGAAGGTGTGCTCGGCATCGAACTGGTGGCCGATCTCGTGCGCGACGATGTCGACCCAGAACAGTTCGCCCGGCGTGAAGCCGGTGCCGCTCACTCCGCGCCCTTTCAATGCCGATCGGCAAGCCGCGCCGAGCACCGCGATGCCGCCGCCGGTGGTGGAGAACACGTGGCCCAGATCGTAATTGACACTGCCGATCAAGGCGTCGAGGCGGTTCTGGTTCTGCAGCAGCATCGTGCCGCTGTCGCTGTTGGTGTAGCCGTCGCTCGCCGGATCGGTGAAGAACAGCAGATCGTTGTCGGGGATCAACTGCAGGCGCAGCCCGAGTTCGCTCTCGAAGATTTCGTTGAGACGGTTCACCGCGCTGGCGACATTCGCCGCGGCGGCCGCGGTGCCGCCGACCTTGGCGGTGAACTCGGCCGTGGTGGCGATCGCGGTGCGGTAGGTGCGCAACTGCGTGCCGGCCACTTTTTCGTTCGCCGCCGTCAGCGCTTTCTCTTCGCGCCGCGCGGCGTCGCGCGCCGCGTGCTGCGCTGCATCGACGCCGCACGAGAACACCGGTCCGGCGTCGGCCGATTCGCGATCCAGGCTGCGATACAGCCCGCTTTTCTCGTCGCGCATCAGCAACTGTACGCCGTCGCCGGTGAAGAACATCGCGCCGATCGTGTCGCCGACGGTTTCGACGCGCACGCGTGTCGCGCTGGCGATGTCGACGCCGCGAAAGGTGCGGATCTCGGGAAATTTTGCCGCCAGTTCGGCCGGCATCACGGCGCTCGGCTGCAAGTCGAAGGTGACGGCGCCGCCGTCGGCCAGCGGCAAGGCGAGCGACACGTTGCCGGTTCGCTTCGCCGTTTCGAGCGCCGCGCGCAAAGCGGCGGTGTCCAGTCGCAGCCAGCGTTCCTGTGCCGCCAGCCGTTCCGATTTGGCCGGTGGCGCGACCTCGGTCCACAGCTCGATGGCCTCTGCCCGGCCGGCGGCGCAAACCGATGCCACCAGCAACAGCAAGGAAAACGGCAGACGCATGCACGGGTCGGGCGGCGAGGGAATCGCCCAGTGTATCGAAAGGCCGAGGCCGTCTACTAAATCGGCGCCCGGCGCGGCATCATGGCGGCCCCCCACCCAAATGGAATTGGCAGCACGATGTTCGCCGAACCGAGCCATTACAGCGTGCTTTCCGCGATGATCACGCCGGCCTTCTTCCTCACCGCGACCGGCGCGATGCTGGGCGCGGCCAACCTGCGCATCGCCCGCGTGGTGGACCGGATGCGCGAGGACCTGGCCCGCCTCAAGCAGGTCGAGGCCGGCAGCGAACGCGATGCGCTGGAAGTGCAGGTCGGCGTGCACCGGCGGCGCTCCGAACTGGTTTTGCTGGCCCTGCGCCTGCTCTACGGCGCGATGACCGCCTTCGTCGCGACCAGCCTGGCCATCGCCATCAACAGCCTCTCCGGCCACCGCCTCGACCTGCTGCCGGTGGCGCTGGCGATCCTGGGATCGCTGATGCTGTTCGGTGCGTCGGTGTGCCTGGGCCGCGAGGTCCGGCTCGGGTTGAAGATGCTCAACCTCGAACTCGATGCGCAGATCGATCGGCGGGGCGGGCGGCGGGACAAGTGACGCTCTACTGGGTCGATCGTTCAAAGCAAGAGAAAGGACACAGAGGACGCGGAGGAAAAGCAGAGAGGACGCTGAGATTTTTTATTAGGCCTTCTGCTTCAACCGGTTTCGCTTTTCTTCGTGTCCTCTCTTTTAAATCTCTGCGTCCTCTGTGTCCCGCTCTGGCTCTAGCTTTCAATCACCCCGAAGGCAACGCAGCGTTGTGATACACATCCTGCACGTCGTCGAGTTCTTCCAGCCAGTCGAGCAGGTCGGTAAGCGTCTCGGCCACTTCGCCGCTGACGGCGACGCGGTTTTCCGGGCGCATCACGACATCCGCGCTTTGCGGCGCGAAACCGGCCGCCACCAGCGCTTTCTTCACCGCTTCGAAATTCTCCGGCGCGCACAGCACCAGGCTGCGGCCGTCGGCGCTTTGCACGTCGTCGGCGCCGGCTTCGAGGGCGGCTTCCATCAGTTTGTCTTCGGCGGCGGAATCGGGCGTGGCGATGGCGATTTCGCCGATGCGCGCGAACTGGAACGCGACCGAGCCGGTGGTGCCGAGATTGCCGCCGTTCTTGCTCAGCGCGTGGCGCACTTCGGCCACGGTGCGCACCGGGTTGTCGGTCATCGCATCGATGATCAGCGCCACGCCGCCCGGGCCGTAGCCTTCGTAGCGCAGTTCCTGCATGTTGTCGGCGCCTTCCGCGCCGGAGCCGCGCTTGATCGCGCGTTCGAGCGTGTCCTTCGACATATTGGCCGACAGCGCCTTGTCGATGGCGATGCGCAGGCGCGCATTGGTCGCCGGATCGCCGCCGCCGCGCGCGGCGATGGTGACTTCGCGGATCAGTTTGGTGAACACCTTGGCGCGCTTGGCGTCTTCGGCGTTCTTGCGACCTTCGATGCTGGGGCCTCTGCCCATGGGAACGACCTTGCTGGATTGAACGGGGAAGACGCGTATTTTGCCCGTTCGGGGCGCCCGGCGTGAATTGCCAGGCTGCAGCCGGTCGCCGCTAGCGCCGGTAGGCCAGCAAGCGGCCGCGATGCGGCGCCGCTTCGCCCTCGGCGAACGCGCAGCGCTGTTCATCCAGTTCGTAGCCTTGCGCGCGCATGCCGGTACTGAACGCGCCGCTGTTGCCGCGGCCCGGGTCGGCGATCAACACCGCGCCCGATTCGGCGCCGTGGCGCGCGATCAGCCCGAGCAGCAAGGCGGCATGACCGCGTTCGTAGAGCACGTCGGCGCCGACGATGAGGTCGAAATCGCCGAGGTCCGGCTGCGGCTCTTCCCACGGCAGGTCGACATATTTCGGCATCGCCAGGCCGTTGAGCGAGGCATTGCGCTGCATGAAGGCCTCGGCCAGCGGATGGTGATCGCTGGCCGTGATGTCGCTGCCGCGCCGCTGCAACATCAGGCTCGCCAGCCCCAGGCCGCAGCCGACTTCGAGGATGCGCTGGCCGTCGAGGTCGCGCTTGCTGAGCGCGTCGGCCAGTACCAGCCCGGCCGGCCAGACCTGGCCGAACAGGCACCAGGTGGCGGAAGAAATGCCCGCGCGCTCGGCGGCGCCCTGCGGGTCGGAATATTGATGGTTGTCGCTCAGGGCGCGGATCAGATAATCATCGCCACCGATGCGCAGTGGCACATCGCGGGTGCTGTAGCCCGGCATGAATGCTCCGTGGAACCGTGGGGTCCCGCGGAAAGCGCCGCGCCGCCAGCGGGAGCCGGGCGGCGTTCAGGCTCGCCGGTTTGACGCGGTCGAGCCGGAGCAGTGTACGCGCATCGCGCTGGACGCGTTTCCCGCCTGCTGCTGTGTGCGGTGTGCGCGGGGAATCGGGAGTCGGGAGAAAGCCCACAGCCGGTGAGCTGCTGCTCTTCTCCCGATTCCCGACTCCCGATTCCCCAAGAGCAACAACCGAGCCCGAGCAACAACCGAGCCCGGCCATCCCCGCAAGATCAGGGCGCAACGAGATCGTCGTAAGTATCCGGCCGCCGATCCCGATAAAACGGCCACACATTGCGCACCTCGCGAATCTGGTCGAGATCCAGATCGGCGATCACCAGTTCGTCCCGGTCGCGCGAGCCGGTGGCGAGGAATCGACCGCGCGGATCGCAGAAATAACTCTGTCCGTAGAACTCGCCGATATTCCACGGCGCCTCGGTGCCGACGCGGTTGATCGCGCCGATGAAATAGGCATTCGCCACCGCGTGCGCGGGCTGTTCGAGTTTCCACAGATATTCGGAGAGGCCGGCGACGGTGGCCGACGGATTGAACACGATCTCGGCGCCCTTCAATCCGAGCGCGCGGGCGCCTTCCGGGAAGTGGCGGTCGTAGCAGATGTAGACGCCGATCTTCGCGTAGCGCGTGTGGAACACCGGATAGCCGAGATTTCCCGGCCGGAAATAGAATTTTTCCCAGAAACCCGGCGCGCAGTGCGGAATGTGGTTCTTGCGATACTTGCCCAGATAGCTGCCGTCGGCATCGATCACGGCGGCCGTGTTGTAGTAGACGCCGGGCTCGTCTTCCTCGTAAATCGGCACCACGATCACCATGCGATGCCGGCGTGCCTGCCGCTGCATCGCCGCCACCGTCGGCCCTTCCGGTATCTGTTCCACCGCGCCGTACCATTTCGCGTCCTGTTCGGCACAGAAGTAGGGGCCGGTGAAAATTTCCTGCATGCACAGGATCTGCACGCCGCGTTCGCCGGCCTGCTCGACAAACTGCAGGGTCTTGTCGAGATTCGCGCGGCGAATGTCTTCGATCGGATCGCTCGCGCTGCCGGCGAGCGAGGTCTGGATCAGGCCGCATTTGACGAGGCGGGGCATGGACCGGACTCCTGGCGGGGTTCGCGCATCGTCGCGCAAAATGTCGCGGGCGGCAAAAGCCATAATCTCTACGCAAGCCAAACGATGCCGGGGAAAACACCAAATGCAGAAAAGCCTGGATGGACTCGCTCCCATGCCGCTGAAAGATCGCTTGTTCCTCGCATTGATGCCCGACGAGGCGGCGCGGCTGCGGATCGCGGCCGTCAGCGACGAGGCGATAAAACGGCATGGTTTGACGGGTCCGGTGCGCAAGCTCATCAACGCGCACGTCACGCTGCATCACCTGGGCGACTATCCCGAGTTGCAGGACGGAACGGTGCGCCGTGCGATGCGTGCGATGGATTCGTTCGACGGCGTCGATCTGCAAGTGCGGCTCGACCGGATCTCCAGCTTTCGCGGCCGCGGCAAGCATCCTTGCGTACTGCTTGCCGCCGATCCCGACGGCGCGCTCGCAGGATTGTGGCGCGCGCTGGAATTGCCGTTGCGGCGCGAGCAACTGGGCGCTCATCTGGAGCGCCGCTTCACGCCGCATCTGACCGTGCTGTACGACGATAAGCCGGTGCCGGAACAACCGATCGAACCGATCGTCTGGCAGGCGCGCGAAGTCGTACTGATCCACAGCCTGCTCGGGCAAAGCACCTATCGCCTGCTCGGCAAATGGCCTTTGAAGTGATGGCTTTCGTGCGACAGTACGCCGCATGACGCAGATCGCAGTGGGCGACATCACGCTGGAAGCCGAATCGTTCGGCGATCCGTCGCATCCGGCCGTGGTGCTCGTGATGGGGCTGGGCATGCAACTGCTGGCCTGGCCCGTCGATCTGTGCGAAGCGCTGGTCGACGCCGGTTATCGCGTGATCCGCTTCGACAATCGCGACATCGGGTTGTCGTCGCAGATGAAGACCGCCAAGCGCGTCAACCTGCCGCTGGAGGCGATGCGTTTCTTCCTGCGCCTGCCGCTGCACGCGCCGTACGACATCCAGACCATGGCCGACGACACCGCGCGCTTGCTCGACGCGCTCGGCGTCGAGCGCGCGCATGTGGTGGGTGCGTCGATGGGCGGCATGATCGCGCAGAATCTCGCGGCTACGCATCCGGATCGCGTCGCGAGTTTGACCTCGATCATGTCGAGCAGCGGCGATCGGCGCTTGCCGACCGCGCGGCTGCGCGTATTGAAGCTGCTGCTGTCGCGACCACCGCAGAAGGCGCGTTTCGAGCAACTCGTCGCGCATTTCATGCGGCTGTTTCAAGTGCTGAACGGGCCGGGTTTTCCGATGTCCGAAGCGCAGCTGCGCGAGCGGCTGGAAATCTCGCTGCGGCGCAGCTATGCGCCGGCCGGTACGGCGCGCCAGTTGCTGGCGATCGCGGCGTCCGGCGATCGCTCGGCCTTGCTCGAGCGCATTCGCGCGCCGACCCTGGTGTTGCACGGCGATGCCGATCCGCTGTTGCCGCTGCCGCATGGTCGCGACTGCGCGGCGAAGATTGCCGGTGCGAGTCTCAACGTGATTCCGGGCATGGGCCATGACTTACCGCCCGCGCTGATCCCGATCCTTCGTGATGCACTGCTCGCGCATCTGCGGCAGGCAACGCAACGCTAGCGTTCGCTTCGTCGCAGCGACTGCACCCTTCACCGAAGGCGTGGGAACGGGCACCCGCGCTGCCGGTCGATGCGGGCCCCGGCTATCGACGAAGAGATCATGCATAAATCATTGACGATGTTGTTGCTGGCGTTCGCGCCGCTGGTGCAGGCGGCCGCTGACTGCCATACCGATACGCTGCCCGACACGATGCGTGCGGTGGTGCTGCGCGACTACGGCGGCGCCGACAAATTGCAGCTCGAAACCGTCGCGCGGCCCGATGCCGCGGCCGGCGAGTTGCTCATCGAAGTGCGCGCCGCCAGCATCAATCCGATCGATTGGAAGCTGCGCGAAGGACTGGCGAAGGACTGGTGGCCGCTGCAGTTCCCCGCGATTCTCGGACGCGATGTGTCGGGCGTCGTGGTCGACATCGGCGATGGCGTGCAGGGCTGGGACTGCGGCACGCCGGTGGCGGCTTATCTCGAGCGCGCGCCGGCCGCGGGCCGGCCGTTGCCGGGCGGCTACGCGCAGTACGTGGCGGTCGATGCGCGCGACGTCGTGCGCAAGCCCGCGGCGATAAGTTTCGAGCAAGCGGCGGCGTTTCCGCTGGTGGCGGTGACGGCGTGGGCCGCCGTCGTCGATACCGGCAAGCTGCAGCCGGGCGAACGCGTGCTGGTGCACGGCGGCGCCGGCGGCGTCGGCAGCATGGCGGTGCAGATCGCCAAGGCGCGCGGCGCGCATGTCATCACCACGGCCTCGGCCGGCAATCATGATTTCGTACGCAGCCTCGGCGCCGATGAGGCGATCGATTACCGCGCGGTGAAATTCGAAGAGGTGGTGAAGGATGTCGACCTGGTGATCGACACCGTCGGCGGCGATACGCTCAAGCGCTCGCCCGCGGTGTTGCGCGATGGCGGCCGCCTGGTGTCGATCGCCGGTGGCCCGCCTGCGGAGTGCCGCAGCGGTCGCATCCAGTGTCCGCCGGATGAAGGCGATGTCGATGGCGGCGTGATCGCGCTCGCCGGCATCGTGCAACTGATCGAAGCCGGCCAGCTGACAATCAATGTCGACGCGGTCTATCCGCTCGAACAGGCCGCTGCCGCGCAGGAGAAGAATCGCGAAGGCCATACGCGCGGCAAGATCGTGCTGAAGGTGTCGCAGTGACGCCCGCACGACCCTGGCTGGCGCGGCTGTTCGGCGTCGAGCGCGACGAGCAGACGCCGGTCGCGCTCGGCTTCACGCTGTTCTTCCTGGTGTTCGCCAGCTATTTCATGCTGCGGCCGGTGCGCGAAACCATGGGCATCGCGGGCGGCGTCGAGAACCTGCAGTGGCTGTTCACCGGCACCTTCGTTGCGATGCTCGCCGTCATGCCGCTGTTCGGCTGGCTTGCGAGCCGCGCACGGCGTCGCCACATTCTGCCGTGGACCTACGTGTTCTTCGCGACCAACCTGGTCGGCTTCGGTATCGCGCTGCAGGTCGATCCGGAGAATGTCACGACGGCGCGCACGTTCTACATCTGGATCTCGGTGTTCAACTTCATCGCGATCTCGGTGGCCTGGAGCGTGCTCGCCGATCTGTTCTCGCTGTCGCAGGCCAAGCGCACGTTCGCGCTGATGGCGGCCGGCGCCAGCGGCGGCGGACTCGTCGGACCTTTGCTCGGCGCGGCGCTGGTCGGTTCGATCGGCCACGCCGGATTACTGTTTCTGTCGGCATTTTTGCTCGGTGCTGCAATCGCCGCCGCCGCCGCGCTGCAGCGCTGGCGCGACCGGAATCCGGCGGCCGGCCCGCAAGGCGAAGCACGCGAAAAAAGCCTCGGCGGCAGCCCGTTCGCCGGCGCTACCGCCGTGTTCCGTTCGCCCTATCTGATCGGCATCGGCCTGTTCGTCGTGCTGCTCTCGAGCGTCACCACGTTTCTCTACTTCGAACAGGCCAAACTGATGGCCGAAGCCTTCCCGGACCGCACCGACCAGACCCGCGTGTTCGGCATCATCGATGCGATCGTGCAGGCGCTGGCGATCCTCACCCAATTGTTCTTCACCGGACGCATCGCGCAGCGGTTGGGCGTCGTGGTGCTGCTCACGGCCGTGCCTCTCGTCGTGGCGGGAGGGTTTCTCGCGTTGGCCGTTGCACCGACCTTCGCGGTGCTGGTGGTGGTGATGATCGTCCGCCGCGCCGGTGAATACGGACTGGTGCGACCGGGGCGCGAAATGTTGTTCACCGTGGTCCCGACCGAAGACAAATACAAAGCCAAGAACTTCATCGACACCGTGGTCTACCGCGGCGCCGATGCAGTGAGCAGCTGGGTCAAGGTGCTGGTCGATGCCCTGGCACAGCAGCCGGCGCTGGCGGCGTTGACCGGGTGTGCGATTGCGTTGGTGTGGGCGGGGCAGGGTGGGTATTTGGCTAGACGGCAGAGGGAGATGGAAGCGAGGAAGGAGTAGGGTGTCGTCTGTGCTGATTTGGTCATTCGACTTTTCGCGGCGTACAAACAATCCCGTCATTCCCGAGCGGGCTTCCCACCCGGTCGCAGACCAGCCTGCCCCGAGCCTGTCGAAGGGCGGCATGACGAGGGTCGAGGAACCAATCGCCCCGGTAACTCCGCAACCCGTGGCGGTATCCTCGCACCATGCGTTCCGACCGCCGCACCTCTACGATTCGCCTTGGCGAATTCCGTTTCGATCCCGTGCTCAACGAGTTGTCGCGGGTGGGCGTCGTGCAGCGGTTGCCGGTGCGGTTGGCGGATTTGCTGTTGCGGTTGGCGGTGCAACCTGGTCAGTTGGTGCGCCGCGAAACGCTGCTCGATGAGGTGTGGGAGCGGCGGCATGTCAACGAGGAGGTGTTGTCGCGTGCGATCGCGGATCTGCGCCAGGCCCTGGGCGACGATGCGAAGGCGCCGCGTTACATCGAGACGTTGCCGAAGCTCGGTTATCGGTTGGTCTGCGAAGTAGCGGAGGCCGGTGATGCGATGGCCGCGTCGGCCGCATCTGTCATGCCCGCTGCGACCGCGGAACCTGCCACCTCGACCGCTTCGGCGACCTCCGCCCTCATCGACATCGGCACCACCGGCATAACCACCGCTTCTGCTCCTGCCGGCGCGACCTCCGCAAAAACCGGCACAACCGCCGCAACGGGAGCAGCCGGAACAAGCGGCACAACGACACCAGCACGAAACCAAAAAAATCGACGAACGCTGATCGCAATCCTCACCGCAGTGCTGCTGACCGCGATCGCACTAAGCCTGTGGTTCACGCAGAAACTCGAATCCCCGCCGCCGCAGTCGCTCACCGCACAACGCCTGCTGCAGGCGCGGCCCTTCACCAGCGATCCCGGTCGCGAACTGCTGCCGCGTTTCACGCCGGACGGGCGGTGGGTGGTGTACACGCGGTTCCAGCCGGAAACCGAACCGGCGCATTTGCGCTTGCGTGCGATCGATGGCACCGAGGATCGGGTGCTGGTGCAGGACGTGTTCGAAAATTATTGCGGTTCGGTGTCGCCGGACGGCGGACAGCTGGCGTGGCTGCGCACGCGCGACGGGCGTTGCGAGGTGATGTATCGCGCGTTGCTCGGTGGCGCGTCGCGCGTGCTTGCGGGGTGTGCGGCGGCGGTCGGTTGTCCGGAGTGGGTTCCCGATGGCAGTGCCTTGCTGCTGGAAGGCGATGAGGCGCGCGCCGGTCTGCGCGAGGTGTCGTTTCCCGCTGGCGTTTCGCGGACATTGACGACACCGGCGGGCGGCATGGTCGATGTGATGCCGCGCGTATCGCGCGATGGCGCCGACGTGGTGTTCTGGCGCGCCGATGGCAATGCGCGAACCTTGATGCGGGTGGCACGCGCGGGCGGCGAGGCGACGGCGGCGTCGGACGGCGGCTATCTCGCGTTCGGTCATGCCTTCGATGTCGACGGTGCCTTGATCACGGCCGACGATCGTTTCGGTCAACGCGCATTGGTGCGGATCGCGGCGGGAAAGGACGCGGAATTGCTCGGCGCCGCTGGGGCGCGCCATCCGGATATTTCACCCGGCGGCGCGCTGGTGTACGAAGTGGCGCAATACGATGCGAACCTGTGGCGCATCGATCTGCGCGACGCGTCGAAGCCACCGCAGCAGCTCACGCACAATGCGCGCTACGACAGCCAGCCGGCGCTGTCGCCGGATGCGATTTGGCTGGCGTTCGGTTCCAATCGCGATGGGCGCGAAGGCGTTTATCTGATGCGCGCCGACGGCGGCGAGGAGCGCAAGCTGCCGCTCGATCCCGAGTTCCGCTGGACGTCGCCGGCGTGGTCGCCCGACGGCGCTTCGCTGCTGGTGCTGCGTTACGCGGACAATCAATCTTCGGTCTGCCGGCATGTGCTGGCGAGCGCCGCCACCGACTGTCCGCCGGCACTCGGCCGCAACCGCAACGGCGCTTTTTTCCTGACGCCCGAACGGTTCGCCGCGGTCGACGATGCCTCGGACAGCGCCGGTCTCTGGCAGCACGGCTTCGCCGCGCAAGCCGCCGAGCGCATTGACACCGGCGGCCCGGTCGATCGCTGCCGCGCCACGCCGCGCTGGCTGGCCTGTCATCGACCCGGACAGGCCGGCCTGTGGCTGCGCGATCGGGAGTCGGGCGAGAGCCGCGAGGTGTTGCCGGAGTTGCAGCGCGATCTGCGCGCCTGGGATCTGGTCGGCGATGCCGTGTATTTCCCGCGCGGCGGGGAGGCGCGCGGGCTGTATCGGCACGATCTGCTCGACGGCAGCACGCGGCGCGTGCACGAGCTGCTGCCGAGCGCGATCGGCGATGCCGTCAGCGTCGCGCCCGACGAGAGTTTCGCCGTGGTCGCGCGCACCGACGCGCTCGATGTGGACCTGATGCTGCTGCCGGCGCGCTAGCGCGAGTGAGCGTCGCGATCCGCGGCTCACCATCCGCCCGGCGCACCGCGACCGGGCGGGCTCCGCGAAACCAGGGAGACAAAACGGAGAAAAAAAGGACGCCCGCCTCAGGCCATGCCGTGTCCTGACGGGGTCCTATCGGCGCTCCATCCCACCGGAGTCTGCCGATGCGCCGCTTGCTTCGTTCCTTGCTTCCGCTCGCCGCCCTTACGCTTGCGGCGCCTGCGTTTTCCCAGTCGACCTGCAGCCACCGCCTGCTGGTCAGCGGCTACAACAGCAATGTGCACATCTACGACGCCTGCAGCGGCGCCTTCGAGCGCACGCTCGATCCGCAGGCCGGCCGTTTGCAGGGCGCGCAGGCGATCCGGCTCGGGCCCGATGGCGCCTTGTGGGTGGTGAGCGAAATCACCAGCGAAGTGCATCGCTACGATGCGTTCGATTTCCACTATATCGACACGCCGATCGATGTCGGCGCGGGCTTCGGCATCACCGGCCTCACCTTCCGCGGCGAGCAGGCCTACGTCGGCGGCTACAACGGCAACACGGTGCGCACCTATTCGCTCGCCGGCCAGTTGCAGGGCACGCCGGTGCAGGGCAACACCGGCGCGCGCGGTTTCGACAACGGCCTGACTTTCGGGCCCGATGGATTGCTCTACATCCCGGGCTACGACACCCACAATCTGCTGCGCCACGATCCGGCCTCCGGCCAGAACACCGTGCTGGTGGCGGCCGGCAGCGGCGGTTTGCGCAATACGCGCGGCATCCTGTTCCGTCCCGGCGGCGAAACCTTCCTGGTCAGCAGCGAGGGCAGCGGACAGGTGCTCGAATACCGGCGCAGCGACGGGGGCTTCGTGCGGCAGCTGGCGAGCACGTTGCCGCGCGCGACCGGGCTGGCGTGGGCGCCGGATGGCGCGCTCACCGTGGTGACCGGGCAGGGCGTGGTGCTGCTCGATCCCGACACCGGCGCACGCCGCAGCACGCTGGTGTCGGCCGGCAGCGGCGGTTTGAACGGGCCGACGTTCGCGCTGTACCTGGCGAAGCCCGCATCGATCGACACTGCGCAGATCGGCACGCAGTTCTGGCTCACCGGCCCGGGCCGGCTGGTCGGCCGCACCTTGCTGGTCGATGCGCTGTACAGCGCGACCGGGGCCGCGTTCGGCGCCGATTTCGATCCGGCCGATATCGCGGTCAAACGCTGGGGTTCATTGGAAATCGAATTCACCGGCTGCGGCACGGCCAGCATGAACTGGACCTCCACCGGCGCGGCCTCGGCCGGTTTCGGCGATGGCGGTTATGCGCTGACGCGTTTTCTACCCGGCCCCGGCACACGCCGCTGCGAACTGGCAGGCTTCGCGCAATCGCCGGCGGAGGATTGGCTGCAGGGCACGTGGTCGGGTGGGCCGACGCGCAGCGGCGAGGGCTTCGTGCTCGAGTATGTCGATGCTGCGACGGTGGTTGCGAGTTGGTTTACGCATCGGCCTGTGGGGGACTGACGCGCGCTGGCGCGCTGGCGCGCTGGCGCGCTGGCGCGCTGGCGCGCTGGCGCGCTGGCGCGCGCCGGGAATCGGGAGACGGGAATCGGGAGAAGTGCGCGGAGTTTGTCGCTGGTGGTTCGACAGGCTCACCACGAACGGTTGATGGGTTGCGATGCGAGAGCTTCCCGACTTCGCCTCGCACTTTTCGAGCCCGGCTCTTTTCCCGACTCCCGACTCCCAGCTCCAATCACTCCCGCCGCAACGACTCGATCGGATCCAGATTCGACGCCTTGCGCGCCGGCAGATAGCTCGCGATCAATCCGACCGCGGTCATCGCCAGCGACATCGAGACGAAGGTCGCGACGTCGATCGGTTGCACGCCGTAGAGCAGGCTGCCGAGCGAGCGGGTGAAGGCGAGGGCGACGAGGATGCCGATGGCGACGCCGATGCCGACCACGCGTGCGCCTTGCGCCACGACCAGCGTCGTCACTTGCGCGGCGCGTGCGCCGAGCGCCATGCGCACGCCGATTTCGCGGGTGCGGGCGGCGACGATGTAGGAGAGCACGCCGTACAGGCCCACCGCGCCGAGGATCAGCGCCAGTCCCGCGGCGATGCCGAGCGTGAGCAGCGTGAAAGACAATTGCACCATCGATTCTTCGACCAGGCCGGCCATCGTGTAAGTGCGGTACATCGGCGCTTCCGGCGCGACTTCGCGCACCAGCGCGCGCACATCGGCGGCGATGCTGTCGGCGCGCGCGGTCTTGATCACATAGGCCGGCGACGAGATCGCGCGGCCGCCTTCGGGCGTCGGGTCGACCATCGGGAAATACACGACCGGCTGCGGCGGCGTCTGGAAATTTTCCTGCAGCACGTCTTCGGTGACGCCGACGACGGTTTCCCATAGCGTGCGGCCTTCGCGTTGCAGGCGCTGACCGATCGGATCGCGTCCGGGCCATAGCAATTTCGCGGCCGACGCGCTCACCACGACATTGCCGCGCGAGTTGCCGTGATCCTCCGCCGTGAACGGCCGCCCGGCGAGCATCGCGATGCCCATCGTCTTGAAATAATCGCCCGCGGCGTAGGTGAAATTGACCAGCGTGCCTTCGCCCGCGACGGCCGATGTCGCATCGGTGCGCAAGCGGGTGGTGCCGGTGCCTTCGTTGAGCGGCACGTTCTCGACCAGGCCTGCCGACTGCACGCCGGGCAGCGCCGCCAGCCGATCGAGGAAGGCGAGATTGAAGCGGGCGAACGAGTGCGCGTCGTTGAGTTGCGGGCGTTCGGGGGCGATCTGGAAAGTGAAGATGTCCTGGGTGTCGTAACCCGGATCGACCTGCTTGAGTTCGTAGGCGCTGCGCAGCAGCAAACCCGAACCGATCAGCAGCACGAGCGCCAGTGCGGTCTGCGCGACGACCAGGCCGTTGCGCAGCCAGTGTCGGCCGCCGGTGGTGCCGCGGCCGCCGTCGCGCAGGCGGGTGAGGTCGGGCGCCGAACCGCGCAGCGCCGGCACGCCGCCGCAGATCAGCGCCGACAGCGCCGCCGCGATGAAGGTGAACAGCAACGACGTTGCGCTCAGTCCGACCTGATCGAGGCGCGGAATGCCCGGCGGTGCCGCCTGCAGGAAGATCGGCAGCACGACCGCCGCCAGCACGATCGCCAGCACCCCGGCGAGGCCGGCGACCAGCACCGCCTCGGCCATCTGCAACCGCATCAAGCGGCCGCGTGCGGCGCCGAGCGCGCGCCGCATCGCCATCTCGCGATGGCGGCCTTCGGTGCGCACCAGGAACAGGTTCGCGACATTGGCGCAGGCGATCAGCAGCACGATGGCGGTGGCGCCGAGCAAGACCCACAACGGCCGCGACACCGCACCGAGCATCTGTTCCTCGAGCGGACGCACGACGGCGCGATGCTGCGCGATAGTGCGCGCGTAGGCCGGTGTGCCGCCGAAGCGTTCGGGCAGGCGCTGCGCGAGCACGGTCAATTCGTCGGCCAGCATTTGCGGCGTGGCGCCCGGCGCCAGGCGGCCGACCAGTTCGATGCTGAAATCGCCGGCGGTTTCGATGTCGTCGGGGCCGATCGTGCTGGAAATCCACAGCGTCGTATCGTTGTCCGGGAAGCGGAATTCCGGCCCCATCACGCCGATCACCGTGCGCTCGGCGCCGGACACCTGCAGGGTGCGGCCGAGCACCGACGGATCGCGCCCGAACCACGAATTCCACAGGCCGTAACTGAGCACCACGGCGCGGTCTTCGTCGTCGTCGAGCGGCAGCCGGCCGAGCACCGGCTGCACGCCGAGCGTCGAGAACATCGCGTTGGTCGGCCAGGACATGCGCACGCGCTCGACGCGATCGGTGGTGCGCAAGGTCGAGGTGAACGAGTTGTAGGTCGACACGTCTTCCAGCAGTTTCGACTGCTCGCGGTATTGCACGAGGAACTCGGGTGCGACGCCGAATTCCGGCGGGAATTCCGAACCGGGCGCCGACGCCGCGATATGCACCAGCCGCTCCGGATTCGCATAGGGCAGGCGCTCGAGCAGCACCGTGTTGACGACGCTGAACATGCCGGCCGTCGCCCCGATCGCCAGGCCGAGCATCACCATCGCGGTGACGGTGAACCCCGGCGTGCGCTTGAGCGCGCGCGCCGCATGGCGAAGATCGAGCATCCAATCCCCCAGTCGCATGTTTCCTCCTCGCCGGACGGCCCGTCGTCCGCATCGGAGCGGCTTCAGCAAGGGTTGTGCCATCGGTGGAAGGCGAATCGGATCAGGGGGTTGCGGCGGATTGCGTGGTTACAGTGTTCGGCTGTGCGTTGGCGTTGTTCGGATTCGGACAGTGGGGGGTGTTGGGGAGCCGGGAATGGGGAGTCGGGAATCGGGAATAAGAGCCGCGAGTGCGTGGTGGTGAGGCGGGTCGGGTTATTCCGCGTTGGCGTGGCAAACCATCAACCGTTCGTGGTGAGCCTGTCGAACCACCCGCGACGCGCCCTCGCGCACTTCTCCGACTCCCGATTCCCGACTCCCAGCGCCCGCCCCCGAAAAAGCGAACGCCGAGAACCGTCATCGCATCAAGGCACGTAGACCATCCGCACCGTCAACGGCCGCGCCGGCAGATCCACGCCGGTGACGCTCGGATCGTTCACCGGCAGCAACCAGAAACTGCCGCTCAAGGTCACCGCGTTCGCGGCACAGGCCGCGGTGCTGTTCGAACGGCTGAGCACCGCAGGATTGGTGACGACGGCAGGTGCCACCTGCGGCGCGTAGTAGAGCGTGTTACTGCCGCCCAGGCCCACCACGGTGCCGGGTCGCACGCTGAGGCTGTTGTAATAGCCCGGGCCGCTGCAGTCGGCGGTCGGGTAGTTGACGGTGGTGGTGCCGCTCACATCGCCGTCGACGTCGATGCCGACGACGAAACCCTGCGGCGTGATGAAGGCGTTGACGCTGCCGGCCACGTTCAACGGCACCGGGTAGAGCGGACGTGCGAGCGCAGTGGAATCGGTCCCGTTGATCGTGATGCGCGCCTTCGGCAAGCCGGCCGGGCCGGCGGGGCCGATCGGGCCGATTGGACCTTGAGCACCGGTGGCGCCTTGCGGGCCCTGTCCGCCGGTGGCACCGACCAGTCCCATCGGACCTTGCGCGCCGGTCGGTCCCGGCACGCCTTGCACGCCTTGAATACCTTGCGCCCCGGTCGTTCCGGTGACGCCGATCGGACCTTGCGCGCCGGTTGCTCCGGTTGCACCCGTAGCGCCTGTGGCACCGGTCGGGCCGAACGCACCGTTGGCGCCGGTCGGTCCGGTTGCGCCGGTGGCTCCCGCTGCACCCGAATCGCCCGTCGCGCCGGTCGCACCTGTCGGGCCGGCGGCGCCGTCGGCACCGGCCGGACCGGTGGCCCCGTCCGCGCCATCGGCGCCGGCGGGACCGGTCGCTCCATCGATGCCGTTGGCGCCACTGGCACCGGTCGCGCCGGTCGCGCCCGCGGGTCCGATATCGCCGTCAGCCCCGGTGGCGCCAGTTGCACCGGTCGCACCGGTGGGGCCCGGCACCGAAATGCCGTCGCCGGCCGGTCCGGTGGCGCCCGTGGCGCCGGTCGGACCGGCGATGCCGATGCCGGTGGCCCCGGTCGCACCCGCCGGTCCGATCGCGCCTGCCGGCCCGGTCGGACCGGTGGCGCCGGTCGCTCCCGTTGCCCCGGTGGCGCCGGACCCTGCGGCGGCCGCACAGGGCCCGAGCCGGCCCGTCACCGCATCGAAGCAAAGATGTCCGGCCTGCGTCGGCGCGGCGCCGATGCCGGGCAGGAAGATTTCGCCGGTTTCGCTCACGCGAAAGCGATCGGTGGTGTCGACCGCATCGCGAACGCTGAAGCCCCCCGCCGCCGGCGGCACGACTTCCACGTCCGCGGCGGAAACGGCGCCGCCGCTCAGCGCCAACCCGATGGCCAGCGCGAGTGCGCGCCGTTCGCAACGACTATCGAACATGCGAAATCCCCTGTGTCGAATCGAATGAATCAACGCGCGAAGCGTGAGGCGCGCGAGCTTCGCGCGACCTCCGATCACCGCTGAGCGGACCATGCCCGTTGGCAGGGTTCGCCTTCCCCGGCTTCGATGGTACGGAAGAGACCGCTATCAGCGATACCCCACTGATGTGGGGCTTTCGGGGGTTGGGTGGGAAGGGCGTGGGAATCGGGAACTCGGGAATCGGGAGCGAGAGCGGGATTAAGAGCTGGGAAGTTCGGAATGACACGCTTCGAGTTGAGGCTTTCGTGTCGCAATCCCTCCACCGTTCGTGGTGAGCCTGTCGAACCACCAGCGACGGACTCCACGCACTTCTCCGATTCCCGATTCCCCACGCGCCCGCGCGCCCCACGCCCCCACGTCCCGAATCACCCACCCGACAAACCTCTAGACCACGCCCCACCCCTTTCGCTAGCGTGACGCCACCGCCGAACCCAAGCGATGGCCGCTCCCCATGTCCGTTCCACCCGAGGCCGCTGCCGGTCCGTTGTTCGAGCGGCTTTACCAGGAGCTCAAGCGCATCGCGAGCCGGCATCTCGACGGCGGTGGTGGAACCTTGCAGACGACGGGGCTGGTGCACGAGGCCTGGCTGCGGCTCGGGCAGGCCGGCAGTGAAGTGGCGAGCGAGGCGCATCTTCTGAATCTGGCGAGCCGCGCGATGCGGCAGATCGTGGTCGATACCGCGCGTCGCCGGCAGGCCGAAAAACGCGGCGGCGGCGAACTGCGCATCACGCTCACCGGCAATCTGCCCGGCGAAGACGCCGGCAGCGAGCACGATGTGCTGGCGATCGAACAATCGCTGCAGCGGCTCGAACGCATCGAGCCGCGGCTGGCGCAGGTTGTCGAACTGCATTTCTATGGCGGACTGAGTTTTGCCGAAATCAGCCGCGTGCTCGATGTCACCGAGCGCACCTTGTTCCGCGATTGGCGAACCGCGCGCGCACTGATCCTGGCCGATCTGGGCGGCGCGTGACGACGATGCGATGAGCACCGCCACCGCCGACGATCGCCTGCGCCGCGCGCTGGAAATCTTCCGCGCGCTGATCGAGTTGCCGACCGACGCGCGCGACGAACATCTGCGCCGCTGTTGCGACGGCGACGGCGAATTGCAGGCCCAGGTCGCGCGCCTGTGCGCCGCCGATCGCAGCCAGGCCGCGCTCGATCGCGGCGCGGCGGCGCTGTTGCCGGAACGCGGACCCGATCCGCGCTTGGGCCGCACTGTCGGCCCGTTCCGGCTCGATGCGGTGCTCGGCGAAGGCGGCATGGGCACGGTGTTTCGCGCGACGCGCGTCGCCGGCGGTTTCGAACAACAGGTCGCACTCAAATTGATCCGCGGCGGCGTCGATGGCGCTGCCGCGCGCCAGCGTTTCGAGCGCGAGCGCGCGATCCTGGCGCGGCTCGATCATCCGGATCTGGCGCCGCTGCTCGACGGCGGCGTCGCCGACGATGGCTCGCCGTGGTATGCGATGCCGCTGATCGACGGTTCGCCGGTGACGCACTGGTGCGATGCGCAGCGCCTGCCGCTGCGCGATCGCGTCGCCTTGATCGCGCGTCTGTGCGACGCGGTGCAGGCGGCGCATCGCGCGCTGGTCGTGCATCGCGATCTGAAACCGTCGAACATCCTGGTCGATGCGCGCGGCGCGCCGCACCTGCTCGATTTCGGCATCGCCAAACTGCTGGAAGACGGCGACGACGCCACGCAGACCGCGGCGCGCCTGATGACGCCGGCCTATGCCGCGCCCGAGCAGATCCGCGGCGAACCGGTATCGACCGCGACCGACGTGTTCGCGCTCGGCGTGATCCTGTTCGAACTGGCCTGCGGACGCCGGCCCTTCGTCGGGGACGACGAATCGGCGTTCTCCTTGCAGCGCGCCGTCGTCGAAGCGCCACCGCGCCGGCTCGCAGGTTCGCTCAGCGAGAAGAGCGGCGAAGCACTGAGCCGCGCGCAGCAACGCCAGACGTTGCCGGCGCGCCTGCGCCGCGAACTGCGCGGCGATCTCACCCGCATCGTCGACAAGGCGCTGGCGAAGGATCCGACGCAGCGCTATGAATCGGCCGCCGCGCTCGGCGACGATCTGCGCCGCTGGCTGACCGGCGATCCGGTACGCGCGACACCGGCGTCGCTGCTGTATCGCGCACGCAAATTCCTCGGCCGCTGGCGCTGGGCCTTGGCCGGCGCGGCGTTGGTGACGCTGGCCTTGCTCGCGGCCACCGCCGTGAGCCTGCAGCAGGCGCGCGTCGCGCGCGAAGCGCAGCGTGCCGCCGAGGCGCACGCGCAAAGTGCGCGCGCCGCGCAGCAGTTCATGGAGAACGCCTTCATTGCCGCCGAACCGTGGCGACACGACGGCACGCCGACCACCGCGCTCGACCTGGCCGACCGCGCCTTCGAAACCGCCGATACCGAACTGGCCGGGCAGGCGGTGGCGCGCGCCGATCTGTACTGGTCGCTGATCCGCATGTATCTGACCGCCGGCAACATGGCGCGCGCGATCGAAGCCGGCGAACGCGCGATCGCGATCTACGACAGCCTGCCGGCCGCGCCCGAACGGCGCGCCGAAGCGCATCTGCGAACGAGCTATGGTTACAGTTATCTGGGCCACATCGCCGATGCGCAGCGCCATATCGACGCCGCCGCGGCGGTGCCCGATCTGGGCGTGCAACAGCGCTTCATGATCAGCAGCGCGCAGGCGCTGATGCATCGCGATCGCGGCCGCTACGATCTGTCGGCGCTCGAACTCGCGCGTTCGCTCGAACTCGCGCGACGCATGCCGAACCTCTCCGAGCTGCCGTTCGCGCTCGGCGACAACGCCCGCATGCGCCGCCACTACACCGATGCCACGCGCAATTTCCTGCTGCAGGATCGCCAGCGCGACGACAACCGCAGCCGCGGCTGGCGCGCATTGATGGCGATCTATCGTCTGGATTTGCTCGCGCCTGCGCAACGCCGGCCGGACGACGTCGCCTTCGCCGATCGCCTCGAAGCCGAACGCGCCGCGGTGTGGCCGGACGGCAGCCGCCGGCCGTTGTTCACCGCGATGCGCGCGAGCGTGTATCGGCAACACGGCTTGCGCGATGAAGCCGCGGCGCTGGCGCGTGCGCTGCCGCTGACCGCCGGCATCGCGCGCGAACCGAGCGACAGCACCGAAGTCGAGTACTGGCTGGCACTGAGCTACGTGCTGCTCGGCGCGGGCGATCTCGCCGTGGCCGCCGAGCAATTCGGCCTGATCGAAACCATGCTGTTGCCGGTATCCGATGCGGCCGATCCCCGCTTGCTGCTCGCCCGCGTCGGTGCCGCCTGCGCGCGCGGCGGAACGTTGCCGGCGCCGCTCATGCAAGCGCTCGACGCGCCGCCGCAGCCCGAATACCTCGGCTACGCCTGGTTGCGCGACGCGCCCTGCGCGGCATTGCGCGACAGCACCGCCGCGCACACGCCCGCCCCGCAACCCTATCCCGAAGGACCGGAACTGCGCGCGGCGCTCGACCTCGCCGCCCGCCGCATGGGCGAATGCCAGAACGGCATGCGCGTCGCGGTGGGCGCACCGTGCCAGCTCGCACCGGCGGCGCGAACGCCGTAAGCGTTCGCCGCAACGTCGGTCGCCGCGGCGCAAAAAAGTATTGCGGTGGCGATGTCAGTGGTCCCGGCAAGGTTGCGTATCCGACCGCAGACCCCTTGCCGGACCCAGCCATGCGACGCGCCCTGCTTCCTGTCCTGCTGGTGGCCGCGCTCGCCGCGCCGGTCGCCGACGCGGCCCGTTACACCTATCACGGCGAGTTGATGGATGGCGACGTCGCGGCCGACGGCGCCTTCGATCTGAAAGTGCGCACCTTCGTCGATCCGCAAGCCAGGCGTGCGCTCGGCGAAGCCACCGAATTGCCGAATATCGCGGTGAAACACGGCAGTTTTGCGATCGAACTCGAGCTGCCGGACAGCGCTTCCGGCGACACCTTCGTCGAAGTGGCGGTGCGCAAGGCGGGCTCCGGCGACGCCTACGAAACGCTCGGCACGCCGCAGCCGGTGAGCAAGGCCAACACCGGCTGCTGGGCGCTCGACGGCAACACCGGCGTGCCGGCCGGCAGTTTCCTCGGCATCGCCGATCCGGCCAATAACGCCGCGCTCGAATTGCGCGCGGCCAACGTCCGCATCGCGCGCTTCCTGCCGGGCGGCGCCGGTGGCGCGAACGCCGGTGCGCCCGCCGTGATGCTTGGATCGAGCGCGAATACGGCCACCGCCGTCGGTTCGACGGTGAGCGGCGGCGGCGCGACCAACGATGGCGCCGGCGCACTTTGCCCTACCTGCAGCAATGCCGCCGAAGGTACCTTCGCGACGGTCGGCGGCGGCCGCAGCAATCGCGCCAGCGGCAGTTCTTCGGTGATCGCCGGCGGCGCGGCGAACCTGGCCACTGCCTCTGGCGCGAGTGTGCTCGGCGGCAGCGCGAACCATGCCGTCGCCCAGAACGCCACCGTCGGCGGCGGCGCGGTCAACCGTGCGGCGGCGCTCTACAGCACGGTGGCCGGCGGCGTGAACAACGAAGCATACGGCGCGTATTCGGCGGTCGGCGGCGGCGATACCGTTCGCACCAGCGGCTTTGCCTCCACCATCCCCGGCGGCCGGTTCAACTGTGCCGGCGGCGATTACAGTTTCGCCGCCGGCTTCGACGCCAATACGCGCTACGGCAACGAAGCGTCCGACATCGCGTGCAACGGCGGCGCCAGTTCCGGCGATTCGAACGGCGATGAAGGCAGTTTCCTGTGGGCCGACGCGCAAGCCGGCGCCGGCAGCCTGGTCTCGAGCGGGCCGAACCAGTTCATCATGCGCGCCGGCGGCGGCGCGATGTTCAACACCAATGTGCTGCCGAGCGCGAGCGACGATCTGGTGCTCAAGACGCGCGGCATGGGCACCGATGCCGATGTCGATCTCAAGCTGCTCTCGCGCAACGGCAGAACCGCGCTGATCTATCTGCGCGACAGCGACGGCGGCCTGCGCATCAATCTGCCGAACCTCGCGTCCGGTGCGACTTTCCTGGAAACCTCGGCCGGCGCCTTCCTGAGCAACGGCGGGGTGTGGACCAATGCGTCGAGCCGCGAATTGAAGGAAGCCTTCGCGCAGGTCGACACCGGCGACATCCTTGCGCGCGTGCTGGCGCTGCCGATCAGCACCTGGCAATACAAGACCTCGAGCGAAGGCCGCCACCTCGGCCCCGTCGCGGAAGATTTCAAACGGGCCTTCGGCCTCGCCGGCGACGGCAGATCGATCCCGACCGTCGACGCCGACGGCGTCGCGCTGGCCGCGATCCAGGGCCTCAACGCCAAGCTCGAAGACGAGAACGCTGCATTGCGCGTGCAACTCGACGAGGTGCTTGCGCGGCTTGCCAGGCTTGAAGAGGCGGAAATCGGGAGTCGCGAGTCGGCGGGAATCGGGAATCGGGACGCGGCGGGAATCGGGAATCGGGAGTCGGGAGAGAACCGACACCGAGAGGCGGGAATCGGGAGTCGGGAGTCGGGAGAAAACCGACACCGGCGCAGTGCCGAGGCTCTTCTCCCGATTCCCGACTCCCGATTCCCCAAGCACGCCAAGCAGCAGGAGCACTGACATGCAACGACTCTGGGGAAGCCTTTTGCTGCTCGCATGCATGTCGTGCCCGGCACTCGCGCAAGCGGCCGACGAACCCGCGCGCGGCAACCGTTTCAGCTTGCGCGACGCCAAAATCGAAGCCGCGCCGGAACGCGCCGGCCGCTACTCGGTGCGCGGTCGCATCGCGCCCGTCGCCAGCGCCGGCGAACTGCGCGAAGGCGAAAACTTCGTGCTGATCGGACGCTTCGCCAAGGCCGGTGTCGGCTGTGGGCCGAGCGGCGGTTCCATTTTTCGCAACGGTTTCGAGGGCTGAGCGATGCGCATCGTTTCGCTGAATTATTTCCGCAAAGTTCAAACCCGCAGGCTCGTCGCCGCGCTCGCATTGACCGTGCTTTCGAGCCAGGCCTTGGCCGCGCGTTTCACCTATCACGGCCAATTGCTCGACGGCGACGCGCCGGCCTCGGGCGACTACGATCTGCGCGTGCGCGCCTTCGCCGACGCCGGCGCAAAGCGGGCCTTGGGCGAAGCCACCGAATTGCCGAAAATCGCGGTGAAAAACGGCAGTTTCGCGCTCGAACTCGATATCGAAACGCAATCGGTCGGCGATACCTTCGTCGAAGTGGCGGTGCGCAGATCGGGCTCCGGCGAAACTTATGAAACGCTGGGCGCGCCGCAGGCGATCGTCAAGGCCAATGTCGGTTGCTGGGCGCTCGACGGCAACACCGGTTTGCCATCCGGCAGTTTCCTCGGCATCGCCGAAGACGTGCCGACGCCGCTGGTGCTGCGCGTGCGCAATTCGCCGGTCGCGACCTTGACGCCGCAGGGGTCGGCGAGCGCGTTCGGCGATGCGAGCAGCGTGGCGTTCGGATCGAGTGCGAACCTGGCGCTCGGCGCCGGCGCCACCGTGAGCGGCGGCGGTTCGACGCGCGACGGACTCGGCGCCGCGTGCCCGGATTGCGCCAACGTAGCGACGAATTTCGGCGTGGTTTCCGGCGGCTCGAAGAACACCGCCGCGTCGCACGCCGTGGTGGCGGGCGGCTTCGACAACCAGGCCAGCGGCAACAGTTCCGTTGTCGGTGGCGGCGCGGAGAATCGCGCGACCGGCGTTTACTCCGTGGTTTCCGGGGGCACTGCCAATCTGGCCGATGGTCTGCGCGCGACGGTGGTCGGCGGCATCGACAACATCAGCTACGAGCACGGCTTCGTCGGCGGCGGCGAGGAAAACGTCGCCAACGATCACGCCGTGGTGCTGGGCGGTCGGCGCAACTTAGCGCTCGGCAATTACTCTTCCGCGCTCGGCGGTTACTTCAACGCCACCGAAGGTGATCGCTCCGTCGTCGCCGGCGGCGAAAACAACTTCGCCGGTGGCGACTACAGCTTCGCCGCGGGCTATGCCGCCGTGGTGCGCACCGCGGGCCAGGCGCCGATCGCATTGCCGTTCCCGCGCTCCACGCTCGACTACAGCGGCACCGCCAGTGGCGACGACGGCAGCTTCGTGTGGAGCGATCGCGGCGCCGGCGGCATCTTCCGCACCTCCGGCGCGAACCAGTTCCTGGTCCGCGCGCAGGGCGGGGTAGGCATCAACACGGCGCCGCCTTCAGCGTCGGTCGAACTCAGCATCGAAAGCGACGCCGACGACCCGGACTATTCGAGTCTCTGGCTCAAACAGCGTTCGTTGAACGACAACGGCGTCCTGCTCAGCGCCGGCGACGGCAGCAGCAACAATGCCGGCTTCTATATCGACCACTACAACGGCATCACGCAGGCGCGCCGCCTGGAACTGGCGACCAACGGTTCGGTGACGATCCGCTCCAACACCACCGCTGCCGCGAGCGGCGTGACAATGCCGGCCGGCAGCGGCGCCTGGAACAGCCTGTCCGACCGTCGACTGAAAACCGCGATCGCCGCGATCGATCCGGTCGCCATCCTCGAACGCCTCCTCGCCACTCCGATCACCACCTGGAGCTACCGCGCGCAAGGCAACGAGGTGCGCCACATCGGCCCGATGGCACAGGATTTCGCCGCCGCTTTCGGCCTCGGCGAAAACGACACCACGATCAGCACCGTCGATGCCGACGGCGTCGCACTCGCCGCCATCCAGGGCCTGCACGCCAAACTCGAAAGCGAAAACGCCGAACTGCGCGCCGCGAATGCCGCGATGCAGGCGAAAATGGAAGCATTGATGACGCGGATGGCGGAGCTCGAAGCAAGCATCGATTGATCGCCAAACGATGCAACCGACGCCGCGTCACCGGAGTGAACGCAGCGGTCGTTTCTATTGTGGTTGGAATCCGTCCGCGAAAATCTCCGGTACCTGGCAAGTGATCGCCGGCCCGCTGCACGGATCGGAAACCGGTACGCCCGCCAGCGGATACTCCACGCCGTCGCCCACGCCATCGCCGTCGGAATCCGCCGACGCCGCGTTCGTGCCGATCAGTTTCTCGAAACCGTCGATGAGCGTGTCGCCATCGCTGTCGACGTTCGGATAGGCGTAGCCCAACACGCGCTGGCCAGCGGCCGGATAGGCCACCGCATATCCCTCCGCCTCGAACGCCATCCGCTCACTTTCCAGAAACACCGCGCAATCGTCCTCCACCAGATCGCACTGCCGATACAACCGCTGCGCCCCTTCCGGCACGCACGCCGGCTCCGGCACGCATCGCTGGAACACGTAACCCTGCCGCCCGAGAAACCGATAACCATCGGCGACCGCGGCTTCCAGGTCGGGGACGTCGGAAACGAGGAGGAAATCGCGGTTCTGATGGTTGCAGCCCGAGGTGCCGGGAGTGCAGCCGAGCAGCGTCGGACGCGACCTGTCGAGCAGGAACAAAGGCACGATCGGTGGCTGGTTCGCACGAGTGCGGAATTCGGTCGACAACACGAATGCATTCGCGCGAGGGATTAGCGGACTCGCGCTGGCGACCATGGGAAACGCGGCGTAGCCGGAAATCGGATTCCCGCGTGGAATCCATGGTGTGCTTTGGAAAGTGCCGAGCGTTACTGCGATTTGCGGAGTCGCCACCGTGGCGTGGTCGGTTGCGGTTGCGTTGTAGAACGCGAAGAGAGGGATAGCCCGATTGCGAATTTGGGTGCCCTGTGCGCTACCAAGGATTCGCTTTGCGGAGGCACTGGCATTGATGCGGCCATACCCCACGCTCGGCGTCCAGTTGCCTCCAGCTTGCGCCTCGAATGTGTTCGTACGCAATACGGCGCGTAACCCAAGTGGTGCGATATCGCTGTCTGGATCTCCGGCCACCAGCAACGGGTTGATGGAACGCAGCATTCCCGCGATGCCTGCGACGATGGGCGCGGCCATCGAAGTTCCAGTGCACAGGCCGGCCCCATCGCTGGGTTTGTCGTCAAAAGCATCGCCACAACGCAGGACCGGGCTCCAATCCATACCCGGATACGCCGTCGATAAAATTTCCACGGCCGGCGCAGTGAGTTCCTGATGGCGCGCGTTGGTCTGATCGAGAGTCAGGTTTGAGCCGCACTCCTTGCCGAGCACAGACAGTTGAGGACAGTCGTCCAAATGGTTCGGCGGCAGGTCGGGATCGGCGTTCCAGATGCTCAGGTCGTTGCCAACACCTCCCACCGAAACGATGGATGGATGACTGGCGGGGAACTCGATGTCGGTTCGATCGTTGCCGGCCGCAGCTACCAACACGACTTCTCGTTCCACTGCATGCGAAATGGCGAGACATTCGCTGTTGAGTGGATTGGAAACGCAGTGCTCTGGAGAGGAAAGGTTTGGTCGTCCGAAGCTTTGACTGATCACTTGGACGCCCAGATCTGCCTGCAGCGTGACGGCGGCATCCACCGGTTGCGGCTTTATGGAAATCGTGAGAAATCCGTCGCCGGCGCAGTTGTTCCTAGAAACCCGCCACATTGCCATACCACAGTGTTTGCAAGCGCCCCGCGTCGAGTCCGAGTTTGTTGCGTTCGCCGCCACCAGACCTGCAACGTGCGTCCCGTGTCCAGCGCGCGCGAAGGTCGCTATGCCATCGTTGTCGAGGTCGCAAGCACTGCCTTGAACCACATCCATCGGCTCCGCTTCATCGACGTTCCCTTCGATGCACGTGCCGGCGGCAGCGCAGCCGTTGGAGCCGATTCGGCCGACATCGACCGCGAGGGCCGGAAGGTAGTTTCCTCCGCGATATGTTCCGGCTGCGGAAAAGCTGATCAGATCGGGATGTGCCGTTGCCAGTCCGTTGTCAAGAATGCCGACCAAGCCCCAGCCACCGGCGTTCTTCCAAGCAACGTCTGCGTTTACTTGCGTACGCCAGCCAGGATAAACAGACGCAAGCCCCTTGCCCGGACCGGGAGCTTTCCCGGCTGACAAACGCAGCGGCACCTCGGGACCGGGAATATGGACGTGTTCGACATCGGGATCGGCTGCCAGCGCCGAAGCTGCGTTGCCGAGCACCGACTCGGGCGTGTAGTGCAGAACAATGTAGCGCTCAAGACGTGCCCGTGCGCTGTCGGGGTTCTGGTCGAGATACACGGCAAAAGTGCCTTGGGCGCGTACGGGCACCAAGTATTCTGCCGCGACAGCTTGCTCGGCTTTGAGGCCTGCCAGCGGCGGGTCTGAACCCGCAGAGAAATCATATCCTTCTACGATTTCCTCCGCGGTTGGGGCCAGAGGATCTGCACTCAGAAGCACATGCAGAGTCTTGTCTTCGGCGAAAGCCGTCGGACAATAGGCCGCAACAGCAGCGACGGCAACTAACCCCGAAAGACCGGGAAGTGCATGTTGCCGTCGAAAGGCGACTATGGCTGCCGCCGCGAGGAAAGCTGCGAGCAGCGGCAGACCGGCTGGCAGCAGGGACGGAATCGATTTCGGAGCGTGTACATCGAACGAAACGCTTCCGAAAGGAAACGGCGCGTCTGGATAGCCGGAGTCAAGAATCAGGATTCGAAGGGTGTAACTGCCCGCAGGCAGCGTTCCAATCGAAAAAGGGTAGTTGAAATCCTGATTGATGCAGAACGGATGACCCGGCGTAAGACTTGCGATGCCAGGCGCGATTAGGTCGACGTGGTTTCCTTTTCGCACGACTTGCGGCTCGCCTTCATCATTGACGAAGGCATGGCAACCGCCTGCCCGTACATACACCGTTATTGGCGTCTCGACTGTAGGGATGGGCGGATTGATCGTTGGTGCATCAACATAGGCGCGGGATACCGATGTGAATCCAAATACGATCGTCGAGACCGCGATGAAGGCCATCGCTTTGAATCTCATTGGCCGCACAGCTTTGCGGTGCAGCAACACAGGCTTGAGCATCTTTCATCCCTAACACTCCAACTCGGACGGTTGGACGTTTCGGGTCGATAGACGCAAGCGGGACTATGAAATCGCCACTTTCAACGGAACGGGTTCGCTCCGGGTTTGCATTTAGACCGCGCGGGGCGTGTTGAGAGTCTTCCCAGTCGCGCTTACAACCGTTCGTCGCCGACGCATGACAAGCGAAGTTTCAGTCGCGGTGCCTGAGACATGCCAGGCCCAGAGCAAGAAAACGCTGCAGTTTCAAGCCGGCGTCAAGTGCGGCACGATGCCTACATCGCGCGCTTGCAACTCGTCACGGCGATTCAAACGCATCGAAAAAGACCGTCGACATCGGATCGCTCTCGGTATCGGTGTTGTTGGCGGGCACAGGGTCGGCGCTGCCGGCGGGTGGGTCGATACGTGCGGTGTTGACTAGGTCGACGAGCGGTGCGCCCGGAATGCGTGCGGCTACGGTGAAGAGCGCGCTGGTGCCGGCGGGCAGGTCGACCGCGACGTCGATGTGGCCGGTGCCTTCGGGTTGACTGCAGCTCGCGCCGGCGAAGGCCGCGCAGTTCCATGACATGGCAGTCAGGTGCGAGGGAAGGCGCGGCCCCGCCGAAAAGGAACGCCCGGATCAGTATCGATGAAAGCCGCCGAACCCTATCAGGCGCGGAGTGCGCCACGCGCCGGGCTGCCTGCACCGACGCGAGCGAAGGAGCGGCTACGGTGCCGTACGACGGAAACGCGAGCTGAAGCCGTCGGCCGTGCGCTGTTCCAGCGCGATGACAGCTCCCTTCGCGTCGCGTTCGAAAACGACGCGCTGTGCCGGATCGTGATCGAGCGCGAACATGTCCTTTCCCAGCGCGAGCAAACCACGCGGCGGACGGCGGCCGTTGCGCAGAATCAGCGCGTCGCCGATCGCCTCGATCGCGATGGTGCCGAACTGGCCGGCGAAATCGGGCGCCGTCACCGGCACCGGTTCGCGCCGCGCACGCAAGGCTTCGAGCGTCCAGCGCGCGGCGGTGTTGTCGTCCGAACCCGATTTGGCCAGCACACGTTGCAGCGCATCGATCTGTGCCGCTTCCAGCGCGTCGGCCTGCGGCACGGCGAGGTCCGGAATCACGCCATCGCCTTCCCAGTTCTTCTGCGTGATCGGGCTGACCGGCGAGCCGTTCGAGACGAACACCGAAAAGCCGTCGCCGACATCCAGCGTACCGCCGGGGTTGGCGGCGCCGGCACTGGGTTCGCCGACGATGGTCGCGCGGCCGGCGTTCTTCAGCGTGTAGGCGAAGGCCTCGGCGGCCGAGCCGGTGCGCGCGCTGATCAGCACGTACAGCGGCACCTCCAGCCGCGGCGTGCGATACGACTGCCGCGGTGCTTCCGAGCGCAGTCCTTCGCGCGAATGGAAGGTGTTGAAGATGTTCGCGCCCGGCGCTGTGAAGGCGCTGACGAGATAGCCGACCATGGCCGGCGAGCCGCCGCCGTTGTCGCGCAGATCGATGATCACCGCATCGGTGTTGGCGAGCAGTTGCAGGGCCGCATCGATGGCCAGTCGCGGCGGTGCGGCCGTATCGTCGAATCCGAAACCGGCGAACTGATTCATTTCGAGGTAGCCGATATTGCCCGGCTGCAATTCGACGCGCCGGATGCCGACATCGACCGGCCCGGCCAGCGGCGGCCGCGGCCCGCGCGGCGCTCCCGTCGCCGGCGTTTCCGCGCCCGGTGGCGACCACTGCACGCGGAAGTGCCGATCGATCGGCCGCAGGCGATCGGTGAGCGCGGTGGCCAGATCACGCGGATCGCGCAGCGCGTCGAACGCGCCCTTGACCGACTCGCCGCGCAACCGATCGGCAATCTCGCGGCCGCGCGCCGCATCGAAATAATTGTCATCAATCGCCTGCGCGACCGCCGTCACCACATCGCGCGGATCGACATCGGCCGCGTGCACGGTCAACAGGGGACAGCAGGCGAGCAACAGGGCGGCGAAGAATCGGAGCGTCATGGGGCAGGGGTCTCTTCGTTGGGTCGGCGGGGCGCTGCTGCGTCGGTGGGAGTCGACGATCGGAACCGGGAATCGGCGAACGACAGGATGCCTTCGGACGACGAATCGTCGCAGCTCCGCCACGCCGACGCCGCCAGCGACGATACTCGGCGGGAGCGAAACGCGTCAGCTTGAATGAGCCAGTATTCAGGGCGCCGCTGCCACTTGTTGGGGTGGCGAAAGACAAGCGCCGTGTACTGGAAGGCCGTCCTGATTTCAGAGCGTTGACCTATTACGAAAACCTTCGTAGTATCGATCATCGGCCCGGTACGGCCTGCCTTTGGACGCCCCGTGCACCCACAACAGCCCTCGAAATTCATCCGGCTGCAGGTCGGCGATTACGAGGTCGACCTGCGCGCCAGACTGGCGCGCCGCATCGGCGCGAACGAGCCCGGCCTGCGACTCACGGCCAAGGCGCAGCAGGTGCTTTGCGTGCTGGCGGCAACGCCCGGCGAGGTGGTGACGCGGCACGAGTTGATGGACGCGGTATGGCCGAACACCTGCACCACGGGCGATGTGCTCAACCAGGCGGTGTCGCTGTTGCGCAAGGCCTTCGACGACGATGCGGACGCGCCGCTGTACGTCGAAACCATCACCAAATCGGGCTATCGGCTCATCGCGCCGGCGGCGTGGATGCAGCGGCCGAGAGAGGCTGCGCAGTTTCCATCGGCTGTCGGTAAAAGATCGATATCGAGCGATGATTGAGTATGTACGGAACACAATTGATTTTAGAATTAGTTTGCAGGACTGTACTGTGGCTGAAAATGCGCGTGATTTCGCTGAAGAATTGCGATGATCCTGTCATTGAATCGATGTGCATGGAATGACATTTTGTTTGAATAATTACCGCTACGCGCGAAAACTTCATAGAGAATTCGTAGCCATTTCATAAAAATTTCCTTACATCCGCCAGCGTTCATCCCACCCTGCCAGCAACTGATGAAAGGAGTGGGAAAACATGGAACTGCATTGGCGTTCGATCAAATCCGCCGAGCATTCGGTGGTTGTCGAAGAACCTTCGCGGCAGGGTTCGGCAACGGTGCTGCGATTGAACACCGGCGCCACGACGCTGGTCGCACGCGGCGTGGCGCTGGTTGTCGTCGTGCGCGGTTCGGCGTCGATCCGCTCGAAGGAAGGCCACTTCGTTCTCGCCCGGCGGCGCTGGATGATGCTGGAACGCGATTCCGCGCCGCTCATCGCCAATCATGGCGATGCGGCCGTCTGGGTGGTGGCGCTCGATACGCGCGCGCTCGAAGAGGCCGGCCGCCGCTTCCAGTTGATGTGGCCCGATTCGGGTTCGCTCGATCGCGTCGGTCTGCGCGGAATCCGCAGCGCATTGCGCACGCTGGCGAAAATCCCGAAGGCTCCGGCGCTGTGGGATGCGTTGACCCAACTTAGCGCCGCGTCCGATCCCACCGGCGAATTGCTGTTGCGTTGCCCGGGCCGCACCACGCTGCGCAAACGCCAGGTGCTACAGCGGCTGCAGCGCGCGCGGCTGTTCCTCGAAGGCCATGCCGGACGCGTCGTGCGCATCACCGAACTGGCCGATCTGGTGCGCGTCTCGGTATGGCATTTCACCAAATCGTTTCGGAACGTGTTCGGCGTGAATCCGCAAACCTATGCGACCAATGTGCGCCTCGACCGCGCGCGCGACCTGGCGCAGAGCACCACCCTGTCGATCGGTGAAATCGCTTCGTCCTGCGGTTTCGAGAACGCCTGTTCGTTCGCGCGCGCGTTCCAGCAACGCTTCGGCATCAGCGCCAGCGGACTGCGCAATCGTGTCCAAAGCCGCGACGTCGTCGCACTGATGCGACGCGCTCGATGAGTTTCATGAGCCCGGCGCAGATCGCGCCAAACCACGCAAAGTCATCCGCCAAACGGCGCGAAGTGCCGAAGGGACCTCGACCTTAGACTCACCGGGCCCTTGTTAAAGACTCGTTGGCAATCCCGATTTCTTCATGCAGGACAAGAGGTCCAGACTTGTGAAACCCACACGCCTTCATCGTTCGATCTCCACCGCACTTTACGGCTGCGCTTTCGTCGCAGCACCCGTCGGCCTGGCCGTCGCGCAGGACGGCACCGATGAGGCGACCTCGCTCGACCGCATCGAAGTCACCGGCTCGCGCATCAAGCGCGTCGACATCGAAGGTCCGACCCCGATCACCGTGATCAGCCGCGAAGATCTGCAGCTGTCGGGCGATCTGTCGGTGGCCGACGCCCTGCGTTCGGCAACCTTCAACACGTTCGGCTCGTTCCAGCAGTCTTCGGGCAGCACGGCCCAGTCGCAAGCGACCGTCAGCCTGCGCGGCCTGGGTTCGCAGTACACGCTGCTGCTGCTCGACGGCCGTCGCATCGCCGGTTCGCCCGTGCTCGGCGCCGCCTCGCAGAACCTCAACGCGATTCCGTTCGCGGCCGTTGAGCGCATCGAAATCCTGCGCGACGGCGCGTCGGCCATTTATGGTTCGGACGCGATCGGCGGCGTGGTCAACATCATCCTGCGCAAGGATTACGAAGGCCTCGAGATTTCGGGTTCCGTCGAGCGTCCGACGCGCGGCGAGCCGAACGCCAACTCGGCGTCGATCACCGGTGGCGTCACCGGCGACCGCGGCAACATGACGTTCGTGGTCGACCACCAGGAACGCGACATCTTCTTCAACGCCGATCGCGCCACGGGCATTCCGGGCCTGGATCCGGGCGTGGGTCTGTCGGCGTACGGTTATCCCGCCACCGCCTATGTCTACGATTCGACCAACGGCAGCTTCGACAATCCGTTGACCGCGGCCGCCGGCGATGCGGCGTTCCTCGGCCTGCAGGCCGATCCCCGCTGCCCGAGCGCGCTCGGCAGCGATCCGCTGTTCCCCAATTCGGTCATCCTCAACAACCCGTACGGTACGGTCTGCTATTTCAACTTCTCGGCCGTGGCCGCCAACGAAGCCTCGCTGCGCCGCGACTCGGTGATGGTGAACGGTAACTTCGATATCAGCGACAACGTCAGCGCCTTCTCGCGCGTGACGGTGACCTCGTCGGAATCGTTCGGCCGCTATGCCGCGACGCCGATCACCAATCCACTGCCGACCGTTGCCGGCGACAATCCCAACAACGTCTTTGGGCACGATATCAAACTGCTGATGCGTTTCGTGCCGGGCGGCAATCGCGACAACACCGCTCGCGATCGCATGTTCGACGTGCTGTTCGGTCTGCAGGGCCAGAGCGACTGGTTCGGCGGCGCCGACTGGGAAGTCGCGGCGCACCACAACCGTTACGATGTCGACAACGTGGGTCAGGGCTTCCTGCTGCGCAGCGCGCTGCAGCCGCTCATCGACTCGGGTGCCTACAATCCGTTCGGCGATCCGAACGATCCGGCCAACATCGCCGCCGTCGCCTCTGCGCGGCACACCACGCTGCAGACTTCGGAAACCCGTTTTGCGGGCCTCGACGGCCAGGTCAACTTCGATCTGTTCGAAATGGCCAACGGTCCGGTGGGCTTCGCGGCCGGTTTCGACTACCGCGACGAACGCTTCCGCGACAACGTCGACGCGCAGTCGGCCGCCGGCAATGTCGCCGGCACGTCGGGCGGCAATGCGCAGGGTGAGCGCGCGGCCTACGCCGTGTTCGCCGAAGCCGTGTTCCCGCTGCTGCCGACCCTGAACCTCGATATCGCCGCGCGTTACGACCACTACAACGACTTCGGCAACTCGACCAACCCGAAGGTCTCGCTCGAGTTCCGTCCGTTCGACTCGCTGCTGGTCCGCGGCTCGTGGGGCACGGGTTTCCGCGCACCGAGCCTGGCGAATCTTTATCAATCGCCGCAGCAGTCGTTCAACGGTGCGATCGATACGCGCGCCTGCGCCGGCAACGTGCCCGGCTACAACGCGCCGTTCGATCCGTGCAATTCGCGCCAGTACGAGAATGTTTCGGGTGGCAACGAGAACCTGAGTCCGGAAGAGTCGGAAAGCTGGGGCGTGGGCGTTGTCGTGAGCCCGCTCGATCGCCTGACCCTGAGCCTGGACTACTACAACATCGAACTCGAAGACCAGATCGGCACGCTCACGCTGCAGGACATTCTCAACCTGGAGAACAGCAACGGCGGCTCGCCGAACGTGATCCGCAACCCGAACACCGGGGCGATCACGCTGATCAACGCCAGCGTCCAGAACATCGCCGGCGTGAAAACCGACGGCATGGATTTCGAGGCCGAGTACAGCTTCGACAGCGCGGTGGGTACCTTCACCCAGGGCCTGACGGTGTCGTATGTCGGCAGTTTCGAACAGGACGAGGGCCTCGGCGTATTCATCGAACAGCTCGACGAAGCCTTCGTGCCCGACATGCGCGCGCAACTGGCGCTGGGCTGGTCGAGCGGCGATTTCTCGGCCACCGTCATCGGCAATCTGATCGGCAGCAGCGAAGAAAAAACCACGCGCAACCAGGCGCTCGGCACGCGGATTCCGAGCTGGACGACCTGGGATTTGCAGGGAACCTGGGCCACGCCCTGGAACGGCAAGGTCACGGTGGGCGTGCGCAACATCGGCGACCGCGATCCGCCGCTCGACAACACGATCCTGTCCGGCCCGTTCTACGTCAACAGCCAGTACGACTGGTATGGCCGCGTGCCGTACGTGCGTTACGAGCAGAAGTTCTAATCAGCGATCCGCAGCGACGCAAAACAGGAACGGCCCGCACTCGCGGGCCGTTCTTCATTGTGCTGAAAATTGCAGAATCCGGCCGATTCGCCAAAATTAGCAAAACGCAAACACCCAAATTGCAACGTGGATGACCTCGACGACTCTTATCATGGCGAGGTTCGCCGCGACACGGATGACGCGAGCGACCGCGGACGCTGCTTTCAGCTCCTACGCCGGTTGACGAACAGTTCGGGACGCGCCGTTATACGGCGCGTTTTTTTTATGTTGGGTCGACGCCTGGCGAAGAATGCCGGTTACGGTGCCGCTTCGAAACCGTCGCGGAACAGATCGTCCTGCTCGATGCGGATCATCATCGAGTCCTGATCGGACACGGCGCCGGGGCGGCGCCAGCCGAACAGCACGATCGAGCGGCCGTCGTGATCGAGTCCGTTGCAACTGTCCGGCCGCAGGTCCTCCGGGCCCAGGCCGCCGTCGATCGTGAGTTTTCCGCTGGCGGCGAACACCGGATCGAGTTCGCCATCCGGCAGCAGGCGCACGAGGCCGCAGTCGGAGGGATCGAAACCATCGTTCGGATCGTCGGTGAAACCTGCGACCAGGAGTTTGCCGTCGGCTTGCACCTGCACGCGCGTGGGCGTGTGGATCGGCGATACGTCGTCGAAGAACAATTGCACGCGGCCGCCGGTGCCGAAGTCGTTGATCAGCGTGCCGGTGGCGTTGAGCGCGGCCACGCCGGTGAGGCTGCCGGTGGTCGTGGTGATGATGCCGGCGATGACGATCGAGCCGTCGCCGCGCACCGCCACGGTGCGCGCGTCGTCGAAGTTGGTCTGGCCCAGATCGAATTCGACGCGCCGGTGACCGCCATTGCCGAAACCGCCGACATCGACCAGGCCGCTCGGCAACAGCCGGATCACGGCCATGTCCTTGCTCTGCGGGCCGCTGGCATTGCCGGCGATCACGATGCGGCCGTTCGGCGCCATCGCCACCGCGTGCGGCACGAAGCCGGGCAGATCGCTCGGCGGCTCGGGCGCCAGCAACAGACCGCCGCTCTGGCAATTGATGTCGCCGAAGCACAGGTCGAAACTGCCGTCGGTTTCGAGCCGTGCAACCACATATTCGTAAGGCAGGCCATCGGCTTCGACGTCGCTGGTGCCGACCAGCACGATGCGTTCGTCCGCCTGCAGCACCATGCCGGCGACGTTGTCGATTTCCGAGCTGAACCAGAATTCCGGCTGCGTGCAACCGCCGTCGCCGAAGCTCGGATCGAGCGCGCCGTTGGGCATCAGCCGGCAGACATAAGCGTGGCCCGGATCGTTGCCGCCCGGCCCGTTCGCCGCTTTGCCGGCGAGCACCAGCCTGCCGTCGACCTGTTCGGCGATATCGACCCAGGTGACCGAGCCGTATCCTTCGAGCGGCGGAACCCGAGCGATGCCGCCTTCGCCGAAACTGGTATCGATCGCGCCATTCGGGAACACGCGCAGCACACTGCCGTCGCCGTCGCCATTGCCGCCCGCGGAGCCGGCGCCGACATAACGCCCGGCACGATCGATCAGCCCCGCATTGAAGCGGTCGAAGCTGCCATTGCTCAGCGAGGCTTCGAATACGGCGATGCCGTCGCCATCGAAGCGCGGGTCGAGTTGTCCTGAGGCCGCCGCGAGCGGACTTGCCAGCAGCAGGGCGCTGCACAGGAGGGTGGCGCGCATTGATTTTCTCCCGGGGTGAGGTGGTTGCTCTCACATACGGGAGGAATGGGGGGCGCGGATCATTTGTGTCGGCTCGATTTGTCTTTTCTCCGCTCTTGCTCCTGTTCTGCTCTGCCTCGCTTTTGGGCCCCCGTGTGAAGCGGCTCCGGGCGGGTGGATAGCCCATCAGGATTGCGCGCACGGATGCGCGCAAGTTTGTCGACAGCGCAGGGGAGTGCTGTCGACGGAATGACGGAATTGGGGTGCGCCGCCGACAAGCATCGCACCTCCCCTCGAAATCCATCGAAAAAATCAAAAAAAGAAGCCCCTCACCGATATCCCTCAGCCTGCAAATTAAACAACTCCGCATACAGCCCCCCGGCGGCCAGCAACTCGACATGACTGCCGCACTCGATGATCCGCCCCGCTTCGAGGACGAGAATGCGATCCGCCATCCGAACCGTCGAGAACCGATGCGAAATCAAAACGGTGGTTTTTCCGCGGCTCAACTCTTTGAACCGTTCGAACACCTCGAACTCCGACCGCGCATCCAGCGCCGCCGTGGGTTCGTCCAGAATCAGCAATTGCGCCTCGCGCAGATAAGCGCGGGCGATCGCGATTTTCTGCCATTCGCCGCCGGATAGGTCGACGCCGTTCTTGAAGCGTTTGCCGATCACCTGGTCGTAGCCTTTCGGCAGTTTCCGGATCACTTCGTCGGCCAGGCTGCGCTCGGCGGCGGCGACGATGCGGGGGCGGTCGTGGCGGGCTTCGATCTGGCCGACGGCGATGTTTTCGGCGGCGGTGAGGTGGTAGCGGACGAAGTCCTGGAAGATCACGCCGACGGCGGCGCGCAGGCCGTCGAGGTCGTACTCGCGCAGGTCGACACCGTCGAGCAGGATGCGGCCTTCGTCGGGGTCGTAGAGGCGGGCGAGGAGTTTGACCAGGGTGGTTTTGCCGGCGCCGTTTTCGCCGACCAGGGCCAGCGCTTCGCCGGCGCGCAGTGTGAAGTCGAGATTGCGCACGGCCCAGCGTTCGGCGCCGGGATAGCGGAAGCCGACGTCTTCGAAGACGAAGCCGTCGCGGATCGGCAGCGGAATCGGGCGCGCGTTCTGCGGGCTGCGGATTTCGGCTTCGATCTCGAAGAACGAGTACAGATCGTCGAGATACAGGGCTTGCCCGGCGACCTGCGAAAATCCCGCCAGCAACGATTCGAGCAGCGTGCGCAATCGCCGGAACGAGCCGGCGAGAAACGTCAGATCGCCGACGCTGAAATCGCCGCGCACGGTACGCCACGCGATGAAGGCGTAGGCGAAGTAGTAGGCCAGCGTGCCCAGTGCGGTGAGCAGGCTGCCCCACCAGGCGCGCCGTACCGCGAGCGCGCGGTTGGCCTGGAAGAAGGCGCCGGCCAGTTGCCGATAACGTTCGATCAGGAAACCGTGCAGGCGGAAGATTTTCACTTCCTTGGCGGTTTCGACGCTGGCGCCGGTCTGGCGCACGTAATCCAGCTCGCGGCGTTCCGGCGTCCAGCTGTAGTTGAGTGAGTAACTCAGCGCATTGAAGTGCGCTTCGCCCAAAAACGCGGGGATCAGCGCGACGGCCAGCAGCAGGATCAGCCACGGCGCGTACACCGCCAGGCCGATAGCGAAGCTGACCACGGTGACCATGTCCTGCGCCTGCCCGAACAACTGCGTCATCAGCGAGCTGCGGCCCATGGTCTGGCGGCGCGCGCGGTCGAGTTTGTCCTGCAGTTCGCTGTCTTCGAAATCTTCCAGATCGAGCGTGGCGGCGTGTTCCATCAACCGCACGCTGGTGAGGTTGGTGAACAGCTCCGACAGCAGCGCGTCGATCAGCATCACGATGCGGCCGAGCACGTCCGACAGCACGGCCAGCGCGAATTCGACGCCGAGCAGCCACAGCAGGCGGTCGAGGCGGCCGCTGGCGAACCAGTCGCGCAAGGTGTCGAAGGCGATGTCGGCCGCGACCAGCAGCACCACTTCGTCGATGATGAGCTTGCCGACGTACAGTGTGATCACAGGCAGCAGCGCGCGGATCAGGCGCAGCGCGAGGCTGGCGACGGTCAGGGTCGGGCTGGTCTGCCAGATCTGCTGCAGGAACGGGCGCAGATTGCGCAGTGCGCCGACGCGTTCGCGCAGGCTACGCTGCGCGGCGCCCGGTTTGGTGGAAGGTTTGGACGATTCGGCCATGCGCCGAAGGATCGCATGGCGAGGCCGCCGCGCAGGTGGCCGCGGCGTGAATGTCTCAGCGTCGAGTCAGCGTCGCGGCGCGCGTTGCTGCGAACGCGCGCGGTGAGTCGGTGGGTCGACGACGATCAGCCCGGCACGCCGGCGATCGATTCGAGCCTGGCATTGAGCGTTTCCTGCGAGAAGCCCAGCGCGGCGGTGATCTCTTCGAGCACCTTGCGTTCGCGCGGGAACACACGGCCATCCGACGCCGCCAGCCGTAGCAGCGTGTCGAACAGCCGGTTCAATTCGGTGGTGCCTTTCGGGTACACCGCGAGGAAGCGCTGCGCTTCGGCCTGCACGTCGATCTGCCGCGTGCGGCCGCGATCGAACGCCGCGCGCGCCATCGCCAGGCCCTGCGTCGGCAGTTTGAATTCGGCCATCAGGCCGTTGACGAATTCGGCTTCGTGGCTGGTGATGATGCTGTCGGCCTTGGCCAGGTAGCCGAACAGCGAGAACGCCACCTCGACCGGCATGTGCAGGTTCTCGTCGAGTTTCCCGCCGGTGAACAACTCGCCGAGCGCGCTGCCCAGATCGCGCAGCACCGCACTCAAACCGGATTCCGAACTTGCCATGTGAACGACTCTCCCCCGTGGTGGCGCGTCAATGCTGCGCCAGTCGGGGCCGGGTTGAAAAGGGGGAGTTTTGCGCGGGCGGGTGTCCCGCGGGAATCGGGAGACGGGAATCGGGAGAAGTGCCGCACGGCTTTCTCCCGATTCCCGATTCCCACGCAGGCAGAGCCAGCACCCCCGGTGCGCTAAAATGCCCGCTTCCCCCGCCACCCAACGGTCGCCGTGAGTTCCCACGCCCTTTCCGCCGCACCTGCCGGTGCGCGCCAGCCCGTCGAAATCCGCCAGGACGATCTGATCCAGAGCGTGGCCGATGCGCTGCAGTACATTTCCTACTACCACCCGGTCGATTACATCCGCAATCTCGCGGCCGCCTACGAGCGCGAGCAATCGCCGGCGGCGCGCGATGCGATCGCGCAGATCCTGATCAATTCGCGGCTGTGCGCCGAGGGCCACCGGCCGATCTGCCAGGACACCGGCATCGTCACGGTGTTCCTCGAAATCGGCATGGATGTGCGCTGGTCGGATGCGACGCTGTCGGTCGAGGACATGGTCAACGAAGGCGTGCGGCGTGCCTACAACCATCCGGACAACAAGCTGCGCGCCTCGGTGCTGGCCGATCCGGCGGGCAAGCGCAGCAACACGAAAGACAACACGCCGGCCGTGGTGAACGTCAAAGTGGTGCCGGGCAACACGATCGATGTGATCGTCGCGGCCAAAGGCGGCGGTTCGGAAGCGAAATCGAAATTCGCGATGCTCAATCCGTCCGATTCGATCGTCGACTGGGTGTTGAAGACGGTGCCGACGATGGGCGCGGGCTGGTGTCCGCCGGGCATGCTCGGCATCGGCATCGGCGGCACCGCCGAGAAGGCGATGCTGCTGGCGAAGGAAGCGCTGATGGAGCCGATCGACATCACCGATCTGGCCGCGCGCGGCCCATCGAACCGGCTCGAGGAAATGCGGCTGGAACTGTACGAGAAGGTCAACGCGCTCGGCATCGGAGCGCAGGGTCTCGGCGGCCTGACCACCGTGCTCGATATCAAGATCCGCGATTACCCGACGCACGCGGCCAACCTGCCGGTCGCGATGATTCCGAACTGCGCGGCGACGCGCCACGCGCATTTCACGCTCGACGGCAGCGGTCCGGTGATGCTCGATCCGCCGTCGCTGGAAGACTGGCCCAAGCTCACCTACGACACCAGCAAGGGCCGCCGCGTGGATCTGGACAACATCACGCCCGAGCAGGTGGCGGGCTGGAAGCCGGGCGAAGTGCTGCTGTTGAACGGCAGGCTGCTCACCGGGCGCGACGCCGCGCACAAACGCATGGTCGACATGCTCGATCGCGGCGAAGCGCTGCCGGTCGATCTGCGTGGACGCTTCATCTACTACGTCGGTCCGGTCGATCCGGTGCGCGACGAAGTGGTCGGTCCGGCCGGCCCGACCACGGCGACGCGCATGGACAAATTCACCGAGCAGATTTTGTCGCAGACCGGTCTGCTCGGCATGGTCGGCAAGGCCGAGCGCGGGCCGGCGGCGATCGAGGCGATCCGCAAGCATCGTTCGGCCTATCTGATGGCGGTCGGCGGCGCTGCGTACCTGGTGTCGAAGGCGATCAAGGCCTCGCGCGTCGTGGGTTTCGCCGATCTGGGCATGGAAGCGATCTACGAATTCACCGTGCAGGACATGCCGGTGACGGTGGCGGTCGATTCGAACGGTGAGTCGGTGCACGCCACCGGCCCGAAACAGTGGCAGGCGCGGATCGGCAAGATTCCGGTCGTGGTCGCCTGAGGCTACGACGATTTCTTCCACCGGCGGTTCGTTCGCGGTCACGACCATCCGTGGTGAAGGCTTCGACCTGCGCCTGGAGTCGCGCGGCGATTATCTGCGCGCGCAGGTCGACGGCGAACACGATAACTTCGAAATCTCGCTCGGCTACTGGATGCTGATCGCGCAGGCCTGCCGCGAACGCGGCGCCGCGCGCCTGCTGGTGGTCGAGAACATCCGCGAGGCCGGCGATCCGATTTTCCTGGAACAGCTTATCGATGCGATCGTGGGGCTCGGTTTCGCGCAGATCCGCGTCGCCTTCGTCGATCTGGTGCAGTCGCATCTGCGCGCGATGGAGCACGGCGAAATCCTGGCGCGCGAACGCGGCATCGTCGGCCGCGTGTTCGGCGAGGAAAGCGAAGCCGAGCGCTGGCTGCGCCACGGCGTCGAATGAGATCGCTGTTGCGCCGGAGCGCAACAGCGAGGCGCGCCGTCAGGCGAAGGCCAGCGGCGCGTAGGTGAAGGCCGGCGCGTCGGGCGGATTGAAAATGGTGTCGACGTTCGGGTTGTCCATCAGTTCGGCGATCGTGGTGGCGAGCACCTGACGGAAATCGGTGGTCGGTTTCACCGCGTCGCCGACGGTCTGCGTCATCGGATTCAGGCCGGGGAAGCTGCCGTAGAAGCCGCCGTTGACGCCGCCGCCGACCACCAGCATCGGGCAGGCCAGGCCGTGATCGGTGCCGAAATCGGCGTTTTCCGTCACTTGGCGGCCGAATTCGCTCTGCACCACGACCGCCACGTCGTTGCCGCGGCCGGCGCCGGCCAGGTCGAGATAGAACGCCGCCAGCGCGCTGGAAAGTTCGTTCGCGCGATTGGCGAAATCGTTGCGCTGGCCGTTGTGCGTATCCCAGCCGCCGTAATCGACGGTGGCGGCGGCGATGCCGAGGTTGAGCCGCATCATCTGCGCGATCAGGCGCAGATTGCGACCGAGCCCGTTGTTCGGATAGGTGACGCCGGGGCTGGGCGTGTAAGCGTCGAGGCCGAGTCCGGAAATCAGTTCGACCGCATCGACCGCGGCGGTCGCCGCGAAATCCAGATCGCCTTGTCCGGCGTACAGCGCACGCAGCGACGCCAGATGGGTGCGCGCGTAGATGCCGCCGTTCGGATGGAAGTTGCCGGTGGCGGCGGCGTCGAGCGTCGCCACGTCGTTCCAGCCGCTGATGCTGGTCGGCGGGTTGCTGGCCGACACCAGCGCGGTAAACACGGCGTCGCTCTGCAGCACGGAAGTCTGCAGATAGCGCGCGAGCCAGCCGCTCTGGCTGGCCATGGTGCCCGGCGTGCCGAGTTCGACCTGTTCCTGCGCGTCGAAATGGCTGCGCGTGTAGGTGTTCGGTGCCAGATGGCCGGCGGCGTGGACGATCGCGAGTTTGTCCAGATCCCACAGTTGCTTGAGGCCGGTGGCGGACGGATGCAGGCCGAATACCTGGCTGGACAGCTCGATGGTGCGGCGCGCGGTATCGGCGTGGCCGGGCTGCAGCTTGGTGTCGAGGCGGGCGTCGTCGTAGAAGCCGTAGTTGGCGCCCGAGGTCGGCGGCACCAGGCTCAGGCCGTCCATGCCGCCGCGCAGGAACAGATAGACCAGTGTCTTGCCGGCCACCGTGCCGGCTTTCGCGGTGGGCGCAAAGCCGATGTTCACCGCGGCGGCGCCGGCGGCGGCGGCCGCGCTGCCTTGCAGGAAGCGGCGGCGCGACAGTTTGCCGCACATGTCGTCGAGCCGGGCGGAATTCGGATCCTGCACGGCGCGCGGATGTTGGATGCGTTTCATCGGTTCGTCCTCAGCGCTGCAGGAAATTGGGAGACCACACGATCAGCGCGACCAGGCCGCGCAGCCGGACGTGCCACTCGTACTGGCCGCCGGCGGCAGCCAGCGCGGTGCGCGTGATCGGTTCGTCGTCGGCCGGCCAGATCGCGCGGTCGTTCAAACCGGCGAAGCCCGATTGGGTGAAGAATTTCAGTGCGGCGCGGCCCAGTGCCGTGGGCGCGGAATTGATCGCGGTGCCGGCCGGGCCGGTCCAGCCGCCGTCCGGCGTGAAGCCGATGATCCAGTTGCACCAGAACTCCACCACCTGGCGCGCGGTGGGATTGCCTGCGATGTTGTCGAGCGTGATGTCGATCACGCGCATCACGCGCGTGGCCTGGTTGTCGGCGTTGCGATCGAGCAGCCAGTCGATGGTGCGCCAGGCCTGCACCAGCGTGTTGGTGCCTTGCCAGTGGCCGCGCGCATCGGGATAGCCGTCGGGCGTGCGCCACCAGTACAGGCGATGGCCGGCGAGGTTGTAGAGGTTGAGGAAGTCGTTGGTGGTGTTGCTGGCATCGTCCATGCGGAAGGTGTAGTCGAGGCCGGCGGCGCGCATCGCCGACACCACGTATTCGAACGGCCGCTTGACCTTGCTGCCCCACAACTGCGGATCCTTGAACTCCGGCGACAGCAGGATGGTGCGCAGCGTGCGCTTGATCTGGTCGGGCGCCTTGCGGTTGGCGTAGAAGGTCGCGGCGGCGGCCTGCACCACCGACTCGGGCGGATCGTCGGCGATCAAGCGCGTGCACAGCTTGCGCGCGATGTAGTTGGCGGTGCCGGGGTGATAGGCGGCCATCTTCAGCACCAGACGGCCTTCGAGATCGGCGGTCAGATCGGCGCGATGCGTGCCCAGTCCGCGGCCGAGCACCGACTTGGCGGCGATGTCGTGATCGTCCTCCACCACGAAGAAGGCGCCGGTGCCGCAGCTGCCGCCCTGGTCCTGATCGCTGTAGCGCCAGCCGGTGAGGGCGCGTGCGGCTTCGTAGACGTCGCTGTCGACGTAGTAGCGCGCGATGCTGCGCAGCGGATCGGAAATCGCGATGCCGCCGCCGTAGTTGGCGTTGTCGAGATCGGCATCGCCGAGGCCGGCGTAGGGATTGGTCGCCAGCGCTTCGACCGTCAGCGGCAGCTGCAGGCCGCGATAATTCTCGGCGCCCAGCGTGTGCAGTTCGAACAGTTCGCGCGCGTAGTTTTCGTTGAAACCGGCCTTGCTGTTCTCGTAATTGTCGAGATATTCGAGCATCGCCGGATGATGCGCACTGGCTTCGAGCAGGTTGTAGAAGTTGCCGAAGGAATGGGCGCGGATGACGTCGCGGTCCCACGAGTGCCAGCTCACGTAGATGTCTTCGTCGGCGCCGGCGAAGATGTTGAAGTGGCCGTGCCAGAACTCGGCCATCACTTCGGCGAGCTGGTGCCGGCTGTACACCGCACGCGTGAAGGCGGCTTTTTCGACTTCGCGATACGGGCGCGAGTAGTTGTCGAAACCATTGCATTCGCGCGCCGCGAACACCGGCGCCAGGCCCTGGTTCATCACGGCGAAGGCCGGCGCGTTTTGCGCGAAGCGCGCGGTGAGCTCGGTATCGGGGATGTTGGCGGGATTGAGTTGTTCTTCGACGTAGTTCGCCAACCGGGTGTCGTCGTCGGACCCGAGCGCCATGAAGTGCGCGATGTCGTCGCTGCCCAGCACCTGCGAACTTTCGAAGCCGCCGCCGAAGATGCTCGACGGATTGGCCGCGACCTGCGGCACCACCTTGCGGCGGGCCGGGCCGTAGCCCATGCGATGCAGCGCGCGCACCGCGAGCGGCGGCACCACGGCGTTGTCGGCGCTGCTCTTGCCGGTCGACAAGGTCTGCCGCAGGGCGCGGCTGAGTTTGTCGCCGGTCGGTGCGGCAGTGGCGCCGGCGGCCGGCGCCAGCGCGGTCAGCGAGGCGGCGCCCACGCCGGCCAAAAAGGCGCGGCGCGTCGGTCGATTCTGTGAATTCATGCGGATCCCCTGCAGCGTGGTGACGGCCAGCCGTTGGCTTCGCCGATGCGTTCCCCCGGCCGCAGCGCGAGGCTGCGGCGATACCTCCGCCGGCCGCAGCCGATGGCTGCGACACAGGCGCGTAACAGAATTTAACTTTCTTCAGCTGATTTTGTGTGATCTGCATCGCAAATTTACACGCGGCGGGCTCGAGCGGTGGCTAGTGCCCGACGAATGGTCGAACCGCTTTCGGACGCCGCACCGAGCGCGCGCGAGGCCGGGGTGAGACAATCGCCGGCTCGCTATCACCGGTTGAGCTTTTCTCCGTATGTCCCTGATTGCTTTGAAGAACGTCGACCTCGGTGTCGGCGGCCCCTTGCTGCTCGAACGCGCCCAGCTGAGCATCGAGCCCGGCGAGCGGGTGTGCGTGGTGGGCCGCAATGGGGCCGGAAAATCGACCCTGCTCAAGCTTCTGGGCGGCGAGTTGCGGCCGGATGACGGCAGCATCGTGGTGGCGCCCGGTGCGCGCATCGCGCGGCTGGCCCAGGAAGTGCCGCAGGGCACCGCCGGCACGGTGTTCGAGGTGGTCGCCGCCGGGCTGGGCCAGGCCGGCACCGACCTGGCCGAATACCACCGTCTGAGCCACCACCTGCACGGCGAGGCGGAGGTCGCGAAGCTGTCGGTGCTGCACGCGCGCATCGATGCCAACGAAGGCTGGGATCTGGATCGCCGCGTCACCGAAGTGCTGGTGCGACTGGGCCTGCCCGAGGATGTCGAATTCGCCGCGCTGTCTGGCGGCCTCAAGCGCCGCGTGCTGCTGGCGCAGGCGCTGGTGCGGCAGCCCGACGTGCTGCTGCTCGACGAGCCGACCAATCATCTGGACATCGACGCCATCGCCTGGCTCGAGGAATTCCTGCGCAACCTGCGCAGCAGCGTGGTGTTCGTGACGCACGACCGGCGCTTCCTGCGCGCGCTGGCGACGCGCATCGTCGAAATCGACCGCGGCAAGGTGACCAGCTGGCCGGGCGACTACGACAATTATCTGCGCCGCCGCGAAGAGCGCCTGCACGCCGAAGCGCAGGCCAATGCGCTGTTCGACAAGCGCCTGGCGGAAGAGGAAGTGTGGATCCGGCAGGGCATCAAGGCGCGCCGCACGCGCAACGAAGGCCGCGTGCGCGCCTTGCAGGCGCTGCGCCGCGAACGCAGCGAGCGGCGTGAGGTGCAGGGCAAGGTGCGGCTCGATGTGGCGACCTCCGGCGCCTCGGGCAAACGCGTGATCGATGCCGAGAACCTGCGCTACGAAATCGGCGGACGGGTGCTGGTCGATGATTTTTCGGTGTCGATCCAGCGCGGCGATCGCGTCGGCATCCTGGGCCCGAACGGTGCGGGCAAGACCACGCTGATCCGGTTGCTGCTCGGCGAACTGCAACCGCAGGCCGGCGAAGTGCGGCTCGGCACCAATCTGGAAGTCGCGTATTTCGACCAGCATCGCTCGGCACTGCGCGAGGACTGGAACGCGCTCGACAACGTGGCCGAGGGCCGTGAGTTCATCGAGATCAACGGCGCGCGCAAGCATGCGCTCGGCTATCTGCAGGACTTTCTGTTCAGTCCCGACCGCGCGCGCGCGCCGATCACGGCCCTGTCGGGCGGCGAGCGCAACCGCCTATTGCTGGCGCGCTTGTTCGCGCGCACCTCGAACCTGCTGGTGATGGACGAGCCGACCAACGATCTGGATGTCGAGACGCTCGAACTGCTGGAAGAACGCCTCGCCGATTATCCGGGCACGTTGCTGCTGGTGTCGCACGATCGCGATTTCCTCGACAGCGTGGTGACCAGCACGCTGGTGCTCGAAGGCAACGGCCGGATCGGCGAATACGTCGGCGGTTACAGCGATTGGGTGCGGCAGCGCGGTGCGGGGGCGGCCGCGCAGGCTTCCGCCTCGAAGCCACCGCCGTCGGCGACACCGGTGGCTGCGAAAGCGCCTGCCGCGGCGGCGAAACGCAAGCTCAGCTACAAGGATCAACGCGAGCTCGATCAACTGCCGGCGCGCATCGAGTCGTTGGAAACGAAGCTGGCGGCGTTGACCGAGGCGATGCAGGCGCCGGATTTTTATCAGCGCGACGGGGCGGCGGTAGCTGCGGCCCTTACCGATGCCGCGCGTGCGCAGCAGGAACTCGATGCTGCGTACGCGCGGTGGGCGGAACTGGATGCGGGCTGACAGCGGTTCGCTTTCGACCAATCTATCTGCGAGGAGCCATGCGGTCGAGCGAGGAGCGACTACCAGACCCTACCGCACTATCACCGACGACCAGCACTTGTTACCGACCGCCGCGGAGCGACAGGGTGCAAGCATTCCGTCGATCGTCATGCCCCAGGCCTTGGCCTGCAACAATGTGTTTTGCAGCGTGGCGAGCGACTCGATGGTATGGGTCGTCGGTTGTGCGGCGCACTGTGCTGCTTCAAGGCCGAAGCTGGCGTCGGTCATACCCGCCGTACAGATCCACTGCGAAAGCAGTGACTGTCCGCCGCAGCCGGGGGCGGTCGTGAGGTCGATCGTCAGGTATCCCTCCGTGCCTTTCGCCGACTCCCGGGGCGAAAGAGTTACCTGGCATATATAGCTTGGCGCCGCCTGGCAGGTGCCGGCGAAGATAATGATCGAGGCTGCAAGTGCGTTACGAATCACGGTTACTCTCCTGAGTCGACATGAGGTTGTGCGAGCGCTCGTTGGAACCGTCCCGATGGAGCTCGTCGAGCAACTCAGTCGTACGAAGGGGTACGGGCAGACGGACACCGCTGCTGGTGCCGTGGCTCACTCGGAAGGGTCTGGATTGCGCGGAGACAACTGACGGCGATGGCGTGATGTAGCGCGACGCTGGCCTTCAACCGGAATTCGTCTCGCGTCTTCGCTGTCGGGATACTGCAAAAAAAGTCGCAGCTTGCGCGATTGGATTGCGAGTCAATCTAGCCTGAGCGGCAACCGCACCACGAACTCACTGCCTTTCCCGGGCCCATCGCTGTGCGCTTCAAGATCGCCGCCATGCTCGCGCGCGCATGCCCGCGCCAGCAACAGGCTGATGCCCAGGCCCTCGGCGGCGCGTGGGCCTTCGGGCAACTCGAAAATACGTTCCAGGCGTTCGGCTTCGATGCCCGGTCCGCTGTCGCGCAACCGCACTTCGGCGTGACGGTCGTGATGCACGATGCTCAGCGACAGATGACCGCCGCCGGGCGTGAAGCGGATCGCGTTGTCGAACAGGCGCACGAACATCTGCACCAGCCGCGCGCGGTCGCCGACGATGCGCACGCGCTCTTCCGGCAGGTGATGTTCGAACGCGTGGCCGGCCGCGGTGATGCGCTGGCCGATCTGGCCGAGCGCACTGTCGATCACGTAATCCAGATGCAGCACCTCGTACTTGGACTCCACGCCCAGCCGCCCGTACTCCGACACATCGTCGAGCATGCGCACCATGCGCTGGATCTGGCGCTCGATCATTTCGAGCATTTCGGCCTGGCGTTCGCTGTCCAGCCGGCCGCTCTGCAGCAACTGCGTTGCGGTGCGGATCGGCGAGAGCTGATTGCGCAGGTCGTGACTGAGCTTGCTCAGCCAGGCCGGTCGCACCGGCGGCGCCGCCGCGAGCGGCTCGAAACACCGCTCCGGCAAGGCCGGCGGGTCGGCCGATCGCTCCGCGTTCATTGTTCGGTTTGTCCGACCGGCGCTTGCCGCAGGGTGCGGCACATCAGTTCGATGTCGGCGAATTCCGCCGGTTTCACCAGGTGATGATCGAAGCCCGCTTCGCGCGAGCGGCGGCGATCTTCCTCCTGCCCCCAGCCGGTGAGGGCCACCAGCAGCGTGCCGTCGCTCCAGGCGCAGGCACGCATGTGGCGCGCCAGGTCGTAGCCGTTCATGCCGGGCATACCGACATCCATGAACACCAGGTCGGGACGGAAACTTTCGGCCAGTTCGAGCGCATGCAGCGGATCGTAGATGACGCGCACGTCGTGATCGAACAGGCGCAGCGTCAGCGCCAGCGTATCGGCGGCATCGCGGTTGTCGTCCACCACCAGGATGCGGCGCGCCTCGGACGTGGTCTGCGTCGCAGACGGTGTCTGCGCGGCGGGCGCCGGCGCGACCAGCGCGGTGGCGCCGGGCAGCGGCAGTTCGACGGTGAAGGTGCTGCCTTTGCCGCTGCCGCTGCTGCGCGCGCTCACTTTGCCTCCGTGCATTTCCACCAGTTGCCGCACCAGCGTCAGCCCGATGCCCAGGCCGCCGCGCGAGCGTTCGAGCGAGGTGTCGGCCTGCACGAACAATTCGAAGATCTGTTCGAGCAGATGCGAAGGCACGCCGATGCCCTCGTCGACCACGTGCACCCGCACGTGCTCGCCATCGACATTCGCCTGCAACCGGATCAGCGCGTCGATGTCGCTGTACTTGCTGGCATTGTTGAGCAGATTGGAAAACACCTGCGCCAGGCGTTCGGGATCGGCCTCGATGTATTGATCGGTTTCCGGCACTTCGATATGCAGGCGCTGGCCGGCTTCGTCGATCGACGGGCGCACGGTTTCCACCGCGTCTTCGAGAATCGCGCGCAGCAGCACGCGGCGTTTGCGCATTTCGAGCTTGCCGCGCGTGATGCGCGAGACATCGAGCAGATCGTCGATCAGGCGCACCAGCTGGCGCAGCTGGCGTTCCATGATGTACATCGCATCGGCGGCCGAACTGCGATCGCCGACCTGCAGCAGGCGCAGCGCGTTGCGAATCGGTGCCAGCGGATTGCGCAGTTCGTGCGCGAGCGTGGCAAGGAATTCGTCCTTGCGCCGGTCGGTGTCGCGCAGCCGTTCTTCGGCGCGGCGGCGCTCAATGATCTCGCCCTGCAGATTGATGTTGGTATGGGCCAGATCGCGGTTGGTGCGTTCGAGCGCATCGTTGAGCGCGCGCAGTTCCAGCGCTTTTTCCGCCTGCAGCGCGGCATTGGCGTGCGCCAGTTCTTCGTTCGCCACTTCGAGATGGCGATTGAGCCGCTGCAGTTCGCGCCGCTGGCGGAACAGTTCGCACAGCACGGCGACTTTCGAACGCAGGATTTCCGGCACCACCGGCACGAACACGTAGTCGACCGCGCCCAGGTTGTAACCGCGGATGCGATCCAGGTCGGTGATGTGGACGGCCGTGACGAAGATGATCGGCGTCTTCTCGTGGCGCGGATGCTGGTGGATCAGGCTGGCCGTCTCGAAGCCGTCCATGCCGGGCATGTTGACGTCGAGCAGGATGACGGCGAACTCCATCTCCATCAGGCGCGCAAGCGCCTCGGTGCCCGACTTCGCGCGCACCATGTTCTCGCCGAGTTCGCCCAGGATCGCCTCGTAGCTGAGCAGGCGGCCGGGCTGGTCATCGACGAGCAGGATGTTCACCATGGCGCGCGAGATCTCCGTAGCCTTGTACTCACGTGCGCCCGCGCTCAACGGTGCAGCCACTGGCGCAGCGTCGCCAGCAGCTGATCGGTGTGGACGGGCTTGGCGATGTAGTCCGATGCGCCGGCCTCCAGGCACTTCTCGCGGTCGCCCTTCATCGCCTTGGCGGTGAGCGCCACGATCGGCAGCGAGCGGAACGCGCCGTTCTTGCGGATTTCGCGCATCGTCTGATAACCGTCCATGTCGGGCATCATGATATCCATCAGGATGAGCGAGGTGTCGGGCTGCGACTCCAGCCGCTGGATCGCCTCCTGGCCGTTGGTGGCGGTGAGCACTTCCATGCCCTGGCGCTCGAGGATGCTCGACACCGCGAAGATATTGCGGATGTCGTCGTCGACCACCAGCACCTTCTTGTGGGTGAGCGCGTCGTTCGAAGTGTAAAGGCTGTCGAGCATGCGGCGCTGTTCGGGCGGCAGGTTGGCCACCACGCGGTGCAGGAACAGCGCGGTTTCGTCGAGCAGGCGCTCCGGCGATTGCGCGCCCTTGATGACGATGCTCTTGGCCATGCGGTTGAGCCTGGCTTCCTCGTCGCCGGTGAGATCGCGGCCGGTGAACACCACGATCGGCACATCGCGCAGCTGCGGATCTTTTTGCACCACGTCGAGCAATTCGAAGCCGCTCATGTCGGGCAGGCTCAGGTCGAGCACGGCGCAGTCGAAACTTTCGTTGCGCAGCCGGCTGAGGGCTTCGGCACCGGTCGCCACCGTGACGATTTCGACGTCGTCGTGCTCGATCAGCGCGCGGATGCTCATGCGCTCGGCTTCGTTGTCCTCCACCACCAGCAGGCGACGCACGCGCGGCTGGGCGAAACGCTTGATGCGATCGAGCGCGACTTCGATGCCTTCGGTGGTGGTCGGCTTGGGCAGGAACGAATACGCGCCGCGTTCCATGCCGTGCTGGCGTTCTTCCTCGATGGTGACGATCTGCACCGGGATGTGGCGGGTGAGCGGATCCTGCTTGAGCCTTGCGAGCACGGTCCAGCCGAGCATGTCGGGTAGGAAAATGTCGAGCGACACCGCCGTCGGGCGATACTCGCGCGCCAGTTTCAGCGCGTCGCTGCCGCGCATCGCGACCACGCCGCGGAAGCCTCGCGCGCGCGCCAGATCGAGCAGCACGCGCGCGTAGTGCGGATCGTCCTCGACAATCAGCAGCACCGGCTGGTCGCCATCGAGCGCGTGGCGATCGTCTTCGATTTCCTCCTGCCGCTGCGCCGGCAGGCTGGCCTGCAGCGTGCGCGCCAGCGCTTCGCTTTCGGGCGACACGCGGCGGCGCGGCGCCGCCGTGCCGCTGTAATTGAGCGGCAGATACAGCGTGAACGTGCTGCCTTCGCCCGGCATCGAGGCCAGTTTGATTTCACCGCCGAGCAGGCTCGCCAGCTCGCGGCTGATCGCAAGTCCGAGGCCGGTACCGCCGAACTTGCGCGCGGTGCCCGCATCGGCCTGCTGGAAGGCTTCGAAAATGATGCGCTGCTTGTCGGGCGAGATGCCGATGCCCGTGTCGGTGACGGTGAAGGCCACGACCACCGGCGCCTGCGACAGCACCGGATGATCCGGCGTCCAGCCCTGCCGCGCGACACGCGCCGCCAGCCGCACGCTGCCTTGCTCGGTGAACTTGAAGGCGTTCGACAGCAGGTTCTTGAGGATCTGCTGCAGGCGCTTGGGATCGGTGTTGAGCGCGCGTCCCAGTGCCGGATCGAAATCGAGTCCGAATTCGAGATTGCGGCGATCGGCTTCGTGGCTGAAGTTGCGTTCGATGGTGTCGCGGATCTGGCCGAAGGTGATCTCTTCGCTTTCCACCGTCACCGTGCCGGACTCGATCTTCGACAGATCGAGAATGTCGGAGATCAGGTTCAACAGATCGGTGCCGGCGCCGTGGATGGTCTTGGCGAATTCCACCTGTTTTGGCGTGAGATTGGCTTCGACGTTGTCGGACAGCTGCTGGCCGAGGATCAGGATCGAGTTCAGCGGCGTGCGCAACTCGTGCGACATGTTGGCGAGGAATTCGGACTTGTAGCGCGAGGTGAGCGCCAGTTCCGCGGCCTTTTCTTCCAGCGCGCGGCGGGCCTGTTCGATTTCCTGGTTCTTGCGTTCGACTTCGACGTTGCGTTCGGCCAGCAGCTTGGCTTTCAGCGCCATTTCTTCGTTCGCCTGCTGCAGTTCGCGCTGCTGCGTCTGCAGTTCGGACGCGAGTTTCTGCGACTGCGCGAGCAGGCTCTCGGTGCGCATCGTGGCTTCGATCGTGTTGAGCACGATGCCGATCGAGCCGGTGAGCTGTTCGAGGAAGGCGCGGTGCGAGTCGGTGAATTCGCGCAGGCTCGCCAGTTCGATGACGGCCTTGACCTGATCTTCGAACAGCACCGGCAGCACGATGACGCTGCGCGGCTTGGCGCTGAACAGGCCCGAGCCGATCTGGATCGCATCGTCCGGCACTTCGTCGATCAGCAGGCGCCGGCGCTCGGCCGCGCACTGGCCGACGAGGCCTTCGCCGAGGCGGAATTCGCGCGAACGTTCGTCGCGCGGCTGGTCGGCGTAGCCGGCGAGCTGGCGCAGCCGCGGCGATTCGTCGGCGCCTTCCATCACGTACATCACGCCCTGTTCGGCGTTGACCAGCGGCGCGAGTTCGGACAGCAGCGTCTGGCCCAGCGTGATCAGGTCGCGCTGGCCCTGCATGGTGCCGGAGAACTTCGCCAGGTTGGTCTTGAGCCAGTCCTGTTCGCGATTGCGCTCCGTGGTGCCGCGCAGGTTGTCGATCATCGAGTTGATATTGTCTTTCAGGTCGGCCACTTCGCCGCGCGCATCGACTTGAATCAGGCGCGTGAGGTCGCCCTTGGTCACGGCGGTCGCCACTTCGGCGATCGCGCGCACCTGCGAGGTGAGATTGGCGGCGAGCCGGTTGACGTTCGCCGTCAGATCCTTCCAGATGCCGGCGGTGCCCGGCACGTTGGCCTGGCCGCCGAGGCGGCCTTCGACGCCGACTTCGCGCGCCACCGTCGTCACCTGGTCGGCGAAGATCGCGAGCGTGTTGGTCATCGCGTTGATGGTGTCGGC